>JACRBZ010000065.1 GCA_016219185.1 Deltaproteobacteria bacterium
CACGGCCTCGAAAATGTTTCGGAACTGAAGCACCACATGTCTGGCATTTTTCAGGTCATACACCAGATCTTTTCTGCCGATCCCCGCAAATGACAGACAGGCATGATCGACATTTCTGGCGCAGGATGCGTCATGATTGCAAAAATTCGGCGAACCCAGCCCTTTGACAAAGGCCTTGTGAAGGTCCTGAAACGGGCCGCCTCGGTCTGAAAACGCGATGCTCCTGGAGCCGTATTGGTCCGTCACGCTTTTAAGCTTTTCGGCCACGAAATCAAACGCTTCATCCCAACCGACCGGCCGCCATTTCCCCTCTCCCCGCTCGCCAGCACGGATCATGGGGGACTGGGGCCGTTCCCTGTCCATGATCAGGGCCTTTCCCGCAGCTCCCCTGGGGCAGACCGCCCCTTTCATGGCCGGGAAATTCGGATTTCCTTCGATAAATTTGATTTCTCCGTGCTCTGTTTCAACCTGGATCGGGCAGCGGACCGTACACATGCCACAGATACTGAATGTTTGGGTGGACATGGTTTTCTCCTATTTACCGAATGGACATTTCGGATATGAACAGGTTTTGCACTCCAGGCAAAACGCACCGTGCCCCATGCGGGCCAGATCGATCCGGGTAATGGGAACGCCCGCCAGAAGGCGCGGCAGCAACAGATCAAAACTTGTGGTTTTAAAATACAGGGCGCAGGCCGGCACGCCGATCACCTGCACGGCGCCGATACGCGCCAGCAGCGTCATAGCCCCCGGCACAATGGGCGCACCATAGAGCATGTCTTTTGCACCGGCTTCAATCAATCCCTGACGGGTGACATCATCCGGATCCACGGAAAGCCCGGCCGTGGTCACCAAAAGATCGGCGCCCGCGGACAGAATCTCCCTGACGCCTTCAAGAATCGCTTCTTTTTCATCCGGAACAATTTTTGAGTGGACCACGCAGCATCCGTATTTTTCGGTTTTGGCGCGGATAATGGGAATAAAGCGATCCTGGACCAGACCCCGGAACACTTCCGTGCCGGTGACCAGGATACCGACCCTTGCATTCCGAAGCGGCAGGATCTGAAAAAGCGGGCCTTCCTGAAGCACCTGCATGGCTTTTTCAAAATCAACCCTGGGAAGAAAGAGGGGAATCGCACGGGTCCCGGCAAATATCTGACCTTCGCGGATCGTGGAATAGCCTTTTCGGGTGGCACACATCACCCCTGATATCCGGTTAAAGATTTCCAGCCGCTGCGCGTTAACCGCCAGCAGCCCGTCACCGGCAGCCAGGAAATTGATTTTGCCTTCACGGGGCGGCTCCGTATATGTCACGCCTTTTCCGGCCATGGCTTCCGCAAAAGCCAGTGCCGCCTCATCTTCATGCACCCACCCCTCGCCCGGGCCTTTGCCGTCGTCAACATACACATGCTGTTTTCCCATCCGATGCAACTGGCAAAGATCGCCGGCACCGATGATCTGCCCTTTTTTAAACACCGGCCCCTTGCTTTCGCCCGGAACGATTTCCGTCAGGTCATGGAGGATTTTTTGGCCGATGGAATCCTCGATCGGCGCGGTATGAAGCCGGAGCATGGATGGCGCATCCGCCACCACCAGATACGGCGACTGGCCCTGACAGGCGCGGCAGATCCGTCCATGATCCAGGGGATAGGCTTCGCCACAGAGCGGACAGGACGCAATGCGGTCCTTGTGCCGTTTTTTAAGATACTGCGGCTGAATCGTCACCGGCTCAATACTGCAGATCGCCGAACCCGCTTCCCGAATCTGGTGCATCAAGAGCTTATCGTCCTGTTCTTTTTTGGGTTTGAGCTTGAAAAACCAGGTATAAATTTCGGAAAACGCCTTGATTTTTCGAGAATCCACAAACACCCGAAAGCCTTGACCCTGATACTTGTCATAGAGGCTTACGGCATAGCGACCGAGGTTAAAGACCCGGAGCCAGCCGTTTCCGGTCGTGCAGGGGGTCAAGAGTTGTATCGCGTCCGGAAGGCAATATGTGGTTTCGCTGATCGCGTCAAACAAGGTGCTCGACGGCAGTTTTTGCATGGCAAGATCCACCATGATGCCGCCGATCACAACACCCGGGGCTTTATAGCCGTGAAACGATTCCACGGCATCCAAAAATTCTTCAAAAGTATATTCGCCGACAGCCGGAGAATGGCCGGGCAAGGGAGTTTGATCTGACATGATTGTTTCCTGGATCCTGTTTTTCGTTATGCCATTATTGACTTACCGAATTTGATGAGATAAACGGATACTAGCGTCACTCAATTTATCACCTTTTATCGGATTACGAAAGGAGGAAGATGACATGAAGGTTACCCGCCGAGAGTTTTTGGCCCTTTCCTGCCAGATCGGAGCCGGCATTGCGCTGTCCGGCTGCCTCGGAATCGACATGAAGCCTACCCTGGATTATGTCGAGGAAGTCCGGAAAATGGACAGGATCAAGACCGCCAAGCAGACCACATCGCTCTGTTATTACTGTTCGGTCACCTGCGGCCTGATCTGCGGCTCTGACCCCAAAACCGGAAAAATCTTCAATATCGAGGGAGACCCGGACCATCCCATCAGCGAAGGGTCGTTGTGCGCCAAGGGTGCAGGGATGTTTCAAACCACGGAAATCAACGAACATCGTCTGACCAAGGTCCTTTACCGTGCTCCTTTCAGTGATAAATGGGAGACCAAACCCATGGATTGGGCCGTGAAAGAAATCGCCAAAAAAATAAAAACCCTCCGGGATAAAGATTTCATCACGCAAAACGCCAAGGGTCAGGTCGTCAACCGAATGGAGACCATCGCCCACATGGGAAGCTCCAAGATCGACAATGAAGAATGCTGGTCGGTCACCACCATGATGCGGGCACTGGGCCTGGTGCAGCTCGATCATCAGGCAAGGGTCTGACACGCGCCCACGGTTGCGGCTCTGGGAGAGTCGTTCGGACGCGGCGCAATGACCAATCACTGGATTGACATTCAGCACAGTGACTGTATTCTGATCATGGGCAGCAATGCCGCGGAAAACCACCCCATCTCCTTCAAATGGGTTTTAAGGGCCAAGGAAAAAGGCGCAAAACTCATTAATGTCGACCCCAGATTCACCCGGACTTCGTCTCAGGCGGACGTCTACACCGCGCTTCGCTCCGGCACGGACATCGCTTTTCTGGGCGGCATGATCAAGTACATCCTGGATAACGACAAATATTTCCATGAATATGTGGAAAATTATACCAACGCCGCTTTTATCGTCAATGATAAATTCGGTTTCAACGACGGCATTTTTTCAGGCTATGATTCGACCACCCGGAAATACGACAAGTCCTCCTGGTCCTATAAAACCGATGCCGCAGGTCTTCCTGAAAAAGACCCCTCTTTTCAGCACCCGCAGTGCGTGCTCCAGCTTCTTAAAAAGCATTATTCCCGCTATAACCTTGAAAAAGTCTCATCCATCACCGGAACTCCGGAAAATGATCTGAAAACGGTCTATGACCTGTATGCCGCGACCGGGGTGCGGGACAAGGCCGGAACCATCATGTACGCCCTGGGCTGGACCCAGCATACCGTCGGCTCCCAGAACATCCGCACCATGTCCATCATTCAGCTTCTTTTGGGAAATATCGGCATTTGCGGCGGCGGCGTCAACGCCCTTCGCGGAGAGCCGAATGTTCAGGGCTCGACGGATCACGCCATTTTGACGAACATCCTTCCCGGTTATCTGAGCGCACCGACAGCTTCCCAGGCAACGCTTCAAACCTATATGGATAAAACCACGCCCAAATTTCCGGACCCCCGCTCCGCCAACTGGAAGCAGAACTACCCCAAGTACATGGTCAGCCTGCTGAAGGCCTGGTTTGGAGACAAGGCTGTCAAGGACAATGATTTCGGATATCAGTGGCTTCCCAAGATCGATGACGGACAGGATGCCACGCTCCTTTCGATGGTGGACGGCATGTATGACGGAAAAGTCAAGGGCTTTGTCGTTATCGGCCAGAACCCGGCATGCAGCATTCCCAACAGCAACAAGGTCCGCCAGGCCATGACCAACCTGGACTGGCATGTCCATATGAATATTTTCGACAATGAAACCGCTTCGTTCTGGAAAGGACCGGGACTGGATCCCAAAACCGTCAAAACCGAGGTGTTTTTGCTGCCGGCGGCCGCATCCATGGAAAAAGAAGGCAGCATGTCCAACAGCGGCCGGTGGGTCCAGTGGAAATACAAGGCATGCCCTCCCCCGCAGGATGCCCTGTCCGTGGGCGATTGGATATTCCGGCTGATGTCCGAAGTCAAATCGCTGTACCGGAAGGAAGGGGGCACCTACCCGGACCCGGTTCTGAACCTTAAATGGGATTACAGCGATGACAAGGGCATGTTCGATCCGGTCAAGGTCGCCAAAACCATCAATGGCTATTTTCTGGAAGATGTGACGGTTGCGGATAAAACCTACAAAAAAGGGGAATGTGTCCCCTCTTTTGCCTTTCTGCAGACCGACGGCAAGACATCGAGCGGCAACTGGATTTACGCCGGAAGCTTTGGCCAGGACGGGACCAACATGATGGCCCGTCGAAAAAAGGATGACCCCACCGGACTCGGGCTTTACCCGCAATGGTCCTGGTGCTGGCCGGTGAATCGCCGGATTATTTACAACCGGGCATCCGTTGATATGAACGGGAAACCCTTCAATCCCAAGCGGCCGCTTCTGGCCTGGACAGACGGCAAATGGGTGGGCGATGTCCCGGACGGCCCCTGGCCGCCCATGGCGGACAAGGAAAAAGGCCGGTACCCCTTTATCATGAAACCGGAAGGCATGGCATCCCTGTTTGGACCCGGCATGGTCGAAGGGCCGTTCCCCGAACACTATGAACCGCTGGAAAGCCCGATGTCCAAAAACCCCATGTCCGGCCAGATGTCCAATCCGGCCATCAAGATCTTCTCCCGGGAATGCGACCGGTTCGCCGGGTGCGATCCCAGATTCCCGTTTGTCTGTACGACCTATACGAGTACGGAACACTGGTGCACCGGCGCCATTACCCGGTGGCAGTCCTGGCTGACCGAGGCCCAGCCCCAGGCGTATGTTGAAATCAGCGAGGAACTGGCGCAGATCAAGGGGATCAAAAACGGGGAAATGGTCAAAGTCGAATCCCTTCGCGGGTCCGTGGACTGCGTGGCCATGGTCACGACCCGGTTCCGTCCGTTTAAAATCGGGGATCAGATCATTCACCAGGTCGGCACCACATTCAATTATGGCTGGCTCTATCCCAAGGATTGCGGCGATTCCGCGAATCTTCTCACACCGACCGTCGGGGACGCCAACACCATGACGCCGGAATACAAGGCATTCATGGTCAATGTCAGCAAAAAGGAGGCGTGATATGGCTGAAGGAAAATCCATTCTGGTTGACACTTCAAAATGCACGGCCTGCCGGGGATGCCAGGTGGCCTGTAAACAGTGGAACCGGCTTGCCGGAACCAAGACCCGGAACATGGGCAGTTATCAGAACCCGCAGGATGTTTCCGCCGATACCTGGAAACTGGTCCGTTTTTCGGAAGGAAAAACCGACAAGGGCAAGCCTTACTGGTATTTTTTCTCGGAGCAGTGCCGTCACTGCGTGGATCCGCCCTGCAAGGCAACCGCGGGCTATGAGGAGGCCATCTACCAGGACCCGCAGACCGGAGCGGTGATTTACACCGAAAAAACCAAGGAGCTGGATGCAAAGGCCATCATCGAATCCTGCCCTTACAATATCCCGCGCCAGTGTGAAAAAACCAGGGCGCTTTTCAAATGCACGATGTGCGTGGACAGGATTTCCGGCGGTGAAATGCCGGCCTGCGTCAAAACCTGTCCGACCGGGGCCATGGCATTCGGAGAAAGAAGCGCCATTCTGGAAAAAGCCGGACAGCGCGTGACCGAGCTGAAGCAGGCTTTTCCCAAAGCAAGAGCCATTGATCCGGATGATGTGCGGGTCATTTATATCGTAACAGATGATCCGGTAAAATACCATCAATACGCAGCAAGCTGAAAAACGCCCCGCTCACCAACGAGCCGCCCGAAAAGCCTTCGGGCGGCTCTCTCTGTTTCCGGAGTGCCATGATGATTTCACAACCTACCGCCGAAAATATTGAAGCAGCCATTGAGGACATCCGGAAAAAAAAGCCGGCATTTGCAAATATTGCGAAAGCCTTCAGAGAACTGCTGATCCGGCGCGCCCTCCTCAAGGCTGAGATGGCTTTGCCCGATCAGGTGTTTAAACCCGATCCGGTGCGTTTTTCCCAGGGCGTTTCCGTGTGGCTGCAGGACAGTCTGATTTTTTCGGAAGATTACCCGCGCAAAGCCATTGACCGATTGTTTCCGGCAATGGGAAAAGGGTTCCCCCGGATCGCCCCTGACCTGAACATCCTTAAAACGGCCATCACCAAGAAGCGGTTTGCGCCGGAGACGATCATCGAAGCGATCCTGAAGGGCCAAGAAGATCTCGTTACCGAAACCGCTTCCCGGCTGGGGATGGCTCCCGGACTGCTGCAATTTGTCTCCCTGCAGGTAATGAAGCCTTTTCTCGAAAAACTATCCGAAGCCATGGCCCCCCGGATCGCACATCTGGATTGGCACCGGGGAAACTGTCCAATTTGCGGCGCTTATCCGGAGCTCAGTTTTCTGTCAACCGACGCCGGGCAGCGCTGGCTGAGATGTTCGGTCTGCGCCCATTCCTGGCGATATATCCGAACCCGGTGCCCGGCATGTGAAAACGACGATCAAAGCCGGATGGAAACGCTTTTTATTGAAGATCTGCCGCAGGAACGGGCGGAACTTTGCCACCGGTGCAAGCACTATATCGTCTCGCTGGATCTTCGAAAATGTCCGCAGCCTGTCGTGTTTGAAACAGCGACACTTACAATGATCCATCTGGATGTGATCAGCCAGAACAAAGGCTATGTTCCGATGGCGACATCGGCCTGGAACATGATGAATTAAACACATGCCGGCAACTCGAGTGCCGCGCGGATGCGCATGGGGGCGCCAAATGACGCCCCCATGCATCTATCCCAAAAGCCTTCTATTTCTCCGATCTTTTCCGATAAACACAGCGTCATCCTGACCATCCCGCCTGGAACTTCAGGGATGATTCCGGCTCTGACGGTCACTGCCTCTTTCCCATCAGATGAATTCTAAAAAACCCGCACGACCTCATTGCGCCGTGGGGCTCCAGATATCGTTGTAATTGCATTATCCCCCCCTGTCCATGACCAATCGTCCGAACATCTAGTATATCCTCATTTTAGTTCCGACACCCGGCCATCCCACCGACAATCCGCAGCAGTGCTGAAAGAATGTTGCTGGACGGAAACATGGGCATCCTTTTAAAATTATATATTGACATTTATAAAATACATTATTATAAAAAATGACGTTTTAAAAATTAGTTTTCGTCACCAGGATATACGTGCCCGATTTTTTATGATGGTTGAAAATTCAGGTATCCAGACACTGAACACCTGCCTGTGGATCACATGAGAATATACGCTGTCATGGCGTTATGCGGATATTGTTTTAAATCATCAGGACTTTTTTAACACGGGAAGCGGAGGAAGAAAATGATCGGGCAATACGCAGGGTGTGTCAGGGTGGCCATGGCCATTGGTCTGCTGATTCTGGCGGAAATGACGCCGGGGGCAGCAGCGGAAACATCGGAAAATAAAAACGAGGTCATCCAAAATCAGGTTTTCACCCTGGGTGAAGTTGAAGTCGTTGGAACTGCCGAAGGAAACAAAAACGTTACAACGGAAAGGGTTTATGGCGACGAAATGCGGCTATTCAACAGGGATAATCTGGCCGATGCCGTAAACCTTCTGCCGGGTGTCACGCTGTCCGAAACGGGCGCAAGAAACGAAAAGATGATATATATCCGAGGCTTTGACATTAAGCATGTCCCCATGTTCATGGATGGCATTCCCATCTATGTTCCCTATGACGGCTATCCGGACCTGGCCCGTTTCAATACATTCGACCTGTCGGAAATAATCGTCTCCAAAGGGTTCACATCCGTCCTTTACGGTCCCAACACCATGGGCGGCGCTATCAATATGGTTTCCCGCAGACCTGTCAAGAACTTCGAAGTCAGCGCCGGCGCGGGTTATGCTTCGGGAGATGCTTTCCAGAGTTATGCCAATTTCGGAAGCAATCAGGGAACCTGGTATGCTCAGGGAGGCGGTGCGTACAGTACCACCGACCATTTCGACGTTTCCCAGGATTTTACGCCGACAAAAGTACAGGGAAACGGAGAGCGGGTCAATTCCTACCAGACCGACAAAAAAGGAAATGTAAAATTGGGGCTGACCCCGAACGAAACGGATGAATACGCCGTCAGCTATATCAATCAGCAAGGCGTAAAGGGGGTCCCGCCGTATACGGGGACCGATTCCCGCAATACACCCAAATACTGGCAATGGCCCTACTGGAACAAGGAAAGCGTCTATTTAAATACCAATACCTCCGTCTGGGACAGCAACTACATCAAGTCAAGGCTGTTTTACGACACCTTTAAAAACTCGCTCTATGCTTATGACGATGCAACCTACAGCACGATGAATAAACCAAGCTCATTCAAGAGCTGGTATGATGACTTTACCTATGGCGGTTCGATGGAAATCGGTACCCGATACTTCTCGAACAACCTGATCAAGGCCGCATTTCATTACAAAGAGGATATTCACCGGGAACATAACGAAGGCAATCCGATTCAGCATTTTGAAGATAGTATCATGTCAATCGGGCTTGAAGACACCATTGACATTACCAAAAAATTCTACACGATTCTTGGCGCCAGTTATGACACGGTAAACACGATAGAGGCCCAGAATCTGGATTCCAAGACGAAAACCTTGAAAGATTTCCCCACCGACAACACCTCGACATTCAATCCACAAGCAGGGCTTTTCTATAAGCTGACCGATACGGACACCGTCCATACTTCCGTGGCGGAAAAATCGAGGCTTCCTTCCATCAAGGACAAATATTCCTATCGATTGGGGACATCATTGCCCAACCCTGACCTCAAGGCTGAAAAATCCATCAATTATGAAGTCGGCTATCTGGGTTTTCTCGTTGACAAGTTTACGATCGAGACCAATGTGTTCTTCAGCGATGTCACGGATTTCATCCTGCTCAAAACGATTCCCGATCCCGGCAATTCCGGAAAAACGATCAACCAGAATCAAAACATCGGCAATATTTATCAATATGGTGCTGAATTCGGCGTATCCGGACAACTGCTGACAAGCCTCAAAGGCGGTTTCAACTACACATACATTCAATATCAAAACGAAAGCGGAACAGACCAGTTGCTGAATATCCCCAATCATAAGCTCTTTACCTATCTGCAATATTTTCTTCCCTTAAACGGATTGAGTCTTCTGGGTTCCGTCGAATACAACGGGGACCGGTACAGCTCATCCGATGCTGTTCGCGTTGCGAATTCATATACGCTGGTAAATGCCAAGGCCATTTATGAAATGTCCCATGGCTTTTCCATTGAAGGCGGTGTGAACAACCTCACCGATGAGAATTATGCACTGGAAGAAGGATTTCCCCTGGAAGGACGTAGTTATTTTGTGAATGTGTCGTATAAATACTGATGATGACATCGATAATCAGGGACGTGAGGGACTACGGCAAAAGGGAATGCTGGAGATAGGAATTTCGGTCGGGATTCATGCGGCAGGCTTGTTGTCCATCCTGCTGTTGACGATGTTTTCAGCCTCTCACGAAACACCCGACACCCCGTTTGTTACCGTTCATCTGGTGGAAATGGCGGCAAACAGTGCCGGCGAACTCGAACCTTTCCCTGGAACGGAAAACGGAAAGACGCTGCAAACCGCAGCTATGCCCGGCGATATCATCCGCCCTTCCAGGCCCGTGTTTTCCCAAACACGGGCCGTGATGGAGCGCAAACCCCGGAAAGTCGGGAAACGGCAGCAGCCAGTCAATATCTCCGGGAAAACATCCGAACCTGAACCCGAGACAGCTTCGGTGCCCGCACCTTCCGAATCTCAGGATCCGGCGCCTTCACAAATCAGCGAAAGCACCGATGCTGCGGGTAGCAAGGGGAGCGGGCCAGCCGTTCAGGGAACTTTCGAAAACGAAGCCGGATCGGGGAACGGTTTGGGGGCTGGACCTGGAAACGGATCGGGAAACGGATCGGGTGCCGGCGGTGCTTTAACGGGAACCGGCGGCACGGGGGGTGCGTTCGACCTGAAACAGGTTGATCAGCCGCCGGTTCCCATACGGAAAGTCGATCCTGAATTTCCCCCTGCCGCACGCAAATTGGGCGTTTCGGGCAGTGTGACGATAAAATTTCTGGTCAAGGCTGACGGCAGTGTCATCAAAGATTCCGTACTCGAAGCCAACCCTGAAGGGCTGTTTGATCAGTGCGCGCTGGATGCCATCCGCAAGTGGCATTTCACCCCCGGTATTTATCAGGGAAAAGCCGTGGCAACATGGGTGATTCTGCCCGTTCAGTTCCGGCTGTCCCGATAGGAGAGAGGCTGCCGGTTGGCATCACATCAATATTGATGAACTCATAAAAAATCAAAATAGGAGGTTGCCGTGAATACGAAACCATCGGAAGGTGAATTGCCGAACTCCCCGGAAACAATAGCACTCCGGGTAACCGGAAGGGTTGGGAACCCACTGATGCTCGGCATGACGGATATCCGGGACATGGAATCGGAAGAATTTCAGGATTTGTTCATCGTGTGTGGTACGGGCACTCCCAAGGACTGCATTCAGCGTTGCAGGGGCGTGCTGATCGAAAAGATCATCCAGAAAGCCGATGTGTTAAAGGAGGGACACAATGACACGAAAAAAATGTTCATTGTTGCCACGGCCGATGATGGCTACAAAGTCGTCTTTTCATGGCAGGAAATATTCAATACCGCGATAGGCGGTGGTGTGGCTGTTTTGACCGAAAGGGACGGCCTGCCGCTGGGTGAAACGCGGGACCGTATTGATTTGATTTCTTCCCAGGATTATTACGCGGGTTCAAGGTACGTGAGGGATCTGCGGTATATCGAGGTGTTATTGTTCCAATAGCGAAATTTGGGAGACCGGGATGAACGAGATGACAAGCACGTTGTTTAACAGGTATTTGGATCATGCCGTAAAGTTCCACGGGCATTTGTGCGGCGGACAGGTAGTGGGGGTCAGAATGGCCATGGCCGGTTTGAGGGAGCTGGGTATTGAGGATCCCAGGGGCAGCCAGGGCAGGAACCTGGTCATATTCATCGAGATTGACCGGTGCGCCGCGGATGCGATCATATCCGTCACCGGACGCACTCCCGGCAAGCGCAGCATTAAAATCATGGACTACGGCAAAATGGCGGCAACCTTTGTCGATACCGGAACCGGCAGGGCCGTAAGAGTCAGCATCCGGCCGGATTCCAATCAAAAGATCTCGGAAATGAAGCAGTGCCGCATGCCGGAAAAAGATGAAAAATCGGCCACTATTGAAGCATTGGCAGCCATACCCGAAAAAGAACTTCTGATGATCCGGCAGGTCCGTATCACAATCAGGCCCCAGGACCTTCCCGGAGAGTCCTTGAATTCAACGGTCTGTACGTCCTGTGGTGAGACGGTCAGGGACATGCGGGAAACCTATCGTGAAGGAAAGGCCCTGTGCCGGCCGTGTGCCGAAAACAAAGCCTATTATGAAGAAATAAAGGAAAATTTATGAGCGTGCCGTCCATTGACTGGAATGAAGTGTGGAAGCAAATCCACGACAACCGACATGATTCGACGCATCATCCCGAATTCTGGAACAAACGGGCCCCGTCGTTTGCTCGGCATGCATCGGGAAGCGATTATGTCCGGCAGTTTATCGATATCATGAAACCCGATCCCGCCTGGAGTGTTCTGGATGTCGGATGCGCTGCCGGAACCCTGGCCGTGCCGCTGTCTTCGCTTGTCGGATCGGTTACGGCTCTTGATTCCTCGACAACGATGATTTCCCTGCTCGATGAACGCTGCCTGCTGCAAGGCATCACCAACATCCGCAGGGTCGAGGGAAGGTGGGAGGATGACTGGGATGCGCTTGATATCGGCATGCATGATGTTGCCATAGCCTCCCGCTCGCTGGTTATGGAGGATCTGCACGGCGCCATCCTGAAACTGGAAAGCCGCGCCAGGAAACGGGTGTATCTGTCAGCGATGGTGGACGACGGTCCCCACGACCGCCGGATTGTCGAAGCCGTCGGGCGAACTTTCGGGCCTCGCGCCGATTATATCGTGGTTTACAATCTTCTTCGCCAGATGGGACGCTATGCCAATGTCGCATTTACCGTCAACAAGGAAGAAAAAGTGTTTGGAAATGTCGGGGACGCCGTCAATTCCCTGCGATGGATGATCCACGACATGACGCCGGAAGAAGAATCACGGCTCAAATGGCACCTTCAGGAGCGCCTCATTCGGAATCACGATGGATGGAAACTGCCATATTCCCGCGTGATTCGTTGGGCCGTGCTGTGGTGGGAAAAAGAATGACAGACTTTTGGGGATGGAAACGATAAAAGTTTTACAAGCTTTTTCTCGGCGTTGAACTGGATGATACATCTTTAAACGGGTTACTGGAGTAAGAATAAACGCCTGTGATTTTTTGTGAAGTCATGATTTCGGTGGCTATACAACACCAAGAGGATTGAAATGCCCACATTGAGTGAAGAAATTGTTGAAGAAGTCCAAAAACGTTCCGCGTCCCTGGAAGACCTTCCCGGAATTCGGATGGTGGCGATATCGTTGGGATATACATTTGTCGAACTGAACAACGGAACCATGGGAGTTTGTTTTACCCCCCGATCCGACAGCGAATCCTGCGCACATTACCCCAGGGCCGGAACACTGGCAAAAAAACATATCCTCGATTTGACGGAACTGATGCTTTCCCCGCATCCCCTGGAAAAAAGCGTGGGGATTGCAGCCGTCAATGCGGTTTCACAGATGATCATGGATCACGAGCCGGATCATTACAGATTTTCGGAAACGGATTTTTTGAGTCTTCTGCCCTTTGGCGAGCTGCGTCTCAAGGTCGGCATGGTGGGAAACATCGGCCCATTTGTTCCATTTCTATTGACTCATGCCTCTTCCCTGACAATCGTCGATAACAATCCCTCATTGTTCCCGGGATTTCAGGATGGCTATGTCATCAGCAAAAATATCGCGGATCTGGCGGATGTGGACGTGTTGATTATAACGGGCTCATCCGCGGCTGTTGGAGATTTCGATCAGGTCATCGAGTCCGCAAAATCAGCACGGTTTATCGGCGTGGTCGGTCCATCGGCCGGCTGGCTTCCGGACCCGGCATTCAGACGCGGTGTCCATGCCGTTGCGGCAACCAAGATCATAGACATATCCGGAGCGCGCCGCGCCATTCTGGAAGGAGGCGGAACCCCGCATTTTATTGCTTGTGGGCGCAAATATACCTTGATGAACCAGGGGGAATCGAAATTATAGAGGATCCGGAAGCTGTAAAAATAACTGCACGGAAAAGTTGCCGGCGGTCCGGATATCAACCGCCGGCAAGAATCTTCACGGAATTGGAACAACTTGCCCCACAGAGCCGGATAACCAGGAGCGTAAGATATATGACGCAGAACAATGAAATCCTCGTGATAGAGAATGTTGATTTCAGTTACCGCGAAAGAAAAACCCTGAGCGACATCAGTTTCTCGGTGAGAAAGGGAGAGATTTGCGGGCTTCTCGGTCCCAACGGTTCCGGAAAAACGACCTTGCTTAAGTGCATCAATAGAATTCTGAATAACGAAACCGGAAGCATAACCATTCACGGCCAAAACATCGCAGTGCTTTCCCGCGAGGAAATAGCCAAACTGATAGCGGTTGTACCGCAGGAATTAACCATCGTCTTTTCTTTCACGGTTCTGCAGATTGTGCTGATGGCTGGCAGTATGAGATTCGGCATTTCGGGGGTTGCAAAGAAAAATGACCATTTGAGTGCCCTGGAAATCCTCGAAGAGCTCCACATAGTGCATCTTGCCCAGCGGCAATACAATGAACTTTCCGGCGGCGAGAAACAAATGGTGCTGATAGCCAGGTCGCTATTTCAGAAGGCAGGGATTCTGCTTCTTGATGAACCCACTTCACACCTGGATTTCAAACGCCAGCACATCATCATGGAACTGATCAGAAAGATAACCAGAGAGAAGAACCTCACCACCATTATGACCCTTCACGACCCCAATACGGCCGGAAGATACTGCGACAGGCTCATTATGCTGAATAACGGAAGTATCCGTCATCAGGGCTTACGGGATAAAGTATTTCATGTGAAATACCTGGAGTCGGTTTACGACATGAGGATAAAGATGGAACTGACAGATACGGGGGCAGAATATGTACTCCCTGCTTATGAACAATGAGACAAAACGGGGCATTCATTATCATCGGAATCTTGCTGATTTTCAGTGTGATATTGGCTCTGACCATAGGTCAATACGCCATTAAGCCTGCGATGCTATGGCAGATCGTGTCACTGAAGCTCACGGGACGCATTCCGGGTGATGATCTTGCCGTTCCGGCCATGGTTTTGTGGTCTGTAAGGCTGCCAAGGGTGCTCATGGCCATCCTTGCCGGATCTGCGCTTTCCGTGGGCGGGGTTGTATTTCAGGGAATTATGAGAAACCCCCTTGTATCGCCTTCGTTTCTCGGGGTGACTCACGGGGCCGTGTTCGGAGCCTCGATCGCCATCATATTCTTCAGTAAATCGGCATTGTCCATAGAAAGTTCTGCCTTCTTCTGGGCCGTAGCGGCTGTTGTTCTGGTCCATGTAATAGGCGACCGCGGCATAAATACCATGACCACACTGGTAATCGCAGGGGTTATTGTATCCACTTTCTTCATGGCGGCAGGGTCGGCCCTGCAATACATAGCCGATCCTTACGAACAGCTCCCTGCAATTGTATTCTGGCATATGGGTGGGCTGAACAACATCCTTTGGAAGAACGTCATCAGGGCTCTGGTCATTATCTCAATCGGCATCATCGGGATCTGCATATTCAGAGGAAAACTGAATCTCATGGCTCTCGGGGACGAAGAGGCGCTATCCATGGGAGTGAACGTCAAACTTGCAAGAAACCTTTTCATGCTCTTTGCAACCCTTATCGTGGCTGCAGGAAGTTCATCCTGTGGCATAATCATGTGGGTTGACCTTATCGTCGCTCACATAGCCCGTCTGATCGTAGGCCCGGACCACGGAAGATTGATCCCTTTTGCCGCT
Organism: Deltaproteobacteria bacterium; assembly: GCA_016219185.1. Lineage (GTDB taxonomy): Bacteria > Desulfobacterota > Desulfobacteria > Desulfobacterales > Desulfatirhabdiaceae > RAAP-1. The sequence goes on from JACRBZ010000065.1 coordinate 15,276, forward strand.
TTGCTGGGAGGGGTGTTTTTGCTTCTGACGGACACGATTGTACGAATCCTGCCTAACGGAGAAATCCCGATCAGCATCGTTACATCATTCATTGGCGCACCTCTGCTGGGGTATCTGCTGATGAAGCAAACCAGACAATGGAAGGACTAAAGATGAGGCACAACGTGTTACGGATTGTATTAACTGCGCTCCTATCCGGATACCTCGGACTTAATTCACCGGTTCATGCCAATGATTACAAAATTGTCACGGACATGGATGACAACAAGATCGAAGTCCCGGTCAACCCTCAAAGAATCGCGTGTATGCACGGCGTATCCTCGGACAGGATCGTCATGCTCGGCAAAGGTGGCAGCCTGGTCTTGACGATGAAACCGTCCTCCTGGGCATACAAGCTCTATCCCGAAATAAGGCATGTACAGACCACGGAGCCGCCTTTTACCGGTAACGTTGAGCGGCTGTTGAATCTCAAGGTTGATCTCGTACTCTACTCGCCCTTCCCGGGGGAAGCAGAAAAGTACAGGGCGGCAGGAATAAAAACCGCATGTGGGTTTTCGGCTCAGAAAAGGCCGAGGACCCTGGAAGGTTTCGTGGATAATTTCAAGCGTCAGGTGATATTTTTTGGCGATCTGCTGGGTCCGGAAGCCAAGACACGAGCGGATAAGTACTGTGAGTATTTTGATCGGAAGATTAACAGCATCCTGTCCATAACTTCAAGACTCAGCAAGAACGACAGGCCTGCCGTTTACTATGGCGGAAGAAGCGGGAATCTTTTGAACACTCAGGGCAAGGCCAGCGTGATGCACTGGCTTACCGAGGTCTCGGGTGGTACCTTTTTGCCGCAGGCCCATGACCAAAACTTCACTGAAGTGAATATGGAGCAGGTCCTGTCATGGAATCCGGATATCATCCTGATCAGCGGATGGGGCAACACGATTGAAAGCGTCAGGGAAAACCCGAACTGGGCGGCCCTGAGGGCCGTAAAAGCCGGGAAGCTCTATCTTATCCCGAACGGAATCTTTGCGTGGGATTACGCAAGCGGCGAAAGCGTACTGCTCGCCATATACATGGCAAAGATATTTCACCCCGATCTTTTCAAAGACTGGGATATGACAGGGGAGATGAAAACTTTCTATTCCGAAGTATATGGCAAAACAATAACAAATGAGGATGCGGAAAGGATATTGAAATGTCTGCCGCCTCTTTGATTGTGAGTCTTGGATTTACGAAATTTTGATCGCGTCAATGATTGGAGTGAAGCCAGTGGAATGTGCCATCTGTGAACACCGTTGTTACATTGCCGAGAATGGAACCGGCATTTGCGGGATGTACACAAACAAAGACAACCGGATTGCGGAAAAGTATCCCGACAATTATCTTGTCGTTGTTCCATCCGAAATAGAATCCATGCCCATGCTCCATTACTATCCGGGCAACAAGTTCCTTCAGGTCTGCACGATCGGGTGCAATTTCAGGTGTAGTGGCTGCGTTTCGTGGATACTCACGGAAAACCTTGGTTCGATAGAAGGCGCACTTCACGGAATGAATCCGGAAGAGATAGTCGGCAAGGCTCTGAGTGAAGGGTGTGCGGGCATCATGTTCTGCTTTAACGAGCCCGCAGTCTCTTTTCTTACTTTCAAGCGGATAGCCTCCCTTGCAAGAGCCAGGGGCCTTCTTGTCGGATGCGCAACGAATGCCTACTTTACCGAATCGTCATTCAGGGATTTGTTGCGGCATATCGATTTTGTCAGCATCGGGATAAAGGGATGTACGGACAAGACGTACGCCTTGTTCGGGGCCGCGTCTGCTTCTCCCATATTCAGAAACCTCGAACTCAGCATTGAAAGTGGAGTATCCACCGAAGTCGCGGCCGTTTACGTGAAGGGATACGAAAACGAAGTTTTGGAAACAGCCAAAGTGGTGGCATCAATTTCAAGGGATATTCCGTTCCAGGTGATGCGCTTTATCCCGCTTGCCGCAGCCGATATCGCCGACGAGCCTTCCGTGAGAGAGGCCGAAACACTTTGCGAACACGTCAGGGGACTGCTCAATTACGTGTATCTTTTCAATTCACCCGGCACGCATTACCTGAATACCTATTGCCCTGAATGTGGGAAAGTCGTAGTTCGCAGGGGATTCAACGGCCCCATGTGCGCACACGTATTCGGCCACGGGGATGCCGGGGCATGCGAATGTGGCTTCAGGCCGCCTTTTGCCGGAACATTCGAAAAAGAGAGTGGCGCGCAGGTTCTCGGTTTTTTGGGAGGGTACAAGACCATACATATCCTCGAATCAATCCAAACCGTTCTTGCCTTTCTCGGGGAAAGAAACCCAAGTGTCGTAGCGTCCGTGTTGCAACAGATACTGGGAACGGACTTTATCGAGCGGCTTTATGAAAGGAGCAAAGAGATAGATTCCTATCTGAATACCGTGGATCATTATGCAAAACTTGCAGGAAGAACCGATGAGGCCCATAAGCTTAGAGAATACATTGAGAAATACGTGTCAATCATAAAGAACCGCACAAAGGATGCGCAGAGACCCTCGGTCTATTTCTCGCTCGGGCATCCGCTCATCGCCATATTCGGAGACAAATTCGAATGCAACCTTGTCGAAATAGCCGGAGGCCGATGTCTCAACAAGGATCTGGAGCGTGATGATGCCCCGGGCATGACCATACCGGAGGAAACGTTTAAGCGGCTCAATCCGGAGGTGATCCTTATCAGCGGAGCCATGGGTTATCCCGTGGCTGATTTCCGCAACTTCTGCGTGAATAACGGCCTGAACGATATCAAGGCCGTTAAGGATGGGAAGGTATTCAGCATGCATCCGTATAGTACGGCAGGCAGACCCGACTGGATTCTGGGCTTGATGCAGATGGCCAATATCCTGCATCCCGAGATATTCAGTTTTGACATGAAGAACATCGCCGATGCGTTTTACGAGAGGTTCCTCGGTGTGAGACTCCCTGCCGTCGGGTGTAGTCGATCGATTACACATCCGGCGGTACTTGAACAAGTGGCGGACGGGCATTGGTCGGACTACCGGGAAGGTGAACAGAAATAGATCATTTTTGAGTAAACGTTGTTGCAACCATTTTCCGCATTGAGTTCTCAACGGATTGATTTTATATTATACATTACAAATTGCAATGTATGAATATTTAAATATGACAAGGTAAGGAGGCCTGCCATGGAAGATGCCAAGGATCAGGTTATTTGCAACCTGAAGTCGATCCGTGTTCGCAAAAAACTGTCTCAGAGTGAACTGGCGGAAAGGGTGGGAATAAAACGACAGGCCATTTACGACATGGAATCCGGTCGTTATACGCCCAATACCCTCATTGCGCTTAGATTGGCAAAGGAACTGGATTGCAGAGTCGAGGATCTTTTCATCCTGGATGTACCGGAAGCCGGGCAGCCGGTCATACTGGCGGAAAAGGCAGGGTTGACAGATGGCAGGGTTTCCGTTGTCCGCATCCGAAATCGCCTCATTGCCCATCCCATAGACGGCAAATGGTTGCATGGCAGTGGATTTCAGGCTGCCGACGGCATGATCAGTAAGGACGGCGCCACGGTGCAACTGCTTCAGACAGAGGAATCCCTGAAAAAGAACATTTTGCTGCTGGGTTGTGATCCGGCATTTGCCTTGCTGAGTTCACATGTGTCACGCCATTCAAGCGATACCCGGGTTCATTGTCGTTTTGCCTCAAGCCATGCCGCTGTCAAAGCGCTGGCGGCAGGCCAGGCGCATGCGGCGGGAACCCATATGCATAATTCGGATGCCGCCGAATCCAACATCACGCTCGTGGAAAAAATGCTGACCGGTACGAAAGTCATGGTCTTTGCTTTTTCAATGTTTGAAGAAGGGCTGATGGTGGCGCCGGGAAATCCGTTTAACATTCGTACCGCTAACGATCTGGCAAGAAGCGATATCCGGCTGGTCAACCGGGAAACCGGGGCCGCCCTTCGCGTATTGCTGGATGATTTCCTGGCCCGTGCCGGTGTGCCCACGGATGCGGTCAGCGGTTACGACAATCTGGTATCGAGCCACAGCCAGGGGGCGCAGATGGTCGCATACAAGCTGGCGGATGCCGCGCTGGGGCTGCGGGCCGTGGCTGTTGCCCATGGACTCGATTTTGTCCCGATTCAGGCGGTTCGTTGTGATCTTGTCATTCCGTACGATCTGCTGGATCTTTCAGCAATAAAAATTCTCCTGGATGTTCTGCAAACTCAAGCGATGCGTAAAGAGTTGTCCTCCCTTCCGGGCTATGACGCTTCCTGCACCGGCAAACTCATCGGTGAAGTCGGCCGAGGATAAAATCGTTAACCGGATGATGAAAGGAGTAAATTTTAATGACGTTTCCGAGAGGGTGGTTTGTACTATATCAGGCGAAATACAAGCCACTGGCCGCTTTCGATCTGCAAGAAAGAAGCTTGTTCACGTCTTTGCCTTATGTAACCCGTGAAAACAGCGCGTAGAGAAATACAAGTTATTAGAATTATGAACGGTTTATCATGTCTTTAGTGTTTTTCAATAGGAGAGCAGACGATGTTTGAACTTGGGAATTCGGCACTGTTTCGTGAGCAGTGCTATATTGACGGAGAATGGACGGATGCGGACTCGAAAACCTTTATGATAGTTACAAATCCTGCTGACGGCTTGCGTATCGGGACAGTCCCGGAAATGGGTGTTATCGAAACCCGGCGGGCAATTGAAGCTGCTCATGCCGCGTGGCAATCGTGGCGGACAAAAACGGCTAAAGAACGCTCAATCATTTTGAGGCTATGGTATGAACTTGTCATGGAAAACCGTGATGACCTGGCCATTCTGATGACTGCCGAACAGGGTAAACCGCTTGCCGAATCCAAGGGAGAAATTGCATATGCCGCGTCCTTTATTGAGTGGTTCGCTGAAGAAGGTAAACGAATTTACGGAGATGTCATCCCTGCTCACCAGAAAGAAAGCCGTATTTTGGTTATTCGGCAGCCTGTCGGCGTTTGCGCGGCGATCACGCCATGGAATTTTCCCTCAGCCATGATTACCCGAAAAGTTGCGCCAGCATTGGCCGCCGGGTGTGTGATGATTGTGAAACCTGCAAGTCAGACGCCCTATTCGGCATTGGCGCTTGCAGAATTATCCCGTCAAGCGGGCGTTCCGGCAGGCGTATTCAATGTAATTACCGGGAAAGCATCTATTATCTGTGCGGAACTGACAGCAAGTCCCATCGTTCGAAAGCTCAGTTTCACCGGTTCCACGGAAGTGGGAAAACTTCTGATGCAACAATGCAGCGCAACCGTCAAAAAAATATCCCTGGAACTCGGAGGCAATGCGCCCTTTATCGTTTTTGATGACGCGGACATAGACGCAGCAGTCAACGGCGCTATTGTTTCTAAATATCGAAATACAGGCCAGACATGCGTGTGCGCCAACCGGATTCTGGTTGATGATAAAAATTACGACCTTTTTGCTGAAAAGCTTGCAGACAAGGTAAGGGCGTTTACAGTGGGTGACGGTTTTGAACCCGAAACCGTACAAGGTCCGTTAATTGATATGAATGCCGTGGAAAAAGTGGAACATCATATCCGGGATGCGGTTTCCAAAGGAGCCAAAATACGGATCGGCGGAAAACGTCATGCAAGAGGCGGGACATTCTTTGAGCCCACCATTTTAACCCATGTGAGTTCTGATATGGCGATTGCAAAAGAAGAAACATTCGGACCTGTTGCACCCTTATTTCGATTTAAAACCGAACAGGAAGCGGTCCGAATGGCGAATGATACCGAATATGGTCTTGCAGCATATTTTTACAGCAGGGATATCGGGCGGATATGGCGAGTTTCGGAAGCGCTTGAATACGGTATGATTGGGATCAATACGGGAGCGATCTCTACCGAAGTTGCGCCCTTCGGAGGGGTGAAGCAGTCCGGCATAGGACGGGAAGGGTCAAAATACGGTATTGAGGAGTATTGTGAAATTAAATATTTGTGCATGAGCGGTATTTAATTCGGGTATCGGTGTCGGCCTCAATTATCATTTCGGTTATCAGGCTGTAGGTTGTGAGAGGACTCTATCCAAAATTGCTGCCGATCCAATACGTATGACCGGAGTTGTGCTCAATGAATCTGCGTTGTGCAAAATACGATGACGCTTTTGCTATTGCAAGAGTGCATGTCAATTCCTGGCGGGCAGCCTACCGGGGGTTGGTGCCGGATGACAGACTGGCCAAACTGGACTATTTTCGCGGGGCTGAGGCTTTTCGCAAGTCGATCTTAGAGGGTAAGGAAGACTTCTACGTTGCTGAAGAAAAAGGCGACGTGATCGGTTTTCTGGCGATAGGCGCCTGCCCTGATCCTGATGTTGATCAAAAGATAACGCGTGAAGTTCTGGCAATTTATCTTGCACCCGAATTCTGGCGAAAAGGGATCGGTGGAGCTTTGTACCGGGAGGGCGAAGGCTTTCTCAGGTCACGGGGGTATCTCCGGGTAGTTCTTTGGGCGTTCAAAGATAATGAACGGGCGCAGCGGTTTTACGAAGCCGTGGGCTTTTTGGCTGACGGTGCAACCAGGGTTTTAAACGTGGGAGCACCTCTCGATACTATACGCTACAGCAAGGATATCAAAGAGTGCATGCGCTTTCATTGATTGAATGATAAAGGAATGTACAGCTTGGATCAGTCTCTGTTAGAGAGCAGATTCGGCCTCAGAAAGACTCGATATATTTCTGAGCGATTCGAAAAATCTCCGAGAATTACGGAGCATTGTTCCTTTTCAGATCATCTCCATATCAGTTATGCCATCCAGGATAGTTCTACCCTCCCATCGATCCGGGAATCGTTGCTACGGGCATATATGTATGCAAAAGACTGGTTTGCCTACCAAGGTGATATTGAACTCGAACTTTGGATGGCTCCAAAGGTGATTGATTTACAATATATGACGTGCCTGCCATGTGACGAAAACTTCTTCTGTGCTCCCGGTAGCCAGAACGGAATAAAAATCATTCTTTTTGTCTCACCGTTGTCCTGTCAGAAAAATGCCGACAAAGACCACCTCTCGGGTTGCTTAGTGCATGAAATTACCCATCATATTGTCCGAGACATATCACAGGCTACCGTATTTTCAATGAAACGAAAAAAAGACCTGGATGTACCGATGTGGATAGAGGAAGGATTGTGTCAGTTGATCCAAAGCGAAGTGCATCCTTACCTTTATCATAAATTGTCTGAGGACATTGCCAAGACAACAAGATGGTATGATTTTGAAGAGTTATGGAACGATCTTTCCTCTTGCACGGATACAACAACAGCATACCTCCAAGCCTACAAGGAAACCAAGACTTTTATAGAGACAAAAGGCAAAATGGAGCTTATTCGCTTATTGTATCTAAATCGAACGCATGATGTGAACTGGAATAATTTACCGTATGGAGAAAACAATGCATAAGAACGGCAAGCACCGTAGATAATAAATTACAGGCAAAGCCGACTGTCTCTGACCCCGCCCAGAGGACGGGATTTTAAAAGGCAAAATAAAAACTTTTTTGCTCTCGACACCCTTTCAGTAAAAGCCCCATTCCCTTGCTGCACCGAAAATCAACTCCCCCAATAAGTCTCATCAGGTATTCCTCCCCTCAAAATACATATTGACTTTTTCTCAAATCATACGGTATTGGTTTGAGAAATGTAATTTTTAACATGCAATTTATGTTTTAAACGTACTTTTTGACAATGCATAGTGCATATGCCGCCGCTGGTGATGGCTGGAATAAGGGGGAAAGACGTTTTGGACAAGAGTTGCTGCAGTTTCTCCGTCAATAAAAGAAAAAACCGGCATGACAAAAGGTGTTTGTCTTGATGCGGGCTCCTGTGGCGGGTATTTGGGGCTGGTCCTTGCAAAGATTACCGACCTTGATTTCATATTTCTGGATATATCGTCGGAAATGCTTGAAAAGGCAAAGTTACACATTACCGAAGATGGCCTGCAAAAAAGAGCGAGAGCCCTGCTCGCCGATGTTCACAATATTCCCCTGGATGATGGATCAGTCAATCTTGTAATCAGTCGTGGATCCATACCATTCTGGAAAGATCCCGCAACAGCGCTTAAGGAAGTATACAGGGTTCTTGCGCCGGGAGGGAAGGCCTATTGGGCGGCGGCAAGGGCTCACCTGAAATCCGGGACCAGATTGCCGATAGAATGAAAGAAACGGGCAATGTGTCTGACAGGGAAAAATGGGGGAACGGCCCAAGGAATATCCCTAAGCGAGATTAAGATGAAATCATGAAGCAGACCGGCATTGCGAAACTTACCATAAACAAAGGAGATGACGGCATGTGGATACAAATTTGGAAATAGCGCGAAACCCAAAACGGCTTTTTATGTCGCACCATTTGGAAGTAGGTTATACCGCCATGTCTGACAGCGGTTATAAGAGTGATATGAGCATCGACGAGCGGGTAATGATGGCAATTGTCAGGGTTGCCGAACGCTTTAAAAAAGAGTCCTCTTATATGAGGGATTGCGAGATCACGTTTTCTCAATACAACCTACTCAGGGTTTTGGACGCATCCAAAAACGGGCGGAATACAATGAAGAATGTCAACCGGATCATGTTGATTTCAAGTGCGAACATGACCGGTATTGCTCAGCGACTGGAAAAAGTCGGTCTCATCAACAGAAAGAACGCCCCGGAAGATGACCGCTCAAAATATCTGGAAATCACGCCAAAAGGCAGACAGGTGCTAAAACAACTGTCATGCAGAAAAGAACAGGTGGTCAAAAGATATCTGCGGAAATATTCCGATGAAAAAAAATCCGAGGTTCTGGCCACGCTGCGGGAAATTCTCAACCTCAAAATTTGAAATCACCGGCAAGGCCCGCGGGACAAAGCCATACAACCGGAGACTACGGCAAGATGGCGGCCACATTCATCAACCTGGAATCGGGCAAACCGTTGAGCCGTGTTCCCTGCGCCCTCTGCGGTGAAAGCATCATGGACGGCCGGGAGATCGAACATCAGGACGAAACCCTCTGCAAGCCGTGTTTTGAAAAGAAAAATTACTATAGCGTGATCCGGAAGCTTTTATAACCATGAACCGAAAGATGACGATCCCTATTCTGCTGGCTGTCCTATGCCTGACAGCCGTGATATCCGTGTGCCTGGGACGATATCCGCTAAGCCTTGGCGACCTGGGTCGCTTTGTCGGTCTACGAGTATCCGATCTGCCGGTCATGGACAGCCTGCAGTACCAAATCATCAAGAATATTCTGATCGATATCCGGCTGCCGCGCATCGCAGCCGCCATCCTGATCGGTTCGGCCCTTTCGGTTTCCGGGGCTGTCTTTCAGTCCATGTTCATCAATCCGTTGGTTTCGCCGGGACTGCTGGGTGTACTGGCCGGCGCCTCCTTTGGCGCCGCGGTGGGCATGATCCTGGCTAAAAACTGGTTTGTGGTCCAACTGGGAGCTTTTGCCTTCGGTTTGATCGCTGTGCTTGCGGCAGTGGCAATGTCCGCGCTCAATCGGGGAGACCGGCTTCTGATGCTGATTTTGGGTGGCATCATCAGCGGGGCACTGTTTACTTCCCTGCTGGCGGTGGTTAAATATCTGGCCGATCCTTACGTGCAATTGCCGGCCATCGTCTACTGGCTCATGGGCGGGCTCTCCACTGTCGACACCATGACGGTCCTGACTGCCTCCGGTCCGATCATTTCCGGCATCCTTGTCCTGCTTTTTCTTTCCAGCCATCTGAATGTGTTGAGCATGGGCGATGAAGAGGCCCGCTCCCTGGGTCTCAATGTGGTCTTTCTGCGCATCCTGTTTATCTTTCTGGCCACCGTTATCAGCGCGCTAACCGTGGTAATGGGTGGCATCATCGGCTGGGTGGGCCTGTTGATTCCGCACATCGCCCGCATGATCGTGGGGCCGGACAACCGCCTCTTACTGCCGGCTTCCGCCCTTATCGGCGCCACCTATCTGCTGATAGCCGACGACATCTCACGCTTGCTGTTCAATGTGGAGATCCCCCTCGGGATTTTAACCTCCCTGATCGGTATCCCCTTTTTCGCTTTCATACTTCGCAAAACCAAGCAAGGATGGAACTGAGAATGACCTTGGTTGCAGTCGATCATGTCACCTACGGCTACTGTCTTGAACCGGTTCTCCAAAACATTTCTGTCTCCTTTGAGCCGGGCGAAATCGTCTCCTTGCTGGGTCCCAACGGCAGCGGAAAAACGACTCTTCTGAAGCTTTTAATGGGGTTCTACCGACCGCAAAGCGGACAAGTGCTGCTGGAAGGCCAATCGGTCTCCACCATCCCACCCAAGCAACTGGCCCGGCGCATTGCCTATGTACCTCAAGTTCACCGGCTCTCGTTCGGCTATCGGGTGTTGGATGTGGTACTGATGGGCAGAATGCCACACAAGCCGTTCTTCTCTCGATATAGCAAAGCGGATGAGCAGGCTTCCTTGAACGCACTGGAACGGCTCTCCATCGCCCATCTCAAAGATCGGCCCTACACCGAAGTCAGCGGCGGAGAACGCCAACTGATCATGATTGCACGCGCGTTAGTCCAGGGAGCAGACATCTTTATCATGGACGAACCGGTCAGCGGCCTGGACTACGGCAACCAGATCCGTTTGCTGGGCCGCATCGCCGATCTGGCCCGCGGCGGATTCACCTTTATCAAAACCACTCATTTCCCGGACCACGCTCTCTGGATTTCGGATCGAGTGGTAATGCTCAAAAATGGACAGATCCTTGCGGACGGACAAACGAAGGAGACCATCAACAAGACCAACCTTTACAAACTTTACAACATCCATGTCGATGTCCTCGGATTGAGCGACGGTGGCCGAATCTGCGTGCCCGAGGCGTTAAGACAGCTCGGTGATCGCGGTGACATGCGACAGTCCAAACCACACGGCGATATCCGCAGGTTCGCTCGTGCGGCCGGGTAGTGTTAGAGATTCACATAAAGATAGATGCTCAAGAATGAGGAAATAACAATGGATCACTTGAATTGTAACATCTGTGAACTGCGCTGCTGGATTACCGAAGACCGGCCGGGCGTCTGCGGGCTTTATGAATTACAGGAAAATAAGATCGTCGAACGGTTTGCGGACCGATACCTGCTTGCCTGCCCTATCTCATTTCTGACTATGGAAAACATATACCGGGCAGGTTTCCTTGCTGGTATAATCCTGACACTGCACCTCGCCATTGCGGTGTTCGTGGTTGCAGGACTTGTGAATCAGCTCCCTAAATCAATCTCATCAGGTGTGCCTCTCATCAAAATACATATTGACTTTTTCTCAAACCATACAGTATTGGTTCCTAAGTGTAGTTTTTAAAATGCATTTATGTTTTAATTATACTTTATAACAATACTTAATGCTGCCATTTGGCGTCATTTTAACTGTATGAGCTGATAGGATTGGATCAAGAGATACCCGAATTCTATTTAATTATAGGAGATTTACATGGAAATCGACGCCCAGAAATTTGACCGCATCGCCCGCAGCGTATTTGCGCCCGTTTACCCGGTTATTGCCGGACAGATCATCGCCCGAACCGGCGTCATCCGGGGAGTCTGTCTCGACATCGGATGCGGAGGAGGATATCTGGGCGCGGCGCTGGCCCGGACCACCGAATTATTTGTCCACTTTTTCGACCCGTCCCCGGAAATGCTTGCCATCGCCAACCGGACAATCGCTGAAAACGGCCTGCATATGCGGGCCGACACGATGCAGGGCGAGGTTTCGTCTATCGCCCTGCCGGATGCGTCCGTCAACCTGGTTGTCAGCCGCGGTTCAATCTTCTTCTGGGAGGATTTGACCAAGGCTTTCCGGGAAATTTTCCGGGTGCTGGCACCCGGAGGATGGGCTTATATCGGCGGTGGATTTGGGTCAAAGGAATTAAAAGAATCCATAGAGAGCGAAATGACTTCCCGCAATCAGGGCGGCGATGACTTTTGTGTCAAAGTGCGCCAGAATCTGGGCACTGAAATGCGTGCCCGGTTCGAGACGGCACTGGAAACAGCCAGTATCGCATCCTGCACCATTTTGCACAGCGAAGACATCGGGCTGTGGCTTATCATGAGGAAATAACAATGGATCATTTGAATTGTAACATCTGTGAACTGCGATGCCGGCTTACCGAAGGCCATTCCGGCGCCTGCGGGCTTTATGAATTACAGGAAAACCGGATCGTCGAGCGGTTTGCGGATCGATACCTGGTTGCCTGTCCCATTTCCATTGAAACCGCACCCATTTTGCACTTCTATCCGGGAACAAAATTTCTTCAAATAACGACCACGGGCTGCAATTTTAACTGTCCTGGCTGCATTTCCACGGTTCTCGTGCGGGAGATGTTTCCAGACAGCCGGGCGCTTCAACGCCTGACCGTCGAGCAAATCATCGCAAAGGCTTTTGAAACCCGGTGCGAGGGCATCGTTTTTTTGATGAATGATCCGCTGGCGGCCTTTCCCGGCTTTTTGAAGATCGCTAAGCTGGCGCGTGAAAAGGGCCTGAAGGTGGGCTGCTCCTCCAATGCCTATTTTACCCCGGAGGCGTTATCACAACTGCTGCCATACCTGGACTTTATCAATATCGGCATGAAGGGGTTTTCCGATAAAGCATATCATGCTTGCGGCGCCCCGGAAATTCTGCCGGTTCTCAGGAACCTGAAAAGCCTGCACGCTGCAGGCGTTCATGTTGAGATTTCCTGTATCCTCACCCGCGAAAATCAAACTGAATTATTGGATTTGGCCCTGCATATCGCCGGTGTTTCGCGATGTATTCCGCTCCAGGTGATGCGTTTTCTGCCCTTTGAGACTGCGTCCATTGCTCTGGAGCCATCCATCCGTGAAGCAGAGAACTTCTGCCGGGACCTTCGCCATATCCTGGATTTTGTTTACCTGTTCAACACGCCGGGAAGCGGATACTTGCATACATATTGTCCCCAATGCGGCCACGTTGCCTTGCGTCGCGAATTTTACGGGCCCATGGGTGCAAAGATCCAGATGCCACAAAACGACCTGTCGCAGTTTGATCGTTGCCCGGCCTGCGGTCGCGATCTGAATGTGATCGGCCCGGTAGCGCCATCAGCCTATCAGGAAGGAGATTTCGAAGGCGGTTATCCCCTTACCCGCGCCATGGAAATGGTGGAAGCCATGCTCATTACCATGGGGGTCACCCGAAAAGCGGTGGTGGTACGCGCCTGGGAGGATGTCCTTCAAAATGGCGGATTAAATAAACTGCACCAGAGCATTCAGCATCCCCGGAAATATATCGAAGCGATCCGCTATTTCGGCAAAATGGCGGATGCCGGCGATCGGGCTGAAGCCCTGGCCGGATATCTTGAAGAGCGCCTGGCCCGCATCGAAATCGCGCTGGCACCGGTAACCCGTCGGCCAAGGGTCTATTATGCCATGGGGAAACCCTTATTCTATATCAACGGCGGCCGCCTGGAAAATCAACTGGTGGAAACGGCAGGCGGCATCAGTGTGAACCGGGAACTTCCGGACGGAGGCCGACCCGGCCGCACACTGAACGTTTCCGCTCTCAATCGGTTGAATCCGGAGGTGATCTTTATTTCTGCGTTCATTTCCAATTCTGTGGAAGATTTTTACACCGAATGCCTGCAGCGCGGTATCCAGGTTGCGGCGGTAGAGAATCGGAAAATTTTTACCCACCCTTCTCCGGGCTGGGATTTCGGCAGTCCGCGCTGGATACTCGGCCTGATGTATATCGCATCCATCCTCCATCCCGATCGATGCACCTTCAATACCAAGGATGAGGCCGATGCGTTTTATCGCAATTTTTATGGAATCCCTTTTGACCCGCTCGATACTAACCGTTCTTTCAGCAAACCCGATCGCCACTGGCGATGGCCGGAATAGGGCCGAAAAGACGTTTTGGACAAGAGCCGCGACAGAGAATCCATCAGTGAAAAACAGCTATTTTGGAAAGGAAGATCTTTATGAAGTACCAAGCAAAAAAAATCATCGGCACGGTTTTACTTGTAGCGGCTTTGAACATGGGATCGTCTGCTGCCATCATGGCCGAAGATCCTGAAAACAATCAAACGCCGCCTTGGCAATTGGAACCGATCACCGTGTATGATACGACAACCGACACTATCGATGCTTTTGTAGCGCCCCTTGACGTCTTGGCTCCATCAAACCAGGAGAGCTTTACTAAAAAAAGCATCGAGACGTTTGGCAGGCAAGGCAATATCAACGTGTTTAAGGTAGTTGAGATGGCGCCGTCGGTCAATTACACCGCTGTCGATGCGTTGGGTACCAACGAAAACGGGTTTCACGACTCTATCCGGATAAGAGGCAAAAAGCAGACAGGACCGGGCGGTGTCAAATCCTATGACGGTGTACCGATAAGCGGTAATCCCGGCGGCGGAAAAACGATATTTGACATGGAAAACATTGCAAGCGTGGATTTGTATAAAGGCTATATCCCTGTAGATAAGGGGCTGGGTTTTTCAAATCTTGTCGGCAAGGTGGATCTGAATATCAAAAGACCGGAACATGCATTGGGTGCAGATCTGTCCCAGACAATCGGTAGCGACAATCTCTTTAGAACTTTTTTGCGTCTTGATACGGGTGACATCGGCAACGTATCCGCCTTTGGTTCTTTTTCCGATACGATAAGCAATAAATACAAAGGCGAAGGCGATCTTAAACGAACAAATGAATCCATGGGGGTCGTGAGCAAGCCGAACAACAATATTAAAACAGAGCTTTTTGTCACACACAATAGTGAATACCAACACAACTATTATAACCTGACATATGCCGAAACGCAGAATTTGGGACAAAACTTCAACAAGGACTTTAACACCAATCCGACCAGTGCTAATTACTACGGCTATAACAAGCAAAATTTTGAAGACACGGCCCTTCTCGCAAATATAGAAGATGCGATATCCCCTGACTCCAAAATCTCTCTCAAGCCTTATTATCTGGGTGATAACGGCGAGTATTCGTATGCATCGGGAACCAATGTCATCAAGTGGGACATCAACCATGAGTTGTTCGGTGCAGTCTTGAAATACGAAAAAAGTTTTTCAAAAGAGCTGAACACGGAACTGGGATATTGGGCACATAGACAGCTCCCGCCTGGACCTCCGGGGGATCAAAAGAAATACACAGTCGGTCCAAACGGCCTGACGTTTGCCGGATATGCAGTGCTTGCCGATAACGACTATCATGATTTTCAGTCACCGTTTACTGCGGTAAAAGGCCAGATGAGCAATTTTGTCTATTCTGCGGGAGTTAGATATCTGGACTTCAAGTTAGGGGCGCTAAAAAGCTACACCAATGGCACAAACGCCGCGACAAACCAGGACTACGATACGGCAATTGCAAACGGCAAACTGGATCCGTGGGCGAGCGTGGATTCAAAAGATTTCAAAGAGTGGCTGCCGAGCGCTTATCTTGGCTACAACATGAGCAAAGATGCGACACTCTATGTTGATTATACAAGAACATACGGCTTGGATGTCAATCTCTTTCCCACGTATGTTCAACAGAGAGCCAGTTTTGTTTCAAAAGGCGTAACACTTCAAAGTCTGTGGGATGAACTGGACCTGGAGACAGCGGACAATTTTGATCTTGGGCTTAAATACAAAATCGGCGACATCTGCATAAATCCAAATACCTTTGTCTCTGTTGTCAAAAACAAACAGGCAAGGATTTATGATTCTTCGTACAACGTCACGTACCCATACAATGCGGCGGACGCCATGGCGTATGGCGCCGAGATAGCAGCTTTCGGCGCAATTTCTAAAGAGATGGACTTTTTGGTGGGGCTATCCTACAATAAATACTATTTTACACAAGATTTGACAACGGCGTCCAATACCACTATCCCATCAAGCGACAATCAGGTGCCTGATGCGCCGATGTATATGGCAAAAGCGGCTTTAACATATAAAATATTTGATTTTGCGCTGACGCCATCCGCTAGATACATGTCCGAGAGATACGGTGATGTGCTGAATCAAGAAAAAATAGGCGATGCCACAATCGTGGATTTTGATATTTCATACGAGATCAAAAAGATATTTGGCGCAAAATTCGTGGAATTTCGCATTACCGCTACAAACCTGTTTAATCAAAAATATATCTCCGCAATCAATACGGCAGATGACGCCTTGGCGGTGACAAACACCGCGGCAACATACCAAACCGGCGCTCCTGTTGGGGTGTATGCCAATGTGAGTCTTAAGTTTTAGGCATAAAGGTGATGCGAGAAACCATTTTTTCCCCCCTGATTCCATGAAGCGTCCAATGAAGGAATGTCGGTCTTGATCGAACTTGATTTTAAAAAGAACTTGTTGGGCTCGGAAGGCCCTTTTGAGCTGAGTGCCCAAATAACAATTGAAAGGAAAGAAATAGCCGTGCTATCCGGAGCATCCGGGGCCGGGAAAACAACGATGTTGCGGTTGTTGGCCGGGCTGGATCAACCGGATGAGGGATTCATAAAGGTGGAAGGCGCAACCTGGTTCGACAGAGATGCCCGGATTCATATGTCTCCTCAGAAGCGCAGCACCGGATTTGTTTTTCAGAACTATGCATTGTTCCCGACCATGACTGTGCGAAGGAACCTGGAATATGCCGCTTCGGACCGAAATGATCCGGATATTGATAAGCTTATGAAAATGGTGGGACTTGAAGAACTTCAGAATCGCTACCCGGAAAGGCTGTCGGGAGGCCAGCAGCAGCGGGTTGCTCTGGCCAGAGCCCTGGTCCGGCGGCCGAAGATCCTTCTTCTGGACGAGCCTTTGTCAGCCCTGGATCCGGCCATGAGAGAAAAGCTTCAGGATGAAATCCTCCTGCTTCATAAAGCACTGGATCTAACCATTCTGCTGGTTTCCCACGATGCAAACGAGATCAAGCGATTGGCCACCAAAATCCTGCTGATTGACAGGGGATCTGTCAAGGCACTGGAGACATGGCCTGAAGATCCGGAATACTGGGGCGCTTTTCCGGGTTCTGTTATTTCAGGAAGAATCGTCAAAATGCGCCGGATTCCCTCAGCATGGTCCATGCTCATTGAAGCTGGCTCCGATCTGGTGGAAACGATCATCCGGGATGAGGATTTGATCGAAAGACACCAAGGTCAGGCGGAAGATTTTTTAAATGAGATGAAAACGCCGGCCGAAATCAATCCCAAAACTGCCGCCAGGGCCATGGCTCTATCGAACTCTCCCGAGAAAACCGCATTGTAGATCTCCAGAGACAGCGTGTTGGTTTTCCCCACGATGTTGCCACCCAACATCAGTGTCATGCCGACTTCGCCCAAAGACCTGCCGAAGGCCAGGGAGAGGCCGCTGATGATGGTTCTTTTAATGCTTGGCAGAACCACATGAAAGAAAGTCTGCCATTCGGATTTGCCAAGGGTGTACGAGGCCTCCATCAGGCTAAGCGCGGTTCCCTGGATGGCTGCCTGAACGGGCTTGACGATCAATGGCAGACCGGCGATAAAGGATGCGATGACCACGCCCCAGAACGTGAAAATGATCCGTACGCCCAGAAAATGGTCCAGAAGAACTCCGACAGGCCCTCCCTTGCCCAGGATCAGGAGCAACAAAAACCCCAGGGCGATGGGAGGAAAAACCAGGGGAAGGGTAATAACCAGGTCTGTCGCCGAGCGTAGCGGGGATGGTTTTTGGCTCAAGTATTTTGCGAGCAATACGCCGAACACGAGTTGCAGCAGCGTGGTGACAGCCGTAACCTTGGCTGTAAAGAACAGTGGAAAAAGGAATCTGTCGTCCTTGAAATAATCCCAGATGAATCCGGTCATTCTAAATCCCGATGGATGGATCATAAACGATACCGTTGGATGGATGCGAATAAAAATCCCTCTCGGAAACCTCCCTCTTCCGTCATCGGGTCGAGCATTTCAACAGGTAACGGCCGATTTATTTGATACCTGCCTTTTTCAAAATTTCTTTGGTTTCATGATCCGTGGACATGAAATCCAAAAACTGCGTGATCTCGGGTTTGTTTTCAAATCCTTTTAGTACACCGATCACCAGGTGAATGGGGCTGTATCGGGTTTTATCAACCTCCATCCATCCTCCGATCTCATCTTTGATGTAGATGGCATCAGTGATGTTGATGAAACCAGCTTCGGCATCCTTGCTCATGAGATAGGACGAGACCTGAGGCACGGTGGCGACCGTTACGATTTTGTTCTGGATTTTTTCGTAGAGGCCGGAATTTTGCAGAAACTCGAATGCGGCTTTGCCGTAGATGGCCTGTTTGGCATCGGGTATGGCGATTTTTTGAATTTCCGGTTTATTTAGATCCTCTACAGACTCCAACTTGACATTCTTGCCGTATGCCAGCACCAAGAGACCCTGGCCGAGTTCCTTGAAGTCGGCGAATTCCAGGCCAGAGGATTTCAGAAATAAAAGCTCCCCAACAATAATGCCAATACTTCCAGAGGCCTTGGCCTGCATAACGATCTGGCCCATATGTCCATAGAGTTGATCGACTTTCTGGCCGGTCTTTTGTTCATAGCCTTTCAGGACGCCTTCCAGCATCCGCTTGTAGCCTGCGCCTGCACCCAGTGTCAAAGTATCGGCCGAGACGACTGAAGCCAAAAAGAAAAAAGCCGAAACACAGATCATGATTCTTTGCAAAGTCAATCTTCTTTTCGTCATTTTCATCCTTTGTCTTCAACGTCACGATTGATCCAAAATCCACGCATTTCAAGATCCGTAAGGGCAGTATCTGTTCAGGCCCAACAAAACGGCCGGTCCGGCGATGGAGACGCCGAAGAAAAGGGTGGGTTTGCTGGTCAGTAGTTCATCGACGGTTCCATTGACGACTGTGCTTCCGGTTACCAAAGCGAGGTCACACCACGCGATGTTCTTTTGCGTCTGCTCCGGCCCCTGGATCAGAACACCGAATTTCGTTTGTCCGATATTGTCTTCATCAAGATCCATGACCCGCAGGGGGAAAGTCTTGGCCAATGCTTGAGCCATGCGTGGCTGAAAGCCGATCATGGCCACCCGCGGACTGCCAAAATTCTCCTGGACGTGCTTGACCAGATCCAAGGCACAAAGAGGCGGTGAATCGTCTTTACAATGAATGGTTTTTTCGATCAAACCCAAATGGCGCATCAAGGCATTGAGTGCGGCGATGAAAACCGCCCGGCTACGGTTATCGGTCAATTGCTGGAGGGCCACATCTTTCAATGTGCCGGAATAGTTGCCGGGGGTGTCCGTAAAAGCCTGTCCCCGGCTGCCCAGGATTTCCGCATCCAATAACCGCTCGCGACCCTTGACCAGCGGATAATCACGGTCTTCGGGATTTCCGATGGCATCTTCCGGAGTCAGGTCGCGAACGCGTACCCGGATTGAAACCGCCCCAAGTTGATTTTCCTCGATCAGATCGAGGAACTTCGTTTTCATTCTGCTGAAAGCATCCATAAAGCCTCGCAAGTGATAAATTCATGGTTGCAAAACTTACAATCTAGTTTTATAAATGTCAATAAATGTTTATAGACGACATTCGACGCGGGTGTGCCATAAATATCAATTGGACATGAAAGGAGAAATAAATGCTCAAAAAAACGTTGTTATGGGCCGTGGGATGCCTGATGGTTCTGACTGCGGCGGGAAGCGTTAACGCGCAAGCTTCAAAAGAAATCACGGTCTCGGCGGCCATCAGTCTAAAAAATGCGTTTGAGGAAATCGGAACCCTGTTTGAATCCCGGAATAAAGGGGTAAAAGTCGTTTTCAATTTTGGTGCTTCCGGAGACCTAGTCAAACAGATCGAGGGCGGCGCGCCGGTGGATGTTTTTGCCTCAGCAGCTCAGAAGGATATGGACCAGATCGAGCAAAAAGGACTGATCGACAGCTTCACACGGTTCAATTTTGTTAAAAATACGGTTGTTCTGATTCAATCCTTATCTTCAACCCTTGAGATCAAGGGATTCGAAGACTTGCTGAAACCTGAAGTCAAAATGATTTCAATCGGCAATCCGCAAACCGTTCCCGCGGGCAAATATGCCCAGGAAGTATTCACGCGTTTAAAGGTATGGGATGGCATCAGCCATAAACTGGTTCTTGCGGAAAATGTCCGGCAGGTTCTTGACTATGTGACAAAAAACGAAGTGGATGCCGGTGTAGTGTATGCAACGGATGCCGCTGTCCAGACCGGTAAGATTAAAATTGTGGCAACAGCACCTTCAGAAAGCCATAAACCCGTTGTTTATCCGGTCGCGGTGCTGAAAGGCTCGAAAAATGAAGCTCTGGCAAAGGCTTTCGTCGCAATGCTGAAAGCCGATGAGGGAATGAATATTCTTAAGAAATACGGGTTTGAAAGCGCCCGGTAGGCATATTGCTCATGGACAGCTCAACTTTTTTTTCACTGCGGCTTTCCCTTCAGGTGGCGGTTGCAGCCACGGCTCTGATGGTGCTGTTCGGCATTCCCGTTTCCTATTTTCTGGCCAGAAAAAAATTCAGGGGCAGGGAAATCATCGATATGCTCCTGACGCTGCCGCTGGTTCTGCCGCCCACGGTTACCGGCTATTATCTGATTATCCTCTTCGGCCGCAGCGGGTATATCGGAAGGCCCATCTATCAGTGGACCGGTTGGAGCATCATGTTCACGTGGTATGCAGCGGCACTGGCCGCATTTGTCGTGGCAATCCCGCTTTTGATAAAAACCGCCAGGGCCGCCATCGAATCCGTGGACAAAAATATCATCCAGGCATCCAGCGCACTGGGGCATTCCGAATTTCAAACCGCCGTGTATATTGTCCTGCCGCTGGCCAGGAAGGGAATTCTGGCCGGCGTCATTCTCTCTTTTGCCCGCGCGCTGGGGGAATTCGGCGCAACGCTGATGATTGCGGGAAACATTCCCGGCAAAACCAATACCATGCCGCTGGCGATCTACACCAGCGCAGGCAGCGGAGATTGGTCAAAAGCCAACATGATGGTGATTTCCCTTACCGTATTGTCCGCAATTGCGCTCTATCTTGCGAACAAATACAGTAAGGGTCCTTGAGATGACAGGCGCCTCTTCAGCTTGCGATCTTTTCGATGGTAACTGCGCAGGCTTTGTATTCCGCGGTCAGGGTGATCGGATCAAAGGCAGGATTGGTCAGCCAGTTGGCACAGGCTTCCCGGAAATGAAACGCCATCCAGACCATGCCTTTGGGCACTTCAGGGGTGATTCTGGCTTTGACCGTCACTTCACCGCGGCGGGATTTCACCCGGATTTTCTCGTCGGGCTCAATGTGCAGCGCGTTGGCATCCTCCATGGATATGTCGGCCGTCTCCTCGCCCAAAATATCGTTTAACCCCTTGCAGCGGCCTGTCTGGGTCCGGGTATGATAATGATAGAGCCTTCTGCCGGTGGAAAGCACGAACGGGTATTTTTCATCCGCAACTTCCGCCGGCGGGGTCCAGTCCACGGGAACAAACTGGCCAAGACCGCAACTGAACTCCCCATCCTTATGCAAAAAACAGGTTCCGGCATGCTGGTCATGGGTGCAGGGCCACTGGATGCCATCGCCCTCAAGCCGTGAATATTTGATACCGGCCAGCGACGGTGCGAGCTGGGAAACCTCGTTGTCCCAGATTTCGCGGGCGCTGTCGGACGGCCATTCATGCCCCATGCGTTTGGCGATCTGCTTGAATATCCACCAGTTGGGTTTGGCGTCCCCTGGCGGGGGGCTGGCGGCCCTGACCCGGCTGACCCGGCGCTCGCTGCTTGCAAATGTCCCGTCATTTTCGCTCCAGGCCGCAGCCGGCAGGATCACATGAGCAAAGCGCGTGGTCTCGGTCTGAAAAATATCCTGGCACACGAGAAATTCCGCGCTTGCCAGCTCATGCTCGACTTTTTTAATATCCGGCTCGGTGTTGGCCAGGTTCTCTCCAAAAATATAAAATCCTTTGATGGCGCCGGTTACCAGGCCGTCCATCATCTGGGGAATCATCAGGCCGTTATTCTCGGGCAGATGATCCACATTCCAGGCTTTTTCAAATTTGGCCCGTGCAGCCGGATCGATCACCTTCTGGTATCCGGGAAACACGTTGGGAAGAGCTCCCATGTCACAGGCGCCCTGAACATTGTTCTGACCCCGAAGCGGATTCACGCCGCCGCATTCCACGCCCATGTTCCCCAGGAGCATCTGCAGATTGGCCGTGGATACCACGTTGTTTCTGCCGCAGGTGTGCTCGGTGATCCCAAGCGTATAGCAGAGCATGCAGGGCTTGGTCGCAGCCAGCCTCCGGGCGATGTCCCGAATCATGTCCGGGCTGACGCCGCAGATTTTTGAAGCCATCTCGGGCGGATAGGCCAGAACTTTTTCTTTCAGTTCCTTAATTCCGACGGTGCAGGAATCAACGAATTTCTGGTCATAAAGGTCTTCCTCAATCAGCACATACATGAGACTGTTTAAAAATGCGATATCGCTTCCCACCTTGATTTGTGCATGCACCTGGGCAAATTCCGCCAGTTTTTGCCTTCTGGGATCCACCAGAATGAGCTGGGCCCCGTTCTGCACCGCATTTTTCAAAAAAGTGGAGGCGACCGGATGGGCCTCGGTCATGTTGGAGCCGATCACCAGAAACATTTTTGCTTTGCCAAATTCCCTGAAGGAATTGGTCATTGCGCCCGATCCAAATGATGTCGCCAGTCCGGCGACAGTGGGAGCATGTCAGGTACGTGCGCAGTGATCGATATTGTTGGTGCCGATCACCGCGCGGAAAAGCTTTTGCATGTTATAGGAATCTTCATTGATGCTTCTGGCGCAACTGACACCGGCAAGCGCATCCGGACCATGTTTGGCGATGATTTCCGTAAATTTTTGGGTGATAAGATCCAGGGCCTCATCCCAGGAAGCTTCCCGGAACTGGCCGTTTTCCTTGATCAGCGGGGTTTTCAAGCGGTCTTCGGAATAAATGAAATCAAATCCGTATCTTCCCTTGACGCACAATCGGCCTTTATTGGGTTCCGCATCCTCGACACCGGTTACCTGGACAATCTTGCCATTCTTCACATGCAGCAGTTGCTGGCATCCGACCCCGCAATACGGGCAGGTGGTGCGGATTTTTGTCGTTTCCCACGACCGCCAGCGCAACGAGGATTTCTTCTCGAGCATGCCGCCCACGGGGCATACCTGCACGCACTCGCCACAGGAAACGCATTTATCCCGGTTAAAGGTAAGCTGGGGTCCGTCTTCCGTCTTCTCGACGTCAATGGCGCCGATACACTGTACTTCCTTACAGGCATTGACACAACGCTGGCATACGATGCAACGCTCCGGCCAGTGCTTGATAAAGGTTGTCTGATAAGATGGAATAAAATTTCGTTTGGGCGCCGGACAGTCGATGCTTGTAATCTTGTATTCAAAAGTAAGGTCCTGAAGCATGCACGCGCCGGCCTTGTCGCAAACCGGGCAATCCAGCGGATGGTTGGCCAAAATCAGCTTCAATGCATTCTGCCGCAGTCGAAAGAGCAGATCCGACTGGGTTGTAACAAGCATGCCATCCTCAACCGGCGTTGTGCACGCGGTCACGGGTTCGGATTCACCGTCCACCTCCACAACGCACAGACGGCAGGAACCGATTGGATTTAATCTTTCGTGATAGCAGAGAGTTGGAATAGTTATGCCGGCATTTTTTGCCGCATCCAGAATGGTAAGACCTTTGGAAGTGGTTACTTCCTGGTTGTCAATTGTCAGTCGAATCATATTCATAGCTCACTTTTTCTCCTTGAATCATTCAAGTGTTACACCTGAAAAAACGAATCCTTTGATATCTCATATGACCCTGCGCCACAAAATCCGGCCACCGGCTTATGGGTGCCCGCACCGTGGAGATGGGTTCAGGCCGGTTAAAACGGCCCTGCGGATTACCCATTTTCGATATGCCATGATTGACATATCGGAGAAAGTGTATTATCAGCTTGACGCAATACTGTCAATCACCAATAAATCAGAGACTGGAACTTATTTTTACTTGTTTTTTTAGATAGTTCGACAAGATTACAGCAAAATTTGACGGCATCCGACGACCCGCGATGTACATAATCACAATGCAGCGAATCGATATTCAATAATAACGGATACAAAAAAAATCATTAGCTAAATTAAAAAAATAATCCAGCAAATTATTTGACAACCCATAATTTTTGTTATAGGGGTAACACACTTTTTTGAAGCAAGCATCAAGTTGATCTTTACGATGAAAAAAATACCACAACATAAATATTAAGACAAAAGCAGATTGAACCTATGAACGAATATATTCCAGTACTGATAATGTTACTTTTAGCGGCCGCAACATCCGTGGGGATGATTGTCGCAACCACGCTCATCGGACCCAAAAAGAAATTTGCGGACAAGATGGAGCCTTTTGAATGCGGAGAAAGCCCGATCGTATCGCCCAAACTTCGGTTTTCCATAAAATTTTATCTGATCGCGATTTTCTTTGTCATCTTTGATATTGAAGCGGTTTTTTTATACCCCTGGGCCGTGCTTTTTAAAGAACTGGGCGTGTTCGGATTTGTGGAGATGATGACATTCCTGTCCATCTTGGCGATCGGTTTGATATATGTCTGGAAAAGGGGGGCACTGGAATGGGAATAATGGAAATGTTGAATCGAAAAAAAGGGCCCTCCCCCGATGTCAGCCCGTCCAATCCCGGAGATGACATGCACTTGTTAGGCGGCAGTGTCATTCTGACAAAGCTGGAAGCAATTAACAACTGGGGTAGAAAGTATTCCTTCTTTCAGTATCCCTTCGTCACGGCCTGTTGCGGCATGGAGTTCATGTCCGTGGCAGGCCCGAAATATGACCTGGACCGATTCGGCGCCGCGCTCCCGCGGTTTTCCCCCAGACAGGCCGACCTTCTGATGGTGGTAGGAACCATCAGCCACAAACAAGCCCCCATACTGGTCAAGGTTTACAATCAGATGGCGGAACCCAAATGGGTATTTGCATTTGGGGTATGCGCGGTATCGGGTGGGTTTTATGATAATTATGCGACCGTACAGGGAATCGACACCCTGATACCCGTGGATGTTTACGTCCCCGGATGTCCGCCAAGGCCGGAGATGGTGATTGACGGACTGATCAGGCTGCAACAAAAGGTTATGGAAGGCAAATGGTCGGATTTCCCCAAAGGCGCGTCACCGGTCAGTAACATTGATGAATGAAATAATGAGATATTGATAATAGCTTTATGGAAGCGAATATAACAATAAATAAATTGAACAGCCGGTTTCCGGAATCGATCGTAGAAACGCATTCTTATCGCGGAGATGATACGGCGATTGTCAGGAAGGAAGACATCCTTGAAATCTGCCAATTTTTAAGGGATGACAAGGAACTTCAGTACAATTTCATGATGGACCTGACCGCCGTGGACTATCTTGGCAAGGAGCCCCGATTCGAGGTCGTCTATCATCTCTATTCCCTGACGTTCAACCGTCGATTCAGAATCAAAACCCGGGTTTCAGAATCAGAGTGCAGCGTGGATTCCATTGTTTCCCTGTGGCCGAGCGCCAACTGGTTTGAACGGGAAGCTTACGATATGTACGGCGTCATTTTCAAAGGGCATCCGGAGTTAAGAAGGATCCTGCTTTACGAGGACTTTCAAGGACACCCGCTCCGAAAAGATTATCCGATAAAGAAGAGACAGCCCCTGATCGGGCCAACCTGTTAATTTCTAATTGATTATATAGCCTAAATTATGTCTGATACAACAAAAGATCTGCATAGCGAATACATGGTGATCAACATGGGTCCATCGCATCCGGTGACCCATGGTACGGTAAAATTTCTCCTGACCCTTGAGGGGGAAACCATCATCGACATGAAAGTGGATATTGGTTACCTTCACCGGGGTTTTGAGAAGATGTGCGAGAATGGAACCTGGGAGCAGGTAATGCCCTATACCGACCGGCTCAATTATGTTTCTCCCCTGATCAATAATGTGGGGTACGCCCTGGCTGTGGAGAAACTCATCGGTATTGATGTCACGGAAAGGTGCAAATATATCCGGGTCATCGCCAGTGAACTTGCGCGCATATCCGATCATTATACGAATATTGCAGCCAGCGGACTGGAACTCGGCGCATTTACGGCTTTTCTCTATTTTGTGGAAGCACGGGAATTGCTCTGGGATCTCATCGAAATGCTATGCGGCGCCCGGGTCACAGCCAATTACGTACGGATTGGCGGCCTTAAAAATGATTTGCCGGATGGATTCAAGGCCAAAACCAAAGAAGTGTTTAAAAAATGTCGCGAACTGTGGGCCGATGTGGACAAGCTCCTGACCAAAAACAGGATTTTCATTGACCGGGTCCGAAATGTGGGCATCATGCCCCCGGAAGATGCGATTGCCTGGGGCTTTACCGGGCCCTGCCTCAGGGCATGCGGCATTCCCTATGATGTGCGCAAGTTTCATCCTTATCTAGTATATGATCAAATGGATTTTGAAGTTCCCGTTGGCGAAAAAGGGGACAATTTTGACCGGTATCTGGTAAGGATGGAGGAAATCAATCAAAGCATGCGGATTGTGGAACAGGCGCTTGAAAAAATACCGTCTGGACCCATAAACCTCGACATGCCGGAGTACAGGTGGCAATCCAAGGATGATATCAGCAATAGAATCGAGTCCTTGATATTTCATTTCAAGACCGTCACAGAAGGAATCAAACCCCCTCCCGGCGAGATTTATTCGGCTGTTGAGGGGGCCAATGGCGAACTCGGTTTCTATTTGGTGAGCGATGGGAGCGGCAAACCCTATAAATGCAGGGTCAGACCACCCTGTTTTCCCCTTACCGCGGCCATGCCCAAGATGGTAAAAGGCGGGTTCATAGCGGATATCGTTCCTACTTTTGACATGATTAACATGATTGGCGGAGAATGCGATAGATAACCATGGTTGCTGATCTCATAGAATCTGTTGTCAAAATATTGTTCATATTCAGCGTCAACATCGGTTTCTTTTCACCCATCCTGGGATGGGTGGAAAGAAAACAAAGCGCGCTGATGCAAGACAGGGTCGGGGCAAATCGAGCGGATGTATTTGGATTTACCCTTATCGGTCTTTTTCATCCCATTGCGGATGCCATCAAGGTGCTAACCAAAGAGGATTTTGTTCCTGAAGGGGCAGACCGTCTGTTTCATACGCTTGCACCGTTTATCAGCCTGACGCCTGCGATCATCGCCTTTGCCGTTATTCCTTTCGGCGGGCAATATGAACTCTTTGGTCACAAGGTCAACCTGATTATTGCAGATCTGGATGTGGGGATTCTCTTCATATTCGCTTTTGCATCCCTTGCCTCTTTTGGCGCGGTGTTGGGCGGGTGGGCATCCAATAATAACTGGTCATTTCTCGGGGGCCTGCGCGCATCGGCCCAGATGCTTTCCTATGAAGTGGTCATGGGGCTTAACATTATCGGCGTGATCATGGTGTACGGTACCCTCAGACTCAGCGAAATCGGGGCCATGCAGGTCAATTTTTTCAATTGGGGTATTTTTCTGCAGCCGGTCGGATTTGTCCTTTTCTTTACCTGCGCCATCGCTGAAAACAAGAGAGCGCCATTTGACGTTGCCGAGGCGGAATCAGAGCTTGTTGCCGGTTATTTCACCGAATACAGCGGCATGAAGTTTGTCATGTTCTGGATGGGAGAATTCCTTGAAATCGTGACCATCGCCGGCTTGATAACCACCATGTTTTTCGGCGCATGGCACCTGCCCTTTGTCAGCGACCAGATGCTTGTAAATTTCTTTGGCTTTGCCGGTCCCAATGGCGCGAGCATTCTGGCAATACTGGTGAACGTCGCCACTTTCTTTGGAAAGGTGATCTTTTTTATCTGGCTTCAGATGATCATTCGATGGACCCTCCCCCGCTTTCGTTATGATCAGGTCATGAGACTCGGCTGGAAAATGTTTCTTCCGATTGCCCTCATCAATATATTTATAACCGGAATAGTGCTTTTGGCTAAATAAAATGGCAGATCTTAATATTAAAAACAGTTATCCCTTAATGGGCATATCCATGGAAAAGTTGAAGCCCAAAAGAGTGAGGAAAAATATTGACCTGACCTTATGGGAAAGACTCTATATTTTTGAAATCATCAGGGGTATGACCATCACAACGAGACATTTTTTTACTCACCTGATCGGGTTTGTCGTTCCTCCCAAGGGTAAAAAAAGAAGCATCATCACGGTCTATTATCCTGAAGAAAAGGTGCCGCTTCCGGCTGCCTATCGCGGCAGGCCTGTTCTGGTCGCGCGGGAGAATGGAACGGAAAGATGCGTGGCCTGCGGACTCTGCGAGAAGATATGCCCTGCCTCCGCCATATCGATTGTTGCCGAAGAAAGAGAAAACGGCGACAGGTACCCCTCCAGTTATATTCTGGATATGTCCAGATGCGTGTACTGCGGCTACTGCGAGGAAGTATGTCCCAAAGAAGCCATCGTCATGAGCGCGGAATATGAAGGGCTTGCCAAACGAAACCGGAATAATCTGCGTTTTTCAAAAGAAAAGCTTTTAAGGTCGGAAAAAAGCGTCAAGGGTCGTATTGAATATATCAGAGGGATATACGCCAAATGCAATTATTGATGTTCTATATATTCAGTTTGGGCGCGGTGCTTTCAGCAACTTTAATGGTCACCAACATCAGGCCCGTAACAGCGGCCATGAATCTGATCATGACCATGTTTTTCCTGGCCGGGATATACGTGCTTTTGGATGCGCATTTAATTGCCGCCCTCCAGATTATCGTCTATGCCGGGGCCATCATGGTCTTGTTCCTGTTTGTGATTTTGCTGCTGAACATTCATGAGAAGGAAGGGGAAACGGCCCGCCGGAAGGTTATGATTCAATTCGGCAGTATCGCGATCGTCGGTACCCTCTTCATCGTCATAGCGAAACTGGCAGTGATTGAGCCTTCTCTGGTTAAAATCGGCGAGACGGCCTATCCGTTCGGAACCACAAAGGCCGTGGGGAAAATGCTCTTCACCGATTACTTGCTGCCGTTTGAAATTGCCTCGGTCTTATTGCTCGCAGCCATTGTCGGCGCTGTCATCTTAGCAAAAAGGAGGATTGATGATTAGGGAGTAAGCGAAAGCTGCCGAATCATCAAGTGATCTATGGTTTCATTAAACGCATACCTGATACTGGGGGCCATACTCTTTTCAATTGGCGCCGTCGGAGTATTTACGAGACGAAACGTCTTGATTATCTACATGTGCATTGAATTGATGCTGAATGCCGTGAATCTGACGTTCATTGCGTTTTCAAAATTTTTAAACGATATGAATGGCCATGTATTCGTGTTCATGATCATGACCGTTGCCGCGGCGGAAGCGGCGGTAGGACTTGCCATTATCATTTCGCTTTTCAGAAATAAAGCGACCATTTATGTGGACGATATTAATTTAAGTAAAGGTTGATGAAAACGTGCAGACGATTCTATCCATGAAACCCATGCTTGCGGTGTTGACGTCTCTTCTTGCCGTACCCTTGATTTTGGCCACGGGAGAAAAACGTCCCAATCTGCGGGAATTCTGGTCGGTACTGGCCGGGGTTATCAAATTTTCCATTGTCCTCTCCATGGCGCCTCTCATTTTCTCCGGCCATACTATTGAATATACACTGATCAGTTTTTACGATGGAATCGATATCAAGTTCCGGGTCGACGCACTCGGACTGATATTTGCGACCATCTCCTCCTTTCTGTGGATCGTGACCACATTTTACTCGATCGGGTACATGCGTTCCGGAAAGGAACATGCGCAGACAAGGTTTTATACCTGCTTTGCAATCAGCCTTTCCGCAACCGTCGGTGTTGCTTTCTCGGCCAACCTGATCACCCTTTTTGTCTTTTATGAAATCCTGAGCCTTGCCACCGTTCCCCTGGTCGGGCATAAAGAAACGCCCGAGGCCCAGGAAGGTGCCAAAAAGTATTTCCTGTATCTGCTTTCCCTTTCCAAAACCCTGCTTCTATCCGGGATCATCATCATTTATATGGTCACCGGTACCACGGATTTCCAAAGCCATGGGCTTTTGCAGCACATGCAGGGAACACCGCTTCTTTTTGTAACGTTCTTTCTCTTTCTGTTTGGTTTTGCTAAAGCCGCGATCATGCCGGTACACAACTGGCTGCCGTCCGCCATGGTCGCTCCGACTCCGGTCAGCGCATTGCTGCATGCGGTTGCGGTTGTAAAAGTCGGTGTCTTCTCCATCCTGCGGGTTGTATTTCATATCTACGGGGTAGGCATGATGGGAAATCTCAATCTTGGGATTACAACGGCATATATCGTCTCCTTTACCATTGTCATGGGGTCCGTGATCGCCCTGTCAAAAGACAATCTCAAGGCCCGGCTCGCCTACTCAACCATCAGTCAGCTTTCTTACGTCATTTTAGGCGCCGTGCTCCTGACCCCGGCCGGTATGGCCGGCGGCATCGTTCATATCGCCAACCATGCCTTTTCCAAGATCACCCTCTTTTTCTGCGCGGGATCTCTTTATACGGCGGCACACAAAACTGAAATCAGTCAACTGACCAATATCGGGAAAAAAATGCCCTGGACAATGACGGCTTTTTTTATTGCATCATTAAGCATGATCGGGGTGCCGCCTGCCGCCGGATTTGTCAGCAAATGGTATCTTGCCTTGGGGGCGATTGAAGCCAATCAAATTCCTGTTCTTATGGTTCTTCTGGCAAGTACCGTCCTGAATGCCGCATATTTCCTGCCGATCACCTACAAGGCTTTTTTCCAAAAAGAAGATATTCCGTCACTGCCTGACCATCAGGATTTTCATCATCATGAAGAAATAAAAGAAAACCCGATGGTGGTCATACCGCTTGTCCTGACGGCCATTATCTCCTTAATTATAGGGATATTTCCGGTATATTTCTTAACTCTTGCCCAGGAGGTTATCCGATGATCAAATCTCTTGTTGATTTTATCGGTAATCCGGACAATATCGGTAAATTGAAAAAAATAGGATATGTATTACTAGTGGCGGTTTTCCTGTCGGATTTTTTTGTCCATCGTGACCATGCAGAATACATTTGGGACAAAATACCAGGCTGGGGCGCATTTTACGGTTTCGTTTCCTGCGTCATCATTATTCTGGTCTCTAAATTCATTGGTCATCAGGGCGGCATCATGAAGCGCGAGGATTATTACGATGATTGATTGGTTTCACCCGTCAATATTCTTTATTTTTGGGGCATTTTTGATTCCTTTCCTAAGGGGGAAGGTCCAGCAGGCCTACCTGATGACCATTCCCGTTCTGGCCATTCTGTCTGTTGCATTCATGACCCAGGGAACCTTCTGGACTTACAGCTTCGCAGGCACTCCTCTCGTTTTTGGCGTGGTCGATAAGCTCAGCGTTGTCTTTGGCTGGGTATTTACCATCGCCTCTCTGATCGGAATCGTGTATGCCTTGCATGTAAAAGATAACGGACAACATATGGCCGCCTTCCTCTACATCGGGGGATCTCTGGGAGTCACCTTTGCCGGGGATTATTTAACCCTTTTCGTGTTCTGGGAACTGATGGCTTTTGCTTCCGCCTATCTTGTCTTTGCCAAGCGTGATCAAAAGGCCATTGAAGCCGGTTACCGGTATATCCTGGTCCATATATTCGGCGGGGTCTGTTTATTGGGCGGCATCATTCTCCACTACGTCAGCACCCAATCGATTGTCATCGGACCCATGGTAAATGACGGCAGCCTGTCCTTTTATCTCATGCTTATCGGAGTTATCGTAAACGCCGCAGTGCCGCCGCTTCATGCCTGGCTGACGGATGCCTACCCGGAAGGAACGGTAACGGGTGCTGTCTTCATGTCCGCTTTTACCACCAAGACAGCGGTGTATGTGCTGGTACGGGTTTTCCCCGGAACCGAGCTTCTGGTCTGGATGGGAACCATCATGGCGCTCTACGGCGTTGTGTATGCGGTTCTTGAAAATGACTGCCGCAGACTTCTGGCCTATCACATCATCAGCCAGGTCGGATACATGGTGGCGGGCGTCGGGATCGGTACGGACATGTCCCTAAACGGCTCCGTATCCCATGCATTTGCGCACATCCTGTATAAGGGGCTGCTTTTCATGGGCGCGGGCGCGGTCATCGAAATGACCGGCAAGCGCAAATTGACCGAACTGGGGGGGCTTTACAAGACCATGCCGATCACCCTGTGCCTTTACATGATCGGCGGGTTTGCCATTTCGGCCTTTCCCCTGTTCAGCGGATTCGTTACCAAGTCGATGGTGGTCGCTGGCGCCAGTCATGATCACAGACCCTGGGTCGCCCTTTTACTTACAATGGCATCGGCAGGTACATTCCTGCATACCGGCCTTAAACTGCCTTATTACATGTTCTTTGCAAAGGACTCGGGAATCAGGGCCAAGGAACCCCCGAAAAATATGCTGATCGCCATGGGTATGGCTGCTTTCATGTGTATCGGAATCGGTGTTTTTCCCGGACCGCTCTATAAACTTCTGCCCTTTGCCGTCCACTTTGATCCGTATACCGGCGATCATGTGACAAGTGCCCTGGGAATCCTGATGTTTACCGGCCTTGGCTTCTTCATGCTGCTTAAAAAACTGGACCCGGAGCCCACTGTCAGCGCCGATACGGACTGGGTATATCGAAAAGGCAGCCGAGTGTTCATGTGGTTTGTAAATAAGCCCATTGCAATTTATGAAACCTATCTAAGCAACATTTACGATACCTGGTTTACGAAATTCACCTTGTTCTTTTCAAGTTTTCTGGCAAGAGTTTTTGATGTTCGGCTCATAGATGGATGCGTTAATGGTGTCGCTAATTTTTTCATGAACCTTGCTCAGACCATCAGAGTGTCCGGCAGCGGCTTGGTGAGAAATTATGCGTTTACGATGCTTTTGGGAAGCGTCATTATCTTAACTTATTTTTTATTTTCATGATAAGATCTCAAATATGATAAATGCCCTGCACTTTCCCATTTTATCCTTCATCACCTTCTTTCCGCTGGTGGGGATCTTGTTTATCTGTTTTTTGAAGGAAGAACACCATGATTTGATACGTTGGGTGGCCTTTCTGACGGCAGTGGTCTCCTTTGTTTTTTCCATCCCTCTGTATTTTCACTTTGATTCCAACACCTGGAACATGCAGTTTGTGGAATACATTCCCTGGGTCAGGGATTTTGGCATCAGCTACCATATGGGGATCGACGGCATCAGTCTGCTTCTGGTACTTCTGACCACTTTTCTGTCCGCCCTGGCGATTCTCTCCACCTGGACGGCGGTCGCCAAACAGGTCAAAGGGTACATGATATCCCTGCTGTTTCTTGAGGTCGGGATGCTCGGCGTTTTCTGCGCCCTGGATTTCTTTCTTTTTTACGTGTTCTGGGAAGTAATGCTGATCCCCATGTATTTTATTATCGGTATATGGGGAGGGCCCCGAAGGATTTATGCTGCTGTAAAATTCTTCATATACACCATGAGCGGCAGCGTCCTGATGCTGATAGCGATTCTTTTCCTCTATTTTCTGCACTTCAAGGAAACCGGGGAATATACGTTTAATATCCTGACGTATCAATCGCTTCACCTCCCGGCAAATGTTCAATTCTGGCTCTTTTTAGCATTCTTTCTGGCATTTGCCATCAAAGTTCCCATGTTCCCCTTTCACACCTGGTTGCCGGATGCCCACGTAGAAGCCCCGACAGCGGGCAGCGTAATCCTGGCCGGTGTTCTTTTGAAGATGGGAACCTACGGTTTTCTCCGTTTCAGCCTCCCGATTTTTCCGCAAGCGGCCCTTAATTTCATTCCCTTCATTATGGCGCTCGCAGTCATTGGCATTGTGTATGGTGCCCTGGTCTCCATCGCTCAGGATGACATCAAAAAGCTGGTTGCCTATTCCAGTGTCAGCCATCTGGGTTACTGCATGCTGGGGATGTTCGCGCTGAACA
Source organism: Deltaproteobacteria bacterium (assembly GCA_016219185.1). GTDB lineage: Bacteria > Desulfobacterota > Desulfobacteria > Desulfobacterales > Desulfatirhabdiaceae > RAAP-1. The sequence goes on from JACRBZ010000065.1 coordinate 49,231, forward strand.
TGGAGGGGGTCAAGGGCAGCATTATCCAGATGATCAATCATGGCTTAAGCACCGGCGCGCTCTTTCTTATCGTCGGCATGCTTTACGAGCGCCGGCATACCCGCCTGATTGCAGAATATGGCGGCATCATGAAAGTCATGCCCGTTTTTGCCACGTTGTTTTTACTGGTTGCCTTTTCATCGATGGGAGTTCCCGGACTGAACGGGTTTATTGGCGAGCTGCTTATTCTGATCGGTGCGTTTAAGGCCAATATATGGTTTGCCGCCATTGCCACGCTCGGACTGGTCTTTGGAGCCGTTTATCTGCTCTGGATGTACAAACGGGTAATGTATGGTGAAATCACCAAAGATGAAAACAAACTACTTAAAGACATGACCCGTCGGGAATATGCTTACCTGCTGCCCATTGTATTTTTTATTATCTGGATCGGATTATTTCCCAAGCCGTTTCTCGATAAAATGACCATATCCGTTGAACATCTTTTACAAAAAGTAACTGACCAAAAAGCCCAAAATACCATGACAATCGAGGGGCAAAAAATCGCTGCGTTGAACCTGAATTATACGTTACAAAACCGTGTGCCATCCGGCCGCGAATAAAAAAAAACGATGAATTATGGAACCAATGATGCCTACAATTAATCTGAGTGCCTTATACCCGGAAATCATTATCACCCTTTTTGCATTAATTGTCTTACTTTTGCAGTCTTTTGCCAATATCCGTGGTAAAAAATATTTTGGTTATATCAGCCTTGTCGGTATCGTAGCCGCTATTTTTATCGTATTTTTAAAGCCCTCCCCTTTTGACTTTAAATCGGTTGAATATGCTTTTAACGGGCTTTGGGTGGTGGACAACTACTGCCGGTTTTTTAAATTGATATTTCTTCTGGGCACGGGGCTTACCATCCTCATTTCCATAAAATATGTTGAAGATGAGGGCATTCAAAATGGTGAATACTTTGCGCTGATTCTGTTTGCAACGCTTGGCATGATGATAATGGCAAGCGGGACCGAGCTGATGACCTTATTTTTAGGTCTCGAGCTAATGTCCATATCCCTGTACGCATTGGCCGGATTTACCCGCATACGCATGATTTCCAATGAGGCGGCCTTGAAGTATTTTCTTCTCGGCTCTTTTGCCACCGGCTTTCTGCTTTATGGCATGGCGCTTTTGTATGGAGCCACCGGAACGACAAGCCTTAATGGCATTTCACAATTCCTGGCGAAAACCCATTTAATAAGTCCTCTGCCCATTCTGGGAATGGCGCTTCTGGTGATCGGATTCGGCTTCAAAGTCGCTGCTGTCCCGTTTCATATGTGGGCACCGGATGTATATCAAGGCGCACCCTCTCCAATCACCGCCTTTATGTCCGCCGGTCCCAAGGCCGCGGGATTCGCCGCTTTCGTACGGGTTTTTGTGGATGCACTTCCTTCATTACATGGCGAATGGGTGGCGCTGATATGGATAATAGCCGTTCTTACCATGACCGTCGGCAACGTCATCGCCCTGGTACAAGACAATATCAAGCGCATGCTGGCATACTCCAGTATCGCCCATGCCGGCTACGTTTTGGTGGCCTTTCTTTGCGCGGGTGAAATGGGCATCAGCAGTATCTTGTATTATATGCTGGCCTACACGTTCATGAACATCGGGGCATTTGCCGTCATTACCGTTCTGGCAGGAAAAGGCGAGGAAAAAGTCAATATCTCGGATTATAACGGTCTGGGATACAGGCATCCGGTGGCGGCCATTGCCATGAGTCTGTTTCTGTTTTCTCTGGCCGGAATTCCTCCTACAGCCGGCTTCATGGGGAAATTTTATATTTTTTCAGCCGCTATCAAGCAAGGGTTTCTGGGACTGGCCATCATCGGGGTGATCAACAGTGTCATATCGGTTTATTACTATTTGCGGGTCACGATTGCCATGTACATGAAAGAGCCAGCCACAAGTGGAGAAAGCCCCGCGCTGGTCTTCTCCCCCGCCTGCATCATTGCGATCCTTATTTCCGCCTTCGGGGTCCTTCGCATGGGGATATTTCCTTCAGACTATATCAACATTGCAAAGCAATCCTTTCTTGCATTGCTCTGATGATCAAAGTATAATGCGCACGTAAATGGCCATTGGTCACTTCCACATATGAAAACACCCTCTGGGAGCACGGGATGCCCGCGCTCCCAGAGGGTGTTTTCATGGTAAATGTTCAAAATATGACGACTAAGAAAAAAGATCAAGGCGAGCGAATTCTGTAAAAGCGGTACACCGCGTTGATAAAATATGACGGTCAACAGCGGATATCGGACTTTTTATTTTGCCATCAAAGGAAGAAAGCATACAGATATGAGTATGGTAAAATTTACAATTAACGGCAAGGAAGTTGTTGCCAGGGAGAATACCACCATTCTTCAGGCGGCAAAATGTGCCGGAATCAAGATTCCGACACTTTGTTATCATGAGAGAATGAATCCAATCGGATCCTGTGGTCTTTGTATCGTTGAAATCGACGGAAATGCAGATCCCATGCCTGCCTGTTCAACGCCGGCAACCGAAGGCATGACGATTACCACCCATTCCGACCGGCTCTTTCGCCTTCGCCAGGATTCCGTGAAAAAGCTTCTGGTCAATCATCCCCTGGATTGTCCGGTCTGTGACAAATCCGGAGAGTGTACACTTCAGGACCTGGTATTTGAGTATGGCATCAAAGATGTGGAATGCCGGGCTCCCAAGAAGTCCAACAATCTGGTTTATGCGACATCTTTAATCAAATACTGGCCGCAGCGCTGCATATCGTGTCTGAGGTGCGTAACGGCCTGTAAGGAAATCAAAGGCATCGGCGCGCTGGAGATGGAAACCAATTCGGACGGTTTTCACCAGCTTTCCGTCAATACCGATACATGCGTATCCTGCGGCGAATGCTTGCAACATTGCCCGACCGGCGCGCTTACGGAAAATGTCAGTCGTCTCAAAGGAAGATCGTTTCTGGTTAAAAAAGTTCCCACCACCTGCTCCTATTGCGGCTGCGGGTGCCAGATCAACCTGAATGTCCTTGACAATCAGGTGGTGAGCGTTACCGGCAGGAACGATCCCGGTGTAAACCAGGGCAGTCTCTGCGTTAAAGGCCGTTTTGGTTATGAGTTTATCGCCAGCGACCAGCGTTTGAAAAAGCCGCTTATCAAAAAAGACGGCAAATTCGAGGAAGCCGGTTGGGATGAAGCGCTGAACCTGGTGGCAAAGAAATTTACACAAATCAAAACTGAAAACGGACCGGATGCCATCGGCGGGTTGACTTCCGCCCGATGCACCAACGAAGATAATTATCTGTTTCAGAAGTTTATGCGAGCGGTGATCGGGACAAACAACGTGGATCACTGCGCCCGCCTCTGACATTCCTCCACGGTGGCAGGTCTTGCCGCCACGTTTGGAAGCGGAGCGATGACCAATCCGATGCAGGATGTGCTGAAGTCCAAAGTCATTTTGATAATTGGCACGAATACCACATCCAATCATCCGATTATTGCAAATTATATTTATGAGGCCGTCCAGAAGCATGGCGCCAAGCTGATCGTTATCGATCCGAGAAAAATAAAGCTGGTGGGCATCTCCCATCTGTGGCTGCGTCACAAACTCGGCACGGATGTGGCGCTTATCAACGGCTTGATGCATGTCATCATTCAAGAAAATCTTCAGGCCAAGACCTATATCGACGAGCGCACCACGGGTTTTGAGGACTTAAAGGCCTGCGTGGCCAAGTATACGCCTGAGTATGTTTCCGGTATTACGGGAGTTCCGGCCCAGGACATCATTGCGACGGCGCGTCTTTTTGCAACGGAAGGGCCTGGCTCGATTCTCTATGCCATGGGCATTACCCAGCATACCAGCGGCACCGACAATGTCAAATCCCTGGGTGCTTTATCGATGCTCTGCGGATATGTGGGTGTTGACGGCGGCGGGGTCAATCCGCTTCGTGGACAGAACAATGTCCAGGGCGCATGCGATATGGGTGGCCTGCCCAACGTCTATACCGGTTACCAGTCGGTTACCGATGCGGCGATCCGAGATAAATTCGCCAAAGCCTGGAATACCGGCAACCTTTCAGATAAAGTGGGGATGACGGTTACGGAAATGATTCCCGCCGCCGGAAAATCGATAAAAGCCCTGTATATCATGGGCGAAAATCCGATTCTCAGCGACGCCGACGGGCATCATGTTGAAAAATGCCTGAACGCTCTGGATTTTATGGTTGTTCAGGATATTTTTTTAACGGAAACCGCAAAGCTTGCCGATGTGGTTCTGCCGAGTACGTGTTTTGCCGAAAAAGAGGGGACATTTACGAACACCGAGCGAAAAGTGCTGCGGGTACGCAAAGCATTGGATCCTCCTGGAGAAGTTTGGGATGATTCTCGTGTAATCTCGGCCATTTCTGAAAGAATGGGATATCCCATGAATTATGCGGATGCCTCGGCCGTCATGGCTGAAATCAACAGCCTTACGCCCAGCTACGCGGGGATTTCGTATGGCCGCATCGAAAATACCGGCCTGGTTTGGCCGTGCCCGAGTCCGGATCATCCGGGCACGCCCGTACTTCACACCAAAGCCTTCACCAAGGGGAAAGGTACGTTTTTCGCCATTGAATACCATGCTCCCGCGGAATTGTCGGACGCGGAATATCCGACCCTGTTAACGACCGGCCGTGTGCATCAGCATTATCATACCGGAACGATGACCCGAAAGGGAAACGCTTTGAATCGTCTTTATCCGGAACCGCTTGCCGAAATTAATACGGAAGATGCAAAAATCATGAATATTTCAGACGGCAGTTATGTTCATATTATTTCAAGGCGCGGCCGATTGAAAGTAAAGACAGCGGTTTCCGAAATGACCGACAGGGGCGTTGTATTCATGCCATTCCATTTTTATGAAGCAGCGGTAAACCTGCTGACCAATGGCGTTCTGGACCCGGTTTCCAAAATTCCGGAATTCAAAGTCTGCGCCGTTAGAATAGAGAAAGCAGCCTAAACCCCGGGTTTATCCCGCTCTGAGTAAATTTCATGCCATGCCTGATTTCCTCAATAAACAAGAGGATGTCAGGCATGGATTTTTTTTCTCTCATAACCGGTGTAAAAAATTCTGTTGTTTGCTATTGCTGATCCCTTTTCTTTTCCTCCCATGCATTGAGCTGAAGGCCAAAACCCTACCCAAACAATCGGAACACAATGATAGTATACTGCTGTAAGAGCCATGATTGAAAACAATAAACAAAATGACCGCAAAGAAATCCTCAAGCTGATCACCATCGGCGTATGCCTTCTGGAACTGCTCATTGCTATATGCACATTTTTTTACCAGCAGGACACGCAAAGTCGTACGGAAATCCCCATTTCGGAAGAGATGGCGAGAGTCTACATCGACCATCCTGAAAAACTAAAGGACAATGAAAGACTGGGGGTCAACCGCCACGCCGCTAATCAAAATGCGTATGTGCTCATCACGAATGACATCGTACGCCATGCCTTCCCCTGGAAAGGCTGGATTCTGCTATCCATCGGCGCGCCCATTACCCTCGCGTTTTTGATCGTATTGGTCGCCAAAGCGTATTGTCAGGTGGCTGAATTTGACGAGAAGGAAAGCGAAGACGTTGAGAACAAGTGGGTTAAAGGCTTAAACACCTTAAACAAAATCAATATCACATGGCTGATGCTGATATTAATCGGAGGGGTCTTTGCCCTCTGGTATATTCCGGAAGTTGTTAAATTTGCGGGAAATGTCACCGCCGAGTGGCTCACAAAATTCTGGTGGATTCCGGTGACGATATGTATACTTGTTTTTCTCATCGCCGCCTTCTGGTTTTTTTTACAATACCGGTTGAAACTAAAGGCCATGCAGATGAACATGGAAGTTGAAAAACTGAAGTACCTTCAAGGCGGGGACGCAAAAACCATCCTCACGATCGGAAATAGCGGAAGCAATGCCATCCCGCTTATTGAAGACAATCTGGAAAAAGGCAAATGCCCGCAGAGAGAAGACCTGGCTTAATGTGAATTCATCCCGTACAATGCAGCAGAGCAATGTTTTTTTCGGATCGACCGAATACGCATGCACATCTATCCTCCGATAGATGACATCTGGCCCGAAATCCGTACCGGCGTATCGGCGGTCAGACCGTGCTGAACGCCTTTCATACTGGCGGCTTTTAAAAAAATGGCCGATAACGCTTCATCGGATGCACCGCTACGCAAAGGGGTTTTGAGATCTTCCTGATGATCCGAGAGCAGGCAGGAACGGAGCTGACCGCTGGCCGTCAGCCGAAGCCGGTTGCAGGTATGGCAGAAATGATGACTCATGGCGCTGATAAATCCGATCTCGCCGATTGCGCCCTCAAATCTGAAACGTTCCGCCGGCCCGTCGCTGAGCTGGTGTTCGACGGGAATCAATTCGCCGATCTTATCTGTCAGCCGCTGCTTGATTTCCGGAGTATGGAGGGATGAGGTCATCCCCGCTTCCGGGGTCCCGATGGGCATGTATTCGATAAACCGAAAGTGAAACGGATAGATAAAGGAAAGCCGGGCAATATCTTCCAGTTCATTGTCATTGAAGTGCCGAAGGGCTACGGTATTGACTTTGATGGGAGACAGTCCGCCCTGATATGCCCGCTGTATGCCTTCCCAAACCCGATCAAAGGCATCCAGTCCGGTTATTTTCTTGAATTTATCGGGCTTCAGGGTGTCCAGACTGATATTGATCCGATGGAGTCCCGCATCGATCAGGGCATTCACATGGTCTTTCAGCAAAACGCCGTTTGTGGTCAGTGAAACATCCCGTATCCCGTCAACCTGGTGCAGCGCCTGTATGAATTCATGAACCCCTTTTCGAACCAGCGGCTCTCCGCCCGTAATCCGAACCTTGCTGATGCCCAGTTGAACCCCGATTCTGACCAGGCGCAGAATTTCTTCGTAACTTAAAATGTCTTCGTGTGACAATTTGGGAATCTGATGGCGGGGAGAACAGTACAGACAACTGAGATTACAGCGATCCGTAATGGAAATACGCAGATAATTCAATCTGCGATTATAGGGGTCTACCAGTTTCATGATAATCTGCCATAGAATTCAATGATGGACTCACACAATCCGGGAATGGTATAGGTCTGCGCCGTAATTTGTATTTCAAGCCCGAGTTCCGTGGCTGTGGTCGTGGTGATCGGTCCGATACTGGCAAGGGTGACATCCTTGAGCAGGTCCCCTGCCCTGTCGGACGGAAGAAGCGCCATAAAATTACTCACCGTGGAAGAACTGGTAAACGTCACCAGGTCCACCTGTCGATCTTCCAGAAGCTGAATCAGAGCATCGGCATGGCCCTTAACCTGACGGGTGCGATAAGCCGCCACCTCATCCACAACAGCTCCCATTTTCGAAAGCTCAACCGGCAATATGGGTCTGGCCTCTTTGGCACGGGGCAGAAGGATCTTGTTCCCTTTAATGGATTCGGCCTTGAATGCATCCACCACGGATTCCGCGCGATAGCTTTCCGGGATGATATCGCTCTTCAGGCCAAAGCGCCTCAGATGCTGAGCGGTAACCGGACCAATGGCCGCTGTCCGGATATGGCCCAGGGCCCGCACATCGAGTCCTCTGGCAAAAAGCCTGTCAAAGAAAAATTTAACGCCATTCACGCTGGTAAACACTACCCAGTTGTATGACGACAGACAATCCAATGCGGCATCCAGTGCAGACCAGTTGTCCGGCGGTCCCACCTGAATGGTTGGAAATTCCAGACAGTTGGCCCCAAGATCGGTCAGGAATTTCACCAGATCGCTGGCCTGTTCCCTGGCCCGTGTCACAACAACGGTTTTTCCAAACAGGGGACGGGTTTCAAACCATTTCAGTTTCTCCCTCAGGGTCACCACTTCTCCAACCACGATGATGGCTGGGGATGACAATTTGGCTGCCGTGACACGGTCAACGATGGTTTCCAGGGTTCCGGTCACCGTGCGCTGCCTGGCGGTCGTTCCCCACTGCACCAGCGCCACGGGCATCTGAGGGGACTTGCCGTGAAGAATAAGCTGCTGAACAATCTGGGGAAGGTTTTTGACTCCCATCAGAAATACCAGGGTCCCCGCCCCTTCCGCAAGATTTCCCCAGTTGATGCTGGATGCGTTTTTCTCCGGATCTTCATGGCCGGTCACCAGGGTCAGGGAGGAGGTAAACTCCCGATGGGTCAATGGGATTCCGGCATAGGCAGGGGCTGCAATGGCGGAGGTCACTCCGGGAACGATCTCAAAGGCAATGCCTTCCTGAATCAGTACCTCGGCCTCTTCCCCTCCCCTTCCAAAGATAAAGGGATCGCCGCCTTTCAGCCGTGCAACGATCTTACCGGCCCTGGCTTTTTCGGCAATCAGCAGATTGATCTTATCCTGGGACAGGGTATGATCGCCGCCTTTTTTCCCCACATAAATGATTTCCGCATGGGGGGAGGCTTCAGCCAGCAGCGAAGGCGCAGCCAGATAGTCATACACCACCACATCCGCATTCTGGATGCAACTCAAGCCTTTGACGGTAATCAGGCCCGGATCCCCCGGCCCTGCGCCGATCAGAAATACTTTACCATTTGATGGGTTCATAAGCATTCTCTTGAATATCAAAACAACGGGTTTTAATTACCATAAAAACAGTCGCAAGCCGAAGAGAGTAAAGCCTGACCGGTCTTTACATAAAACAACTTTCATGCTTTGTCAGTGCCGGAAAAACATGGGGTTTCCATCGCCGACAGGAATTCGTTAAGCAGGCGATCCGCACCTTTTGACAGCAGGCGTTCGGCAAGTTGAACCCCCAGGGATTCGGCCTGGGATTCGGGTCCGGAAACCGAATCGCGGATAATGTTTTTGCCATCCAGAGATGCCACAAGCCCGCGCAGGAAAATGGAAGTGCCATCGGTTTTTCCATGAGCGGCGATCGGAACCTGACATCCGCCCTGGAGCCGACGCAGAAACGCCCGCTCTCCCAGCACAACCCGCCGGGTCGGCACATGGTCCAGACCGGCAACGGCTGTGGCCGTCAGTGCGTCATTGCAGCGGATCTCGATGCACAAGGCTCCCTGGCCGACTGCGGGCAGCAAAACGTCTTCAGAAAGATACTCGGTGATCCGGCCTTCAAGACCCAGCCGTCTGACACCCGCCGCAGCCAGGATAATGGCATCCAGCTCGCGGGCATCCAGTTTTTTCAAACGGGTGTCCAGGTTCCCGCGTAGCGGAACGATGTTTAAATCCGGCCGCATATGAAGCAGTTGGGCGGACCGGCGAAGACTGCTGGTACCGATGCGGGCACCGGATTTCAGATCCTTGAGGCAAATGTTCCGGGCGGAGATTAAAACATCGAATGGATTTTCCCGCTCCGGAATCGCACCGATACAGAGGCCTGCCGGTATATCCCCTGGCATATCCTTCATGCTGTGAACGGCGATATCAACGGCATTTTCCAGAAGCGCTTCTTCGATTTCCTTGACAAAGAGGCCCTTGCCGCCGATCTTGGCCAGAGGCACATCCAGAATTTTATCTCCCTTGGTTTTGATGATCCGAATCTCAACAGACAGATGCGAAAGCTTCGCTTCAATGGTCTGTTTTACCCAGTTCGCCTGCCAGAGAGCCAGCATGCTGCCGCGACTTCCGATGCGTAAGATGGTTTTCATTAGTGACCACACCCGGCGCAGCTTGAAGAACTGCATCCGCCACAAGAAGACCCGACCGAAGCCGATGAACTGACCGTTTCACCGCCGCCCCCCTTGCAGACAAACCCGCAGGCGGACATGAGCCGGCTCACCTTCGGGCTACTGCATGATGGGCATCCATCGGGTTCCTGATTTCGAAACACCAGATATTCAAAATCTTTTTTACATTCCTGACAACGATACTCATAAATAGGCATAACATTGAACTCCTCATCTGTAATATTTCAAAAAACAAAGGTCAGTCATCCGCCCTCTGTCCCTTTTGCATCAACCTGTTGAGTCTTTCGCGGTAAACCTCGTTTTCCGGAGCAATCGCCACGCTCTGCTGACAGAATAACCGTGCAATCTCCGGGTTTTCCCCGATCGTGTCGTAAAGTTGCCCCAATTGGGAAAAGGACTCAGCATCACCGGGATTGTTCTTGACCGCGCGGGTATAGATGGCGGTCGCTTCCCGCGGAAGGTTCAGGGCTGATAAACAGGCGCCCAGGGTTCTTAGCGCGGTTCCGGATTTCGGACGGGAATTCAGCGCGTTTTCCAGAAAGGGTCTGGCTTTTTCCGGACTCCCGGCCTCAAGATAAAGCTTGCCGGTTAAAAGGGCCAGCTCAAAAATCCCGTCATCAATGGCCGCGGCTTTCATGAAAAAATTCAGCGCCAGTTCTTTCCGGCCTGTCAGCAGGCAGATCACGCCCAGGTTGTACAGCGCCATGACTTCATCGGGCTTGAGAAGCAGCGCGGCATCAAATTCCGCTTCCGCCGCATCGTACATCTCCATCATGCCGTAACAAACGCCCAGGCTGTTATGAACATTGACGTTGGCAGAATCCAACTGCAAAGCCTTTTGATACTCTTCAACAGCCCCGGGCAGATTTCCGGCCTGATAAAGCTGGTCCCCGCTGATGTTCAGGCTGACGGCATCCAGAACCACCAAGCTCCCGGTACCCATAATCGCTGCATGGGTCAATGCCTTCCAGGCGTTCCACACCGTGTCGTTTCGAGTGAAACCGGCCAGCGGATAAACCGCAATCCCGATAAAAACCGTTTCTTTTTGAAATTGTGCCAGACTATTCTGAATATTCACCGCAAGATTTCGGCAAACGGACAGATCGGTTTCCGGAATCACGCACCCAAGGGTATCGGGCCTGATCAGCCCCCACATGGCATGAACCGGCCGGCTCAACTGCTCCAGGATAAAACCGGCATTCAATAAAAACGGATCAACGGCATCGACGACTCCCGCGCTTAACCGGGAATCCGACCGAATCATCAAAACACTGAACCCGGAATCCCCCATTTGCTTCAGTGCCTCATCCACAAAAGCCTGGCCAGCCAGTACACCGGGAAACGCACTTGAAAAAGCATCCTGAATTTCCTCGGATAATACCGGGACTAACGAATCCGACAAATGAGACGCTTCCGAACCTTTTCCGGATGGTGAAAGGGTTTTTGAAAACAAAAACACCTGCGAAGTTCCGGGTGAAACCACCGAAGTCATGTCTGGTTTTTCCAAAGCCATCATTTTCATGACTAGTTCCTTTTCAAAAGCTCCGCTACAGCCGTTTGAATCCACTGCAGTTCATCGTCCTGTAGGGTTCGGACATCCATCAGGAAGACATCGGTTTCAATTCTGCCGATGACGGGAGGAATGTGATGCCGCAAAAACGATTCCACGGCATGCGTCGATATCCCGGTCACCCGCATTCCAACGCAGACCGTTGGAATGTCCAAAAGGGGAAGAGAGCCGCCGCCGGCCCGTGAAGATAACGCATGTTGGGTCAGGCCCAGCCGCAAATCCCCGATATCGGACAACAGCGCACATAGCCGGTCCGCCCGGAGCTGAATCTCGCTTATCGGCAGAGTCAGCATGCGTAATGTCGGAATGGCTTGCCTGGCCTTTTCCGGATCCCGGTACAGGCAAAGCGTACTTTCCAGAGCCGCAAGGGTCAACTTGTCGATGCGAAGCGCCCGGGTCAGGGGATTCTGTTTGATGCTATCCAGAATGGTCCTTGTTCCCAGAATGATCCCGGCCTGGGGGCCACCCAGAAGCTTATCTCCGCTAAAAGTAATCACATCGGCACCGGATGCAACCGACTCTTGAACCGTGGGTTCTTTTTGCATCCCGTATCGTGAAAAATCAACCAGGGTGCCGCTTCCCAGATCTTCCATCACCGCAATCCCTTTGGTTTTCCCCAGGGTTACCAGATCGCTGAGCGAAACCGAAGCCGTAAACCCCGTCACCCGATAATTGCTGGTATGCACTTTCAGCAGCAGACCCGTTGAATCCCCTATGGCCCCGGCATAGTCCTTTAAATGGGTGCGGTTGGTCGTCCCCACTTCCTTAAGAATGGCGCCTGTTCTGGCCATCACATCCGGAATGCGGAAGGATCCCCCGATTTCAACCAGTTCCCCTCTGGAAAGCACCACTTCTTTTCCTTTGGCCAGCGTATCCAGGCACAGCAGCACAGCAGCGGCGTTGTTGTTGACCGCCATGGCCGCCTGGGCTCCGGTGATCTCGCAGAGGATATCCTCGACGGCCCGGTAACGGGACCCGCGTTTTCCCGCGTTGATATCAAATTCCAGGTTTGAATACCTGCCTGCAATGACCTGAAGATTGGCAATGGCCTCATCCGCCAGAAGGGATCTGCCCAGGTTCGTGTGCACCACCACACCCGTTGCGTTGATGGTTCTGAAAAGATTCAAAGACATGGCGGCCGTCACCGATTCTCTGATTCTTTCAACAACAGATGCATCGGACAGCCCCTGTTCAATCACTTCAGAGCTGTTTTCAAGAATGGCCGTGCGAAGCGACTCAATCACCAGACGGGCGGATTTGGTTACCACGGATACGGGAATGTCCTGAAAAAAAACATCGGATTTTGCCAGCTCCAGCATCCGATCAACACCGGGAAGCCGGCGCAGCAGCATTTGTTGAGTTTCAGAGAGTTTCATGAAGATAGATGATTGCCCTTTATCTATGGACTTTTAATTTTCAAACTAGTAACATATCATCTTAAAGTCAATGGGTTCAATAGATTTATTCACAGGTTTGATACAAAATCTCTATTTATCAGGAAATCCCAAAAGGGGGATTATGAAAAACATTCTGGTGACCGGCGGGTGTGGATTTATCGGATCGAATTTTATCCGCTACCTGCTTTCTGAATCCGATTTTAGTGGCCGGGTGATCAACGTGGACCGCCTGACCTATGCCGGAAACCCGGAAAATCTTAGCGGCATCGACACCGAATTCAAGAATCGCTACGTCTTTGTCAAAGCGGATATCTGCGACCGGGCCGCCATGTCCGAGGTGTTCGATGCCTATCAAATCGATACCATCTGCCATTTTGCCGCGGAATCGCATGTTGACCGATCCATTGCCGAACCCGATGCCTTTATCAAAACCAATATCAACGGGACGTTCAATCTGCTGGAACTGGCCAGGCAGAACATGAATCGCCTGCTTTTGTTTCACCATGTCAGCACCGACGAAGTCTTTGGCTCCCTGGGCAGTGACGGCTATTTTTCTGAAACCACGGCTTATGATCCCAGCAGTCCCTATTCGGCTTCAAAAGCAGCTTCCGATCATCTGGTCATGGCCTACAGCCGCACCTACGGTCTGCCGATAACCCTTTCCAACTGTTCCAACAATTACGGCCCTTATCATTTTCCGGAAAAACTGATTCCCCTGATGATCTTGAACGCCCTGGAAGGAAAGCCCCTGCCGGTTTACGGAAACGGCCGGAACGTCAGGGACTGGCTGTTTGTCAGGGATCACTGCCGGGCTGTCTGGCTCATCATGCAAAAGGGCCGGCGCGGAGAAACCTACAACATCGGCGGACGATGCGAAATGGCCAACCTTTCCGTGGTGGAGATGATCTGCGATATCATGGACGAGGTGGTGCCGACAGCCGTGGGAACCAGGCGGGACCTGATCACCTTTGTCAAGGACAGACCCGGTCATGATCTTCGCTATGCCATCGACTGCGGAAAAATCGAAAAAGAGCTGGGGTGGCTGCCGCAGGAGTCATTTGAAACCGGCATCCGAAAAACCATCCACTGGTATCTGGAGCATCAGGACTGGGTTGACCGGATCAAGACCGGTGCGTATCTGGAGTGGATTGAATCTCATTATCAGATGTAGGATAAAGGATGGATCGCCGGTTTTTGTTTTCAAGGCTTTTGAGCAACCATATGCCGCTTGAGACGATCTTGTCTTTTAGCACCGAGAGCATCCCCCTCTGAGCTATCGGCCAACGCAACCCGTGATAAAAGGGGCTGTAGCGCAAAGCTGAGGAGCCCGGTCCCGCAGCCATATTCCAATGCGCTCATATGGGATGTGTTTGGAATCCTTGCGCTGATTTCCTCTGCGATAACGCGAGCCCGTTCAACTTTTACGGGGTCTGTGTCCCATGCTTTTGCTTTTGAATCAAAATCAATCACCATATGTTTTCTTTCTTGCAGAAAATGATCCTGCTGATAAAATATTATCCATTTTTCAAATCCTTTCCACTGTCCATATCATTATGGCATGTTGATTCATCCCGGTCCGCAAGTCAGAAACTCCCCTTCCGGGATCAACACCAGTTACGTGCCGTATTTAACGCAATTTGAATAAGTTCAGGCTCTTTCGTGACTTAAAATTAACACGACCAATAATATTTTTTCAAGATTACCATTGGCAATAGCCGAAGAACCCTGATCAACACCAGCTCAATCAGCCTGAAACAGTTTTCTCCGAATGAAAGCGGTGTGCTCAGAGCGGCTTTGAAAAAACCCTCTTGCAGAACGTTGGTTATAAATGTTATCTGTATTATTAAAGACATACTCACCGTTACATTCACGTTTCTGATCAAAAATATTTTGGAATCAGGGGATACAAAATTGTATTACCCTGTTAAAAAATGAAAGGAGGCGATTAAAAGTCAGCGTTGTCTGGCTTGAAAATTGCTTGCTGGCAACAATTGCCCACCGGGCGCACCTTAATTTTTATAGCTTGAAGGGGAGCAAAATATTTCAAAAAATATGCGCTGGTACCATTTTTTCTCTTGACATTTAATAAAAA
>JACRBZ010000067.1 GCA_016219185.1 Deltaproteobacteria bacterium
AAAATCCAAACATCGGTTGACACCAATGAATACGCCAAAGGGATTAAAATCACAGATAAGGAAATGAAAACATTAGCTCTCGAAAGAGAGGAATTTCATGGCGAATGGAATTACACGTTGCATCCGCGACAAAATGCTCATATTATTTTGTAATGCATCCTAACGTCCATCGCTTTCAACGTACCGAGGTGCCGGGTGTTTTCCAGCACGAAGGTGTAGAACGTCTGCCCGGACACTCCGATGACGAAACCGATGCCGACTATCAAACCCACAACAAACGAAATCGGAGTGTGGAACATCTTCCAGCGCGCGCTCATTTCCTTGAATTCAGTTTCGGTCAGCGCCTTCAAACCGGTCTCTTTGGAGATGGCGCGAATGACCTCAGGAACCGGCTTGTCGGGAGCGGGGCGGCCAGAATCTGTGTCAGCATCTTGCGCTGGCCAGGGGCGTATTCCTTTGCTCTGTCCCACGTCGTGAAAACGTAGGCCTCATCCCTCCATGCATAGGGCCACTTTCGCTATCCCCACGATTACGGCTTAGCGGTCGTTCATTTCAAAGACATCGCCGAGCCTGAGTTGTTCGCCGCGCAGCTCTTTCATCATTTCGAAAAAATGGGCATCTACTATGACGCCTTGCGCGCGACTCAGGTCGAGGACGTTCCCCTACTATTTTTCGCCGGCTCACCGGCCAGCGTGTTGGCATCGATACCGACCAGTGTCACCGGTTGGGTTGCACCACCGCTTAGAAGCTTGTCCTGTGCATTTCCGACATAGTTAGGTGCGGCCCATCCGACACCCTCGACCGACCGCACACGGTCAACGTCAGTGTCTCGCAACGGCTGATTGGCGCCGACTTGCTGCACAAGCGGATCGACCACCCAAATCGGGGCGCGAATGTTCGTGGCTGTAGCGTAGGAAAAGCCGAGAATCCCGAAAAATATTGTCAGCCCTTGCGTCATCAGGATGGTTGCGAAGCATATTCCGGTCACGAGCATCGCGTATTTCGCGCGCTTGCCGAACAGCATATTGAGGGCTATATCGGTCATGGCATTCAGAAGCTCAGGCGCAGGCTTAGGCCCGCATAGGGAGCTGGATCAAACTCCACACGCTCGTCGATCTGTGTGTAATCTATCTGGCGGTTCACCGAGTAGCCGGCGTCCGCTTCCACGCTCAGGGTTTTGTTGATGCGATAGCCGACTCCTGCGCCGATACGGATGTCGCGGTAGGTGCCGAGCGCGTCATTGTATTGCGGTAGACCGATGGACGTGCCGAGCGAATCGCTGGTGCGGAACGTAGCCATGTTCAAGTCCGCACCGACGTGAAAGCTCCAGTGGTCGTTGGGCGCATAGATCAGGCGCGGCTTGGGAAACATCAGGCGTAGGTCCAATTGGTCATTGATGGCCCAATCGAGGCCGGCAATCGGCAGCACCTTGAGGTCGCTGTCCGGCGAAAACACGACGCCGAACATGAATTTCAGCGATGGACTGTAATTCCACATCGCAGTGAGGTCGCCGGAGACCCCCGTGTCATTGCCGCCGAGATCGCTGAACTTGTAAAGCGTCGGACTGACCAGGGCCATGAACCTCCACCGGTCGTTGGGCCGATAACTCAGGCCGGTGCCGAATTCGAGCGTATGGATGTTCTCGGGAACAGGCACTCCCGCCGGCGAACCCAGAAAAAGATTCCGCGATCTCAGCTCCAGCGGGATACTCCAGTGCTCGTTCATTTGGGCGCGAGTGCTCAGACCAAGGCTCACGTTGTAAGCATCACTTTTGCTGAAATCTGCACCGCGAAATTTTGCCTTTCCGGCCGCCGTGTAGGAAGATTCCAGCGTCACATCGAACGGAGGATGCATGCCCGGTTCTCGGACTTCATTCTGCTGGGGTGTCGTACCGAATTCCGTTGTTTGGGCAGTCTCGACTGAAGACGTGACGACGGTCGCGATCCAGACGGTGGCTAACGCAAAGCGGATGGTCAGGTTGTTTTTCATTGAGCTGTCTTCTCCTTATTTTTGATTTCATTCTTTCCGAACAGCAGGGAAACAAGAACGCCGGGGCGTTTCTATGGTTTTGTCCGGAAACATCTTGCAGCGCCTGTAAGCGTCCCGGCACGTCGTTAACCGCTTACGGCATATCGACTCATGAAGGAGGCGACCACTCCAGTGTCAGCGTCACGATTATGCCATTAAGAGCAGTATATTTCATACGTATGTATTATTTTGCCGACAAAAAAAATCGCGTTCAGGTGCGCGAAAGGTATTACGAGAAAGCCATTGGCGGAAGGTCGCTGCCCGAAATCGTCGACTCGGTGCGGAGTCCTGCTGCGATGAACGTCACCATCTCCTTTAAAACCATCTCACAAAAGTCAGGGCTGTTACGCATTGGCATTTTGCTCAACTGCCTTGAGACCATTAGCAATACACCGCCTGCGAACACGTCGCGCATCTGCAAAACTTCTGGCGACAAGTTTGGCAACGTCCGGGCAAGCGCCGCTACAAACGGTTCATTAAACGGGGGGAGTTCTTTGGCCAACAATTCCTGCATGAACGGCGGCGGCATGAACAGGTTGCGCGCGAGCAGAGCCGGAAAATACGGATGCGCTAACACTGTCATGAACGGCGGTCGCAACATGCAATCTAAGATCTTCTCTACTGGAACCGGCTTCCCCTTTGCCTCCTTCTCTGCCAGCCGAAGCAACTTTATCCGCTCCTCGCCGATCGGACGGAAACGCCGCATGACCGTCTCTATATACAGCTTTTGCTTCGAACCGTAATGATACGTCGTTGCGCCAAGATTGACACCCGCCTCATCAGCCAGAGCTCTCATGCCCACCCCGTCATATCCGTGCTCGGCAAAAAGGCGTTCAGCAGCATTAAGCAAACTCTCCGTGGTCGTAGATACGTCACTTTGCTTGTTTGGTCGTGTTTCCATGATTATGTTTAATACATACGTATGAATTCTGTGTCAAGTGAATTTTTTTTGCCGTTGCGCCAAACGGTCTCGTCGGTATATAGCATGCCTCCTCCCTGCCCGCATGTCTTATCGGCATTTGGTCGTCTCATTCTGCTCCCACCCGCCTGCGCTCGGCGAACAAGAGGATGTTGTTTTTGGATGAGATCCGAGCTTGGACTCGACGAGCAGTCAACGAAATATTGATTAACATGGGAATTATGGACTCCAAAACACGGTTGAAGCTCGCAACGTGCTATGTTTTGAGCAACGCATGCCATTCGAGGTATTGTAGATACTCGTAGGGTTTACGTCCACCCTCTTCCTCCCCCGGTTCATTTCACAGTTTCTTAAACTACTTGACATATGCATAAATGTGCATGTATACTTATATAAATGACCGACTTGAGTTCGATGGCTTGGAATTGATTTCTCGGATCGATGGCAATCTGAACGCCCTCAAGAAATTGGTACCGGTTTGCTGTGGGGCACTCGACCGGGAATAAGGACATAGTGATTTTTTTCTAATATATGCAAATGTGCACATAATAGCATGCAAAAGGAGAATCCAAATGCTCAACGACAACAACCAGACTTGCGCTCGGCCCTCCGGTAACGCAAATATGTCGAGCCCGAGAACCCAGGCACGCTACCAGGCGCATCGAGCCGCGCCGCGCTGGGTTTCGACCACTCGGGCGGAGATGTTCACCCGATCCTATCGTTCCAACCCCACTGATCCCCTGGTGATCCGACGTGCCAAGGCCTATGCCCACACCCTGGAACATCTGCCGATCGCCATCCATCACGGGGAGTTACTGGTTGGCGGACTGACTGAAAGACCGAATGGCGCTATTCTTTTTCCCGAGACCAATACCAGTGGCATGCGTCCGGCCCGCAGGCTGGATGGACTGCTAAAAAAAACGGTTTCGCTTGGAGTATCCGCCATAGTCAAGCTTGCGAGCTGGATTGCCCCCCATGCCAAGAGTCAACTTTCCTTGGCTTGGTTTTTGCTCGACCGGTCCTTTGATTCTTTTGAGACTCGCCCTGTTCAACCCTTCCAGATCGACGACCCGGGTCGAAAGGCCCTCCGGCGATTGATCCGCTACTGGAAACCCCGGTCAGCCTACCAGCGTTTCCGGAATCTGCTGACTCCCCGGCAGCGTCGCCGCCAGGCCCAGTTCGCCTTCACCGCCGAAAGCCAGTTTGTCGGTGGCATGTTCCTCTTCAACGCCAACCTTGGCACAGTGGTGGATCAAGGGATCGATGCCTTGGTCGGGCAGATCCGGCAAAAGATGGCGCAAACCACCCAGTCCGAGGAGACCGAGTTTTACCAGGCGGTGATCATTTCCTTGACCGGTGTGATTCGATTCGCCGAACGCTATGCCGCCTTGGCAGAGCGTTCGGCAGCCACAGCTGAATCCATTCATGAACAGGAAGAAATGCGGGAAATCGCCCGGATCTGCCGCAAGGTCCCCGGGCAGGCTGCCGAATCCTTCCGCGAGGCCTTTCAATCAGCCTGGTTTGCCTACCTGGCCCTGATATTTGATGATGGCGGGATGGAGGTGCCCTATGGGCGTCTGGACCAAATTCTGGGAAAATTCTATGAAACCGACCGGAGATCGGGCTTCCTAACCGAAGCAGCAGTCACGGAATTGGTCGAGGCTTTTTTTGTCAAAGCCAGCGAGATCGAATTTCTCCTGGAGAACGGGGTCAGCCGGGTCGAGGATGGCAATTCCGGCCGGATGACCGTCACCATTGGCGGTATCGATGATCAGGGGAGCGATGCCACCAACGGCTTGTCCGCTATTTTCCTGGATGTGGCCGGTCGCGCCGGCACCATTCAACCCAATGTTGCTGTCCGGATTCACGGTGATACCGCGCCGGATTTTCTCCGGCAGGCCATGCGGGTGATCGCCAGCGGCGCGAACACCATCCAGTTGTTCAATGACGCGGTGGTCATCGATGGTTTTGTCCGTATGGGGATTCCCTTGGCTGATGCCCGCGATTACATCATTTCCGGTTGTGTCCAACCGGTGCCGCGCGGGGGGTATGGTTCGGTCTGCGCCTCCCACATCGTCCTCCCCCGCACTCTGGAGCTTTTCCTGAAAGAAAACAGGCTGGATTTTGACTCGTATGCGGACTTTTTGGCGGCTTACCAAAATTTCCTGTCCGGTATAGTCGCCGATGTCACCGGATCGCTCCGGGCCGCCGACCAGGCCCATCTGCTTTTACCCAATGCCTTCGTGTCGGCCTTGGTGCCCGGAGCTCTGACCATGGGGCGCGATGTTAAAAGCGGTAGTGGCCGGCACAACCTGACCGGTATCAGCCAGACAGGCATCGGTACCTTGGTCGATTCGCTCCACAGTATCGAAACGCTGGTCTTCCGGGAACAGAAGTACGGCCTGCGCCAGATGGTTGCCATGACCAGCCGGGATTTCCACGGATATGAAAAGGAGCGTCAGTACATCCTCAACCGGGTACCCAAGTTTGGCAATGATGTAGCGGAAGTTGATGTCCGTGCCAACATGCTGGTCCATTTTCTCAACACGGAGATCGGCCGTTACACCACCTTCCGCGGCGGGCGCTATGTCCTGGGCCTGCATTCCGAAGCCGGTCATGTGGTTTTCGGCATGTTGACCGGCGCTACCCCGGATGGCCGGCGCCAACTGGAAGCCCTGTCGGTCGGGGCCGGCGTGGCCGGCGGCCGCGATCGTAACGGCTATACCGCCTTCCTCAATTCGATATTGGCCATTGATTTTGATCTGGTTGCCGGGGGTTCATCGGTCAATATCCGGGTAAATCCGCGTCTCTTGGAGAATGACGGTCTAATCAGCCGATTCAGCAGCCTTGTCACAAGTTACTTCAAACGGGGAGGCCCGCATCTCCAGGTCAATGTCGTCAGTACCGCAGTATTGCGGGCTGCCCAAGCACGACCGGCCGACTATGCCGATCTGATTGTCCGGATTTCCGGATACAGCGCCCGCTTTGTGGAACTGTCCCGCCAGACCCAGGATGAATTGATCAGCCGGAGCGAGCAGACATGAAGGCATTGGTATTCAATATCCAGCGTTTTTCGGTGCACGACGGTCCGGGCATCCGTACCACGGTTTTTTTCAAGGGCTGCAACATGCGTTGCCGCTGGTGCGAGAACCCGGAATCCATTTCAGGGACACCTCAGACCGAGTTTCATCAAACTCGCTGCATCAAATGCAAACTCTGTACCGGGCGTGCAACGGGAACCGATGCCTGCCCTTCGGGGGCACTCCAAACCATTGGCACCTGGCGCGCCACGGACGAAATCATGACGGAACTGCTCCGTGATCGGGATTTCTACCAAGAATCGGGCGGTGGCGTGACCATCTCCGGTGGAGAAGCCTCCATGCAGCATGAGGCTCTGATGGAGCTTCTGGAAATTCTGAAGAGGGAAGGAATCCATACCGTACTGCAGACCAATGGCCTGATGCCGCGTGAAAAACTGGCTGCCCTGGCCGGTCTGGTGGATCTATTCCATTTCGACCTCAAGGGCACTGATCCGGAGAAACACCGTACAAACACCGGTGCGGACAATACCGCCATCCTGGGAAACGCCACCTTCTTGTCCAAAGGAGACTATCCGGTGGTCTTCCGACTTCCCCTGATTCCCGGGCACAACGATGGCGGCAAGGACCTGGCCACAATGGCGGCATTCCTGGATGGCATCGGGGCTCGCGACGTCGATGTCCTGCCCTATCATCCCATGGGTGAAAGCAAAATAGACCTGGTCGGCATGGATTTTCCGAAACTCGCTTTGCCGGCCATGTCGGGCGAGATCGCGAAGGAGAAAGCGCGGACCCTGACCGGAGCCTACCGACGGGTCGCCGTGGGAGGAGATATATTATAAAAGAAGGCGCTCGTGTTTTCATGTGTGTCCATTTTTTTATTGACACATGCATTAATGTGCACGTATATGTACAACATGAAAATACAAAAACAAATACAAACAAGAGCCGAAATACTGAAAGAGTTTTCCGATGCCTATGACGCCCGATTTTTCAAAACCCTGAGTGAACCTGCCCGCATTCAGATTTTATCTTATTTGATATTGAATGGGCGGTCTGATATCGCTTCCATTACTGAAAGCATGCCTCAGGACCGGTCTGTTGTTTCAAGGCATCTGAATCAAATGCATGCGATCGGTATGTTATGCTGTGAAAAAGAAACCCGGCACATGTATTACAGCATTGACGCTCAGGTATTTATTGACAAGCTGGAACGGTTTTTAACGCAAATCAAGAAATGCATTTCGGTATGCTGCCCGCCTGATTGCTGTTCCAAGAAGCGTTAAAGTTTTTTAACCTTAAATATGCATAATTGTGCATTTATGCATTGTAAAGAGGAGAGAGCAATGAAAATTGAAAATCGGATTTCAGCCATTACTGCATTCATGTCAAAAGTCTGTACGCCCTCATATATGGTGATGATGCTTTCCGGTTTATTGGGCGGCGTTTCCCTGGTCCTTTTTGCTGTTTTCCTTTATGCCGGATTGCCAGGGCAGATGGATCTGGGCCTTGATGAACAAACAAATCTTTATCTAAACGCCCTGCTTTGCTTTCTATTTTTCTTTCAACACAGCCTCATGACTCGCAAAGGCTTTCGCAAATGGATATCCCGTTATATTCTCCGGGATTATCTCGGCTCACTCTTTTCGATTGTTTCCGGATCGTTCTTATTGATACTCATGCTCTTCTGGCAAAAAACGACTTTCTTCCTGGTCGAGTTGGATGGAACGCCTTATTGGCTGATGCGCGCTTTGTTTTTTCTCTCCATTACCGGTTTCTATTTTACCGTCCGTTCCTTGCGACCGTTTGACCCGTTTGGCATCAATGAAATTATCAGTCATTTAAAGGGGAAAACAGCAAAAAAATCCTTCTTTATCGTACGGGGGCCTTACCAGTGGGTCCGGCATCCGCTCTATCTTTTTAGTCTTATGATGATTTGGTCGCAAGTTTCCGTGTCCGCGGACCGGTTGCTTTTTAATGGGCTCTGGACATTTTGGATTATCACCGGAACTTTTCTGGAGGAAAGGGACTTAATCACCTCCTTTGGCGATGCGTATCGAAACTACCAGAGCAAAGTGCCGATGTTGATTCCATATAAGTGGTTCCCTTGGAATCATTATCAATCACAACGACTTAAAAATATTAAGGAAAATAGAAATGAAGCAGAATGAAAAAAATCGAGAGATGGTTTCAACGGTTTATGGAAATGCGATTGCCTCAACCTCCACAGAATGCAGTTGCACGGTTCAAAAAAGAAACTGTTCCATCGCAGACTTGGCGGGTTATGAAACCGATGAAATCCACGGCTCGAAAGAAATCATAAATGGCATTCCCGCACAAGGCCGTAAAGATCTAATCGATCAAATGACGATAGATACGGTCGGAAATGTTTGGAGTGCCGAGTTCTATACAAAAAAACCAGCAAAGAAAACAAAGCGATCAAGTGACGAAATCATGAATCGAATGATCAAATTGGCGGAAAGCAAATACAATTGCAGCCAAATTATGATGATCCTTGCTCTGGAACAGGCGGATTGTGAAAATCCCGGTCTGGTCCGCGCAATGTCCGGTCTGGGTGTCGGCTGTGGATTTTTTAATGAAACGTGCGGTGTTATGACGAGTGCGGCCAGCGTGCTTGCCTGGTATGGGGGGAAAGGAGCTGACAATGAAGCTGAATCTGATAAATTTCTTTCGATGCTTCAAGATTTGGGAGCATGGTTTCGACAAAAAACCGAATCAAAATTTAAGGGCACACGCTGCAAGGATATCGCGGGCGATCTGGTGGGCACTTTGTCAGGCATGCAAATTTGCGGCGAGCTGATCTTCGATACATACAACCAGGTGAATAATATTCTAACATCTTATGGTGTTGACATTTAGCCTTAAAAAGAGGACATAGCGTCCCTTAATATATTTTATTTGAGTCTCTGAACGACCCTGAGGAAGACCTCTACACGTTGGCTGATGGAGAATAATCCATGTCAATATATCAATACCCGTCCCATAATATTTCCCACATGAAAGTACTCATCACCTATTTCGTTGTTGCAGTATGCTTGAACTCAGACGTTGTATTGGGAGCTTGCGATAAGAACAAATCTGCCAGCACCCCCACGTCGCAATTCATACTCCGGGAAGGCGAGGCATTCGATCAAAAGACAAAATTGACGTGGTGCCGTTGTAGTGTCGGTACCACCTGGAAGAAAGGGGCCGGGTGTGTCGGGGCAGTGAAACTCATGAGTCTCGAAGACGCGAAGCAAATTGCTCAGAAGCTTGGTGGCGGCTGGCGCATCCCGACCATTGAAGAGCTTTACAGCATCGTTGAACAAAGATGCACAAACCCCGCAATCAATTCAGAAGTCTTCCCGGATGTGAAGAATTCGGGAGAAGGCGCTCCGTACTGGAGCGTCACCAAAATCAAGGAGATGCCATCGCTCATCTACTACATAGATTTCCTCAGCAGCGAGGCAGACGGCCATACCAAGGGGTTTCCTATGGCGGTACGTCTCGTTCGGACCGGGCGATAGCACCCCGTTTAAATGCGAGCGGAACCTGACACAGCAGATGATTTTTTTCGCGGCCATCATAAATGACGAGAACAGCGACATGCTTGATAAGCGATTTCTGTTTCTAATTTTTTGCGTACTTTATGTCTTCATGCTTTCAAAGAACGCGTATTGTACGGAAGTCTACTGCATCGATCATCAACCTGCTCTGTTATACAAAATCATCAACTGGTGGTATGACTGCCTGCCCGGAGAGTGTGATTTATTCTGCGGGAAAACCATAACATGCACCAGCCGCGACAATGCCCGAATTGAATACGATAAAGAGAAGATGATACTCAAACTCCGCGTTGAAGGCGGTTTTGCAGACCTGTTATCCATTTTCAAGAAATGTGAGCAGTGCTTCGGTCCCTCATATTTGCAATGCACATGGCAAGACGAGAAATACTTTGGCAAGAGCAAAGCAGCAATCGCAACCGATTTGAACGGGTTCATTTTTCACTCTATCGGCAGGGTTCAGGCCCGGATGATTAAAGACATGCGTGATGATATCGTGTTCGTAGTGGCGGGAAAGATTGGTGGTCTGCAAAACGATGGAAAAATAACACTTCATCAGGCTGGAATTTTTTTGAGAAATTGTCCAAAACTTTCAGAGGGCCAGATCACCGACTATCCAATCAATCTCAATATTGTTAATGCCGGAACAAATAAAAATCTGGCGATATTTTCGGCAGTTTGGAAGAATTAAAAAAGCACATAGACGACTTCGAAGTGAAATGAAATTCCTGCAAAATGTTCTCGGGAGCTGGTTGTGAGTTGTTGGAGTCCGGAGCATGAAGTCCAGCATTTCCATGTTATCAATATATCAAAACGTCCCCCTATCCTAATCTTGACACTCAGAGAATGGGTGTGTATTATACATACAAAATGGACAGCAAGGAAATTATTAAAAGATTACAAGATGATGGATGGCGAATTCATCATACAAAAGGTGATCACCATCAATTCAAACATCCTGAAAAACAAGGCAAAGTGACTGTTCCACATCCCCAAAAGGATATTGCTATCGGAACACTGCGTAATATTTTTCGGCAGGCTGGGTGGGATTGGAGGTAAAACATGAGATACCCTGTAGTAATCCATAAAGATCCAAACTCTGATTTTGGCGTCACCATCCCCGATCTTCCCGGCTGTTTTTCCGCTGGATCAACCATAGAGGAAGCCATAAATATGGCTCAAGAAGCGGCTGAATGTCATATTGAAGGCTTATTAATCGATTCCGAGCCAATCCCTATGCCGTCCGACATTGAAGTGCATAAGGATGATCCCATCTTTAAAGAAGGTATTTGGGCTTTGGTTGAAGTGGATATGAGTAAACTTTCATTAAAATCCAAACGGATCAATATTACCATGCCTGAAAGACTGATAAAGACGGTGGATCAATACGCCAAACGGTATGGCTCAAGCAGATCAGGTCTTCTATCTCAAGCCGTTACAGAATATATGGCTTCGCATCAGTAGATTACCAGCGAACGAAACAACTTTTTGCATCCCGGAGTCGCAGATCGCAAGGATTGCTGTATCGAAGGCTCGTTTAATTAATCCCGGCATTGGGATTGCAGATTTCAGGGGATAGACACGGAACTCTTTACGGTTGGATAATTTATGCCATTTGATTTGGTTTCACCATTTGTTCCCAGGGGCGATCAGCCCCAGGCGATCGATCTGCTCTGCAAGCATCTTCTTTCCGGCAACAAGCATCATGTGCTTTTAGGCGTTACCGGCTCGGGAAAAACCTTTACCATGGCCCAGGTCATCGCAAGGCTGGACAGGCCGAGCCTGGTCATCGCCCCCAACAAGACCCTGGCGGCCCAGCTTTACAGTGAATTCCGTTCGCTGTTCCCGAATAACGCCGTGGAATATTTCGTCAGCTATTATGATTATTACCAGCCCGAAGCCTATATTCCCACCAGCGACACCTATATTCAGAAAGATTCCTCGATCAACGAAACAATCGACAAGATGCGCCACTCCGCCACCATGTCGGTGCTGACGCGCCGGGATGTCCTGGTTGTGGCCAGCGTGTCCTGCATCTACGGGCTGGGAGCGCCGGAAGACTATCTGGCCATGCGGGTTCCAATTGAATGCGGGACGGAAATGCCAAGGGATACCCTCCTGCGAAGCCTGGTGGGCATTCAGTACGAGCGAAACGACATGGATTTTCACCGGGGTGTGTTCCGGGTCCGGGGCGACCGAGTGGAAATCTTTCCCGCCTACGAAGAGGACAAGGCCATTCGGGTGGAGTTTTTCGGAGATGAAATTGACGGCATCTTTGAAATCGATCCGCTGAAAGGCACTGTTCTCAAGAAACTGAGCCATACGGCCATCTTTCCCGCCAGCCATTATGTCACCCAGAAAACAACGCTTCAGCGGGCCGTGGAAACCATTCTGGCGGAACTGAAAGAGCAGGTTGCATTTTTCCGGCAGGAAAATAAATTTATCGAAGCCCAGCGGATCGAGGAAAGAACCCATTATGATATCGAAATGATGATGGAGATCGGATACTGCAACGGCATTGAAAATTATTCCCGGCACCTGACCGGAAGGCTTCGGGGAGATCCCCCCCCTACCCTTTTGGATTATTTTCCGGAGGATTATCTGGTTTTTTTTGACGAAAGCCATATCGGGGTTCCACAACTGCGCGCCATGTATCAAGGGGATCGATCCCGAAAAAACACCCTGGTTCAGTATGGATTCCGGCTTCCGTCCGCACTGGACAACCGGCCCCTTAAATTCGAGGAATCCGAAGAACGGATCCATCAGGTGGTCTATGTTTCGGCCACTCCCGCGGATTACGAAATGGAAAAAGGGAAAGATGCCCTGGTCGAGCAGATCGTCCGGCCCACCGGGCTCATCGATCCGGAAATCGAGGTTCGAAGCGCCCAGCATCAGGTGGATGATTTATTAGAGGAAATCGGAAAGCGCACCCAGCAGAAAGAACGTGTGCTGGTTACCACCCTGACCAAACGCATGGCTGAAGATCTGACCGAATACTATACGGATATGGGAATCCGGGTACGTTATCTGCATTCGGACATTTCCACCCTGGAGCGGATGGATATCATCCGGGACCTGCGGCTGGGAGAATTTGACGTTCTGGTGGGTATCAACCTGCTTCGGGAAGGGCTGGACATCCCCGAAGTGTCGCTGGTGGCGATTCTGGACGCGGACAAGGAAGGATTTTTACGTTCCACGCGTTCCCTGATTCAGACCTGCGGCAGGGCCGCCAGAAATCTTCAGGGCAAGGTCATTCTCTATGCGGACAAGATCACGGATTCCATGCGCCGGGCAATGGATGAAACGCTGCGTCGCCGGGAAATCCAGACGGCTTATAACCAGATGCACCATATCATTCCGGCAACCATTACCAAGGAAATCACCGCCATGTTTGAAACCACCGGCGAAACCCCCAAAAAAGACAAAAACAAAGCAGCCGAATCCGCAGTACCCTTTCGCACCCTGGATGAACTGGACAGCATCATCGCATCGATGGAAAGCGAAATGGAAGCCGCGGCAAAAGCCCTGGATTTTGAGCGGGCGGCCATGTTCAGGGACCACATCAAAGAGCTTCGTAGAACCGCTGTTTTGACTGCTTAATCCTTTCCAATGCCTCGAAACGTCCCTTCCCCATGCCTTCCGGAAATGGGGAAAGCGATCCGCTGGAAATCATTTTCACGGTAACCTGTTGACTTAAAACCCAAGATATTTATATAACAATGGCATATAAGGACAATAACCGCTTACCGAACAAAATTTTAAACCGTATTTGCTTTTCACCGGATTCTCTCGATAGCATCGATGACCGTTGCCCTTCAGACAGGCAACCGAAAAAATGGAACTGGGATATCCACTTGACTAAGCTAATTAGCTTTCAACTATCTGATAATATATGATATTATGTAATTTTTGCTTGATCCTCATCAATTAAGTCATAATCCTTTAGTTACAGCGGGTTAGCCTAATTTCGGCTTAGTCAAGT
>JACRBZ010000068.1 GCA_016219185.1 Deltaproteobacteria bacterium
AAAGATTATTTGCGAGAATGGGCCATATTAGCTCGTCGGAGCAAATAATCTTTTGTGCGGGTCTAAGGCACCAACCGTGAAAATGACGAATGAATCTTGAGCTTTTTTAAATTGCAAAAATGCGACATCCTTCTTGACAACAACCGGTCGACATACAGGCGTTTGCAGATTCCGTGGGTGAGAAAGGCCTCTTTAAGAACCATTGTAAGCGCACTGATGGTCTCGGATGTCTGGAAGGCATGGCCGACCACCATGCGGGAGTGATCGTCGATGATGGCGCACAGGATAGCCTTGACAGAGCGCCCGGCAGACTTGACGCCGGGTCCGTGCATGAAGTCGCAAACCCACAGCTCGTTGACATTATCTTGCTCAAACGCCTTGCGGACATCGCCCCGAGAACCGGTTGATAAAAACCCATGCTCTTTGACCAACCGTAAAAGGGTGTTGTAATGGATGGGCGGGTCTGCCAAAAGACCCTGGCGTTTGAGATCCTCGTAGAGCAATTGCGCGCTCCAGTATGGATATGCCTTGCATTTGATCCCGATGGTTTTGATCGTTTCATCATCCAGGCGCCTGGGACGGCCGCTGTCGGTTCTGGTTTTAGGCTTTAGCCCATCAAAGCCCTTTGCGCGATAAGCTCTGAGCCAGGCTTTCATGGTGGAGACACTGATCCGTCTGGTTCCATAGCGCGCAAAGACATGTTCTTTGCCGGCCTGTTCTCGGAAATAGTCATTTTGTGCCCGTTTGGGTTCGGCCAGAATCGGGCTGATGATCTGGAATCTGGCAAGAGCGATGCTTTCTCGAATGTCTTTGTCCATGGGTTTTCTCCTTTCCGGGTGAATGTTTCGGTAATCACCTTAAAAATTACCGTTGTGATGGCACTCAGAATAACCCATTGAAAAAATGACCGTTAGCAAAGCTCTGTACAGATACTCACAAAATTTGTGCTCAGGTGGCCGCGGGGATGGATGGTCAGATTAAAATGGAGGGATTAAAAGGCGATCAAGGGGAAATTCGGGAAAAACCATGCGAACAGACAATATTCGGGCGCATTACGGCCCCTGGCAAACCACGGTGATTCATTGCTCATACAAAGCAGCGGCTTGTTCGCCACTGGGAAGGTATGCCGAAAAGAAACCCCTTGACGGCTCGAATGTAGCGATGCAACAGTTCCCGCAGCTTTACCCCAACAGGCGGGACACCGCTCCATCCGAGGATCTGGAAATACATCGCAACCTCTTTCCAGCCGGATGTGCCCGGATCAGATACCATGCTCATATCAATCCACTGGATCAGGACGCTGTGGGAACGCCGCAAACCACAGACCACAATTTTCAACCAGTATGTCACAAGCCAGGGGGTGATCCGGCTGTCCGGATCAACGTTTTGAGTCGCTGCGAAAAAACCTTTCTTGCCAGCCTGCCAGTGGAAAAGTCCATAAAGCAGCGTGCCAATCACGGAAGATGCCGTGTACAGCATATACGGGATCAGTTGGTCCGGAAGCAGGGAAAATGTCACATTCTGCTGGCAACACAAAAATCGGGCGACCGGAACCCGTTCTTTCCAGAAAACAGGGAAAATGTCGATGACATAGCGTTCATAAGGGGTAATCTGCCGGTAACAATCGCGGCTACCGCAGACCGGGCATGCAGGCCCGATCACCTGCGAAAAATCAATCTTGCCCTGGATAAACGCTTTTTTATATTCCCCGATACTCTCGAATGTGTTAATAAAAGGCAGTTGTATCGTTTCACCGCCTTGTCTTCAAGGATGCAGGTTTTTGGCTCCGAAACCTATGGGCCTGCTTCCTTGAGGAGGGTGGTTATTTTTTTAAGGTCAATTTCTTACCTCGATAATCTGCCTTCTATTATATCATTAGTTATATTCCTGTGCAAAAATTTCAGCTCGCAATTTGGCTATAACGTGTCTAATAACACCCCCTCTGCAGTGCAGCGCAATATAGCTCCGATTGTTTCCGCACTATACTTTGTCTGAAAAAATGGACTACATTTGGTCTCAGAAAAGCGGGTTTTACAAGTACCCGATAATAAGGGCTTCTTAGAAATTCATGGATGGCCGGCGGCGACATTGAAAAGATAATCCATGCAAAAAATGCCAGCAGTAGATATTTTACCCCCCCGCAGTGACGTACCGATCCACAGGGGCGGGAGAAAATTTTCCCCCATCATCTTTCGCCCGAAGCGCCATAACAATTCGGATATGGTTCCCACCGGGCAGAACCAGGCGCAAAACGATTTACGCAGAGCAGCAGAAATAACCGCGGCAAATCCCAGGATCACCATGGCAGCCGGATGAATGGGGTCCCAGGCGCCGGTCGTGGGAAAGAGCTTCCATCCCATGAGCGCGCCAATGGGCAGAAAGCCTTCAACTCCCGGCGGGCGGGAAACGGCAATATTTCCGCTCCCAGTTGCCTGATGGACATAAATATAAAACTGAAAGCCGATGGCAAGAGTAACGATTAAAACCCCTGTCTGAAACCAATTGCGCCGGTTCCAGCCATAGGGGGTTGGAGAGGGGGTGTGAGACAACGGTAAATAACTCCAATGCCGGCGAAGCCGGGACTTTAGATGATTTTTTTTGTTTTCCGTGGATAGTCCCTGGGGGATGAACTGGTTTGTATGATTGATGAATGCCGTAAACTTGTACAAAACAGGGGTAAAACAAAAAAGGTTTATGGAGATTTTCCATAAACCCTTGTTTTACTTGGTGGAGCTGAGGGGGATCGAACCCCTGACCTCATGACTGCCAGTCATGCGCTCTCCCAGCTGAGCTACAGCCCCATGAATCAATCGCTGACTAATTAATCAAAAATTGTGCTCATGTCAATGATTATTTGGTTCGGGATATGTTTTTGGTTGCGGTTTTCTCGAAAAAAACGCATGATATCGGAATAAAAATGGTCATCAGCTCAAGAATACGGCACTCGATTACCTTTGCATTTGATGGAATCGATGCGCCGTCAACAATGAATCTGTAAGCTCAAGGCCCCGTTCGTTCAACCCAAGATGGCACCTGAAAATGTATGACTATCAACTGAATCAAGAATATTTTGCCCAGATCGCGGACGACATTCTGAATATCGGATGTGAAGAGCTGTCGAGGCTGGGGGCGGAAAATATCAGGCCGGCATATCGGGGCGTTTATTTTAATGCCGGCCGGGATGTGATGTATCGCGTTAATTACGAATCCCGGTTCATCACGCGGGTGATTGCGCCGCTCAGCATTTTCTCCTGCCGAAACGCCGATCATCTCTACCGGAAAGGTTCGGACATTGAGTGGCGTGATTTTTTCTCCGCGGACCACACGTTTGCCGTTTTTGCCAGCGTCTCGAACAGCACGGCCATCAATCATTCGGAATTTGCCGCGCTTCGCCTGAAAGACGCCATTGTAGATTACTTCAGAAACCTGTCCGGAAGCCGGCCCACGGTTGAAAAGATCAATCCCGACATCTGGATCAATCTTCATATTGAAAACAACCAGGCTGTGATCGGCATCGATACTTCAGGCGGATCGCTTCACCGCAGGGGGTATCGGAAGCAAACGGTCAAGGCCCCGATCCAGGAAACGCTGGCCGCGGCCATCATCCATCTTTCCGCATGGAACGGCGAGCGCCCTCTGTATGATCCCATGTGCGGTTCCGGAACGCTGGTCACGGAAGCCCTGATGCGCTATTGCCGTATTCCGGCAGGACTTCTCCGCAAACGGTTCGGATTTGAGTTTCTTCCCGATTATGACAGAAAGAGCTGGAAACAGGTTAAAGCCACGGCGGATCGGCAGATCCGCAAACTTCCGGAAGGGCTGATCGCTGCCAGCGATATTTCGGAAAAGGCTGTTGCCGCAACCCGTGCAAACCTTCGAGAGCTTCCCCACGGCGAACGCATTGCGGTGGTTGTTAAAGATTTTCAGCAGATCTCAAGACTTGAAAACCGGCTCATCGTCTGCAATCCGCCCTACGGCATCCGCCTGGACAATCCCGCAGAACTTGAGTCGTGGTACAAGAATTTCGGCGATTTTCTGAAGCAAAGATGCTTGAATTCTCAGGCTTTTGTCTATGCGGGAAACCGGGAGCTGATCCCCCATATCGGCCTGAAACCATCCCTGAAGCTTCCATTAAAGAACGGCGGCCTTGACGGACGATTGCTGAAGTTTGACATCTACTGAAAAATCCGGTTTGAAAGTGATAAATTTTGAGACATTTATAAGACAGGAGAGATAAATGAAGTACATTGCCCCTTCCATATTATCGGCCGATTTTTCCCGGCTGGGAGAAGAAATCAAAGCGGTTGAGGCGGCCGGCGCCGACTGGATCCATGTGGATGTCATGGACGGTCATTTTGTTCCCAACATCACGATGGGCCCGATGGTGGTGAAAGCGGTCCGAAAAGTGACCGGCCTTCCCATAGATGTCCATTTGATGATTGAAAATCCGGACCGGTTTATTCCGGATTTTGCCAAAGCCGGCGCCTCCTTGATTTCCGTTCAGGTTGAAACCTGTCCGCATCTGCACCGGACGATTCACCTGATCCGGGAATGCGGCTGCCGGCCCGGCGCCGTATTGAACCCGGCCACCCCGGCATCGGCCCTGGAATGGATATTGGAAGATCTGGATTTTGTCCTCATCATGAGCGTGAACCCGGGATTCGGGGGCCAGAAATTTATCCAAAGCGCCCTTCAGAAGACAAGGGATTTGCGAAGATGGATCCAAAGCAAAAACCTGTCCACATTGATTGAAATCGACGGCGGGGTAAATGAAACCACCATTCTGGAAATCTCCGAGGCCGGTGTGGATGCTTTTGTGGCCGGCTCAGCCGTTTTCGAGAGTCCGGACTACCGAAAAACCATTTCCACCCTCAAACAGATAATCAGCCGGCATCCCGCCGAGAAATGAGGTGATCAATGGAATCTCCGTCCGAAAAACAAACAATCCTGGTGATTCACGGCCCCAATTTGAACATGCTGGGAAAAAGAGAACCGGAAGTCTATGGAAAGGCCACGCTCGATGACATCAATACAGCCTTGAAAGAAACCGGAAAGCGCCTGGGCGTGCGCGTTGAGACCTTTCAATCCAACCACGAAGGGGCCATTGTGGACAAAATTCAGGAAATCATGAACTCCCATCAGGGACTGATCATTAATCCCGGCGCCTATACCCATACGAGCGTTGCGATCCGCGACGCCCTGCTGCTTCTGAGTATTCCGGTGGTTGAGGTTCACCTTTCCAATATCTACAAGCGAGAGCCCTTCCGGCACCACTCGATGATTGCGGGCGTTGCAACCGGGCAGATTTCCGGACTGGGCAGCGACGGCTATATTCTGGCGCTGGAATTCCTTGCCCGACGAAGTCAGGCTGCTGCTTAAAAATGAATTGTTGAGGCTTCATGAACGACTCCCATGTTTCACTGATTACCGATGAGCTGCATCTGGCCTTCCAGCAGGTTCAGGCCGTTGCCTCGCTTCTTGAAGAGGATGCCAGCATCCCCTTTATTGCAAGATACCGCAAAGAGGCCACCGGAAGCCTGGATGAGGTATTGATCGCATCCATCCGGGACCGGCTCGGTCAGCTTCAGGATCTGGATTCCCGAAGATCCGCCATTCTGCACTCTTTGGAGCAGCATGGCCATTTAACGGACGCGCTGAGCCAGAGCGTCATGGCGGCGCCAACCCTTTCCGAGCTGGAGGACATCTATCTTCCCTTTCGTCCCAAACGCCGGACCCGGGCCACCATGGCCAGGGAAAAAGGGCTTGAACCCCTTGCTCTTTTGCTCCTGGAACAAAGCGGAATCGATCCGATTCTGGCGGCGACTTCGTATGTGGATCCGGAAAAAGGCGTGAACACTCCGGAAGAGGCGCTTTCCGGGGCAAGGGACATTCTGGCCGAACGTATTGCGGAAGATTCCGAGGCCAGGGCCCGCATTCGCCGACTCTTCGCCGAAAAAGGGATATTTGTCAGTCAGGTGGCAGCCGGAAAGGAAGTCGAAGGCGTCAAATACAAGGATTATTTCGACTGGAAAGAGCCGGTTTGCCAGGCACCGTCCCATCGCATCCTGGCCATGCGCCGGGGGGAAAATGAAGATATCCTGAATCTGTCCGTGTTGCCGCCGGAAGCAGACGCTATTCAGATTCTGGAAACCCTTTTTGTAAAAGGCTGCGGGGATGACGCTGGTCAGGTGCGTCTGGCGATTCAGGACGGCTATAAACGGCTTCTTTCCCGGTCCATGGAAACCGAGATCCGTCTTTCAACCAAGGAGCGGGCCGATGTCGAGGCCATCCGGATTTTTGCCGACAACCTGAAGCAACTGCTTCTGGCGCCGCCCCTGGGCGCAAAACAGGTGATGGGGCTGGATCCGGGTTTTAGAACCGGCTGTAAGCTGGTGTGCCTGGACCGCCAGGGAAAGCTGCTCTACCATGACACCATTTATCCGCATTTGTCAGAGTCACAAACCCGTCAGGCCGCGGGAAAGGTCACCGAGATATGCAGTCGCTTTCAAATCGAAGCCATTGCTGTGGGCAACGGCACGGCCGGCCGGGAGACCGAAGCGTTTCTGAGGTCCGCCGGGCTTCCCGCGCAGCCAAAAGATCTTCTGGCCATTATCATGGTGAATGAAAGCGGGGCTTCAATCTATTCGGCTTCGGAAGTTGCCAGGGAAGAATTTCCCGACCTGGATTTGACGGTTCGCGGCGCGGTATCCATTGCCAGGCGGCTGATGGATCCGCTCTCGGAGCTGGTGAAAATCGATCCCAAATCGATCGGCGTCGGCCAGTATCAGCATGATGTGGATCAATCGGCCCTGAGACAGGCCCTGGATGACGTGGTGATCGGCTGCGTCAATCACGTGGGCGTGGACGTCAATCAAGCCAGCGCCCAGCTCCTGACCTATGTATCCGGGTTGGGGCCGCAGCTTGCCAGAAACATCGTCCTGCATCGCAATGAAAACGGCCCGTTCGACTCGCGCCAGGCCCTTAAAAAAGTCAAGCGCCTGGGGCCGAAAGCCTTTGAACAGGCCGCGGGTTTTCTCAGGATCCGGGAGGGAATCAATCCCCTGGATGCCAGCGCCGTTCATCCGGAGAGCTACCCGATCGTGGATGCCATGGCAAAAGATCTGGGCTGCACTGTGACGGATCTGATGAAAACCGCGGAGCTTCGCGGCCGGATCGATATTTCCCGGTATGTCACCGAATCCGTGGGGCTGCCGACGCTTAAGGACATCCTGAATGAACTGGCAAAGCCAGGCCGTGACCCCAGAGAGCCGTTTGAAATGGGCTTTACCAGCGGCGTCGAAAAAATGGAAGACCTTTGCATCGGCATGAAACTTCCCGGAATCGTCACCAATGTCACCGCCTTCGGGGCCTTTGTGGATGTCGGGGTGCATCAGGACGGCCTGGTCCATGTCAGCGAACTGTCCGACCGGTTTGTCAAGAACCCCCAGGATGTGGTCAAGGTCAACCAGAAAGTGCAGGTAACGGTGCTTCAAGTGGATCTGGACAGAAAGCGGATATCGCTTTCCATGAAATCCGCGCCGGAGCCGGCCGCTTCACCCCAGCCCCGTCAACAAGGTCCCGACCGGAAAACCGAATTGAAAAAAGGCTCCCGAAAGCCTGTGAAGGAAAAACCGGTCCCATTCAACAATCCGTTTGCGGAGATTTTTGATAAGGGCTAAAGAAGGTCATTTTTGAATATGGACAGCGATAACAAACGGATTTGCGAGAAAAAATATGTTGTTCCGTTTCATGATCTGGATCCCATGCAGATCATGTGGCATGGCAATTATCTCAAATACTTTGACATGACCCGATCCGCGCTCTTTGCAAATGCAGGGGTGGATTTGTTCGGGTATTTCAAAAGCACAAATTATCTTTTTCCCATCACCAAGACGATGACCAAACATATCGTATCCCTTCGATATCTGGATGAATTCAAATGCACGGCAACCGTCCTTGAAGCGCAGTACAAGATTGTTATGGATTTTCAGATCAGGCTGGCTGAGAGCAATCAGATTTGCGCCAGGGGAAGGAGCGAGCAGGTTGCCGTGAAATATCCTGAAAAGGAAATCATGTTCGAAATACCGGAGGAAATCCGGAAAGCACTGGGATTTCAGTAATGACGCCCGATTTTCAAAATGCTTATATCGCCGGCGTCGAGTGCCTTAAGGCCTGGTCTGATGTACTGGATGATATCAACGTGTTTCCGGTTGCGGATGGCGATACCGGGCGCAATCTGATCATCAGCCTCACCCCCTTGAGATATCCTGAAAAAGATCGGAAAAGTACAATTACCAGGCTGCTTCTGTCCGCTCGGGGAAATTCAGGGAATATCGCGGCCCGTTTTTTTGCCGGGTTTCTGATGGCGGATTCGTACGCGCAGCTTCCGAATGCAGCCAGGGAGGGAAGGAATCTTGCCTGGCAGGCGGTTCACAATCCCGTGCCGGGGACCCTGC
Organism: Deltaproteobacteria bacterium; assembly: GCA_016219185.1. GTDB lineage: Bacteria > Desulfobacterota > Desulfobacteria > Desulfobacterales > Desulfatirhabdiaceae > RAAP-1. The sequence continues at coordinate 8,457 of JACRBZ010000068.1, forward strand.
TGACCGTTTTCGACGTGCTGGCCGACTTTTTGATAGATCATCCATTTGAAGATAGTCGGGAATATGCCTCAAAAATTGTCGATCGTCTTGAAATGGCTGTTTTATCCACTCCCGAACTTCTTCCAAAGCTTAAGCATGCCGGAGTCGTCGATTCCGGTGCCTTGGGAATGTATATTTTTCTGGAAGGTTTTTTTAAGCGCCTTGTCGGTCAATCCGACCGGTTTCGCCCCATTACGCGGATATTCAAGGATCAAATGCGCGTATCCGCAACTTTTCAGGAAGAACTTCAAGATGAATTCTGCGTCGATACGGTTCTTCACGTGGATGGCGATGTCAAAGAAAAAATCGACCGGCTTTCCGTTTATGGCAGCAGCGTCGTTGCTATTGCCCACCAGGATTATCTGAAGGTTCATTTGCATACGCACAGCATCCGGGATGTCAAGCGCCGGATGGCATCCCTGGGCCATGTCCTGCAATGGACCGATGACAACATCTCCGTTCAGGTTGCGGATTTCAAAAGACATTCCGGTCAGGGGTCCGTTCATATCATGACGGATGCGGCCGGATCTTTAACGCGCGCGGACTCTCGAAAACTGGGGATCACCCTTCTGGACAGCTATATTACCGCCGGTGATAAATCACTGCCCGAGACCTTATTTTCTTCGGAAGAACTGTATCAATCCATGCAAGCGGGCGTGAAAGTATCCACGGCTCAGGCATCCGTTTTCGAAAGACATCAATATTACCAGCGTGTCGTCAATCAATATTCGAAAGTGTTGTATCTTTGCGTGGGCTCGGCTTTTACGGGGAATTTTGATGTTGCTTCGGCATGGAAGAAGCTTAATGACCCGGACAATCGCCTGACCGTCATGGATACGAAAGCGGCTTCCGGCCGTCTGGGGCTGATTGCCATGGCAGCGGCCAGGTATGCGATCCGATCCGGTGATCCGGATGCGGTCGTCGCATTTGCAAAAAGAGCGATAGACGCCTGCGCGGAATATGTCTTTATCGATAAGCTTAAATATCTGGCGGCCGGGGGGCGAATCGCAAGACCCCGTGCGTTTTTCGGTGATATGCTTCATGTAAAGCCGATTATCACGCCGACTGGCGAAGGCGCTAAAAAAATCGGCGCTGTCAAAGATCGGGATGAACAGCTCAAATTTGCAATGGAAAAGTTGAATGCTTTCCTTGCAACGGATTCGGCCCCCTGGATCATGCTGGAGTATTCAGACAATTTTGCCTGGGTTAACGATACCGTCAAGAAATGTGTTGAAGAATCAGCCCCTTTATCCGAGATTTTATTGCAACCCCTGTCATTGACATCCGGCGTCCACATGGGGCCGGGGACCTGGGCAATAGCGTTTTTGCCGGAGCTGATAAAATGAATCCTGACTCCGGAAACAAGGGAAGATTTGCAATTATTATCCCGGTTTATAACCATGAACACGCTGTGGCGGACGTGATAAAAAAATCCCTTTGTCTGAACTATCCGGTATTCGTCGTAAATGACGGTTCCACGGATTCAACTGCGGACAGGATCAAAAACATTGAAGGCATTCGTCTTTTGCACCACAATGAAAACAGGGGGAAGGGCGCGGCGATTCTGACCGGTTTTGCCCAGGCAGCCAAAATTGCCGATTGGGCCATTACCATTGATGCGGATGGGCAGCATGACCCGCAGGATGCGCTGAATTTGATACGGGCGATTCCGGACAATGCGCGGCCGATTGTGGTCGGCACAAGAGACGGAATGGCCGGAACCCACGTCCCCTGGACAAGCCGGTTCGGACGCGGGTTCTCAAATTTTTGGGTGCTCTTATCCGGTGGTCCCCGCATCGCGGACTCTCAAAGCGGATTCCGGATATATCCGCTGCCTGAAGCCATGGGCCTGAATGTCACTTCAAAACGATACCAGTTTGAAGTCGAGATCCTGGTTAAAGCCATGTGGAGAAAAATACCGGTCATCGAAGCGCCGATCCGTGTCCGTTATGCCCCGGGAAAAGAACGCGTATCGCATTTCCGGCCCTTTATCGATTTTGTTAGAAATTCCAATACGTTTTCAAGGCTTATCTTCCAGAGAATCGTGATACCCGCAACCCATAGAAATAGATGAAGTTCTGAAGTTACTAAGATCGGAAGGGCCGCTTTTCGTTACTTCGAAGTGCTATCGCTTCAATTCCTGCTTTTACCCATAATATTTTATCTTGCCGCTGCGATGAGAACTTATTTATACCAAACGATTGTCTATCTGTCCAAAATAATGGGAACATGGGTTTTTGTCGTTTTTGCCTGGATCGTTTCCACGGGTTTTTTCATGCTCTTTCCCAGGCGGGTGAATACCAGCATCGGGTTTTACCGCTTGCTTTTTCCGGAGAAAAGCTGGTTTGCCCATTTGGGGTGCGCCTGGCGTCAGTTTCATAATTTTACCGATGTGTTCTTCGATAGATTCATGCTGCAGGAATTTGACGATATTCACTATACGTCCGAAGGCATGGAGAGCCTGGAACAGACCCTGCAGGATAAAAGCGGTGCAATCCTTTTGATGTCGCACATGGGAAATTGGGAGGTGGCGGCACACCTTTTGAAACGGAACCTTCCGGAAATAAAACTTCTCCTGTATATGGGGGTAAAATATAAGGAACAAATCGAGGGGATTCAAAAGAAGAGTCTTTCCCAAAACGGTGTCCGGGTCATCGCTGTGGATGAACAAGGGGGGTCCCCCTTTGATATCGTGGAAGGGATTCATTTTATCAATTCAGGCGGCCTGGTTTCATTAACCGGGGATTTGATCTGGAAAAGGGACCAGCGAAGCGTCCCGGTAAAATTTTTAGGCCATGACGTGCTTTTCCCGGAGGCCCCGTATTTGTTCGGGCTGTTATCCGGCGCGCCGATATTTATTTTTTTTGCCTTCCGAACCGGAAGAAAAACCTATCATTTTTCCCTGTCCGAGCCCATTTTCGTGAAAGCGTCATCCCGCGCAGAGCGAACCGCGGTCATTTGTCAGGCAGCGCAAAGATACGCGGACATACTGGAAGAAACCGTGCGCGCCAATCCCTTTCAATGGTATCATTTCAAGCCGCTTCCGGGTTCAGAGCCGATTTGACTTTTTGCGAAGCCATCAATCTTTGCTTTGAATTTAAATTATTATAGTGTAATAACCCCATTTGCATTTTCACTTGCAATGGGAACAATGATATGACACGTGATGAAATAAGATCAGAAGTCTTAAGGGTTTTCAGCAAACAGTTTGAGATAACAAATCCGGATCTTGATGAGAATTTGCGGGAGGCTTATGAGTTTGACAGCATCGATGCCATTGAGCTGTTAAGAGAAATCGAAGTCTTGCTCGGGACGCAATTGACCCGGGATGAGAAAAAAATGGCCATGGATATCCGAACCATCAATCAGATTTTGGATTATATTGAATCTCTGGCGGCAATCCGGTCCAACAAATCGTAACCCATGAATATTAACCACTTTTACCCATCGGAAAGAGGGTCAGCATGGCGCGAAGGGTAGTTGTCACAGCGTGTTCGGCAATAACTCCGATTGGCCACACGAAAGAAGACATTGTCAGGCACCTGGTGGAAGGCATTTCAGGGGTCATCAAGCTGAGAGGCGATGATCTGCTTTCGGATTTCATCCAGACCGGCGTCTTTGGAACCGTGAATTATCCGATTGCGTACGATTTCAGGCGCCAGGACCGAAAGACCATGGGGCCGGTCGCCTACTATGCCTGCCAGGTGGCAAAAGAGGTTCTGGAAGCGTCCGGGCTGAATCAGGAATTCATCACATCCGGCCGGCTGGGCGTGGCGTTCGGCTCCACTCATGGAAGCCCGACCGTGCAGCGGCAAATTTACAAGACGTTCTTCGGCAGCTCGCAATCGGATTATGCTTCCATCGGGGCAGTGGATTATCTGAAATCAATGGTCCATACCACGGCGGTGAATATCACCAAGATGTTCGGCATTACCGGAAGGGTGCTGTCTTCATCCACGGCCTGTACCACCAGCAGCCAGTCCATTGGTTTCGGGTATGAAATGATCAAGCACGGCATCCAGGATGCCATGATTTGCGGCGGTGCCGATGAATATGACACGACGGCCGTTGCGGTCTTTGATAATCTTCTGGCATGTTCGACGGACTTTAATGAAACGCCTCATCTGACGCCGCGCCCCTTTGACGTTCGAAGAGACGGCCTGGTCGTAGGGGAAGGTGCCGGCGCCGTATTGCTGGAAGACTACGAATCGGCCCGGAAAAGGGGGGCCACCATCCTGGCCGAGGTCATCGGTTTCTCCTGCAATAACAATGGGGGCGATCTGATTTTTCCCAGCATTGAGGGCATTGCCGAAACCCTCCGACTTGGACTGAAAGATGCCGAAATCAGTCCCGAGGCGGTGGATTTTATCAGCGCCCATGCCACGGCCACAAAAATGGGTGATGTGATTGAAGCACGGGCGATTGAAAAAGTTTACGGGAAATCACCCGTGGTTACCGGCTTAAAGAGCTATATGGGCCATACCATGGGCTCATGCGGCGCCATAGAAATGATTCTGACGCTTTACATGATGGAAGAGGGATTTATTGCGCCGACATTGAATCTGGATACGATCGATGAGAGATGCGACATGATTACCCATGCGACCCGGCTTATTGAAACGGATATCCGCATTGCTTCCGTTCAAAACTTTGCCTTCGGCGGCGTGAATACCTGCCTGATGTTTAAAAGACCGGATTTTTGAGATGGATTTCATAAAGGTTCGGGTAGTATGAAAGAATCTGAAATCAATTTCCGTTGTCGGCATTTTAAGCCGGCGTTCGACCTTGTCATCACATTGATTCTCTGGGCTTATTTTACGGCTGGTTTTGTTTTATTCTTTTCTCCGTTTTACCTGGCAGCCTTTCTTTTTTCCGGAAACAGGGAGGGGGCATTCCAGCGTCTGAATCATCGATTCTACAAGGGTTTTTTTAAACTGCTCCGAATCCTTGTTTCCGAAGCCCGCTGGCATATCCCCGATAATGTGCTGTCGATCCGCTCCTCCGTAATCGTCTGCAACCACATCTCCTATCTGGATTCGATTCTGATGATTTCGCTCTTTGAGCAGCACAGAACCATCGTTAAAAGCCGTTTTTTCAAGATTCCCATTTTCAGGCAGGTGATAGAATCATCCGGATATATACCCTCCACATCCGAAGGCCATTTGTCGGATTTGATCATCCGGCGGGTTGAAGAAATGGATTGTTTTTTTGGGGGCGGCGGGAATCTTTTTATATTTCCCGAAGGAACCCGGAGTCGCGGCGGCGCCATCGGGCCGCTCAACAAAGGGGCGTTTAAAATCGCCAGACTGAGCAGGCGACCCATCAAGGTGCTGTTTGTTCATAACACCGATAAGCTGTTCCAGCCCGGCAAATTTTTATTCAACACCTGTTTTGAAGGCACGATTTCAGTTGAAGCGATAGCCGGTATCGAGCCGGATTATCAGCGCCAACGCTTATCCATTTCCGGGTTGATGACGCAGGTCCGCTCGCTTCTGGAAGCCGAGCAGTCCAAACACCTGAGTCGGGAGGAATTATGAAAATAGTTTTGATGTCCATGCCTGATGTGGCTCCGGTAATCATGCATGAAGCCGCCTTTCACATGCCGAATTGCGGTATCGCCAGCATTGGCGCCAATATTGATGACGGGCACGAAGTCTATATCATCGATCTGATCCGTAAACGCAGGCAGCTTAAAACGTATTTGACCCGAACCCTGTTAAAAATTCGCCCGGAACTGGTCGGTCTGTCCGCCATGGCCTGGCAGTATGAAACCTGCATCAAATTGATCCGGCTCATCAAACACCTGCTTCCCGAAGTAAAAATCGTCATCGGCGGATATCATGCCACCTTGATGCATGAAGAGATCGCCGCATCCGATGAGGCGGATCTGATCGATTTTATGGTCCGGGGTGAAGGCGAGGAAGCGTGCCGCAGATTGGTCAATGCCCTGGAAGGCAGGGATAGGCTTGAAGACATTCCTTCGCTCTCCTTCAAACCAGCCACTCCGGGAAAGGTTTTCGTGCATAATCCCAGGGGAGGGCTGCTGGATTTATCCCGGCTGAAACCGCCCATCCGGGATAAAAGACGGCTGACCTGGGGGTATCATATCATGAATTCCAAAATCGAAGTTTTGGAAACCTCCCGGGGATGCACGCGCAACTGCACGTTCTGCAGCATGCAGCACATGTACGGGCAATCCTTCCGTACCTTTCCCATTGAGCGGGTTCTGGCGGATATCGATGATATTTATTATAATCGAAAGACGCGCTGGATCTTTGTCGCGGACGACAATCTGGTGCTGGATACCGGGCGGGTCATAAAGATCTGCGATGCGATCATTGCCCGTCAGTACAGAAAGCTGAACCTGATCGTTCAGGCCGATTGCGTCACCATGTCCAGAAATGAGGAGATGGTTCGCAAAATGGCCATGGCAGGCATTAAATCCATTTTCCTGGGGATTGAAAACGTTTCCAAAAAGAATCTGGCCATGGCCCACAAAGGCAATATCGTCGATGCTTCCCGAAAAGCCATGGAACTTTGCCATAAATACGGCATCATGGTGGTGGGGGGACTCATTTTCGGATTTCCGGACGACGATGAAACAGCCATCATCGAAAATTATCAATTCCTGAAATCCATCGGATCGGATACCGCCTATTGCCAGATTCTCACGCCCTATCCCAAAACCGTCATGCGTCAAGATCTGCTGGATCAGGGCCTGGTGACCAACCCCAATGATTACCGGTGGTACAACGGGATATGGGCCAATGTAAAAACCCGGCACCTTAACGCCGATCAATTGCAATATCTTGTCTGGTATCACCGGCAGAAGGTGATGGGCTGGTGGGAACCCTCCGAGCGGATCCGAAGCCAGGGCCGGTTGTGGACATCCATCTGGTTATTCGCATTTCGGCCCATGCTGCGGTTTTTCCTTGGCAGGACATTGAAGAAATACGGCTGGCAGGGCCGCTATCAGCGGGCAATGAAACGCCAGGCAGGCGTGAATGTGTTCAAGGATCTTGAAGCATTTTCTCCAGCCGGCAAATAAAACCGCATGATCACCTGAATGCACTTTCTTTATTCTCGGGAAAATTAAAAGGAAAGCATCATGGCATGGATAAAAAAGATCTCTAAGCGCCTGCCGCTGACATTTGTCCTTCTGGTACTCCTGGCCCTTTCGGGCTGTGAAGGCACCGACACCCGTGAAAAGGTGGACGATACGGTCAAAGAGCTCAGCGGAAAGAAAAACGTTGAGCGCATGGACCAAATGAAGAAAAATATCGAAGAGATAAAAAAACAGCAGGCCGAGCAGGCTGATCGGTTGAAAGAGTCGCAGTGATTTTGATTCGAAAACGGATGGATGATGGACTGTCAATGATCCGGCGTGTCCCGTGCGCGGCAGCGCATACGGAACACGCCGGTGGGATGTCGGCTTAACGGAATTCTTTATTAAGGTCCAACTCGACCCATGAAGCTCGTTCCCGTTCGCAGCTTGGATAAATCTTAAGGGTTTTGTTTTTTACATCGGTGATACATGTATACACGTTTTGATCAGCAGTGCCGGTGATGAAGGGGTCCCAATACGAGCCGCCGTTCGTGAAGTCCGTGGTCATGATTTGCTGTAATGCGGCCACGCTGACGCGGCCGATAACCTGCTGGGCCAGGTTTTGCACGTTGACCAGACGCTGGAATGACCTGGATTCGGAGTCATTCGTAGGAGACGTGTATTTGAAGGACTGATTGATATGATTGACCAGGAAGAAGTGATTGGTGAAAATATCCATATCGGTCGGATTGGCGTAATAATAATTCCCGCCGTTGGCTTGTCCGGCCTGTAGTTTCATCGAGTTCTCAAGAGGCGATCTCTCATAATGCCAGATATTCGCCGCATCGGACACTTGGGTCAACGTGGCCACCGCGACTTTCGCGTTCAGGTACCGCGCATCCACGTGGTCTTCCGTGTCGCAATCAAACGCCGCAAACAGGTTCTGATGCAGGCCGTCGGAGATTGTCAGATCCGTACTCGGGATTGAAATCATGCCGTTTAGATATTCGAAGTTCAATCCGCGGGAGTTGAAGGTTGACGCCCCGAAAACCCATCCAAGGGTCGTCACGACGGAGACTTGATTGTCGACATGGTTGTTGCCGTGCACCTCGTCTACGGGATTATAGACGATCACGGCGCTTCGCCCCGACAATTGATCCATCGTAAGGCTCGGATTGTCGAAATCCCGTCCGATTAACGTGCTGCCGGTCGTCGTTTGCGTCCGCGTTGCACCGAATACGGAACACCCGATACCCTGGGATGGCGGGGAATAACTGAACAGGAGGGCCAATCCCATGAAGCGGAGCTGCTGGAACGTCAGGCCCGATTCCAGCGACATGCCGTAGAGCAACAGACGCTCGCGATCATCCATGGTCGGCTCATTCTGGGCCAGGATGCCCTGAACCTTGTTGAAATCAATATCGTTGTCAAGAATTTTAAACATGGCGTGCAGGTGATCCTTGGCCAGGTATCCATATTGCCGGCCCATGTCGTAGTAGTTGCCTTTCAGATTCATGATCCAAAGGGCGCCCTCTTTGCGTATCGTGCCGGTTCCCGTATCGGTAACGAAGGAGTTAGGCGTCGCCACGATTGTCAATGGCGTGGTGGTGTACACGACGTCTGGATTAATGACCCCGTCCATTTCATCCACGCCAAAATAAAACTGATAGATACCTGGCGGCAGTCCCGGAACTTTCAGCACCGACTGCCCGGTCAAGGGAAAGAGTCCGGACTGTAATACCGGGCGGACTTGGGAAGGCGGGACGGGACCGACCCACATCCCGGATTCGGCGAGATAATAGTATTGACCGGACTGCGTTCCTGCCAACATCCACCAGTCGGCCGGGGTTCCCGCATATTCGCCCGGGTTAAAATTTACGGCTACGGAGATCGGATCGGTTTGAGCGAACACGGAAGGTTCGGCCCAGTCATTAATGGTAATCGACATGGAAACGCCGCTGGGAAATGTGTTCGCATCAGCTTTCTGCAAGCCGGCTGTTGCGACGCAGGTTATGGCCAGATTGATGATCAACATTGCCAGAATATTGAAAATAGTAGTCTGCCGGTTCATAAGTGCCCTCCGTTTTTATGATTTGTTATTTAAACGTAACTGCTTACAAATTGCCTACTTCTTGAATATACCTTTATCATGATCCAGATCGTTGCATGCAATACAATATTGTTTCAGATTATATCGAGCGCCAGCGCCAGTTTGAGGTGATGCGATTCATGCCAGATCTCTTCCAAACGCCCGCGAGGCCAGCGCCCGGTTCCGCGGCCGATGGGTATCGTCCGCCATCTCCTTGATGATGACTTTCTGCATGAGCTTGGACATCTTGATTTCCTGCGGCTCATCCTTGTAGAAGGTGTCCCAGGCATAAAAAAGCAGCTCTTGCAGCTTTTCGGCGGACATGTTCTTGGGTTGGAAGACCACTTTGTCCGCGGAATAATCATTCCAGTCATTGGAAATAATCCGGTTCTGCTGTTTCAGATCCTCATGGGCCTTGGTATGGGGAAAGGGCGTCAGCACGGTGAACTCGGCAATATCCAGCTCGATTTCAAGCAGAAAGTCGATGAGCCGCTTGATGCTGTCTTCGGTGTGATGATCCAGGCCCAGTAATATCGTGCCCTCAACACCGATGCCATGATCGTGGTATCTTTTAATCCGGTCCCGGATATAGTCCGAAGTGTCAAAAACTGCCTGATAAACATACCAGGCCCCGGCCCGTGCCGCCAGATCCAGCACCTGCGGATTATCTTCTATCGGGTGACTGCACCATTTTTTCTTCAAGGGAATCATCTCCTTGAACAGATCCATCTCCCACTTCGTATCCTGAGCCAGTGAATTGTCTACAAGAAAGAGCCGGTTGTTGTCAATGCTTGCCATTTCCTCGATGACTTTATCAATGGGGCGCGGCCTGAATTCTTTTCCGCCAAGATAGGCCACTGCGCAGGGATAGCAGTGAAAACGGCACCCGCGGGAAGCATGAACCAGATCGACCATCTGGATGCCCCTGTAATTATACAGCTCTTTCTTTAAGAGATCCCTGCGCGCCGTACCCACCATTTCTATGGGCGGCCTGTCTCCGAGATAATCATATATTTTTTGCAGTTTTCCTTTTTTAAAGTCCGATAAGACTTTTTCCATCTTTCCTTCGGCTTCGCCGATAAAAACGGAATCCGCATGATCCAGGGTCTCTTGGGCGTGCAGCATGGTGGCGATGCCGCCAAAGATGACTTTAACGCCCTTTCGCCTGTAGATGTCCGCAATTTCCCAGCCCCGTTTGGCCTGAATGGAAAGCATCATCGAGATTGCAACCAGATCCACCGGATCATCAAAATGGATCGATTCCAGATTCTCGTCAATAAATTCCGCTTCGACGTCTTCAGGTAATGATGCCGCAAAAACAATCGGGCCGTGGGGGGGCAGGTGAAATTCGGTCTGCCTTTCAAGTTTAGACCATTTTGGATAGATGATTCTTAATTTCATGAAATGTCCTTTTGCGCGCCGATTTTGGCATCATCCGCAATATTTTTTTCCATTGACGGTTGCAATGGTTTTTTTAATCATCAAGACCGGGCAAAAAAACTAATACACCATCTTTTTTATCTTCCTGTCAACCCTAATTGCCAGGTGTATGTGGATGAACTCAAAGACATCCCGTCCTTTTTGGACGATGCGGTCTCATTAAAAGAGCAAAACCGGTTCAACTGCGATAACCGGAACGCAAAACCTCATCATTGTTATCTTGGTTTTTGTTTGCAGGGCTCATATAAATTCTGCTATTAGAAACGATCCTGATACTGTGTCTTGAATGCATGCACTTCACAAATATAGCGTTGTAGAGCTTATACTTCCGACGAAATGGATAAAAATGTTCAAGGCCTTGCCGATTGAATCTGCAAAACCGGCTTTCATTCCGGGAAAAGCCGCTGTGCTTTTTTTTGTCATCATTTTGGGGCTGGGATTGCTGCTGCGACTTCCCTTCATTTCTTACCCGTCTCAGGTGGTTTTTGATGAAGTCGGTTTCGGCAAGCTGGTCACGGCATACGGCTGGACCGGAGCGCGTCTTTTCGATATTCACCCGCCGCATGGGAAACTGCTGATCACTGCCGCGGCATTCCTGGGCGGCTATAGGGGCAGTATCGATTTTTCTAAAATCGGGATTCCTTGCTCGGAGTCCATTGCACCCCTAAGGGTTATTCCGGCTTTGGCCGGGTCGTTTATTCCGATCGTGGTTTTCATTCTTCTGCGCCAACTCGGCGCCTCCCTGGCTGCTGCCTTTCTGGGCGGGATTTTCATGGCTTTTGACAACGCATTTGTTGTTCAGTCCCGGGTGATCGGGCTGGACACCCTGCTGGTTTTCTGCATGCTCGCCTCTCTCAGTGCGCTGCTTGCCGCAAGAACCCGTTCGGGCAACCCGAAAATCGCATTTATGCTGTTATCCGGCGTTCTGACCGGGCTGACTGTTGGAATAAAATTCACCGGGCTGGCTGCACCCGGACTGGCGCTGGTGATTCTATTGAATGACCTGTGCAGGGAAAAAACAGCTCGGCTGCGATGGATGGGCCTTATCCATATCGCTCTTTTTTCAGGCGTGGCACTGGCTGTTTACCTTCTGGGATGGAAACTCCATTTTCTACTGATGCATATTCCGGGAGAAGGCGATGCTTTTTTCAGGCCCACGGCCAATTTCATTAAAGATACGGTTGATCTGCATCGCGTCATGTTTTCTGCAAATGCCGGCATCACAACGCCTCATCCCTATTCAAGCTTTTGGTGGCAATGGCTGATGATGAAAAAGCCGATATTTTACTGGTTGGGCCAAAATGCGGGTATTTATTTTCTCGGAAATCCCGTGGTTTGGTGGGGTACCGGCCTGGTTTTCACATGGCTGATGGGGTATCTGGTTTTTGCAAGAGCCGGAAATCTGAAAAGAGCGCTTCCGGTGGATCGAAATCCGATACTCTGGGTTCCTTTGGCCGGATATCTTATTTCCATCATTCCCCTGGTTCCGATTCAGCGCCCCCTGTTTCTGTACCACTATCTGCCGGCATTAACCTTTTCATTGATCGCTGGAATACTCTGGATCGATTTGCTGGGATTTACGAAAAACGCGCCTCTCCGGCGTCAGCGGATTTCATATTATGTGGTTGCGGGCTCCTGTGTGGTTGCGTTTTTTCTCTTGTCGCCCGTTACCTATGGGTTGACTCCATTAAGTCCTTACCAGGCCATGCTGGGGTGGATCGGATTTGGGCCGTGAAAGAAATGAAAATCCATCTTCCGGCTCGTGGCAGCCTTCTGTTCTTTGCCGCATGGGGTGGTTTTTTATTGTATGTCTGGCCCCGAATGTTTTTTTCAACCCCGGATGGCATCTATGCCGGGGAGCGGGCCATATGGGGAGACTGGGCCGGTCATCTGGCCGGCAGCGCGGTTTTTGCTTTCCGCCCCATATCCCTGTGGTTTGAAAATCACCCGCTGTTTTATGGACAGGCGTTTAATTATCCATTCGTATCCAGCATGATATCAGGGCTTCTCATGCGGGCCGGCGCAGATCGGGTTTCCGCAATGATTGTCCCATCCATTGTCACCAGCCTCTTTCTGCTGCTGATTCTCTATGCCTTTTACCATTTCATCTTAAAATCCGAACGGCAGGCCTGCGCGGCGGTGACGCTGTTTTTCATGAGCGGAGGCTTCGGGTTTATTTATTATATTCAGGATATTCTTCAGACGCTATCCCTTAAAGCCCTGGTGTTTCCCATGCGGGAATATACATTTCTGGAAAACAAAGGGATATTTTTTCGAAATGTATTTCCTGCGGAACTGCTGCCGCAGCGGACCTTCCTGCTGGGTCTGCCGATCGGATTGTTATTGCTGTTGATCCTGATGCGCTGGCTTAACGGCGATCCGGAACGACCATCCACGGTTAAATATTTTGCGGCCGGCATTCCGGCCGGCCTTTTGATGATCGTCCACACCCATACTTACATGGTGCTTGTGATTCTTTGTTTGTGTCTGACCCTGTTCAACATGAAATCCTACAAACAAATGCTTGTATTTGCGCTGGGTGCCGGGCTGATTTCCCTGTGGTTTTTTATAACGCTTCATGGGCAATCCGTGCCGTCGAGATGGTTTGGTTTGGAGTGGGGATGGATGTCTAACAATCAGAGACACGGGATTTTCCCTTTTATAAAATTCTGGCTGATGAATTGGGGACTGGTGCTGCCGCTGGCGCTATGGGGAACCTTTCAGATGCGCTATTACCGGCATCCGATGGTGATCGGGGGGTGGATACTCTTTGTGCTGTGCAATATCATCCGGTTTCAGCCCTGGAACTGGGATAACTCGAAACTCCTGACCTGGAGTTATCTGCTGCTGCTCATTCCGGTTGTGGGTGTGTTGTCGTATCTCTGGAGAAATAACCGCCGGACGCTCAAGGGGATTGCGATCGTCTTGACGGGGCTGCTGACATTTTCCGGTGGACTGGAGCTGGCGCGGTTGCTGCAAAGCGGCCAAACGACGCAACGGATGTGGGATGCATCAAAAGTCAATATGGCTTTAAACCTTCAGAAAATCCTGAAACCCGATGAAACCGTTCTGACCGATGCTGATCATCTGAACTGGGTTTCAAGCCTTGCCGGAGGGCAGATTTTGATGGGATACCGGGGGTGGCTCTGGTCCTACGGGATCGATTATTCGGAAAGAGAGAAGGAAATCGGATTGATGTATTCCGGAAAACCCGGCGCAGAGGCTCTTTTCAGTAAATACCATGTTCGCTATGTGGTTTTGTCTCCTTCCGCCAGGAGTAATTTTGGAGCCAATGAATTTATGTATTTGTTGAAATATAATATGGTCATGAAAGATAATGATACACGGGTTTACGACGTCACATCGCCTCGACAGGCGATGGAGTCAAAATAAGTTCTACTGTAGTTGAAGCCAAAAAAAACATTTTTCAGAGATCATCAACCGAAGTGCCTGCTCTGACTGTCGACGTTGTTTTTGAGGTATTGCCGGAAAGAACAAAGAGGTCCCGAGGACAACCGTATGGAAATGGAAAGAGTCGTTATTACGGGGCTGGGAACGATAAACGCCATAGCGGCAAGCGTGCCTGAATTTTGCGGTGCCTTAAGAAATGGTGTTTGCGGTATCGGTCCGGTCACTGTCTTTGACACGAGTGATTTTAAAACGCATACTGGCGGGCAAATAAAACGATTTGTCCCTCAAGAGATGATCCCTGCGGGATTTTCAACAAAGCGGATGTCCCGCTCGGATATTTTGGCCATGACGGCGGCCGTGGAGGCATTAAAAGATGCCGGGCTCTTTCCGGTGCCGGATGGGCTGCCGGCTGATATTGGCGTTGTGATCGGGGGAGGTGCCGGTGGCATGCTGGAGGGTGAGGAGGCTTATCGGCAATACCTCAAGGCAAAGGGTAAGGGGGTGCGTTTTTCCTGTTTTTCATCGTTTTGCTGCGCTTCGTCAGCCGACCACATTGCATCCAGGCTGGGACTCATGGGGCCCAAAACCACATTCATGACCGCCTGTTCATCCGGAGCCACGGCCTTGGGATATGCCAGGGACCTGATTCGGGCAGGCATGGCTAAAGTTGTCATTGCCGGCGGCACCGAGCCCCTTTCCCGGATCACTTATGCCACTTTTAATGCATTGGGCGCCGTGGACCCGGAATTCTGCAAGCCCTTTGATAAAAATCGCCAGGGCATTTCCCTTGGAGAAGGCGCCGGGATCCTGATTCTCGAGTCCTTGAATCATGCAAGGCGTCGGGGCGCTCAAATCCATGGGGAGCTTCTCGGGTATGGGGTAAGCTGCGATGCGTATCACATGACCGCACCGGACCCCCGGGCATCCGGCGCGGTGCGTTGCATGCGCACAGCCCTGCAAGATGCCGGCGTTCAGCCGGAACAGGTGGACTATATCAATGCCCACGGCACGGCGACACCTGCCAATGACCGCATGGAAACCCGGGGGATCAAGGAGGTGTTCGGCAAAAAAGCGTATCAAATCCCCGTCAGCTCCACCAAATCGATGACGGGTCACACGCTGGGTGCAGCCGGGGCCATAGAGGGTGTTGTTTCCGTGTTGGGAATTATTCAAGGATTCGTTCCGCCAACGATCCATTCTGTCGAGCCCGATCCCGAGTGCGACCTCGACTATGTTACCGAAGGATCGCGCGATACCGAGGTCAATATCGTGCTTTCCAATTCTTTTGCCTTTGGCGGCAACAATACATCCGTCGTCTTTGGAAGATTTACCGAAAAGGGCATTGTCCATGAATGAGCGTGTCGTCATATCCGGAGTTGGCATGGTCACGCCGCTGGGGGTGGGCAAGGATGTTTTCTCGCAAAGACTTTTCAGGGGCGACTCCGGTATTTCCCCGATCACCTCTTTTGATACCTCCCGGTTTATTTCCAGGCTGGGGGCCGAGGTGCGTGGCTTTATTCCCAAAGATTTCATTTCCGTAAAAAATTTGAGAAGGATGGACCGCATTTCCTGCATGACGGCAGCCTCTGCGCGAATGGCGGTGGAAGATGCGGGATTTAAGATTGATGCATCCAACAGAGACCGGGTGGGGATTGTCCTGGGGGTGAGCTATGGAAGCACCGATGTCGCGACCCAGTTTGCCGGCATTCTGTTTACCGAGGGTCCGGCAATGGCCAGTCCCATTCTCGTGCCGAACACGGTGATCAATGCTCCCGCGGGCCATACCTCCATCGAACTGGGTTTCAGGGGCATCAACTCCACGGTGAACCACCGGGAGGCCTCTGCCGAGACAGCCATTGCCTATGCGGCTGCAGAAATAAAAAACGGTCGCGCCGATGTCCTTCTGACCGGAGGCGCGGATATCCTTTCAGAATTTTTCTTTGAAATCCTGACCCATTTCAGGGCCGTTTCCCCGGCAAACGGGGGAGCGGAAGGCGCGCGGCCTTTTGACAGCCTGAGAAACGGTCCGGTCATCGGGGAAGGCGCGGGGGTATTGTGCATCGAGTCCTTGGTACATGCCAGGTCCCGGGGGGCCAGGCCATACTGTGAAATCGCGGGCTG
Source organism: Deltaproteobacteria bacterium (assembly GCA_016219185.1). Classification (GTDB taxonomy): domain Bacteria; phylum Desulfobacterota; class Desulfobacteria; order Desulfobacterales; family Desulfatirhabdiaceae; genus RAAP-1. Next base: position 24,602 of record JACRBZ010000068.1, read on the forward strand.
GGGTCTGAGTTCATCTCCGTCTTCTCCCACGGACTGGCCGTCGGATCCCGGAGGACCTATCCTGGCGATGACAAGAGCCCTTGAATCCGCAAACATCACTTCCGGGGATATCGATTATATTTCCGCCTCCGCCAACGGCGGAAGGAATCTGGATCGGCTTGAAGCCGAGGCGTTGTCCGCGATATTCTCGGCGGAAAACCAAAAGCCGTTCATCTCTTCCATCAAGGGTGCTGTCGGCGAGAGCTTTTCATCCGGGGGAATACGGACCGCGGCCATGGCAATATCGATAAGAGAGCAAACCATTCCGCCGACATTGGGCCTTGAAAATCCCATAAAACCCCTGCCGTTTATTTTAAATATAAAAAAAGAAGCCAAAATTAATTACGGACTGGTCAACGGTTTTTCATCCGGCGGTACATTTGTTTCCATTATTCTGAAGAGAATAGACGAATAAGACTAAAACATCCCTCCGTTTACCGAAATGACCTGACCGGTGATATAGGACGCATCTTCAGAGCAGAGAAATCTGACCACTTTTGCCACTTCGTCGGGCTTGCCAATCCTTGCCATGGGAATTAATGACTTGATATTGGCAATGGGCGCATCCTTTATCATTTCGGTTTCAATGAGTCCCGGGGCCACGACATTGACCCGAATCCCAAGTCGGGCGACTTCGGACGCAACAGCGCGGCTGGCGCCGATCAGTCCGGCCTTGGCAGCCGAATAATTGGCCTGTCCCCGGTTTCCCATGAGCCCTGCAACCGAAGCAATGGAGACAATGGCGCCGCGTTTTTGTACGACCATTTTTTCCAGCACCGGTTTGGTCATATTATAAAAGCCCCCCAGGCTGACATCGATGACTGAGTGCCAGTCCTTTCGCGGCATCATGATGAACAGGCCGTCAGCGGTCATCCCAGCGTTATTGACCAGAACGTCGATAGTTTTAAACCGTTTCAGGATATCATCCATTGCATTTTGGGTTTCTTCGTGATTGGAGACATCAAATCGCATGATGTCGCCATCGCCCCCTTCCCGCCGGATCATCGCTTGTGTTTCAATCGCGCCTTTTTCATCCGAACGGTAATTGACGACAATATGATACCCGTTTTTTGCCAGTTCGAGGCTGATCGCGCGTCCGATTCCCTTGCTGGCACCGGTGACGATTGCAACCTTTCCTTCAGGTTCCGTGTTCATTGGCGAGTCTTCTCCCTTGCTGGTTACGGCGTCTCGGACTGAACAAGTTGCAGCCCGATTTCAGCAACAATCTTCGATCCGATTTCAACCGTTCCCAGAATTTCGATAAAATTTTCAAATATAAATTGGTTCTCGGTCCGGGTGGTGATCAGGGTATTCAACGGAATGGCATTCACATAAAAATGAGACTGTTTGATGCCCACCAGCCATCCCTTTGTTACAAAACGCTCGCCGTGTTTTCGGATTCCTTCCCAGCAGTTGCTGATCCCGGCTGTTTGTGCCACCAGTTCGATAAACACGAGCGCATTAACGGAATCACCGCTGAAAAAAGGCCATTGGTCGGTAACCGTAGCCTGCGTGACGGCAATTTTTTCATTCACCTCGACAATTTCGTCGATCAGCCTCATCCTGCCACGATGGGGCAAAAAATCTTCTGCGCGGTTACGCGTCTGGTTCATAATTGTTCGGCCTTTTGTCCGGGCAAAGAAAAAAACAGTTGAAGATAAACCGAGATAAGGATATTCAAACTTCTCAATTTGTAAAATTCGTACTATAATTTAAACTTCGTGTAAAGATCTATGATACGGTTGTCTCCGCAGGCGGTTTCTTCCTGTGTTACCAATTCTCTAATGCGGCGGGTATAATGGAAAAGTTGCTGAAAGAACTGAAAATCAAAATTATCGAATTGCTGAATCTGATTGATGTGAAACCGGATGATATCAGGGAAGACGACCAACTGGTCGGCGGTCATCTCGATATCGATTCCATCGATGTTTTAGAGATGGTGATCATGATTGAAAAGGATTATGGCGTCAAGATCGATAGCAAGGAACTCGGGATAAAGGCATTCGCAACCCTGAGGACCCTGGCTGAATACATTTATGGGAATTCCCGGGTACTGCCCGCCTGACCGGTTATGATGACCGCTCCGTTCTGATATAAGAGTGTGATGAAGCAATGAAAGTCCTGCTTGTTTCCGCAAATACGCTGACTGAACCTTATCCGGTCTATCCCCTGGGACTGGATTATGTGGCTGCCGCCATTACAGGCAGGCATGAAGTCCGGATTGCGGATATGAACACGCTTAGCGGATTTGATTCTCTGCTTGACGGAAGATCTTCCGGAATCGGGTGGCCGGATGATCTTCTGGCAGCGGATGTCATCGGAATTTCGCTTCGGAACATCGATAATACCGATACCACGGACCCGAAAGGTTTTTTTAATGCACACCGCGAACTCATAAAAAATATCAGAAGTAGTTCCAGTGCCTTGATTGTTTTAGGCGGAAGCGGATTTACCATATTCCCCGAGGAAATCATGAATGCACTGGAAGCGGATTATGGCATTATCGGCGAAGGCGAACGATTGTCGATGCTGCTGGATGCCCTGGAAAATAAGGAAGATGCCTCTGAAATTTCCGGTGTGATTACCAGCCACCGCCCCAAACCGGTTCCCTTGCCGTGGAACAGAGGGTTTCATCGAAATTTTTATAACGACCCTTCCCGCTTTGCATTTTATTTGAAGCATGGCGGCATGCTGAACCTGCAAACCAAACGCGGGTGCAAATTAAACTGTATTTATTGCACGTATCCCCATATCGAAGGCTCGGTGCAGCGGTTGATAGATCCTGCTGAAGTGGCGGATACCGCGCTTCAGCTTCAGATGGCCGGAGCCAAGTATTTATTTATTACCGATTCAACTTTTAATACAGATTGTGTGCATACCCTTAATGTGGCGAAGGCATTCATTGATGCCGGAGTTTCCATACCGTGGGGCGCCTTTTTCATGCCGAACAAGATGCCGGATGATTATTTCCGCAACCTGCGAGATGCCGGGCTAACCCATGTTGAGTTCGGAACAGAATCCCTGTCGAATCCAGTCCTGGCGTCATACCGCAAGCCATATCAGCGCCATCATGTGTTTGCTGCGCATCAATCCGCGATTGACGCGGGGTTGCATGTTGCACATTATTTTCTGGTGGGCGGGCCGGGTGAGAACTCCGACACATTAGAAGAAACACTTTCCGGTATTTCCAATCTCAACAAATCGGTTTTCTTTTTTTTCTGCGGAATGCGCATCTACCCCTATACGAAACTATATGATATCGCCGTTAAGGAAGGCCAGATAAGCCGATCCCAGAGCATTCTGGAACCGGTTTTTTATCAATCTCCGGGCATTGGCACCGAGCAAATTATCCGGATGGTGAAAGCGCGGGCCGAGGGCCATCCGAACTGGATCATCGGTTCCGGGGGCGGGGAAACAGCCGGTATTGTTTCCAGGCTGCATAAACGCGGGCACACCGGACCGCTTTGGGAATATTTAATTCAATAATTGGGCTTTTTGAGGGGTAGTTAATGTGGTACAAGTTAAATAATATTGAAGCGCCTGATTCAGAGCAGATTGTTGCAGAGATCCAGGCGCCACCGGACTCACCCTGGTTTGACGGGCATTTCCCCGGGCAACCGATACTGCCGGGAATCGCTCAACTGGGGATGGTATTTGATGCCATACGTCACTTTGGCAACCCGGATATGAAAATTACCCATATCAGCCGGGTGAGATTCAAACAGATGATCCGGCCCGACGATCACTTGCGTGTTATTGTTACCCCTCAGAAAGGCCATGCCGGATCGTTTGCTTTTCGAATAATGCTCGATGCGGAACTGGCCTGTAGCGGGATGATGAAGGTTGAATAATTAAAGGAGAAGGATGAGGATGCCCGCAGGAACTAAAATTGAAGAAATCATATTTCATGTTGCCGAGGTAATGATCGAGGAACTCAAGCTGGAAGATGTGACGCCGGAAACGTTTGACCCGGACATTGATCTTGTGGATGAAGTGGGAATTGACAGCATGGATCTGGCGACCGTGGCACTGGTGTTGCGGGATGAATACGGAATCCGGATCGATGAGGATGATTACCCCAAATTAATCAATATTCGCTTGATTTCGGAATATATCGACAATAGATTAAAAGAGAAATCTCAAGCTGCAGTCGGTTAGATTCGGAGACGGTGAATGGATGTTTTAAAAAACGTTTCGGCAAGGAGCGGCAGCCCGGATAAAATTTGGAAATTTTCGGATATCCTGTCGGATCCAATGATTCGAAAAAGATGGGAAAAGGTTCGCAAATATTTCTTCCTGCGGGAGTCCACCTATGACATGACCAACCGCTGCAATATCAAGTGCGATGGTTGCTATTATTATGAAGGAGACAAACAGTTTGTCAGGGAAAACAGGGATCCCGATGATTGGCGCAGGCTCATGCAGGCTGAAAAATCAAGGGGAATTACCTATGTTGTTCTGGCAGGAGCCGAACCCTCGCTGGTTCCCGATCTGTGCGAGGTCTGCTTTCAGGAAATGCCGCTGGGAGCCATTGCCACAAACGGGCTAAAAACCATCCCCGCATCCATAAACTATAGAATCCATATCTCTGTCTGGGGCAACGATGAAACCAGCATGACAATCCGCAATGCCAAAAACATGCTGATCCGGCAGACAGAGAACTATAAAGGCGATCCCAGAGCCGTCTTCGTTTATACATTTACACGGGACAATATTGACCAGGTCCGTGAGGTTGCCGAAATTCTGACAACCCGGGGGTGCAGACTTACCTTCAACATGTTTTCCGCTCCGGTCGGGTATAAGGGTCCCTTGCGACACACATCTGCGTCATTGGAACATACCCGCAAAACCATGATCGATCTGTTGTCAACCCATCCCGACCATGTGCTTTTCTCCTACTACAATGCCATGGCCCACACGCATCGAAGCGGACTGCATGATCTTTATTCCTGTTCATATCCGCGAAAGAATCCCTCGACGGATATCGGTCTTGGCCGATCTTTCAGGCAGTACCGGGCCGACCTCGCCTGGGACAGAAGCGCCGCATGCTGTGTGCCGGATACGGACTGTGTTGAATGTCGGCATTATGCGGCCGGAAGCGCGGTTGTCACGGCCCGGATGTTTCGCCACGCAACAGACCCGGATACATTTAAGTCATGGCTTGATTATGTGGATACCTATCTTGCCGTCTGGGTAATGGGGTATGCCAAGGGCGATAATCTTTGCAATGATCTGGTTGTCCCGCCCGGCTGTGTTTCAGACGACAGGAGTTAAGAAGAGCGGCATTTCCCATCTTCTCAACTTTCTTTTTCCGTCATCCGTCAAAGGAGTTTTTTGATGATTACCGTCAGTTCATTGTTGGATAAAGAATGGTATCAACGATATATACGGATTTCAAAGCTCAACATCCGCAGCTCGATCTATGACGTGACCAACCGGTGTAATTTGCGCTGCAAGGGCTGCTTTTTTTTCTCTTCCGACGAACACAAGGCAGCGCCCGAGGAAATGGACATTCATAAGTGGGAAGATTTCATCGATCGGGAAAAGGAGCGCGGTGTCAACCTGGCCATTTTGATCGGCGGGGAGCCGACATTGTGTCTGGACAGGGTGGAAGCGTTTTATAAGCGGCTGCCGACATTCTGCGCCACAAACGGCCAGATTAAAGTTCCCCGGGACAGATTTCCGGACATGATGCTGGGCGTATCCCTGTGGGGCGATGAGGCGGATGAAAAAACACTCCGGGGAAAAGACGCCTTCAGCATCTCCAGTAAATTTTACGCCGGCGATCCCCATGTGTATTATCTGTATACGCTGACTCCCAGGCAGATCGGAAAAACAGAGCGAATCATCCGGAAAATCAGCGATGCCGGACTTAAGGTTCACATGCAACTGCTTTCAAACGATGAAGGGGTGGACGGCTTTTCGTGGAAACCGGATGAGCTGGAAACCATTCGTTTCGAAATGGACGATATGCTGGATAAGTATCCGGAAACGCTGATATCTTCAAAATATTACCATGAAATCATCACAACCGGGAAAATGTTCGGCAGGGATTTTGGCTGGAAAGAATGTCCTTCCGTCACCCAGCCCCTGGATAGACGTGATCCGCGTCCCAAAAGACTGATAGATTTCATCCGGTGGGCATCCGATCTTAAGACCATGCACCGCTGCTGTACTTCGGAGACAAGGGACTGCTCGACCTGTAAAGACGGTGCCGCGCACATGAGCTGGGTGATGGTCAACAAGCGGGCACACATCCGGACCGCGAAAGATCTGCAAAACTGGATTGAAGTTTACGAGATGTTTGCAAAACTGTATCAGTTTATTCCGTGGTAAAATCGGTTGATATGTCGTCACGAAACGCTGTGATCGTTGGATATGATGCGGTTTCGCCGCTCGGGACCGATATGGCGATCCAGTGGGATAAAGCCGTCAGGGGCGAAAGCGGCATCGGCGCCTTGACGCGTTTTGCGCTGACGGATGATTTTCCGGTTCGGGTTGCCGGTCAGGTTCCGGATATCGATACCGGGCCATACCCTTTTTTAAGTCCGCGCAGCCTGGCGTTATGGCCTTCGCCGATTTTCAAACATGCCCTGCTGGTGGTTCATCGGGCACTGGCAAGCAGCAAAATCGAGATCACACCGGAACTTTCGCCAAGGGTAGCCATTACATTCAGCTCGGCTGTGGGGGGGCTGGATGCCGTTCTTGCGGCGGACCGGCGCATGATTTCCGAAAACAAGCTGCCGCCTCCTTATACCAACCCCAACTCCTGCATCAATATGGTGGGCGGGAAAATATCCATCCTGACCCATGCCACCGGTCCGATTCTTTCCACCATTACGGCCTGCGCCACCGGGGTCACTTCGATGATTATCGGAACAATGCTGCTTGAGCAGGGCAGGGCCGATGTCGTCATTTGCGGGGCTGTCGATTTTGCACTGGTTGCACCCATTGTTGCGGGATTTGCAACCATGGCGGGCGCTTACAGCTCGCCATCCGGTAGGGAACCGGAGCCTGCAACCCGGGCAAGCCGTCCGTTTTCCGTGGATCGAAGGGGATTTGTCGTTTCCGAAGGGGCCGGTGCCGTGATCCTTGCCACCAAAGACTTTGCCAGGGCGCATGGCCTGAATTACAATATTGAAATCGCAGGATGGGGCATGACATCCGATGCCCATCATTTCGTGGCTCCCCATTTAAAAACAGCAACCCGCTGCATTGCCGAATGCATTGACAATTCAGGGATATCGCCCCATGATATTGATGTCGTCAATGCGCACGCAACGTCCACAAAAGTCGGCGATCAGGTGGAATACAATGCCCTGAAAGCTGTGTTCGGGAATGCCATGCCGCCGGTGTCCGCGAATAAATCACTGATCGGGCATGCGATGGGCGCTTCCAGCGCGATTGAATCCATTTTTGCCATGGAAGGCATGTTGAACGGCATGGTGTTGCCGACCCTCAATTACACACCGGATCCGGAAATGGTTCTGGACTGCGTTTGCGAAGGCGCCCGCCGGCTTGACCAGGAATATGTTCTAAAAAATTCATTTGGTTTTGGCGGATGCAATTCATGCATTGTGTTTCACAGGACAGACCGATGAAAGCCCCAAAAAACAGACGCGTTTTTGTTATCGGATACGGTGCGGCCACGCCTCTCGGAAAAACCTTTGAGATGACCTGGGATCGGGCGGTCAGGGCCGAAGCCGGGTTCAGAATATTAACCCGGTGCCCTACGGAATCGCGGGCCAATATTGTGGGGGAAATCCCGGACTGGGATCCTATGACGCTGGACTTCATGGATCGCAAGGAAGCCTATAGCTGGAACGCGAATTATGTTTTTCTGACCATGGCCGTCTGCAAAGCGGCCCTAAAGCATGCGGGGCTGGAAATCGACAGCGAGACGGGTCCCAGAACCGCCTGCCTGATCGGCTCCGCTTTAAATGGCACGGATGCTTTCCGGATTGCCATGGACAATTACGTGAACCGGGGGCCGCTGAGGGTCAGCCCCTATCTGCTTCCCAATTTATGCGCCAATCTGCCGGCGGGAAAAGCCGGCATTCTTTTGGGGTTTACCGGCCCGATTTTCTCGCCCCAGGGTGCCTGCGCTTCCGGCAATTACGCCATCGGTATCGGTGCCCGCATGATCCGCGACGGGGACTGCGACTTTGTCCTGGCCGGCGGCGTTGACACCTGCCTGATCCCCGAGATCATTCAGGGCTTTGCCAATATGCTGGCCACCATCAACGTCAGCCCCCAGGATCGCGCCTTTCAGGACCCCACCCAGGCATCCCGGCCTTTCAGCATCGATCGCAAGGGAATCGTTCTTTCGGAAGGCGCCGGGGTGATCGTACTGGCTTCGGAGGATATGTTGTCCACCTACGGCCTCACGCCGAAAGCCGAAGTGCTGGGCGTCGGCTGGTCATCGGATGCCTATCATTTTACACTGCCGAATCCGGAAACGATTGTGCGTGCCATGCATCAGGCCATCGACGATGCCGGGCTTGAACCTGAAGACATTCAATATGTCAATGCCCATGGAACCTCAACAAGCAAGGGAGATGCGTCCGAGGTCCAGTGCATCCGGAAAGTGTTCGGCCGGAAAATAGAAAACATACCGATATCCTCGAATAAATCCCAGATCGGACATACGCTCGGGGCTTCCGCCGCCATTGAGGCTGCCCTGAGTATCGAGGCCATGCAGCAGGGACTGATACTGCCGACCGTAAATCATATTCCGGATCCGGATTTTGCGGACATCGATGTGGTGCCCAACCAGGTTCGCAGGCACAGTCATGAGATTTTTCTTTCCAATTCGTTCGGATTCGGCGGAACCAATTGCTGTATCGTATTTAAAGGAATATGAATTGCGACCGGAACCCTTTGTCCCTGAAATAATTGACAGTGACAACCGCTTTGTCAGGAATAAAACCGATGGCCTGGTATGGCATCAATGCCGGCACCGCACCCTTTATGCAGACACGGACCGCTCCCGGGTCGTCTACCATGCCAATTATTTGCGGTATTTCGAGTTTGGAAGAGCCTCGCTCATGCGGGACACCGCCTATTCCTACCGGGAAATCGAAGAAAGCGGCTACGTCTATCCGATAATTCAAATCGGCGTCACCTACCACTCCCCGTTATATTATGACGATGCGTTTTGTGTTCATACCCGGCCGGCGGAACTTGAACGGGTCCGTCTTCGTTTTGATTACCTGATCACCCATGAAAAAACCCATGAAATCGTGTGCAAGGGATTTACCCGTCACTGCGCGGTCAACGGCTCCGGGATCCCGGTGGAAGTGGATGAAAAAACGGCAAGGATATGGAAAATATTCCCCGAATAATCGATGCGGTCCGCCTGCCGGTGAATATTCCGATTCACGCCTATCTGCTGGATCATCATGTTGAAGGTCAGGTGGTATTTCCGGCCGTGAAAGCCATGCAGGTGATCGGGGAAACGGTCAAACGCTTTCGGCCGGAAACCGATATCTCCGTCATGACCCGTACCCGGTTCGATAAATTTCTGCATATTCATTCTGATGCCGATCAAATCACCGCCTTTGTCGATATCGACATTCATGAAAATGGCGATATTGCTGCAAGATTGCTGACGAAAAATCGATTCAAAAAATCTTCCATGATCCGGATCAAGGAACACGCCTTTGTGTATTATCCCCGGGATCCATCCGGTTTTGCGGCCAGGAGGCCCGATCCGGTTTCCGATCTGTATTCAGCCCTCGAGGGGACTTGTATCGAGATTTCCCCGCATAGAATTTACGATGAACTGGTCCCTTTTGGACCGGCTTTTCGCAGTATTCAGGGCAGATTCCTTATCTCCGAGCAGGGTGTGATTGCCGGAATCGGCACACCCGCGGACTATGCCAGCCAGAGTATTTCGGAAGCCCTGGGCTCGCCTTTTCCGCTGGATGCGGCCTATCATGGCGCCTGCGTGTGGGGACAGCGTTACGCCGGGGTGGTTGCGTTTCCCGTGGGTTTTGAAAAACGAAAGGTATGGCATCACACCCTTCCAGGGAAAGCCTATTTCTGCTGGATTCTTCCCGTACAAACGCATCCGGATCTGCTTGTTTTTGATTTGTGGATCTATGATGAAAACGGAGTCCTTTTTGAAAGCAGTCTCGGCGTATGCATGAAGGATGTGAGTGCCGGGCGGATGAAGCCGCCGCAGTGGATTACGGCGGCTAAGCAGACAGAAAAAACAGAAGGTTACCGTGAAAATGGTTCCCCCCTTTGAAAAAGGGGGGCCAGGGGGGATTTCAAACGAGTATCCTGTGGAAATGCGGATATTCTCTTTTTTTGCTTCGAAGGGTGTTGTGGAATGAAACTGATGATGTTGTTTGCAGGAGCCTATGTGGCGGGTTCCGTCAATTTTCCGATTCTGCTTTTCAAGCTGCTGAAAAAAGAGGACCCGCGTAATGGTTTCAGCAAGAATCCCGGCATGTTTAATGTATATCGGCAGCATGGATTTTTTTGGGCTCTGGTGGTATTGATGTTGGATGTCGGCCGGTCGCTGGGGGTGGCGTTTGTTGCGGCAAGCCTGCTTCAGACAGCACTCATTCCCTGGGTGGGCCTGGGACTGATACTCGGCAACCGCCTTCCCTGCTTTCATCAATTTCGCGGCGGAAAAGGAGTCGCGAATTACCTTGGTTTTTCAGCGTTCATTGCGCCGCTATGGGCGCTGGCGGCAATTCTGGCCTGGCTGATAAGCTACAAGTTTTTTCACATTGCCTTTATCGGGTCTTTGACGATGGTCTTGATCCTGGCTGCGGGCACTTTGCCGGCTTGCAATTTTGATCCGTTTGCCGTTTCCGGCGTACTCTGCACCGTGGCCGTGATTTTCTACAGCCATAAAACAAATTTCACCGAGCTTTTCCAAAGATGGAAAACAGGCTGAGGACGCACTCCCTGGAATGCGTTACTTCATGAATAGCTTTTGCTTAATAATTTTTCCATGGCAACCCGGGTTGCCCATCGCAGAAAGATCTTTGAATATTTGGCGCCGGCAAGATACATTCCGAACATAAATACCAGATGGGAAAAACCATACAATAACGGGCCGCCGATAACAACCAGCAGGGGCTTGTCCAGGTAAACGGATATGGTGCCCAGAGCGGCAATGGCGGGCCATGATATGATGTAACTGAAGATAATGGCCGAAACACCCATAATGATTCGGACGGACGGCTTCTCTTTGAAGGCGCTTAAATCAGCCTTGTCATTTAAGGCCGAACGCACATAATCTGTTTCGGCAATACGGTTTATTATATTTGTTTTTATCATTGCCCACTTATTGTACCATACGGGAAATTTATTTGAAGCAAATTAAAACAAATTTTTCCATGGATAAGTCAACCCACTGCTGGAGTGTTTTTGATAAGATTTACTGCATCTCGTTGGATGAGCGTTCAGACAGGCGTGAAGAAGCTAAAAACCAGTTCGACAAAATCGGTCTTTTGAAATATGTTGAATTCTTTATCGTAAAAAAACATCCTCATGATTCCGAGGAAGGTATTTTTGAATCTCATATCGCCTGCATTAAAAAAGGCTTGGCGGCTGGAGCCGGCAGGATCGTCATCTTTGAAGATGATGTTATATTTGACGGATTCAGTCCGGAATGCCTTAAACAGTGTATCGATTATATGAGGGATGCTTCCGACTGGAAGGCTTTTTTCTTCGGCTGCCTGGTTTCAGGCAGCCGAAAGACGCATATCAAGGGTGTGCTTGCAATAAAGTATCGCAGCTTAACCCATGCTTATGTTTTGAATCGGCGTTTTGCCGAATTATTGGTAGAAAAGCCATGGCGAAAGATCGCATACGATGCGGAGCTGAAATCTTACAAAGACGGTTTTTACGCGATCTTTCCTTCATTTGCATTTCAGAGTAATTCCCCGACCGGGAATAGCAAGTACTTACGATTGGACAAATTCAGGCGGTTATGCGGCGGTCTTCAGCGCATTCAAAAAAGAAACGAATGGTATCACCGCAGCCGGTCGATATTCATCGCCTTGCACATTCTTTTTATCCTGCTGATCGTATTCTGGTTTTTCAGATGAAGGGAAATTCATGGCTTCAGCATGTTTGAAAATCGTTTCTGTCACCGGCTTGGGCTTTACCCTCCTTCTGTTCATATTCTTTATATTGCCGCCAATGGTTGAATATTGGCTTTGTAAACGAAATGAAGATTCCACGGAGAACGGGGACATCACAGACCGGGTTCTGCGGAGTTACCGGGACATGGGAGCATATCAGAGGCTGTTTGCCCGTTTTAAAATGCGCCTGGATCCGATGTTTTCGGAGTTGCCGTCTCTTTTATCGAATCCGGACATCCGGACAGTCGCGGATATCGGGTGCGGCTACGGGGTGCCGGCATGCTGGGTGCTGGAGCGGTTTCCGGATGCGATGGTATATGGCATAGATCCCAACCCGAAGCGGGTCCGCGTGGCATCCCGGGCGGTTGGAAAAAGAGGATTTATTGCCGCTTCCGGTGCGCCGGATATCCCAAAGACGCCGGGTCCGGTGGATATGGCCATGATATTGGACATCATTCACTTCCTGGATGATGATCAATTCAGGCTGACATTAAAAAGGCTGTCCGTTGTACTCGGGCAAAAAGGGCGCCTTATTATCCGCGCCACCCTGCCGCCGGCATACCGTTTCCCCTGGGTGTGGTGGATGGAAAAAATAAAATATAAAGAGGCGGGAATTCCATGCTATTACCGGAATTTTGATGAAATCGAAACCATCATCCGCCAGGCAGGATTTGATATTGAACTTTCCGCCCCGTCCGGTTCCAAGGGAGATCTGGTTTGGTTCATCCTGTCAGAAGCTAAAGTTTCTCTCCATGGCTGAATGGACTGGCCTGCTTTCATTTCTGACAGCAATTCTGCTGTCAGTTGTCGATCCGCGACTCTCTGTTGTTCCACTGGCGGGATTTGTCCTGCTATGCGTGGTTGCTCCTTTTCTTCCCTCCCTGAGCTATTACCTTCCCATCATCAGCCGCGGAAAATCCGGTGAACAGGCGGTTGCACTTACCTTTGATGATGGCCCGGACCCGCTTTGCACGCCGGATCTGCTGCGGTTGCTTGCAAAGCATGGGGTCAAGGCAACTTTTTTTGTCACCGGGAAAAAAGTGTCCGAGAATCCTGAATTGGTAATGGAGATCGTACGTCAGGGGCATTCCATCGGAAACCATACCTATACCCATGACCATCTGATGCTGCTTAAAGGCAGTCGTCATCTGTTAAACGAAATCGAAAAGACACAAAATGTACTGCGGGAATTGGGTGTGATACCCTTTGTCTTCCGCCCGCCGGTAGGCGTTACCAGCCCTGGGCTGAATCAAGTACTTCGGCGGTTGAATCTGTATACCGTCAATTTCAGTTGTCGGGCCTTTGACGGCGGGAACAGAAGAATCCGGAATCTTTCAAAAAAAATTCTAAAATGCGTGCATCCGGATGATATCATTCTCCTTCATGATTCAAGACCGAAGAATGACCATCTGTTTTCCTGTTGGCTGAAGGAGGTGGATCAAATACTGACCGGTATAGAGGCAAAATGTCTTACGGTGCTTCCGTTGTCTGCCATCATTGGAAGGCCTGTAATGGGCAAGGCAACAAAAAAGTATTTTGGAGGCAAAAAGTGAAAAAGGCAACATGCTTGGATAAAGACGAGATGGAATTAGCAAAATCACTTGAGAATGAAGAATGGGTCTCCGATCTTACCGAGAAAGAAAGGAAACAATACGAGGATTTTGCGCATTATAGCCTCAATAAACAAAAGCGGATCAATATCCGATTGAGTGAGCGGGATTTAAAGAAAATCAGGGCAAAAGCAATTGAAGAAGGCATTCCGTATCAATCCCTTATCTCGATGCTGATTCATAAGTACAGCGAAGGCAAAGTATCAATTAATCGATAAGGAGTCGCTTTTAGTGGAGATCGCTGCAAAGTGCCTAATTTTTTTAGTGCCTGGATAGATAATCGTTTAACTTGCCGGACAGCGTTATCATGTCGGATGGCATCAAGACGACCGTGGTCGTGTTCTTATCCGCGCCGATTTCCTGAACCATCTGCATGCGGCGCAGCTCCAGAGCCAGGGGATTGGCCGCGATGATTTTTGAAGCTTCGGAGAGTTTTATCGACGCTTCGCATTCGGCATCTGCCTTGATAAGGCGCGCACGTTTTTCACGTATGGCTTCGGCTTCCATTGCCATAACGCGCTGCATGGAGTCCGGAATTTCAACATCCTTCATTTCAACGATTTCAACCTTGATGCCCCACGGCTCTGTCGCTTCGTCGATAATCTTCAGCAGGGTACTGTTGATCGTGTCGCGTTCTTTTAAGACCTCATCAAGCAGATGCTGGCCGATAATGTTACGCAGACTGGTCAATGCCACCTGATAAACAGCCGACTGATAATTCTGCACGGCAATGATGGCCTTTTCAGGGTCACATATTTTGTACCATAAGACGGCGTTGATTTTTACGGTCACGCTGTCCTTGGTAATGGTTTCCTGCTGTTCCACTTCGACGGTGACCGTACGCAGATCAACCATTGCCTGCCTTTCAACCAGAGGAATGATCCAATAAAACCCGGGGCCCTTGAGAGTTTTATAGCGTCCTAGACGGAACACGACACCGCGTTCATATTCCTGAGCGATTCTGAAGCCGGAAATAACAAACACAGCAATTACGATGAATATCGGAAATAATGTCATAAGGTAACCCCCCGCCTGTTAAAATAGGTCATACATAAACGGTTTAATCATCCGTATTCAAGCCCGTAAGCAGTTTATCGGCTGAACCGTACCAGACAAATTCGCCGCGCAGTGCGGCTCTTATCGCATCAATGGTTTCGTCATTATTGTAGATCAATAGGGTTTAAAGTCAAGCTTGGTTACATTCTGCATTTGTGTTCGTTTGTCATAACCCGTCTCTAACGCCGTCGTCCGTCCAGAGTTTGTCACTGGCTGCCATCGAGCTCTGCGAATTCAGATCGATCGTGAACCTGTCAACGAGAGCACCGCTTGTGGTGTGACGACGAACTACAGCGACCTGTGCGGTGCCTTGCGTGATTTCATAGGTCGGATCAAGCTTCAGCAGTCTCTCGCGTACGGATAGCAGAAGTGCGCCAGCACGATCCTTGACTACAAAGGTACGCGCGAAGCGGACCTTGCCGACAAGGCGGAACACAATCTCACCGGTGGCGGTCTCGATGCTGTAGCAACGACAGATCGAAATCAGCCGACTCCGTATCGTATAGGTTGGCATGTATGCCTCTGGGTTCAGACGTGGAGCTGAGTGCCAAGTGTCTGTGGTGATAAGTCCAGGCGTAGCGTGTCCAGGAGCCACGGACAGCGCTCAGCCGCCTAAAGACTGGAAGCGGCGGCGGGTGGGCACAAAGGATTCTCATGCTGCACCGCGAATTTAAAGAGAACATGTGGTCCCGCCGTCCGCTTGACCCCAAGGGTAGCGGTAATTTTTCCTATTTTGAGATCAGTGAACGTAGCTGCGCTTCGTCAATCGGATATCTACGAGCACTGACGTCATTCAACCGCTTTGCTGTTGCGATCACATTGGACAGATCAATGGAGGCGGCATTGAGTTTGTCCAAAACAATCTGGTGATTCGATTCATTGAGCAGCGTGGAATGCAAAATAGCCAATAGTTCCATCACGTCATTTTTTGCTGCGCTTAAATAGTCGTTAAACGTTGGCTTATCTTCATGGAGAAAAATGCGAAATCGCCCATCTTCTTCAAATTCGACTACTCTGTCTTCCCAGATCAAACGCCTCACTGCTAAATGCCGAACCGCTTGCAGCCATTGCTCCACGTTCAGGGTATCATCTATCTCGCGCATTTCTCGCACAGCTAAAGCAAGTGCTTCATGTAACTTCGCCAAATCTCTCGCTTGGGGAGAGTCGCCGCTCAATTGGCTGACGCGCTGATCCAAAACGGCTAAGCCCATGCAAAAAACCAAGAACAAAAGCCTGCCAGCCTCAGCGCGTGTTTGATATTCATCCGGCTCCAAAGCATCGGCATCGCCAAACTCAACGATCTCGCGCAAAGACTGGGTAACATCCCACAACCCTATCCAAGTATTGGTGGGTGATTCAGACATGGCAATGGGGGAAGCCAAAAGATGCGCCGCATCGCCCGGAACTTCCTTGTTCAAGGTTACAATCAGGCTGGCGTATTCACGAAGCTGCCTGCCCCGCTTATCTGTCCAATCATCCAAATTGATCGCCCACTCTTTCAGAAAATTGTTACAGTCGGGAACAGTGGTGAATCCACTGTTTGCATGTGAAGCCAGAACACATCTGTAACACCATTTCTCCCAAGCGGGTGCATCAGAAGGAGACTCAGTACTGACCGTTTTACCCTGCAATTCTCGCCCGATAGCCTCAATCATGGCAGCATCCACAAAGGCCGAAGAACGCACATTCTCTGCATCTTTTATTCCCTGCATCAACAATTGCCGTATCAGCCAAGTTGACCATCGTGCGAATAGCGGCAAAGCATCCTGTCGATTGGTCAATGTTGTAATGACGGCATCTGTGAGTTTGGCAATTTCCTGCTTGACCTTTTCCACCTCGGTATCCGAGGCATCGAAATGGGGGATGTGCCTACCAGCCTGCAATAGCTGATCGCGAGCCATCACCAACAACAAGGGCATCGTAACCGATTCGTTCCATGTGCCGTCATCAACAAAGGCAGAGGGAGCGGTAACTGCAAGCTTTTCCCAGAGACTGAATTTTCTGAATGCGCCCACTGCCAAAAGTGCTGAACTCACAAGGTAGGGATTCTTTGATTCCGATACGACATTTATGAATCCTACTGGGTCCAACGTTCCCAACACATTGAAGAGTGGAAATTCCTCCTCGTAATTCATTTCATGCCACCACCTCAAGCCCCACCAAACTTCGTCCAGTTTCTCGTAGTTCTCATTCCAAGTTGCTCGAAATTGCTCACGCTCTTTGTTATTACGGTCAAACTGCGATGTCAGTTGGAAAGCATCCAGCGCTTCAAAAATTTCTTTGGCAAGTTTGATATAAGCGTCTTTTGTGCTGATTTTGTCTTCAGCACAAACCATCATGGCATCCGATAGCCAATGCTCAAGCTGCCAAGAATGACTTTTCAGATTTCTGACGTTTTGCCACGTTTGCAGTGATGGCGTTTTTGCAAGTGCTTCAGCACAAGCCCACGCCATCAGTATATTCACGCTTTCAGGAAGTTCCGCTAATTCAAGTTCATTACTGACAGCGTTCATCCTCTGCTCAAGCTCGGATATATCTTTGCCTTGCTGCGCTATCCACTCGACCGCCTGATCAAATGTGCTTGGCAGTCCTGCAGGGCATACCTCCACCAATCTACGCAATTCATGTTTAGGGTCAATCGCACGATTACCAAATTGCTGGCGATTCTCAGATCCGCGTTCATCAGGCCATTGAATAGTCATTATTTATATCTTTTCCCCATTTGAGATGGTGCGTCCCAGGCCAACACGAAAAATTCTTCAGCGCCATGCTCTGACGCTCGCCATCCGCGCGTTGCCGCACTTACCAGAGAATGAAATCCGCCAACCGTAGCACCAAAATGCCAAAGCTCGTCATCAATTATTGCGAAACGATCATGTACGTAGTCAAAGCTTTGCATCAAACTAAATCGCACCTCTATGACACATCGAGCTGAACCCTTTGATCTACATACGTTAATAATTTCAGCATGCTCTTGAAATTGCTTTGCCAAATCGTTGTCAACTTCTTTGTTGTCACTGGTGTTGTGGCTTTTTGTGAGAAATTTGATGTCATTCGCAAGCATTGTTTCCGGCATCCAGTGCAAAATATGGTCAATCCGATCTTGGCGGCTCCCCTTATCCTTCTCGGGTTCCAGAAAATATTGGTCTATCACCCAAACCCGATCTTGCGCTTGTGAAACAGCCATGCCAAATGTTGCTAACGGATTTGGTGGTCGGTTAGCAGATTTTCTATCTACGATGGCAGCCATACCAGGAAAGCAATTTCTGTCCCCATTCGGCATATTTCCGTACCCATTCTGAACCGCCCATAAGATTGCTTTTTCAGGAACTGATGGCTTGGCTTTGGCTACGGTCTTGATTTTGGGTTCGAAGCTTTTCATTTCCTGACACTCTCCGATGCATTTATCCGTCGCTGACAGTAGGTGTCAAAAGCCTCTGCTTGTTTCAGCATCTTCTCTAGTTCGCGTAGCACTTCGTCAGGATTGGGGAGTTTTATAATCATCGAAGCACGCTCGCCCAAAGTATTCAGTGAATTGCCAAGAAACCAGACCTCATCATCCACAACCAAAAATCGGTCGTGCAAAACGGGGGATTTGCCGGGGAGAACCATAACATCTACATAGGCATTACATTCTTTTTTGACCCGTTCAATCTCCACGCCAAATCGTTCCAGTCTTTCAACAAGAGCAATGGGGGGTGCTTCCTCTTGATCGTCTTCTGGGGCATATCCACCTTCAAATGCCAGCCTTGACGTGAGGATTTTTACCTTGATGGTATCGCTGGTAATCGCCAGTAAGTACTGGGGTATTTGCAACACACCAAAGTACGGGTCTGCCACCATTATGCGACTTCTTGCTCGGCCAACCCGCATTCGCACAAAAGCCATAGCCTCTTCGCGCGCGCCATTACCAAACCAATGCTGGTCAAAGCGCGCTGCATTGGCGGCTTTTTCCCGTTGTCTCGCGGCAACCTCTACGCGTACATTCATATTGGGGGCCGTTGGCTCATCACCAATAACTCTTCTTAGGTAATTCTGCGTTCGGTCAACACAGTATTCCGTCCGGGGAGACTTAGACGGTTCGCCCATAGGCACACTGACCTTTCTGACGTGATTCACTATGCCTAAGTTGAGGTTAATCCCCCTTATAAAACCTGCTGGTGGGTGATACACCAAGATTCCATGAACAGGATGTGCCACAACATACCCATACGCCCCAAGACAACTGCCTTTGTCCACGTCAAGAATACCGTCAGCGGGTATATCTCTTATTACGAAACTCGAGAGCAGATGCGCTTGCTCATCAAACATCGCGATCTTTAGTCCATCAAGCGTTTGCCCAGGTCTGGGCACAAATCGATAAAAAACCCGCTCGCCGCGCTCATCGCTTGCAGGGATTAAAAAGTTGTCGATTTGCTTGATGATGGGATCGGGGACTACCAAGGCCACACTACCTAAGTACTCGGGATAGTCCCTCATGTTGATATGCAAACGGCGCGCAGTAAAAGCCAGAGCTTTGTCATTGGCAAGCAAAGGTTCAAAACCTTCTGCATTGCCAAAGCGGCGATGCACTCTAGCAGGGTTGCTGCCAATGAAAGGAGCGGGGTTGCTTCTCCCGGAAGGCTGTTCAAGCAAACTCTCGCCCATAGGAAGGCCAAGATTCGGCCACAGAGGATCGTCAACCAAATCCGATATGGTGATGAGTACACCATCTAAAGGCTCAATGTCTTCTGGGCAGGAGGGTGTCGGTGCCTTTGAATCAGCTCCCCCAAGCGAGCGATACCAATCAACGGCCGCTTGTGCGCTCAATACCGTTCGACGAAAATAGACCGTCATCCCGCTTTTTCCAAGTGTCTGGCGTTCAACGCCAACCATCTTGGAGGGGGGAGGCCTGTCGGGAGATAACAGCGTCACCGTGGCGAATAGCAATTTTCCCGGCTCTCCCTGTTTCTTTTGAACTGTTGCCAGTCGAATTACGGCCCATCGAAAAGCATCAATGAAAAAAGTGGTGCAATTGCTGTTTTTCATGATTATCTATCCATTTTAATATGATTCTCGGAACATAAACTTGGCCCTCTCCTACGCCTTGTAGTGTGCCTGAGTATTGCACGAGTGGTATTTCTTGCTAACACGGGCGTCAGCCAGAGCGGGCTTTTTCTGCGATTGGTTGCACGCCATGGTTATGTGGTCTTTGGTACCACTACTTGCACAAAATTTTCCAAAGCTCCTCTTGGGGGTCATTTGGCTGATTCCAAGGGTTTCTGGCATTTAGCCAAGCTGCGGGCTGGCCGGTCTGGTCGTACTCTTCTATTGTCTTCCCATTCTCATCCACACTTCTTCCTGATAGATATCGAAACTTCTCTTCTTTGCATTGAATTTCTACGGAGCTTATCCTATAGACAAAACGCTCATATTCTTGTTTCATGAGGTCTTTGCTCTCGGCAATCCATTGACTGTTTCTTTCTGTATAAGAAGTTGCCATATTTATTTGACGTGTATTTTAAACCAAATCATATCAAGTTATTACTAATCATTTGTCAATCTCATATTTCGATAAATACAGACTGTATATATCGTCCTACAACCCATCAAACGGGCTGCGCACCCCATGGCCTCCTTTGTTCAATACATGCGTATAGATCATGGTCGTGCTGACGTCTTTATGACCAAGAAGTTCCTGGATTGTGCGAATGTCGTATCCGGCTTCAAGTAGGTTTATATGAAAATGTAAAATTTACATTTTAATTCAAGCTGTTAACATTGCCACCATTTTCATCCTTCGTTGTGCCCGCACCGGGCATGGGGGTTAGTGGCAAAAGAGTGAGGGAAGTCCCGTTCATGAATGGTTTTTGCCTTTTTAAGGTGATCTTGAATCGGAGTTTTGAGCGATTCAGGAAGCATGGCAATCCGTCTTTCGCGACCGATCACATGTTGATAGAGAAATTGCAAGGCTGAATGAGCCTGGTTTTGTGTGGAGGCGCTGACCTTCTCTTTCACGGCAAGGTGGATGAGAGCGGCTTCACGCCTGTGCGGTGTGTTTTCTCGAAGGATATGGTTTGTCATTGCTTGCAGATTCTCTATTCCTTCTTTTTATGAGACCACCATCCTTTTGATCTGAAGCTGAATTTGTATTATTTCACATGTAATCCTGTATGATACTTTAGAATCACTTGTCAATTATTATCATGGAATAGAAATAGCGCTGATAAATAATTCGTGCTGAAATACCGTAACTGAGGCAGGGCAGCGATTTATTGCATGGCGCCGATGCCGTCATCCGACAGGACCGTATCGAAATAATCAAAGTCCGTATTCAGGCAGCCATATTCCGTGGAAGTGATGATGCCGATATTGCGTTTTTCCGTCCACGCATCCAGACCCGAATCTTGTAGCGCATGCGCGATGGCGCTCCTGCCGGGTGACACACAAGGCGTTGGCGGCGATCTCCTTCGCTCCGGCGCAACTTTGTGTTAACCCCGTGCATGATATTGACAGAAGACACACATTGTCGTAATCATATTACATGAATATCTTCCGCTGGGATAATGTAAAGAACGCGCTGCTGAAGAAGAATAGAGGTGTTTGTTTTGAACAGATTGTCATATTAATGGAAAGAGGCGGTGTCCTTGATACAATCGAGCATCCAAATCAGGAAAGGTATCCAGGACAGAAGATTGCCATGGTCATGATAGAGAACTATGTATATCTTGTTCCTTATGTTGAGAAAAATGACGAGATATTTCTCAAGACCATTATCCCTAGCAGAAAGGCTACAAACA
This sequence comes from Deltaproteobacteria bacterium, assembly GCA_016219185.1. Taxonomy (GTDB): domain Bacteria; phylum Desulfobacterota; class Desulfobacteria; order Desulfobacterales; family Desulfatirhabdiaceae; genus RAAP-1. The sequence goes on from JACRBZ010000068.1 coordinate 46,193, forward strand.
AGTATGTGAGGGCAAAGAGATGAAGAAGATAATTTTGGATGACGAGGAAAGAGATATCCTTGAATCATATGAACGCGGAGAATGGGTGCCGGTCGAGAATCCAAAGAAGGAAATAATAAAGCTTCAGGAGTACGCAAGAAATACGCTGCAAAAAGACAAGAGAATAATCATTCGGATGTCGTCAAAGGACTTGGATCAAGTACAGGTCATCGCGGAGCAAGAGGGAATCCCTTACCAGACTCTGGTATCCAGCATCATCCATAAGTATGTTTCCGGATATCTTGTTGAGAGAAAGAAGGCTTAATCAATAAGGATTGATCTGACTGGGTATTGTGTTGTTAAAGACCAGCCAGGCATTGCCGGACAAGCTCCTGCAGGTCGTTGATTTCCTCTCCGTTAAGTGTGATGCATCCTGACTTATCAAGGCTAACCGTTCCATAAGAAAACCCATTGGCGGGATTTTTTTCAATTACTATAAAGAGTGCTCCTGCCGGAATCCGGTTGATTTTTTTAAAAGCATGAGGGGCCTCCGGGTGGCAGACGCCACACACCATCTTGTCCGTATCGCCGCAGGCGATGACGTTCAAAGCCAGTTTGAGACAGGTCAGAGCCAATTCGGATTTTTCGTTAATAACGAAGCTTGATCCAGTAAGCCCGAATCGGATTGCCACGTCCCCCATGAAACTGCTGGGCAGGGTATAGGAGAATAATCCCGGGCTGGCCCCGATGCCGTCATCTGGCAGGACCGTATCGAAATAATCAAAGTCCGTATTCAGGCAGCCATATTCCGTGGAAGTGATGATGCCGATATTGCGTTTTTCCGTCCACGCATCCAGGCCCGCATCTTGCAATGCAAGCGAGATGGCGGTCATCCCCAGCCTTGAATATTTATCCATTCGCCGGGAAGACGGGTATGATCCGTCAAGGGGAATATCGGGCAATTGTCCATCAGCCGTCACTTCCGACATGGCATTCAGCATGGCGGGGGTCTTGATGTCCTTTCCGTGCCACAGGCCGGTTGAAGCGATCCAGCCAATCCCTGTAATGTCTGCAATGCTGATTTTCATGGTGTCAAAACTATCGTGCGTTGGGGAATATGTCAACGTGCGATTGGGAAAGTAATCTCTCCGCTGGATAATGTTCGGCACCCTTCTTCACCCACGCATCCAGTAATTTGTAGGCCACTGCGAGGATCACGATCGTCATGGCTTCCCGAGGATAAGGGCGGCGTTGATGCCCCCGAATCCCGAATTTGTTGTCAGCAGATACTCTCCTGGAAAAGATATCGGCTCGGTGCCGACCCAGCCTAGTGCCTCATCCATTGGGTTGGTTAATCCGATGGTCGGGGGGACCACCTGGCAGGACAGGGTTTTCATTCCCACGGCCACCTCAATGCCGCCGGCAGCGCCCAGTGTGTGCCCGATGGCGCCCTTGATTGAAAATACCGGCACCTTTCGATTTTCAAATATCTGCTTGAATGCGGTAAGCTCCATCATATCGTTGTAAATCGTGCCCGTGCCGTGGGCACTGACGGCATGGATTTCATCCGCCGAAATTTCCGAACCATGCATCGCCTGAGAAATGGCCTGAACAAGGCCGCAGCCATTTCTGGCAGGAGCCGTGATATGTGTGGCGTCGTTTGCGATTCCCCAACCTTCAATTGTTCCCATGGGAATCCGGTGCTCCTGGTTTGCCCGCTCCCGGCTCATCATCAGCAGCGCTGCCGCGCCTTCTCCCAGAGACAGGCCGTTTCTGTCTCGATCAAAAGGACGGCAAGGCAGCGGTGAGAGGGCTCTTAATGCGGAAAAGCCGGAGAAGATGAATTCAGTGACCATGTCCAGACAGCAGACCAATACCACGTCGGCGCACCCGGAGGCAATCCATGCGGCTGCCTGAGCCACGGCGATGGTGGAAGAAGCACAGGCAGAGCTGATGTTAAATCCCCCGCGTGTCAGCCCCAGTTTTTCAGAAACGATGGCTGGAAGTGATGAAAGCAACATATCCTGGATATCGGAAGGTTTGCCGGTGCTGACTTTTTCCAGATTATCAATGCCCGACTTCGTGGTTGCTGTGATCAGAAACGTATCGGGAGGGACCGGGCACCAGTTGTTGAAAAGGCGATCCAGAAGAGCGTGCAGCATGGACCTGCTGCCGGATGGGTTTAAATCCTTGATGCAGGCTGCAACTTGCGCGCTGTAATTTTTCACCGGAAAACGGTTCACCGGACGGATTGCTGTGTTTCCGGCCAGCAGTCCCTGCCACAGGCCGTCGAGGCTGTCCGACATGGCGGTAATTACAGCCGCATCCGTGATGACAGGGATGAGGTGGTCAGGTTTTGGGTTTATTGCTTTCAAAAATCAATAACCGGTTTTGTCTTGTTACGAGTTTATCAATCTTCAGATTTTATCCGTTGTGAATGTATCCATCCGAAAAAGGCCGGCGTTACCATCAGCGCGGCGGGTATTGCAGCGCCAACGCCCAGCATGACCGCAATGCCGATGGAATGCATGGCCGGATGCCGGGCCAGAATCAACGCGCCGAAGCCTGCCATGGTTGTTAGGCCGGATACCAGCACGGCTTTCTCGGTTTCATGGGTATATCCTCCGGTCAGTTTGCAGACGATGAATATCCCGTAGTCAACGGCCAGCCCCACGATTAGAATCGCGGATAATATGTGAAAAATATTCAAGGGATGTCCCTGCCATCCCAGAACGCCCAGCATCACAAAAACCCCGGTAACCCCTGGGATCATGGCAAGCAGGGAATTCGTGAATTCCCTGTAGAGAAGATAAACCAGTGCAAAATTAAGAACCACGGCCCCCAGGATCATCCAGAAGAGATCTTTTCCCATGAGTTGACTCAGATGGTCTCCAAAACGGGTCTGGGAAACAAAACGCACACCCTGTATATTTTTCAGATTCGACTGATAAAGGGCGGATACTTCCGCGGTGTCGGGAACCAGTGAGAGCACCCGAACAACCCCTTTCTTTTGAATGATCATGCCATCTATCATGTCGCCGAGACCCTTGGACCTCATAAGGTCCGCCGTCACAAGAGGCAACTGGCGGCCGATGCCGTCAAAAAAAGGCGTGAATGCATCCTGAGAAAAGCCCGCATCTCCGCCTTCTTGTTCAGTGAGTGTTTTAAACCGGGAAACTTTCTCTTCGGACCAGAAATTCCTCCAATTCGCCTGCCGCTGGCGCTGTTTGGAGACAGAAGGAAGCAGGGAAGAAATGCTGACGATCTGATCCGCGGGAAGGCGGCTCGTCAACTGACTGAAAAGGCGATCATTTACCTCAAGCGCCTGATCCAGATCATGTCCTTCCGCAAAAAGCATGGCCGTTCCCCCCCCGCCCCAGATCTTCTGGAAATAGGCTTCATCGGCCTTCAGGTCCGGAGTCGTCAGGTTAAGAGATCTCATGTCGCCATCAAAAGTAATCCCCTGGGCTTTCCAGATACACAGCAAAAGAAGACATGCCCAGAAAACGATGATAACGGTTCCGGATCTGCGTCGGCGGATTGTCCACACCTGTTTTCGAAAAATTCCCCTTCTGGATGAAACTCCGATGAGGTGCGGAAAGGTTATCAAAGAGATAAGAAGCGCGGCGCATATCCCAACGATCGAGAATGAGGATACTTGCCTGAGGCCCGGAAGCGGCGAGAAAAGAAGTACGACAAAACAGGCCAGAGTCGTCAGTCCCCCAAAGACAATGGGAGAGGTCACTTCATCAAGAACCGCCGGTTTTTTGCTCTCGCCTCCGGGCAGTGCAAAATAGACCTGGACGGCAAAGTCGATGGTGACCCCGAGAAGCACGGAACCAAACCCGATCGTGATCGCCGAAAAATGGTCGTAGAACAGTCCGGTAATACCCGCGATGCTCAGGGCCAAAAATGGGACAATCAGAACGAACAGGCCTTCCCAGCAAAAAAGGAACAGGGCGACAATGACAACGATTCCCGCAATTGAGCTGCACATCACCACAAACACATCCTGCTTGACTGCATTTGCATTGGTGGCGGTATAGCGATGCGATGCCATGACAAAGGCTTCCATGGGCTTTGGAACCGAAGCAAGGATCAGCCCATCCAATTGAGACATCAACGCCGCGCTTTCCCGTGAATCGGTTCCATTTATCGGGGTTTCGGCGATGATCAGAACATTTTTCCTGTCCTGGCTGACAAAGTGCTGGTTTTCGATGCGCATTCCGGACAGGAGATTGGCAAATCTCAGTTGTTCAAACAACAGGCCGGAAAGATTCAGGGGATCGTTTCGGAAAAGCTCTTTTTTCATCCATCCTTCAGGCGTGATGAGTTCCTGATACATCGACTTCATGCGCTCCCGAATCTGCTCGGGTTCGACTTTCGCGGCAAGCTTTTCAAAGTTATCGTCTGAAAGAAGACTGGGAATGGCAGAAAGCATCCAGGAAAAAAACTCGGCGCCGAATAGATTGCCGGGGCCTGTGGACACGCGGGTGAAGAAAGGCGGCTTCATGGACCCGGCAAGGCCATCCGCCGCAGCCATCAATTGGCCAAGGTCCGATCTCCCGCGGATGTTGATCACCACTTTTTTGGCGAACGGGGAATCCTGAAGCAAGGAAAACTCCTCACCGACAACGGCGTCCCGATCCGGGATCATGAACTGAATGTCCTCATGGATATCCAAAAAGGCCATGGCAAGGGCGCCCATCAGGACGAGCAGAAATGTCACGCCATAGAGAATTTTTCTTCTGGGTGACAGCAGGGTGTAAAGGGTTCCAAAAGGTTTGGTGATTGTCATGGTGTTAGAATCGTTCTTCCGCTATCGGCTCGTTGATCACCGCGTTAAAAAAGCGGATAATGACCTCATCCCCTTTCTTTTCCTGAATTTTTACAGAAGTGACATAAGTAAGATCGGGTGAAAAGACCAGCGTCACCTGACCGACATAATCCCTTTCACCGGCCATGAGCGGGACAAGTCCCAAGGTTACCGGGTCCTCGCTGATCACCTTAAGGTCATAGCGCTCTTTTAATGAAGTAAAATCGGCGCTGGTCCAGGCAACAATCTGCTGGATCAGTACCTGTAAAAAAGGGGCTTCTGATAAAACGATTTTTTCAGGGGGTTCGGATGTTCCCTGCCACCGTCTGGCCTCCTGGCCATTTACGGAAAAGCCCGCGGAAACAGGATCAGTTGTCTCCCAGCGAATCTTGTCCGGTTTTGCAAAGAAAAACCGCCCTTTTGAAATCATCGCATCCTTCAGCATGGCGGTACGCCTTTCCTGCTCAAATGCCGATGTCATGGTATGAACATTTTTTACGGAAATGGAAATGCGTGAAAACACATCGCCTTCGGATACCTTGGGTTTGGAGCCGGGTTCTTCTGCGCACCATCCACATGAAAAAAGCGCAATACAGGCAGCCATGCACCAAACAGCCACAAGCCTGACAGTTCCCGGCAAAACATGAAAAGGGGTTAAAGAAAAAAAACGGTTCTTTCCTTTGAAATCCATGAATACATTCCTCATAATGTCTAACAGGCCATATTTGTTGCCAGGAGCGCTTTGAAAGCTGTAAAAGAAACACGGACAATGACTGTACGATGTTGACGATACGGCATTCACATTACCATGCTTGGCCGGTGAAGGCAACAGGCCATGGAGCATTGATCGGATTTTTAGATAGAAGTGACGCTATTAGTTTTATATATATTTTTACTCTTCCCCCCTTCACCATTTATACCTCCCTCCCCGCCTTCATTTTCGCCGTCATCCTCGGGGAAATGGTTGATGTCCGCCCCTTTTAAGGTCCGAAGCCCTGTAATCCGACCATACAGAAAATAATCAATCGTGGCCGAACGTCTTAGACCTTTCTTGGAAATGTAAATGCCGTACGGCTTGCCACTCTTGTCTTTGCCATCAAATATCCAATGCAGGAGGGTTTTTTTCTCATCAAAGGTCATTTCTTCCAGTCGTTCTGATCCACTGAATCTTTCCAATAATTGCCGTCTGATTTGTTCTGCCTCTTGCTTGATGTGGTTCAGATCCGGCATGGATCGCAGTGTCTGTCTGGTTGCTTCCAGTATTTCTGATGTCTTTGACTTGATCTGGAGCAGAGATTGTTCTTTGCTTTTGATCGTATCCTTTTCCAAAGGTCCAGAAATGGCAAGCTCAACAAGGGCATCAAGTTGCTTTGAAATCCTCTTCAATTCCTTTTCTCCATTCTTGATTTCATCTTCAAGTTGTTTCAGCATCTTTTCATCTGGCATATTTTCCGCAATGGCCTTTTCAAATGATGGTACATCACAGATATTTTCAAAGATGGTGCGATTGCCTGTTCAATCAGCTTCAATTGGATACCGTTGAAGGCATTGCATCTGACATGCCTGCCGTGTGGATGATTGTAGTATTGAAAGAGTCTGCCTTGTTTGCTGAGCTGGGTTTGTCCTGATAGGCTCTGGCCACACACTTCATAGCGGATAAAACCGGTCAAAACGTATTTCTTAACATCCTTTCTGCATTCAATCTTATTGTGTTCAAGACGCTCCTTGATCGCCTGAATGGTTTCATCGCTTAATATTCTGGGGATTTCATAATTGATGGGCTTCCACCCCCCCCCCCCCCACCCCCTGGAAAGTGATTGTCCAGGTATCTCCACATCTTTTGGAAAGGACTGTTAACAAATTTGAATAGGACATGGGCTGCTAGTAGCGGGTGCGTAAGGTTTCTGATATATCGTGGAGGGAAATGCCTTTTAAATATTCCTCTGCTGCCAATTTGTCGAAGTGGTCATAAAATATTGTTGATTTTCATATTGACACGCCTGAGTGTTATGTGTATATTTATTTACAACACAACATTAATGAAGTGTGGCAACTTGCAATTCGTGGAGGATAACATGTCAAAAAGGATTAACATCAGCATATCAGATGAAATGTTTAAGAAGTTATCAGAATTGAAGAATGAACTTGAGGTTTCTCAAACTATGGAGAATAAAAAAATCAACCGCAAGATTTCATATGTTTGCCAAGAGGCGCTCAGAAAAGTTATCGAAGTAGCCGAAGTAAGTCGTATCTACAGGATTGAGGGAATAAAGGATGGGGAAATTGCGGCACAATCGTTAACGCAAAGGGACAAAGAATTCATTGTCAAGGTGTTTAGCGGCAAGCAGCCATTTAATAAATTGTCCAGACTGGAGAGAGTTGACGAGTTGGCAGCTCAGTACCCTGATGTTTACAGGCAAAAATTTAGAGATCTGATGGATGGCAATATCGTTTTGCATGATTGGGTCGAAATGTATGATGATGAGGCAGAGGATAGAAGAGGTGAGATGACTTGGTCATATATCGAAGGATGTTTTGAGGGGGTTGCTCTGGCTGCTTCCAAAGAGATGAAAGGAAATGGTGATATATGAATACGACCAAGCACGCTGAATTGAGAAGCAATCAACGAGGCATAACAAATGATGTCATTTCCATAATTGGAGATCTGGGCCGGATCGCATATGCTCCAGGAGGGGCAATAAAAATCTATTTCGGACACAAAGAATATGATAGAGCCATTCAGCGTTGTCTGGCTTGAAAATTGCTTGCTGGCAACAATTGCCCACCGGGCGCACCTTAATTTTTATAGCTTGAAGGGGAGCAAAATATTTCAAAAAATATGCGCTGGTACCATTTTTTCTCTTGACATTTAATAAA
>JACRBZ010000069.1 GCA_016219185.1 Deltaproteobacteria bacterium
ATATCCACTTGACTAAGCTAATTAGCTTTCAACTATCTGATAATATATGATATTATGTAATTTTTGCTTGATCCTCATCAATTAAGTCATAATCCTTTAGTTACAGCGGGTTAGCCTAATTTCGGCTTAGTCAAGTGGATATCCCAGAATAATTTTAAAAGAGCAACTGGAGGTGAGCAAGATGAACACCACCAATAGAAGTGACATCGATAGCGCGCCAGGCCACCTGCGGGGGCTTTTGCGGCACTTTGCCGACCTGCGCGACGGCACCCATGGCAACGGCGCTGTCAGCAGGGTCGACAAGGAGAAGATCTTTATCGCTGCCATTGACTACCTTGCCCCCTATGCCCGGCAGGCGCTTGACGAGATGAATGCTGCCCTGATGCTGGCCAGTGGAACAGTCGCCGCCAGCGGTGTTTTTAAATCGCCGGATGGGGATATATCGGCTGTCTGGACGCTGAACTGGCCCGAGCAGAAACAGGCAGGTATTCCCCCCGTCACTCTGGAGGCATTCTTTGGCCACGGTTTTCACCATCCCCACCTGCGCGGCGCAACCGTGGGGGTTTGGCCATTAAACGTTTTCAGCGATGCCGATGCAGCAGCCGAACTTCCCACCATGCGTGCGATTGCCGCCGCTGATCTGCATAATCTGGTCTTTCAGCGCGACTACCGCATCGTGCCGGCTATCACACGCGGCTGAGAATGATCATCAAAAATTATCATTGAATTATAGTAACGTATATGGTACTATTTCCCCATGAGTTACAAGGTTGAAGAATACCTCCGCGAAGATGCGACAAGCCCTTATGAAGAGTGGTTCATGAGCTTGGATACTATTGCGGCGGCAAAAATTACGACCGTAATACTCAAAATGGAACTGGGCAACCTCTCCAATGTCAAGTGGTTTCGGGGAATTGGTGAATACCGTCTTGATTGGGGGCCTGGCTACCGGATTTATATCGGTCGAGACGGTGAACGGCTGATCATCCTTCTTGGCGGTGGAACGAAGAAGGAACAGCAAAAGGATATCGATCGGGCAGAAGCCAGGTGGGAAGAATATAAAGCGCGAAAAGCCAGACAGAAAAAGAAATAGAAGGAAGTTACAGGAGACAAAAATGGCTCTTACAAGAGATTTCAAAGAAACGGTAAAAAAGCGGGTTGAATGTGACCCTGATTTTGCCAGGGCACTGCTTCATGAAGCAGTAGATTTAATGCTGGATGGCGACTCAACAACCGCCAAACTGATTTTACGTGATCTGATAAATGCAACTGTCGGATTCGAGCGGCTTGCTGAAGAAGTCAACAAACCTAGCAAAAGCCTTCACCGCATGCTTTCCATCTCCGGCAACCCTACAATGGAGAATCTATCGGCTATCTTTGCAACGATCAAAAAAACCTTGCATGTCAGAATAGATACAACTGTTACAACGGCTTAGAACGTGCTTCCAGCCGCCAGCTATTGGCAGGTAATAATTGGCATGAGTTTGAAGAAAGGAATTTCCGGAATCTGATTGAAAGCCGACAACTTCCTTTTCCTTTGACCGTTAGGCAGGATGATAATGGGAATATCGCTAAAGACTCATAAGATACTTTGGGCGCGCTCAGGCAATATGTGTGCTATTTGTAAGAATGAGCTCATTGTCGATTCACAAGATCAAAATGACGACCCTTCAATAACAGGTGATGAAGCGCACATCATCGCCAGAAAAGAAACGTTTACGAAAGGCGATTACGATTCTCTCACGCCAGAGCAGCGGGACCACTATTCAAATCTCATTCTCCTGTGTAAAACCCATCACAAACAGATTGATGATCAACCATCGTACTATACCGTTGAACTCCTGCGTAAATTAAAATGTTCACATGAGCTCGAGGTGAAGGCAACCAGGTCTGAAGCGGAAGAGAAACGGCAGCAGGATGATATTATTTACTCCAGCTATGTAGACGAGTGGCAGCGAAGAGCTGACTTGGACAACTGGCGTAATACATGCTCTTGGTTATCGGATGACACACCAACTTTACCGAAAACTTGGTATGACAGCCAAAAAGGATTCTTAATTTGGATTATTGGACGCATATGGCCGAACCGGAACACCTCTTTGGAGAACGCGCTGCTCAATTATAAAACCGTGCTTCAAGACTTTTTAAACGTATTCGACAAACATATCGAGTACGACAGAGAAGAAACGGAATTCCTTCGGACAAGAAAGTTTTATAAAATTCGTGAGCACGATGAGGAACGATACAATCTATTACTTGATCAATACAATTCGCATATATGCCTTGTCAATGATTTGTTTTTCGAACTCACACGTGCCGCAAACTATGTTTGCGACAAAGTGCGAGAATCACTTTTCAGTGAATACCGTATTCAAGAGGGCGCATTGTTGATCGAACGCCATATGGTGGGCTTCGATCTGAGGACCATACACGCTAGAGTTGAATATCGAGGAGACGAGCGCGCTGAAATGCCTTATCCGGGTCTAAAAATGTTCAAAGAAATAAAGATACACAACAAGAGACTACGCGCTTAATCCGGGTAATCCTGAACCACCAGGATTTGATGATGAAGACAATGTCCAACGAACGGGTGCGCATGATCACTTCATGCCACATACACCAGTTGGCCGTTGATAGATAATAATAGGCATAAGATAGAAGAATGAAATTCCCGGAATAAATTTATCATTTCCCTTTTTGGAAAGGGGGATTAAGATGGACTATGAAAGGACGGATATGCGCCAAATGGGTTTTCGAAATATCATTGGGCTGAAGTTTTTCGCAATTCCGGCGATGGTCTTTTTCGTGATCGTCGTATCCCTTGCTCAGGCTGCGGAGAATGAGCTGACAGTGCTTGAAGCCCGTATCGCCGGATCACCCTCCTTGCGTGACTTGCTGTCATTGGTCTATCAAACAAGCCCGGAGGTAAGGGCGGCAAAGGCATCATGGCGGGGCTCCATTGAAAAATACCGGGTGGAAACCGGGTATCCGGATCCCACGATCACGACCATATATTATCCGTATGATCCTTCCAGAGACTGGGGCAATAAACGGGTTGAAGCAATGTTCTCGCAGACGATTCCGTTTCCGGGAAAACTGGCGGCTGCTGGAAGAGTGGCTGAAACCGAATCGGAGATGGCAAAACTGGAGCTCGACCGGACGGTTCGGGATACTGCGGTCAAGGTGCGTGAGTCTTACCATGAACTGCAGTACATCCGTGAAGCTGTCCGAATCGCCGATCTCAACCGCTCGGCGCTTGAACACCTCAGGAACATCGGAGAAACAGCCTATGCCCAAAATCGGACGGCGCTTTACGACGTTCTGAAAGCCCAGTCCCAATCCGGACAGGTTCAGTATGACAGGCTGCTTCTCGAGGAACTCGAGAGAACCGAGATCACCCGTCTGAATGCGCTGATGAACAGGCAGCCTGAAGCTGTCATCGGGCCCCTTCAGGATGAACCCCAGGCGCCTTTGGTCTATGGCCTGAACGATATTTACGCACTTGCAGAGACCCATCGGGAGGAAATCCGGGTGGCCGCGGTCGGAGCGAACAAATCCCGGGCCGAAGCCGATGTGGCCCGTTACCAGAACCTGCCCGAGTTCATGGTGGGATTCAAGTACGAATACGATGCGCCGGATACGCCCGATGCTCCCGCAAACAACTTCTACGGGATACAGTTCGGCATGACCCTTCCGATCTGGTGGAATAAAAACGCGGGCCGCCGGGAAATGGCCAGGGCCGGAACGGAGAAAGCCGCGGCTCTGGTAAGCGCTCAGATCAATGAAGCGCATGCCCTGATCCGGGAAACGTATTTCAGACTTAAAAACGCCGAAAGGCTCTTGACCCTTTATCGTGATCAGCTTCTTCCCCAGGCTTCAAAGGCCATGCAAACCGCCGAAATCTGGAACCGCGAAGGTCAGGGCAGTCTTACCGATTTCGTGGAAACGGAAGCGGTCTGGTACAATTTCCAGCTTGCACTTGCAAGATCCAGGGCCGATTATGGCAAATACCTGGCAAGGCTTGAGGGAATCGTCGGAATCAGCCTCACCCGAAAGCCGGAAATTGTCCGGCAGCCGTCGCAACCGGAGGCAGCGCCATGAAAATACGCCGAAATTTCCCTGCCGCCACTCTTTCTGACTGCCTGATTTGCGCTCTATTGCTGGCGGCAGTCGTTTCCTGTCCTGCCTGTTCCCATTATCAGAAAATGTCCGCGGACTATGACACCTACAGCCCGCCGGACATGTCTCCCCCGATACCCCCGACGCTTAAACCCGTGGAAAATTCGCGGGTGGACGCAGATTTCAGGAATCAGAAAACGCGGCTCGAAGAGATGGGCCGTCGTTGGGAGGATGCGCTGAATGCCCCGGCAGCGGATGCCCGGTTTTTTTCGCCGTCCCCGGACAAGTTATCCGCCCTGGAACCGGCAGGCCGCGATGCGGCGGCAGCGGTACGGGCATTAAGTTCCGGTTTTACCCTCGAAACGCTTGAGATATTGGCGCTTCTTCGAAACCAGGGGGTGATTTCGGCTGAAAAGACGTTTCGGAGCAAGCTTCAGGCCTATTCCCAGGTATCCAATTTGGATGAAGTGCTGAGGCAGTATGCTGCTTTTACCCAGGCGGTGATGACCGGTGTCGGAGACATGGGGGATAAGGAATCACCGGCCATGAAATTTCCCTTTCCCGGAGTCATGGCCCTGAAGGGCGAGATCGTCGATCAGGAAGTGAAAATCGCCCGCGAAGAGCTTGAAACAGCCCGAAAAACCGTGGTTACGGATGCGAGAAAGGTTTTCTGGAATCTGGCTTACAACCGTCGCGCGCAGGAGATTACCGCTGCCACGCTGGAGCTTCTCGATCAGCTCGAACTTTCGGCCCGGAAACGCTACGAGGTCGGCAAGGAATCGCTTCAGGACGTGATTCGGGTTCAGATTCAGCAGGAGAAGCTGCGGGAAGAGTGGCAAACGCTCAAAGAAGAGCAGAAAAACCTTCAGACGAACATTCGAAATCTTGTTGATCTGGTTCCGGGATCGAATATCGGATTTCCGGCAATCCGCGAGCCCCGCCGGGAACATCCGGCCATTGACAGGGTGTCTGATCTGGCCATGGAGCAAAGCCAGGAATTAAGAACCGTTCGGGCCATGATCGGCAGAATGGAGCGGATGGTCGAGATGGCTGAAACGGAAATCTATCCCCGCTTTACCCAGAACCTTTCCCTTTTTGAAAACAAGGCCGTCAATCAGGTGGGCACGATAAAAACAGATGCGCCTTTTGGCGATGTCGCGAGTGCTTCCTCGGGAGAGGGGCTGCCCAAAAATTCATGGTTTGGCCTGGGAGATGCCTATTTGCGGGAAACCCGCGAAAAACTCGATGCCCTGCGGAAAGAATTGAAAAATACGGAAAACGTCATACTTTTCAAGATTAGGGAAGGGTGGTTCAAGCTGGATCTGGCCATCCGGGAAGAGCGGCTCTATACGAAAAAAATCAGGGAGCTTTCCCGCCTCTCCGCGGAAGTTACGGGCCTGCGTTATGAAGCCGGTGTTGCGGAGATGCGCGATGTCATTGAATTTTACATGACTTGGTTTGAAGCGCGCCTGACCAGCGAACGGAAAAAAAGCGAAATCGAGATTGCTCGGGCCGATCTGGAAGAAATTATCGGAACATCGTTGTGATCGGGAAGTCATGGAGATGGACGCATGCAGAAACCACCTTTAAAAATCATGTTGATCATGCTTGCCGTGATGCTTCTGGTGATCGGCGTATCCTGGCGCCTGGGTTATCAGCATGGGGCCGGCAAAGTTTCATCCGGGTCATCGGGCGCTCATAAGCTGCTTTTTTACCGGAACCCCATGAATCCGGCCATCACCTCTCCGACTCCCGCCAAGGATGAGATGGGCATGGATTATATTCCGGTTTACGAGGACGACGATAAGGCCCCGGTCAAATCCGTGCAGCAGCAGGCCGATGATTTTTTTAGTGATGAAACCAAGGTTTCGGGACTGGGTTCGGTCACGATGACGGACCAGGGAATCAAACTGTCGGGCGTTCAGGTTGCGGCGGTCGAGAAGAAAAATATCCAGCGCGACCTTCGTACCGTGGGATTGGTCGTGCCGGATGAGACCCGCGTTCACCGGGTGCAGACCAAGGTCGGGGGCTGGGTGGAAACCCTCATGATCAATTATATGGGACAGCTCGTTAAAAAAGGCGGCCCCATCCTTTCGATATATTCTCCGGAACTCTTGAGCAGCCAGGAGGAATATATCAAGACCCGGCAATCGGCTTTACGGTCGGCCGCGGACCCCGGAGACCGGACATCCGCTCAGTCACTTCGCCAGTCCGCGCAGCGCCGGCTGGAGCTCTTCGACGTTCCGCCGGATTTCATAAAGGAACTCGAACGCACCGGAAAACCCCTTCGGACGGTAACCCTTCTTTCTCCGGCGGATGGTTTTGTGACTGCCAAGGACATATTTCCGGGACAGGAAGTCAAACCGGGAATGGAGCTTTACACGGTTACGGACCTATCGGTCGTCTGGGTGGACGCCGAGGTGTACGAGTATGAAACCCGCGACGTGCATGTGGGGCAGGAAGGCGTTCTGACAACGACCTATGATCCGTCGCTTCGGCTTACCGGAAAAATCGCCTATATTTATCCTTACTTGAACCGTGAGAGCCGGACCCTGAAACTGCGGTTCGATTTCGAAAACAAGGACCTGCGTTTAAAGCCCGGAATGTATGTGGATGTCAATCTCATGATCGATTACGGAGAGGGCATCGTCATTCCCGATTCCGCCGTCATGGATTCTGGAACCCGCCAGGTGGTTTTTGTGGATAAAGGCGAAGGCCGGTTCGAGCCCCGGGAAGTGAAGGCAGGGGTCAGAAGCCAGGGAAAAACCCAGGTGCTGTCGGGTTTGAATGTTCAGGACCGGGTGGTGGTAAGAGCCAATTTCCTGCTGGATTCCGAGTCCCGCTTAAGAGCCCTTATCGATGCCGCGATGGCTGCAAAAAAATAGGACTGGCCATGATAAGAAAAATCATCGCATTTTCCGCGAACAACCGATTGCTGGTTGTCATGATCACGATTGCCGTCATGGTCATGGCCGTTTACGCGCTTAAATCCATCCGCCTGGATGCGCTTCCGGACCTGTCCGATACCCAGGTCATCATTTACTCCAAATGGGATCGCTCGCCGGACATCATCGAGGATCAGGTCACCTATCCCATTGTCTCAACCCTGCTCGGGGCTCCGGACGTCAAGGCGGTCCGCGGGTTATCGGATTTTGGTTTTTCTTATATTTATGTCATTTTTAAAGACGGGACCGATATCTACTGGGCCCGTTCGCGGGTTCTGGAATATCTTTCCAAAATTCAGTCCCGGCTTCCCGAAGGGGTGCGAACGGAGCTGGGCCCCGATGCAACCGGCGTGGGATGGGTCTATCAGTATGCTCTGGTGGACCGTTCGGGCGATTATTCCCTGGATCAGCTCCGGTCCTATCAGGACTGGACCCTGCGATACGCCATCCAGTCGGTTCCGGGAGTTGCGGAGGTGGCCTCCATCGGCGGGTTTGTCAAACAATATCAGATCACCGTCGATCCCAACCGTCTGTCGGCTTACGGGATTTCCTTTAACATGCTCGCATCCCTCATCCGGGAGTCCAACAATGAGGTGGGCGGCCGACTCATCGAGTTTACCGGGGCCGAATACATGATTCGGGGCAGGGGTTACAGCCGGAGCATCGCGGATTTTGAGAGTATCGTGGTCAAGGTTACGCCTTCCGGCACGCCGGTGCTTTTAAAGGACATCGGCCGGGTGGAACTGGGGCCTGAAATCCGCCGCGGGGTTTCCGATCTGGACGGAATCGGAGATGCCGTGGGGGGCATCGTGGTCATGCGCCACGGCGAAAACGCCTTGAACGTCATCAATCTGGTGAAGGAAAAACTAAAGGAACTTGCCCCCTATCTTCCCAAAGGGGTGGCGTTCGTTCCGGTCTATGACCGCTCAACCCTTATCACCCGCGCCCTGGATACGCTTGAGCACGAACTGAAAATCGAGATGATCATCGTCTCCTTTGTCATTCTTGTTTTTCTCTGGCACATTCCTTCGGCCATTGTGCCCATTGTCACCATCCCGGTATCGGTCCTGATTTCCTTCATTCCGCTTTATTTCATGGGGGTCACGGTCAATATCATGTCGCTTGCCGGCATTGCCATTTCCATCGGGGTCCTGGTGGACGGGGCCATCGTGGAAGTCGAGAACGCATACAACAAACTCTATCACTGGCAGGCGGAGGGCCGGATAGGGGATTTTCACAAGGTGCGGCTGGAAGCCCTCATGGAAGTGGGGCCCTCGGTGTTTTTCTCGCTTCTGGTCATTGCCGTGGCGTTTCTTCCCATCTTTGCACTGGTGGATCAGGAGGGCCGGCTGTTCCGGCCCCTGGCGTATTCAAAAAATCTGGCCATGGCGATTGCAGCGCTTCTGGCCATTACCCTGGACCCGGCCATGCGGATGTTTTTTACCCGCATGGATCCGTTCACATTCAAGCCCGGGTGGCTTTCCTGGCTTTCCACGAAAGCCTTGGTCGGAACCTATTATTCGGAAGAGTATCATCCCATCAGCCGGGCCATCTTCAAAGTTTATGAGCCGGCCTGCCGATTTGTTCTGACAAGACCTAAAACCATTATTGCCGCATCCATTGCGATGGTCGTCCTGAGCATACCGGTTTATCTGAAGCTGGGTTCCGAATTCATGCCGCCTTTAAATGAAGGAACCATCCTTTACATGCCGACGACCCTTCCCGGAATTTCGGTGGCTCAGGCCCAGGAACTCCTGACAACGCAGGATCAAGTGCTGCGCGCGTTTCCGGAAGTGGAGCGGGTTTTCGGCAAAGCCGGCAGAGCGGACACATCCACGGACCCGGCCCCTTTCTCCATGATGGAAACAACCGTGGTTCTAAAGCCCGAAAATGAATGGCGAGGCAAAGACAGGTGGTATTCCGCGTGGGTTCCGGATCGGCTGAAATTTCTGGTTCGCCCGATCTGGCCGGATCACATTTCCTGGGAAGAGATGGTTGCCGAAATGGACAAGGCCCTTCAAATCCCCGGGGTTTCCAATGCCTGGACCATGCCCATCAAGGCCCGGATCGACATGCTCACGACCGGCATCCGCACGCCGGTCGGCATCAAGATTTTCGGGTCGGATTTAAAGGAGATCGAGCGTATCGGGCTTGACCTGGAGCAGGCCATTCGCGATATTCCGGGAACCCGGAGCGTATTTGCCGAACGGGTGGCCGGAGGCTATTTCGTGGATTTCGAGCCGCGCCGGGATCAGCTTGCCAGATACGGTTTGACCATTGCCCAGGTTCAGTCGGTCATTACCGGCGCCATCGGCGGTGAAAACATCACCACCACCGTGGAGGGCAGGGAACGTTATCCGGTCAATCTGCGCTACCCCCGCGAACTTCGCGAGGATATGGATAAACTGCGGCGGGTTCTGGTCCCGACGCCGACCGGCGCCCAGATTCCGCTTTCCCAGCTTGCGGACATCAAACTGGCGCAGGGGCCGGCCATGCTGAGGGATGAAAACGGATTTCTGGCGGGGTATGTCTATGTGGATATTTTCGGCAGGGACGTGGGCGGTTTTGTTGAAGAGGCCAAGAAACGGGTAAACGAGCAGGTTTCGCTGAAACCCGGTTATCTGCTTCAGTGGAGCGGTCAGTACGAAAACATGATACGGGTGCGGGAACGGCTCAAGGTTGTTATTCCCGTTACGCTCCTTCTGATCTTTTTTCTGCTGTATATGAACACGCAATCGGCTTTTAAAACCACCGTGGTCATGCTGGCCGTTCCGTTTTCGGCCATCGGTGCGGTCTGGCTGTTTTACTTTCTGAATTACAACGTTTCCATTGCCGCATGGGTGGGAATGATTGCGCTGATGGGACTTGATGCCGAAACCGGGGTTTTTATGCTCCTCTTTCTGGACCTGTCGGTGGATGATGCAAAGAAACGGGGCAGGCTGAATTCATCCATTGAGCTGGACGAAGCGATCATGCATGGGGCCGTCAAGCGCGCGCGGCCCAAGATGATGACCGTTGCCGCCGCCTTCATGGGCCTTTTGCCCATCATGTGGTCCACATCCGCGGGCGCGGACGTGATGAAACGGATCGCTGCCCCCATGATCGGCGGCCTGATCACTTCATTTCTTCTGGAACTTCTGGTCTATCCGGCAATCTATAAACTCTGGAAAGAACATACGGAGCTGAAAAAGACTTGAAACAACCGCAAGATGTCATATTGTGTGACTACGCTCAGGGGGAATATCACTTCCTGCGGTGTTCGAATAAAACATGGCCGATAAAGGAGAAGACAATGAAAAAGACAATACGAGTCGGGATGGTGTTGATGGTTTTTGTGCTGGGACTGGCATTTGCGGCATTCGCAGGTCACAACAGCATGGGACAGATGCTCCGCAATAGCACGGTCGATGGGTATAGCTTTATGTACCATGTTCTGAATATGGCGGAACGAAATGACATGATGAAGGGAATGGAAGGCATGGAAATGCCAGGAATGAGCAAAAGTCCGGATATTACCAATCATCTCATGGTTTATATTAGCGACCCGGGAGGAAAACCCGTTTCCGGAAAGATCGGTTTTTTGATTACCGGCCCGGACGGCAAGGAGCAGAAAACCCTTACTATGGGAATGCATGACGGTTATGGCGCAGATGTCAGCTTTAAAGAAAAGGGGATTTACAAGATCAAAACCAAGGCCGTGATTGACGGAAAAACGCTGCTGGATGAATTTTCCCACGAAGTCAAGTAGCGGAGCGGGATGATGAAAAAAATATATACAACTTTGAGATTTTCCAGTATGATCTACAGGGTAGATCTTTATCCGCTGGCTGTTCCGGGGAATTTGCAAGGGAGGAGCATATGGGCATTATCAATCTGGCAGATGCAAAAGTAGCCTATGAAGGTCAAATGCTTCCCGCCATTAATCTGATCAGCAAATTGCAAACGCAGCTTCAGGAGGCGGCATCTCGAATAGCCGCCATTGCCACAACCCTGGGAGATCTTCAGACAGCGCTGCTTAACTCCCATACGGTGGAAGTAAAGTTGACGCTTTCCAAGGAAGATTATGGCAGACTCAGATCCATGGGGGGAATGGATGATAATGAGCGGATACGTAAAGCCGTGATGACCGTAATTCATCCCGAGGAATCCGGAATTTCCCCGAATCCCGGCGAAATCCGCCAGGCCCCTCCTGCGGATTTCCGTCCTTTGGTCACACCCGCACCGGAACCTGTCCCGCCCTCACCGGAACCCCGGCGGATGGAACGGATCCTTCAAGAACAGCTTGTTGACGAAGAGCCCGCAAAAATAAAGAAACCAACCACCAAATGTCCAAGGTGTCAGTCCCCGATCGATTTGCCCGAGGCGTCAAACGACCCGTTACCGGTAGAGATCAAGTGCGGAAATTGCGGGGCCAAATGTCTGGTGAAATCCAAGGCAGCGAACGCCGAAAAACCCGAGAGGCCCGGATTTGAATCCCTTGATGAATCGGCTTACGGAAAGCTGTTTGATATCCTGTCCGCATAGTGGATTCATCCTTATCCCATAAAATCATTTTATTTTTTGTAGAATCAGGAGCCCCTGATGAAAATTATGGTTGCCTTTGATGGAACAAATGTTTCCAATGAGGCTTTGAAAATCGCCAGAGAATACGCAATCGTCATGAAGGCCAGGGTGTATCTGGTGATGTCGATGGTTGGCGGACCGGAAGTACCCCGTGAGGAATTCGTAAAGCATGAACATATCCTGGATTTTGCCCAGGCCCAGTTCATGGACGCCAAAATCCCCAGCGAAACCCATCTTTCGGTTCGCGGACTGGAGGCAGGGGAAGACCTGGTTCAGTTTGCCAGGGAAAATGAAATCGACCTGATTATTATCGGGGTTCGGCGAAGATCCAAGGTCGGCAAGCTGGTTTTTGGATCAACGGCCCAGTATGTTGTTCTGAAAGCCCCGTGTCCGGTATTATCGGTCAAATAGGAAAATGTTTTTACCCACCACGCCGGAAGAAGTCGAATCACTGGGCTGGCAGGGGCTCGACGTTGTTCTGGTTACCGGCGACAGTTATGTGGACAGCCCCTTTATCGGCGCGGCGGTAATCGGAAAACTCCTTTTGCACCAGGGGTATCGGGTTGGCGTCATTGCTCAGCCGGATATCCAGTCCCGAAGCGATATCGCCCGGCTGGGGGAGCCGCTGCTGTTCTGGGGGGTGACTTCCGGAAGCGTGGACTCGATGGTGGCCAATTACACGGCCACCGGAAAACGCCGGAAGCATGATGATTATACCCCCGGAGGCCTCAACACCCGCAGGCCGGACCGGGCAATCATCGTTTACTCGAATCTCATCCGCAGATTTTTTAAATCCACGGTCCCCATCGTTCTGGGCGGCATAGAAGCCAGTCTCAGGCGGATTCCCCATTATGATTGCTGGTCAAATGCCATCCGCAGATCCATCCTGTTTGACGCCAAGGCCGATATCCTGATCTATGGGATGGGGGAAAAGGCTGTCCTGTCTCTTGCCGACAAGTTAAAACGCCGAGAATCCTTCACGGAGACCTGCGGAATCTGTTATATCGCCGGCAGCGCCCGACCCGACTGCATCGAGATGGAGCCTTTCGAGAAAGTGTCGGCCGATCCCCAATCCTTTTCACGGATGTTTCACCTCTTTTATCAGAACAATGATCCGGTGACAGCAAAGGGATTGTGCCAGAAACACGGCAGCCGGTATCTCATCCACATGCCCCCTTGCCTGCCGCTTTCGCAACCTGAAATGGATGCGGTCCATGATCTGGACTATGAGCGGGAACTGCATCCGTTTTATAGGAAACTTGGGGATGTCCGGGCACTTGAGACCATCCGGTTTTCGGTTTCCACGCACAGGGGGTGTTACGGTGAGTGCAGTTTCTGCGCCATTGCCGTGCATCAGGGCAGGACCGTTCAATGGCGAAGCCAGGCCTCCATTCTGCGCGAGGTGAAGGCAATGGCCGCCCATCCGGCGTTTAAGGGAATCATTTCGGATGTCGGGGGACCGACGGCGAACATGTATGGATTCGAATGCCGGAAAAAACAGGCCAGGGGCGCATGCACCGATAAGCGGTGCCTGTATCCCGTGATTTGTGATCAGCTTAAGGCGGATCACCGTCATCAGATCGATCTATTGAAAGCAATCCGGGAAATAAAGGCTGTCCGGCATGTTTTCGTGGCATCCGGCATCCGGTATGACCTGATTCTTTCCGATCAAAAAAACGGGCTGAGGTATTTAACCGACGTAGTGCAACACCATACTTCCGGTCAGATGAAAATCGCGCCCGAGCATACGGAAAACGATGTGCTCGATCTCATGGGAAAACCCGGAATGGAGAGCCTGATCGAATTTAAACGCCTGTTTGACTCGGTCTGTAACACATCCGGAAAGCAGCTTTATCTGACTTATTATTTCATGGCCGCGCATCCCGGCTGCACCGAGGCCCACATGAGCCGGTTAAAAGCTTTTGTGTCCCGTCATCTTCACCTGATTCCCGAGCAGGTCCAAATCTTTACCCCGACGCCATCGACGATTTCAACCCTGGTTTACCACACCGGCGTTCATCCGGTCTCAGGCGCGCCCGTATTCTGTGAAAAACAACTCAGGAAGAAGGAAAAGCAAAAACAAATGCTGCTGAAACGATCATGACCCTTTCATTTCCCTTTGCCATTTCCGGTTTCCATGCCGAGCCCATTGAACTGAATGAATCATTTATGGAAACCGCCTCGCGGTTTGCCGCCATTCCCGGAACCGTGGTGCTGATGAGCGGAACCGGCCTGGACTGCGCCAGATATCACATTCTGGGCGTAAAACCCTGGCTGAGCCTTACCGGAAGAGACCAGCGCCTTCAGGTCAGAATCCATGACACGATTCATCGCATTGCTGAAAATCCCTTTACCGTGCTTCGGCAAATCCTGCGCCACTTTCATTTCAGCGCCGCTCCCTCGGATTTTGAAATGCCCATAGGCGCGGGACTCATGGGGTATCTTGCCTACGATCTGAAAGACTGCCTGGAAAAACTGTCCAGAACCTCCGTGGATGACCTGGGACTGCCGCATATCTGCCTGTACGCGCCATCGGTGATTCTTGTTCAGGACACGGTCAGCCGGAAAAGCTGGATATGCGCTCCAATTTATACCGGCGCCGATCAATCGGCGATTTCCGATACCCTGGAAAGCTTCCGCGGGGATCTTTCCAGGCCATTGCCGGATGATACCGACTTTTCCGGGGATGCCGGCGGATTTACGTCCAGCTTTACCCGCCCGGCCTACCTCAGGGCCGTTGAAACCATCAAGGAATATATCCGGTCCGGGGATGTCTATCAGGTCAACATGTCCCAGCGGTTTTCAACCGGTTTTCAGGGGAACCCCTTCGGGCTGTTTAAATCCCTTTATGAGCGCAACCCCGCCCCGTTCTTTGCCTATATTCAGGCATCAGACCATCAGATCATCTCCACTTCTCCGGAGCGTTTTGTTTATCGAAATAACGATCGGGTGGAAACCCGGCCGATCAAGGGCACCCGGCCCCGGGGAAATACGGCGGAGGAAGATCTGCGGCTGAGAGAGGAGCTTTCCGAAAGCCTCAAGGACGATGCGGAGCTATCTATGATCGTGGACCTGCTGCGAAATGATATCGGAAAAGTCTGCCGGCCCGGATCGGTCCGTGTTTCCGTCCATAAGCGGGTCGAAGCCTATCAGAATGTCTATCACCTGGTTTCGAATGTGGAAGGCATTCTGGATTCCAACATGGATTCCGTGGATCTTTTGCAGGCCACCTTTCCCGGGGGTTCCATCACGGGCTGCCCCAAGATTCGGTCCATGGAAATCATCGACGAGATGGAGCCGGTCCGCCGGCATATCTATACCGGATCGATCGGATACATCAGTTTCCATGATACCCTGGATCTTTCCATTGCCATTCGGACGGCAACGGTTTTTAAGGGGAAAATGCTGTTCTCCGTCGGCGGCGGCATTGTCTTTGACTCGAATCCTTCGGATGAATATGAGGAAACCCTGCACAAGGGAAAAACCCTGATGGAGGTTTTCAAGGGTAAAAAAACACATTCCGTCCCATGTTCGATGGTTTGGATAAACGGCGTTCTGGCGCCTCAGGAAGAAGCACGCCTCCCCGTGGCAGGTCATGGACTGGAATATGGCTACGGGCTTTTTGAAACGATCCGGGCCGTAAACGGCAGTCCCTGCTTTCTTCCGGATCATGTCCGGCGATTTGAACATTCCTGGAAAACACTCTTTCATTCCGATCCGCCGGACATTACCTGGTCCGATGTCTTTTCACAGATCCTTTGCGCCAATCGGCTCCAGGACCGGGTCGCGGCGGTCAAGATCATGGCCGTAAAGGCCGAAGAACCGTCGGGATTTTGCGGCAGCCATCTCGTGGTCATGGCACGCGCCTACACCCATCGCCTGGAGATGCTCCGATCGGATGGAATCAGGCTCCTGACCTATCCGGAACCCCGGCAAACTCCGCTGGCTGCCCATAAAACAACGAATTATCTATACTATTTTCTTGCCGGCAACTGGGCCAGGGAAAACAACGGCGACGAGGCCCTCATCCTGAATCCGGATGGCACGGTTTCCGAGACCAACACGGCCAGCCTTCTGGCGATTTCCGGAAAAACCCTGGTTTTGCCGGTATCGACGCATGCCCTTCCCGGAATCATGTCCGCCAAAGTTTGCGAAATATTCGGCCAGTGGGGATATGCGATCGTTCACCGGCCGCTTTCGATCGAAGATCTCCATGCCGCGGACCATGTTCTGGTAACTAACGCGCTGATGGGTGCGGTTCCGGTAAAAGCCCTCGACGGAAAGCCTCTGGTTTGCGCAACCGATATCTGCCGCCGGATCAACGACCAGGTCCTGTGGCCGCATCAGGAATGATGAACTCGAAACTATAGTGACGACGCACTGCGGCACTGTATTATCAAATAACAGCCATGCCCGCACGGGCATGGCTGTTATTTGGAATTCGGTAATGGATGGCTTCGTAGAAAGCCCAAGATCAAGGCGAGCAAGTCCTGAGGAGTGAGGCGCATTGGGTACGCCGCAACGACGAAGGATGCAGCTCAACGCAGATATTGGGTTTTCTACGTAGCCATCAGGAGTAGATCACATTCATGGGCAGGGGCGGATATTTCCATATTCCGGGCCGGGGAAGAATGTGCTGGTTGGCGACGGAGAGCCAGTAAAGATCCGGCTTGATCTCCCGCAGTTTTCCGTCTTCCGGGGGACGGGCCTGGTTGGTAAAAGAATAAGTCGCCTGAAAAATACAGATCCCGAATCCCCCTTTGCGGTTGACGACATAATTCTTGTAAAACGTGTTGAGGGGAAGGTGATGGGTCTGGGCCACGGATTCCATTTCAGCGTTGGTGAGTTTTAAAAGGATGAATTTGGAAACCCCCCGTTCGGAGATGCGTATCAGGGACCGGGACTCGCTGCTGCCCACATAGACGGTGGTAATGCAGGGAATGCGTTTTAAGTACTGGGCGGCAACGATGGCTGCGGTCCGTCTGCCGCCGGCCATCATCGGAAGACCATGATATTCAAAAAACTTCTTTTGAATGTCCTCGGCGTATTTATCGCCTTTTTCATAAAGGTCCTTGGAAATATAGCGAAGGCTCAAGGCCAGGTTTTCGGCGGCATCGGCGATCGGCCAGTCAATCCGGACATGAAAATGAGATACGCAGTATCGGTCCCGGTTCCGGGATGACGGATCTCTCTGGATCAGAAGGCTGTAATCCACGGGCAGCAGGATTCTTAAAAAATCGACAAAATGAGCGGATTCGATGTATTTCTGATTCCGATCAAAGGTGTCGGACAGCGGAAGCGTCTTGGATTGCAGCAGATTGATCTTGGTGGTCTTGTTTTCGTCAAAAAACCGGATGTATTTCTTACAGGTTGCCGGAATCGTATCTTCGACAAAAATGACCAGAAACGTATTCTGACACTCGTATTCGACATCCGGAATCCGGGCGCGCGGTTTTAATTCCCGTTTTTCGACAAAGGGAAAGGCCAGTTTTTTGCAGTGAAAATTATTGTAGGAATCAATCAGGCCATATTGGATCATCTGCTGATCAAGCTCATCTCTTAAGAGCTCGTAATAGGATCTTCTCAAACGGTTTGCCTGGCTGAGCTCTTCGCGAAAGCTCCAGAATGTCAATGGAATCTCCTGTATGTCGGTATAAGGGAGTGGTCAAAATATATAAACAGGGTGGCTGCAAGCAGTGGACGGTTAATGGCCGATCGATATTCCAGCCCCGATAGTTGACGACAATTTATTATCTGTATCCGCTACCATCAATCGCCTTACGGGTCAAGACCTTCATTTACCGTTCAGCTTATCCATCCAGTTGTATAGATTTTCTTTGTAGCGGTAGGACAAATACGCAGATACGATGCAGAGCACCGTGATGACCGCCATCAGGACATACTCTTGGTCATACAGGGAAGCTCCCTGAACGCTGAGTGCCAGGGTTCCGGGCATGCGGCCGAATGTTGCCATGACAAAAAAAAGCTTGAAAGGAATATCGCTGATGCCCAGAAACAGGCACAGATAATCTTTTGGAAATCCGGGAAACAAAAAACAAATAAACAGAACAATGGCGCCTTGCCGGTGAACCAGCTTGTCAAGCTTTTTTATCTGGCCTTCCGGAATCATTTTTCGGATAAACTGATTGCCCAGCAACCGGCCGATCCCGAAATTGATCAGGGAACCGACGGAAAGGCCGATGCTGGAGTATAAAAAGCCTTTAAATGTCCCAAAAAGAAACCCGCCGATAAATCCTGTCGCCTCGCCGGGAATGGGCGCAATAACGACCTGGAGGATCTGGATTGCGGTAAAGACAATCGGTGCGGCCATTCCCCAGGAAACGATGTAGGCCTGAATGGCCTGCCGATTTGTCATGAGATCGTAAAAATGAACAATCATCGTCCAGATCGGGATTCTGAAACAGTATCCGCCAAAGGCAAGCGCGGCAATCACGAGCCCGGTAATTATTTTGGATTTTTGTGTCACGAATTGTCCCTGGAAATGGATTCAAGGGCTGCCACCCCCGGCAGGATTTTTCCTTCCAGAAGCTCCAGGAACGCGCCTCCTCCGGTTGAAATATAGGTGATTTGATCGGCTTTGCCCGAGCGATGAATGGCGGCATCGGTATCCCCGCCGCCGACAATGGTGATGGCGCCGGATGAAGTCACGTGATTTACCATGTCAAAAGTCCCCTTGCTGAAAGGCGCCATCTCAAAAACCCCCATGGGGCCGTTCCACACAATGGTTTTGGCGCCCTGAAGCGCTTCGGCATATAAAAGCGATGAAGCCGGACCGATATCCAGAATCATCTGGTCATCCGGGATTTCCTGAACCGGAAAAACAGCCCAGGCTGCGGTTGGCTCAACCTGGGCCGCGGTGACTCCGTCCACAGGAAGATAGATTTTTACGCCTTTTTCCGATGCTTTTTTAAGAATGGTTCCGGCGGTTTCGATCAGTTCGGTTTCCACCAGGGATTTTCCGGTGGCATGTCCCATGGCACGAAGGAATGTGTTGGCCATTGCGCCGCCGATGAGGATCTTGTCCACATGAAGGAGCATGTTTTCAAGGGCCGCCAGCTTGCTGGATACCTTTGCTCCGCCGATGACCGCAACCAGGGGCCGTAGCGGAGTGGTCATGGCTTTATTGAAATAATCGATCTCGTTTTTCAGCAGGAATCCGGCAACGGACAGGGGTGCAAACCGGGTGATGGCCTCAACGGATGCATTGGCCCGATGGGACACGGCAAAGGCGTCGTTGACATAGACATCGCAAAGTCCGGCCAGGGATTTGGCGAACGCGTCCGCGTTCTTTTCCTCATCCGGATGAAACCGAAGATTCTCGAGAACCACAATGTCTCCGGGCTTCATGGCCGCAACCATTGTTTCAACGGATTCTCCCACGCAATCCGCGGCCAGTTGAACCGGCTGATCCAAAAGCACGCTCAGGCGCTCTGCCGCCGGTTTCAAACTGAATTCCGGAGCAATCTTTCCCTTGGGCCTTCCCAGGTGGGAGGCCACGATGATTCTGGCCTTTTGACCCAGGGCGTATTTCAGTGTCGGCAGCACGGCCTGAATTCGGGAATCATCCGTGATTCTCTGTTGTTTATCGAGCGGCACATTGAAGTCAACCCGGATCAACAGCCGTTTTCCGGCAATCGCAATATCCTTAATCGTTTTCATGATTCCCCCCCTTTTTTTTAGATAATCGTCTTTGAAGATCTTTTTTTCGGGACCATCTTCCCAGAAAGCCGAGCATCCCGGCCGCATAGGCCCTGTCAACATGTTTTTCCTGAAGTTTCAAACCGCCGGTCCCGGCCATTGCAGTGCGCAGGCATTCGGTTTTATGACAGCAGGGAACGCAGGATTCCGGTGTATTTCGAAATCCGTCTTCGCCTTCGGGAAAGACATTCTCGAGTTTGCCGAAACAATATGGCGGAGGAGATGATGTATTTTGCATGGACCTGTGTTCTTATAGGTTTAGAGTTTCCATTTCGCGATACATTTTGGCGATGTATCCTTCATCCGCAAAGCTGAAATACCGGTTTTCACCGATGATGATGTGTTCATGAACCGTTATTCCCATGATATCGCAGCAAAAAATCAGTTTTCGGGTAATGGCCATGTCATCTGAAGATGGCGCCGGGTCTCCGGATGGATGGTTATGCGCAAAGATCACGGCCGCGGCATGATGGTTCAGGGCAGACTGGATGACTTCCCGGGGATAGACCGCGGTTGTCGATAAGGATCCTTCAAAAAGCGTTTCAATGCCGAGGACCTGGTTCTTGGCATCCAAATGAATCACTTTGAAACATTCACGACTTTTATCCCGCAGGTTGTAATAGAGATATTCAAAAAGCGCCTTGGAATGCGAGATGATGTCTTTTTGGGTGATCCGCTTTTCCAGATACCGATCCGCAACCGCCTGTATCAATTTGATGCCGAAAATATTCTGGGGGCCGATTCCGCCGACCTCCAGCAGCGATGCCGGCGCAGCTTCCAAAACGCCCTGAAGGGTTTTGAAACGCGAAAGCGCTGCCTTGGCGAATTCCTTGCAGTCTCTTCGGGGGGTTGCCAGCGTCAGCAGCATCTCGATCACTTCATAATCGTGAAAACCGGAAAGGCCGGATTTCAGAAACTTGTCCCGCAGCCGCCCCCGGTGTCCTTCGGCCTTGTGCCGGAATTGGCGGGCCCTGGGCTGAACCGCTACAGATTCATCCTGAACTTCCGAAGAATATTCACTGACGGATGATTTCCGGGGCATATGGTCTCCCCTTGATTTGATATTCACAGGGTCACCCAACCGTCTGATCTTAGAGCCTTCAGTCTCATTTTACATAAAATCATCGATCTCATGCTTCAGATCCCGCGTCATCAATTGATATACGGCCTCTTTGGGAGACAAGCCTTCATAAAGAATGTGATATACCGCATGTGAGATGGGCATATCAACCCCGAGTTTAGAGGAGAGATTGTATACCGATTCCGCAGTTTTAACCCCTTCGGCCACCGTGCGGGTTTCAGAAAGAATATCCGCAAGGCTTTTTCCTTCTCCGATCTTTTTGCCCACCGTATGATTGCGGCTCAGGTCTCCGGTGCAGGTCAGAACCAGATCACCGATTCCGGCAAGCCCGGCGAATGTATGGGGATTGGCGCCAAGCTTCAGCCCCAGGCGGCGGATTTCGGCAAGTCCCCGGGTAATCAATGCCGCGCGTGTATTCAGGCCGAGTCCGAGCCCATCGATCATTCCCGCGGCAATCGCAATGACATTTTTTACAGAGCCGCCCAGCTCCACGCCGATGACATCATCGTGGGTATAGACCCTGAAGGCTGGCGTTGCAAAAACATGCTGGACCTGCGCTGCCGACGCGGGATCCCTTGCAGCCACCGTGACAACCGTCGGGGATTGCAGCGCCACTTCCTTGGCGAAACTGGGCCCGGAAAGCGCGGCAATCCGGGTTTCGGGAATGTGGGGAAGGGTCTGGGCCAGAACCCCGCTCATGGTCAGATACGTCTGATTTTCGATTCCCTTGGATGCCGATACGATCAGGGCGTTGTCCGGCACATCCGGAGACATGCGCTGGGAAACCGCACGCATCAAATGAGAAGGAACCACCATCAGAACCAGGTCTTTGCCCGTGACCGCCTGCTTGAGGTCACCGGTCGGGTTCAGGCGTTCGGACAAAGGGATGCCGGGCAGAAATATCCGGTTTTCCCGAAACGTCCGAATCTGGAATCGCACTTCTTCTTCAAAAACCCAGAAATCAATGGGATAGCCTTTGGTTCCCAGAAGATTGGCCAGAGCCGTACCCCAGCTTCCGGCCCCGACCACGCCGATTTTTAAATCAGGCTGACTCAAGGGGGGAGTCTGATTCGTCTGGTTCATCTGATTCATCTGATTCATCTATTTCTTCCTCTTTTTCAGCCAGCCTGGCTGCGCTGGTTACTTTTTCAGCCAGCTCCATGCCGATCAATTTGACGCCCTGGGTGTTTCGGCTGATGACGGAAACGCCCCGGGTGGGGATTCGAATGAGTTTGCCGTTGTCGGTCATGAGCATCAGGTCGTCGTCTTCTTCCACCAGAAGAATGGCCACGACATTGCCGTTTCGCTCCGTTGTCTTGATGGTGATGACGCCAAGGCCCCCGCGCTTTTGTACCGGATATTCATCAATGGAAGTTCTTTTTCCGAATCCGTTTTCCGTGATGGTGAAAAGGGTCTGGCCATGACTCAATACTTCCATTCCCACGATCGTGTCTCCCTGGCTGAGGCGCATTCCCCGGACCCCGGCGGCATTTCTGCCCATGGAGCGCACATCCGATTCATGAAAGCGAATGGATTTTCCGAACGCGGAGCCAAGAAATACATTCAGGGTGCCGTCGGTAATCTTGGCGGAAATCAGCTCATCGCCTTCATCCAGGGAGATGGCGATAATGCCGGCTGCCCGGGGCCTGCTGAAATCCATTAAATTGGTTTTTTTGATCACGCCGCTACGGGTGGCCATGATGATGTGATATCCGGGTTCGAATTTGGATACCGCGAGAACGGCTGTCAGGCGTTCTTCATTTTGAAAATTCAAGAGATTGATGATCGCTTTTCCGCGACTGGCCCTGCCTGCCTGAGGAATTTCATAGACTTTGCACCAGTAGAGTCTTCCCTGATTGGTAAAAAAGAGAAAGGTGTGATGGGTGGATGCCACGAAAAGATGTTCCACAAAGTCTTCATCCTTTGTTTCCATCGCGGTCTTGCCTTTTCCGCCGCGGCGCTGGCTGTTATAAAGCGTAATGGGGTTTCGCTTGATATAGCCGGTTTTTGAAATGGTGACCACCATGTCTTCTTCCACGATCATGTCTTCAAGTGTAATCTCGCGGGTTTCATCCACGATCTGCGTTCGCCGGGGATCGCCGAACTCGTTCTGAATTTCGGTCAGTTCTTCCTTGATCAGCCTGAGGATAATCAGCTCACTGCCCAGAATCTCTTTGAACCACTCGATGTCTTTCAGCGTTTTACGGTATTCCTCGATGATTTTTTCCTGTTCAAGGCCCGTAAGCCGTTGCAGCCTCATATCCAAAATGGCCTGGGCCTGAATCGCCGAAAGAGAGAATGCGGCAATGAGCCCGGCTTTGGCCTCAGCCGGAGACGGAGACTGGCGGATCAGGCTGACCACGGCATCCAGATTGTCGAGGGCAATTTTCAGCCCTTCCAGGATATGGGCCCGATCTTCGGCTTTTTTCAGGTCGAACTGGGTTCTTCGGACAATAATCTGTTTGCGGTGCCGGATAAAATATTCCAGGATTTCTTTCAGGGTCAGCAGCTCCGGCCGGTTATTGACGACAGCAAGCAAAATGATGCCGAAACTGCTTTCCATCCGGGTGTGCTTGTAGAGTTGATTGATGATGACTTCGGCGGCCTGGTCTTTTTTAAGACCCATGGCGATCCGCATCCCATCCCGATCCGATTCATCCCGGATGAATCGGATGCCCTCGATCTGTTTATCCCGGATCAGCTCGGCGATAAATTCAATGAGCTTGGCCTTGTTGACCTGGTAGGGAAGTTCGGTAACCACGATGGTTTCGCTGCCGGTTTTCTTGTCCTTTTCAACAAGGGTTCTGGCCCGCATGCGGATGATGCCCCGACCGGTCCGATATGCATCGTGAATTCCGGTTTTTCCATAAATAAACCCGGCAGTCGGAAAATCCGGACCTGGCATGATGGCGATGAGCTCCTCAAAACTGAGTCCCGGATTGTCGATTATGGCTTTTATGGCCTCGATGGTTTCATTCAGATTATGGGGCGGAATGTTGGTTGCCATGCCGACCGCAATGCCGGATGAGCCATTGATGATCAGATTGGGGATCTTGGCCGGCAGAACCGACGGCTCCGAGAGCGATTCATCATAGTTGGGAACATAATTGACCGTATCCTTTTCAAGATCGTCCAGCATATGATGGGCCAGGCGTTTCATGCGGATTTCCGTGTAACGCATTGCAGCCGGGGGGTCGCCGTCAATGGAGCCGAAATTTCCCTGACCATCCACCAGCGGGTATCTCAGGGAAAAATCCTGTGCCATGCGAACGATGGTGTCATATACGGCTGTATCGCCGTGAGGATGGTATTTACCGATGACATCACCAACGATACGGGCGGACTTTTTATAGGGCTTGTTCCAGTCGTTGCTCAACTCGTGCATGGCAAAGAGTACGCGGCGGTGAACCGGCTTGAGACCGTCCCGGACATCCGGAAGTGCCCTGCCGATGATGACGCTCATGGCATAATCGAGATAGGATTTTTTCATTTCGCTATCAATTCGAATATTGGGGCGAATATCGGGAATAATTTCGAGTTCTGTCATTTGTAACTACCTTATCGTTTCAATTCATTTGTTATCTACCAGAAATTGATAACTCGCATGATAAATATCCGTCAGGGTCAAAAACGCGGTAACCACCAGCGGGCCATAAATGATCCCCAGGATTCCAAAAAGTTTAACTCCTCCCATGATGGATAGAAATACCAGCAGGGTATGCATGTTGACCCGATGGCCAACGAGTTTCGGCTTGAAAATGTACTCCATGATCACCGAAAGCACCAGATAAAAAATCACGAAAAAAATTCCCGCGGCAAACCTGTCCGTCAAAAACAGATAAATCGCGGCCGGGATAAATACCACGCCGGTTCCGATAATCGGAAGAAAAGCGACCATGGACATGATCACGCCCCAGAGGATCGGAGATTTCAGGCCGAACAGCGAAAAAAGAATACCGCCTGCAAGGCCCTGTATGAGTCCACTCAGGCCATTACCGATCAGAATCGCGCCAGCCATGTCCTTGAATTTTTGGATCAGTTTCTGATCCTGATCTTCCGGCAGGGGAGATAATTCGACGACAAATGCAACCAGCTTATGGCCTTCAACCAGAAAATAATAGATGAACATCAGCATGAAAAAGAAATAAAATAAAAAATTCAAGATATTGGAAGCAATGGCGCTTGCCTGCTGGTAGAGAAAAAGCCCGACGGTTTTCCCCATCTCGGATATGGCCTTGTTGACTTCATCGCCTGTCAGAACATAATTGAAGCGGGATAAATACTGGTTGGCCCTTTCAATAAGCCGGTTATTGGCCAGAAGTGCTTCCATCTGGTCGCTGATGACCGCATCTTTCCCCATTTCGTAAAGGCCATAGGCTTCCTGAGACAGGGCTCCGACAAAATATACCATCGGAACAAAGAGAATCAGAAATATAAGCATGCAGGTCAGCAGTGATGACAG
Source organism: Deltaproteobacteria bacterium (assembly GCA_016219185.1). Taxonomy (GTDB): domain Bacteria; phylum Desulfobacterota; class Desulfobacteria; order Desulfobacterales; family Desulfatirhabdiaceae; genus RAAP-1. Next base: position 24,890 of record JACRBZ010000069.1, read on the forward strand.
TGAGGCATTTAAGAATCTGCGGAAAAACTGGAAAACAGCGCCAAAGACGCTGGTAACGACCGCGGCCAGAACAATAACGGACAGAAACGGCCACAGAAGCCATCCCAGCATCAGCGCAGAGAGCAGGAAGATCACCAGGAAATACCACAGCTTCATATTTCTGTAGGCTGGATCGTTCATGGAAGGATTGTATTCTGTGAAATGGGTTATCCGTTCAACGAAAACCACAATAACGTCAGAGCCCCGAAATGCTGACAAAAAAACTACATTTCGGGGCCGAAATCAAGACTGGATCAGGCAAAAAAGAAAAGTCCGGAGGTGGTTACTTGCTGATAAATCCTCCGGCAACCAACAGGAGCAATATTTCATAAATGACAACCGGTGTATAAGCGTGGAAAAAACCATAAATAATACCGCCGCCGATAATTGCCGGAACGCCGCAAAACACCAGTATCCCCAGTTTTCTGCTAATATCCATCTGCTGTCTCCCTTATCCTTTATTCTTACCAAGAACACCTGAACAAGTAAAGAAAAAAAGATTATCGTTCCACGATCATGGCCATTCCCATGCCGCCGCCGATGCACATGGTAAACAGGCCGGTCTGGTATCCTTTGCGCTGCATCTGATACATGCCGGTGACAACCTGACGGGCACCGGTGCAGCCGATGGGGTGCCCCAGAGAAATACCGCTTCCCAGTTCATTCGGCCGGTCATTTTCAATTCCCAGCTCCCGCATGCAGCCGATGGCCTGAGAAGCAAAGGCTTCGTTTAGCTCGATCATGTCGATGTTTTTTAAGGTCATTCCGGTGGTTTTCAATACTTTTCTAACCGCGGGAACCGGCCCCAGTCCCATATAGGCCGGGTCCAGGCCGCCGGATGTAAAGCCCTTGATCCGGATGATGGGCGTAAGTCCCATGTCCCTGGCTTTTTCGGCGCTCATCATCAGAACGGCGGCAGCGGCATCATTGATTCCGGAAGCATTTCCGGCGGTGACGGAGCCGTCTTTTTTAAAGGCCGGCCGCAGTTTGGCCATTTTTTCAAGGCTTGTTTCCATGGGCCGCTCATCCGTGTCAAAAACGATGTCGCCTTTTCGGGACGCGATGATGACCGGTGCGATTTCCTTGGCAAAGATGCCTTCCTTGATGGCGGCCATGGCGCGGCTATGGCTTAAAACGCCCAGTTCATCCTGCTCCTGGCGGCTGATGCCGTACATCGAAGCGATGTTCTCGGCGGTCAATCCCATGTGATAGCCATAAAATATCTCGAAGAGTCCGTCAAATACCATCAGGTCATAAATTTCGCCTTTTCCGGTCAGCTCCATCCGGTGCCCCCAGCGGGCTTTGGGAAGGGCCATGGGGGCAAGACTCATGTTTTCCTGGCCGCCGGCCAGAATCACATCCGCCTGGCCGCTCATGATGGAGGCGGCGCCCATGGCAATGGCCTTTAAGCCCGAGCCGCAGATCTTGTTGACGGTGACCGCCGGGGTTTCCTTGGGAAGCCCTGCCCGGATCATGGCCTGTCTGGCCGTGTTCTGTCCCTGCGCTGCCTGAAGCACATTTCCCATAATGACTTCATCAATGGCAATCGGCGTGGCCTGGTCATCCCAGGAATAAGATTTTTTTTCAAGCTCGATCATTCCCTGGTCTTTTAACTTATCCGGGGCATTGGCTTTCATGGCGGCATCCGCAATGGGCCTGAGGCCCGCCTTCTTTAAAACATCTTTCATCACCACCGCGCCAAGCTCGACAACCGGAACGTTCATCAAGGCCCCGCCGAAATTCCCGATGGCGGTCCGGGATCCACTGACAATCACCACTTCTCTCATTGAAATATCCTCCATAACAAAATATGATTAAAAAAATACCATGCGATTATATGAAATTGTTAATTATTAGCGTTCCACTCAGCCAAGGTTGAACCCGAACTTAACAGTAACATATTATTTAAAAAGATGACTTGTTACTGTTAAGCTATTCACGCAATAGGCTCATCTTCCTCTGGCCTCCTGCTTTTCGAAGGGAGGGACAGCGCTTTCATGGTTCGTTGTCCTGGCAGGCTTAGCGAAAAAGCTATATTGTGAATATACCACAAATCCTTTTATCTGGTCAATGGTGAGTTCATGTGTCTGATTCTTCTGGCTTACGGCGTCCATCCGGAATATCGCCTCATTCTGGCAGCCAATCGGGACGAGTTCTACGAGCGGCCCACCCTTCCCATGGCGTTCTGGGAAGATCACCCGGATATCCTGGCAGGCCGGGATTTAAAAGGCGGAGGAACCTGGCTGGGCATGTCCCGCTCAGGCAAATTTTCCGCCATCACCAATTATCGCGAGTCCGGCGGGCCTAAACCAGGTGCTCCGTCACGCGGTCATCTGGTGAGCGACTTTCTTTCGGGAAACAGTTCTGCCCGAACCTATCTTGAGGCGGTTTCCGCAGTCGGTCAGATATACAGTGGGTTCAACCTGATCGTCGGGGACGCATCCGGACTGTTTTACCATTCCAATCGGGGACCTGGAATCCGCAGACTTCAGCCCGGATGGTATGGCCTGAGCAATCATCTTCTGAATACCCCCTGGCCTAAGGTTGAAAAAGGGATTGCCTTGCTGAAAGCAGCGGTTCTGGATTCTGATCCCGTGAATATGGAGCCGATCTTTCAGCTTCTTAAAAACCGCGAGATGCCGCCGGATGGCAGGCTCCCGGATACGGGTGTCGGCATGGAATGGGAGCGGATACTTTCTCCCATGTTTATCCAAAGCCTGGGATACGGTACCCGCTCATCGTCGGTGATGCTGATAGACAGAAATGGAAGAACGCAGGTTGCTGAGCAAACCTTTGAAGCCGGATTTGACCGGGGACAACATCCAGCGTTGCTGCGATGTTTTCAATTTATGCGGTTTTAATTCGACCGATGAGCCTTAAAAGTCCATCCAGAATCGTCAGCGGGTGGGGCGGGCAGCCGGGGATAAGCAGGTCAACCGGCAGCAAATCGCAGGCCCCGTTGTGGACTTCTTCATGGTCTTTATAGGGTCCTCCAGATATGGCGCAGGCCCCGACAGCGATCACCAGTTTGGGCCCTGGGACAGCCTCGTAGGTTTTAAGCAGCGCCTGGCGCATGTTTTCCGTAACGGGGCCGGTGATAAGAAGTCCATCCGCGTGACGGGGGGATGCCACGAACTGAATGCCGAACCTGCCAAGGTCCCAGCCCACGGTACCCAGAACGTTCGTGTCGGCTTCGCAGGCATTGCAACCGCCGGCGCTCACCTGCCGCAGCTTCAAGGATCGACCGAACAGGCGCTTCAATCTTTGATCCAGGGCAATTGCAGGCTGAAATTTTTTCACGGCGTCGATCCACAGATCATCGCGCTTGCGAACGGCCATGCAATAATCCTTTGTAAAGCGAATGTTCGGGATCGGACAGACCCGGGTGCATTCCGCGCAGAAAAGGCAAGCTCCCAGATCCAGCCCGAGACTATCTGTGCGTGTGATGGCCTGGGTGGGGCAGATTTCCACGCACCGGGCGCAGTCAGAAGGGCAATCCCTTGAGTTGATGACCGGACGCCCCATAAAGCGATCCGGAAGTTCGGGCGGGGGACCGTCCGGGAACTTCATCGTCCGGTGTTTCTGCTGAATGCGCGCCAGAAGGGTGTCTAACATTTCTGTAAAATCCTTGAAAAATAGCACTGGGTATTTATTGCGAAAATACGCTTTGTCTCCTGAATCCTGTCACAAATCATGCCCGCAGTAGGACAGGTTAAAGCTCTTGTTGCAGAGCGGAAAGTCGGAAATCTGCTGATTTCGGAGCGCAAAGGCCAGGCCGAACCAGTTGTGAAACGAGGGATCGACAATTTTGTAGGTCGCAAAATGACCCTGGCTGTCTGTCAGTGCCACATGACAGATCTCACCGCGCCAGCCTTCAACCAGAGAAACCGCCAGTCGGTCCGGGGGCAGGAGGGGGGGCAGTGCGCTTTGCAACCGGCCCTCTGGCAGATTTTGGAGCTGCTCTCGGATAAATGCGATGGATCGTTGAATTTCAAGCCACCGCACATGGGCCCGGCCCAGAACGTCTCCCGTGTTCCATGTGGAAACCGGAATCTGCGTGAAACGGAAAATCCCTTCGGGCATGTCCTTTCGCACATCTCTTTCGATGCCGCAGGCCCGGGCCGCGGGTCCGACCAGACCCATGAGTTCGGCCATTTCCCGGCTGATGGCGCCTGTTCCCTCGAATCTGGCCATTACGGAAGATGTCTTCCAGAGCAGGTTGATGGCAACGGTCAGGTCTTTTTCAGCGGTGTCGAGACGATCGAGCAACGCTTTGGCCATTTCCGCGTCAATATCGAAACCGACGCCTCCGGGTCTGATGATGCCGCGACCAAAACGGTTACCGCAAATCAGTCCTGTCATATTGAGAATATCCCCGCGAATGCGTCCGCAGTAAGAAAGCGTGGGAAGAAAGCCCACATCGCCCGCAAGGGCTCCCATATCTCCGGTGTGGTTGGCGATGCGTTCCAGCTCCAGCGCAATGCCCCGAACGACCTGGGCTCTGGCTGAAATCCGGATATCGGAAAGTGCTTCAAGCGTCTGGCAGTAGGCGGTTGCATGGCCGATGCTGGTATCACCCGACAGCGTTTCCATATAATGAATCGTCCGGTTATCGGGGCCGCCCGTCAGGCGCCTCTCAACGCCGCGATGCTGATATCCGAGTGATATTTCAAGGTGAAGCACTTCTTCTCCATGACACTGAAACCGAAAATGTCCCGGTTCGATGATGCCGGCATGGACGGGTCCGACGGCAACCTCGTGGACTTCTTCGCCCTCAACCCGGAAAAAGTCCGCAGCGCCGATTTCCGGCGTATTTCCGGCAAGGGGCTGTTGAAGATTTTGCACGTAAGGCGCATGGAAGCGAATGGGTTTCAGCCAGGGGTGGCCCTTGGGCAGTAAATGCCACTGTTCATGGATCTCCCGTTCAAACCAGTGGGCCTGGGTGCAGAGCGGGGTCAGGGACGGAAAGCTATCCTTCTCCGTGTCGGTGCAAAGCGGCAGAATACGCGACCGGCTGTCCTGCGACAGCATGGCCCAAAGACGCATGCAGCGGCCATGCGCGGGCTGAGCGAACATGGCGGCAATCCTTCCCCCTTCTTCAACCGAATGGATCACGGCATCTTGAAACGCCTCCATGCTGAGAACGGGTGCGTTCCGGATGTCTTTCGCCTGTCCGCTGGAAAGCGAAAACTGTTCAGGGACTGAATCGGACATGGATGATCACTCCTGTAACGTGAACTGCCTGCATTAAACCGTTCCGATGGTTCTTGCCGCCTGTTCCAGAATTTGTTGGAGGAAGGGCGGAATATAAATACCCAGAGCCAGAACCGCGGCCCCCAGCATCAGGGGGGGGATTACGGCAAGTGGCGATTCTCCGGAAAAAAATGAAGGGGGGAGGCTTCGATCACTCGTCGGCAATCCTCCGGGTTCTCCTTGAGCCATGGGAAGAACGATCGCGGCCATTGCGACAAAAATAATGCACAGAATCAAGAGATAAGCTCCGGCAATAAAAAATCTCCCCTGATCCAGGGCCGATTTCAGGATAACCAGCTCGCTCAGAAACGTTCCAAAAGGCGGAGAGCCGGTGATGGCCAGAAATCCCATGACCCAGAGAGCGCCGGAAATCGGAAGTATGCGCATGACACCCCGCACTTCCCGAGTGGATTTGCTTTGATAGGTAGCCAGGATATTTCCAGCAACCAGAAACAGCATTCCCTTGGTCAGGGAATGATTGACCGCGTGAAGCATGGCGCCGTATCCGGCATTGGCGCCAAGACCGACGCCCAAAGACAGAATGCCGACATGCTCGACGCTTGAATATGCCAGCATCCGTTTAAAATCCATCTGGCGGAGCATAAATGTCGCGGCAACGATCATGGAAAAAAGTCCGAACCCCACCAGCAAATTCTGTCCAAAAAGGCCCTGACCGGCCGCAACACAGACCTGCTGGGCACGCAATATGGCCAGAAAGGCGCAGTTCAGCAAGGCTCCTGAAAGCAGCGCGGAAATGACCGATGGAGACTCGCTGTGTGCATCCGGAAGCCAGGTATGCATCGGCGCCAGCCCCAGTTTGGTGCCGTAACCCACCAGCAGAAAGAGAAATGCGGCTTTCAGCCAGGGAACATGCAGGAGCGAAGCCTTACCTGTCAGGCTTGAAAGCAGCATCGGTACATGTTCATTTTCAGTCAGCGTGGCGGCGACTGCCAGAAAAAAATTCCCCAAAAGCGCCAGCGCGATGCCGACCGAGCATATCATGATGTATTTCCATGTGGCCTCAAGGGATCTGCGGTGCCTGTGGAAATAGATCAGGGGCGCGCTTGCCAGCGTTGTGGCCTCGACAGCCACCCAGATGAGTCCGAAGTGCTGACTCACGGTGACCAGGGTCATCATTGCCAGAAAAAGCAGCAGGCAGCAGACAAAGGCGGATTCCCTGGAATTGGTGAACAGGAAGCCTTCTTCAAAGTCATGGCGCTTTCCCCAATCCTCTCTTTGCAGATACCCCAGGGCGTACAGGGATACCATCACAAAGAGCGCACTGGTGATGCTCAGAAAGAGAAGTCCCGTGGCATCCAGAAGCAGCCAGCCATCCAGAACGGGCGCAGGCGGGTAAATCCATGCTAATGCCGTCAGCACAGCATGACCAGTGGCGGCCGCCAGCAGAACGGCCCGTATTGCTGTTGCGTTCTTTAACCCGAATACCACCAGGGCTGTCGCAACCGGGAGAAAAATCAATGCCAGAATCATGTCAACCCTTTAATGTGCTCAGCAGGTCCGTGTCAATATGGTCGAACTCCCGATTGATGTGAAAAATTGCGATACCCATCACAAAGACCGCCATGAAAACATCCAGAAGGGTTCCCAGTTCCACCAGAAGGGGCTCTTTCAGGGCCAGTGCCAGCCCGAATGCGTAAATGCCGTTTTCCATGACCAGGTAGCCCAATACCTGCGACAAGGCTTTCCTTCGGCTGACAATCGCCAACAGCCCGACCATGATGGTAAACAGGGAAAGCGGCACAACCAGCGGGGATTTCAGGGGAATGGGCAGCGGAAGCTGTCTGCCCATCCATATGGCCAGCGCCAGCAAGCCGACACTGACCAGCATCGAGGTGGAATATCCGATAAACGGTTCCATTTCTCTTCGCGCGCTTGAGGCGCGCATGGATCTTAGGAGCAGCCACGGAAAAACAATGCCCTTGAGCGCAACGGTAACTGCGGAAAGCAGGATGGCTCGAAGCGTCATGTGGCCCGCGCCCACCAGTCCCGGAAGAATGCCGAGCAAAATCCCTTGAAGTGCCACGATGCGAATGCAGGCGCTCAATCGGCTGGAGCCGATCAGCTTCAGGTTTGTCAGTATCAGCAGAACAATCAATGCGTCAATCCACAGCTCCATAAAACCATTATCCCTTTAACACCAGAACCAGCGCCAGAATGGCCAGAACACCCGCGCCGGACAGCAGTTGCGGCACGCGCAGGAGCCGCAGCCGCGCCATCGAAGATTCAATCACACCAATGCAAATGGCCAGAAGAAAGATTCCGCCGAGGGTTGCCGCAGCGTCCAGCAGATAATTTCCCGTGCGTACGGGAATCAGCACACCTGCCAGAAGCGCGCTGAATATCCAGAGCTTGATGGCCGCTCCATATAGAATCATTGCAAAGTCCGGCCCGCTGTGATCCAGTACCATGACTTCGTGTATCATGGTCAGCTCCAGGTGGGTATTGGGATCGTCTACCGGAATACGTGCATTTTCAGCCAAAAGGACGATCAAAAGGGCGCTGGCTGCAAGAAGGAGAACCGTTCCGGAATGTGTCCAGGTGGAAAACGACAGGCCGGCATAGATTCCGGTAAGGGAAAGACGGGGCAGGGGTACCGGCATGCCGGCTGCAAAGGCAAGCTCTCCGATTTCTCCCATTGCCAGAAGACTGAGCAGCAAAGCGGGCTCTGCCATGACGGAAAACTGGACTTCACGGCTGGCGCCCATGCCTTCAAATGCGGAGCCGGTGTCAAGAGCCGCTATGACCGTAAAAAATCGCATCACGCCAAGAAGATATATCAGAAAAATCAGATCTCCGGTAAAACTCAGCAATGCCTCGCCGCCTCCGATGGGCAGCACCAGCAGCGCCGTTATTGCGGAAGCCAATCCCATAAGCGGACCCGCGCGGAATATCCAACTGGTGGTGTGGCTGTAAACCGGGCTTTTTTGAAACAATCGGGCCAGATCGTAATACAATTGCAGCAGCGGCTGACCCTTTCGGCCTGCAAAATATGCCTTGGTCCGGTTGATGATTCCCAGAAGCAGCGGGGACAGGATCAATGCCGTCAGCGGATGCAGTATGGATAAAGTTTGCATAAAAGGCTTATCTCAGGTTCCAGATCAAAAGGGCTAAAAGCGTTACGGCCACGTAGAGAACATAGATTTGAACACGGCCCTGCTGCAGCCAGTGCAGTTGCAGTAAAATCCGTTCAAGTCCGCGGAATAAAGGCCGGAAAAGGCTTCGGGAAAAGACATCTTCGGTATGGGTGCGCAGACTGGCATCAGCCGGGAAAAGTCCTTCCGGTGCATGCATCTTTCGATGTGTCTGCAAAAAAAAGCCGAACATGGTGGTGATGGGTTGTGCATAAGATGATGCCGTATACTGCATGCGGGCCGTGGGCCTGACAAAACCGCAGTCCCATGTATTACTTTGCCCGGGCGTTTTGCCGGAAAGCAGATGTCTGCGAAGAGCGATCAAGAGCCCCAGTGTCAATATGAAAATACAGGAGAGCGCCGTTACCCGCTGAAGCGGCAGGGTTACGATGCTAAGGTGGGTGGCGATATCGTTTTGCTGCAAGCCGGTGATGTTTCCGATCACCGGATTCATTGCTGAAATGACGAAGGGCGCCAAAAGCCCGATGGACAGACAGCCAAATGCCAGAAGAAGCATCGGGATCCGCATGCCCCAGCCGATTTCGTGTCCCCGCAGGGCAGGGATGTGCCGGGGTTCACCCAGGAAAACAATGCCGAAAGCCTTGGTGAAGCAGGCTGCGGCCAACCCTCCGATTGCGGCCAGCCCGGTGATGACGCCGATGCTGGAAAGCGAAACTCCCGAAAGTCCCGTGCCCATGAAACTTCCGACATAAATGAGAAATTCACTCACAAAGCCATTAAGCGGCGGCAGACCGCAGATGGCAAAAGATCCGATCAGAAAAAGCGTTCCGGTCCAGGGCATGTGGCGTATCAATCCACCCAACTGCTCTATGTTCCGCACACCGGTTGCATGCAACACCGCACCCGCGCCAAGAAAGAGCAGTCCCTTGAAAAGTGCATGATTCAGAACATGCAGCAGGCCACCGCCGAATCCCAGAACCGCCAGAACCGGTTGATGTATGGCCAGTCCCAATACGCCCAGCCCCAGCCCCAAAGTGATGATGCCGATATTCTCAACGCTGGAATATGCCAGCAGCCGCTTCAGATCATTTTGGGATAGAGCGAACAGGACACCCAGAGTGCCCGAACCCAGCCCGATGGTAATCAGCAGCCATCCCCACCAGGGTTCCGGGTGGCCCAGAAAGGTCAGCGTTCGGAGCAAACCATAGATGCCGGTCTTGATCATGACTCCGGACATGACGGCGGAAACATGGCTTGGGGCTGCGGGATGGGCTTCCGGCAGCCAGACGTGAAAGGGCATGAATCCGGCTTTGGTCCCAAAACCGATTACTGAAAGCAGAAATGCCAGACTGGCCATGGAAGTGCCATTCAGGCCGGAAACAACGATTTGGTCAAAATCCAGCGATGGGTCCCGATGTGTCAGCAGGATAAAGAGAACGAAAAGAAAGGCGGTTCCGATGTGCGTTGCAACCAGATAGATCCATCCGGCACTTCGAACATTTTCTTTTTCATCTTCAAAGGTTACCAGAAAAAAAGACGCCAGGGACATGATTTCCCATGCCATGAGAAACAGCACGCCATTATGTGAAATGACAACCAGGATCATGCTGGCAACCAGGATATTGAAAAATAACCAAGAGGCACCCAGGTTTTTCCGGATTCGGTAGTCCCACAGATAAGTATTGCCGTAAATAGCGGCCACCGCGGACAGAACCAAAATCGTAAAAAGAAAAAACGCGGAAAGGGCGTCCAATTGCAGTGATAAAGATCCGAAGGGAATCTGCCATGCCCGATGAAATCCCCTTGTCTGCCCTGTCCAAAGTACGATTGCGGCGGGAACCAGGCCGATCAGGCAGCCCAGGACGGTTCCTCCTGCGCCCACGATATTGGCAAAGCGGGGATTCCTGCCGGTGAAAAAGGAGAAAAGACCGCTGAAACACAAAACCATTATGGAGAACAGAATAAGTCGCATCAATATACTTTCTCGTTACGATTTTCTTTAAGGCCCCTTCTGAAAAAACGCTTTATCAAGGGGACCTGAAAATGAATTTTCATAATCCTTGTCTGCATTCTCGGGGGCGTTCAGTGAGCAGGGAGTTTTTCTTCAATACGCCTTGCTTCGGCATATATTTCGGTAGGGGAAGACTGCTGCTGGATGATGGTTTTGAATCGCGGATCGGACAAAGCAAAAGAAAGCTTCGAGAGCAGGTTCAGGTGGGTGCGCACCGTTGGGCTGATGAGGGTAAAAAGAATGCTTACCGGCTGTCCGTCCAGGGCACCGAAGTCCACTGCCTGTTCCAGATAGCACAGGGAGATCATCGAGCTGGGGATCTGTAAAACAATCGGGTTGCGGACATGGGGAATGGCGATGCCATTACCGATACCCGTTGATCCGAGTGATTCCCGCGTCAGCAATACCTGATAGAGAAAGGACCGGTCTGTTTCTTCGGGAAGATGCAGTGCCTGGACGACCGAATGCAGCACGGAATTCTTGTCCGTTCCTCTGATGCCATAATTCACCCCGCCTGCTTGCAGAGCCTCATCCATGCGGGGCATCAGCAAGGGATCTTCGTCGCGTGCATTGATAATTTCGGATGTGACATCCGTTCGCGTGGCACTGGCCCATTCCAGCAGTTCCGAACGGCTGAACCGGTACTCTTCTCCGACATGATAGACCGGAAGATTTCTGTGTTTGATCCAGCGAAAAACGGTTTTTTCGGAAATATTAAAAATTCCGGCTACATCCCTGACATTCAATTGCATTGATAGACACCTTACTTTTTACAAAAAAACATAAAAGAGGTTATTATTCTCCCGAATGTTGGGCATGTCAAGCTAAAAATCAAGAAAATGCCTTCCTGTCCTACCTTGTTTCTATCCCCCATCCGGGCAATCGCATTTTGATTCGGTCCGCAAGAAACCGGGCATCCATTGGTGCCTCGGTGTCGATTTCAAGGGAATAAAGCCGTTCGCTTTCAGATAGGGGTTGCCGGTTGCGGAACTGGTGCTCCAGGATGGCCAGATCGGCATCGGATACGTTCTTCGGGCGTTCGACAATCCGGCGACGCAATGTTTCGGGAGAGGCAATGCATTCCAGAATCATATATGGAACCTGTTTTGCCGCTGCCAGTTGTTGAAATCGCAGCCGTTGATCGATTTTGAGAAATGCGGCGTCAACAATCACCGGATACCCCGCATCCAGTATTTGGGCGGCAAGTTCGGCCAAATGGCCATAGGTCCATTCCGTGGCTTCGTCGGTATAAATTCCTTTTCCGATAACCGCGTGACCGTCAGTTTCCGGTCTCATGCCATAGCGTCTTTTCCGTTCGACATCGGAGCGGATTCGAATCGCTTCAATGTGCTCAAGGATCGGCTGGGTCAGCGTGCTTTTTCCCGATGCCGACAGGCCGTGGGTAATGATCAGTTGCGGGCTGCCCGGTTTTGTATAGCGCTTTGCAAGCTTCAGGTATTCGCAAAAATCCTTTTCAGTCTCAATCCGTTGTTTTTTGCTGATTCCGGGTTGCCGTGCCCGTATCGCATTCACCTTGGCGCGAACCAGTGCCCTGTAAGTGAGGTAAAACGGCAGAACACGAAGGCCGCGATAGTCACCGGTATGTTCCAGATACAGGTTTAAAAACCGCTGCGCCAGTTGCGGTCGGTTGCGGTCCCGCAGGTCCATGACCAGAAAGGCCGCATCGCTGATGATATCGATCCATCTGAGATTGGGATTAAACTCGAGGCAGTCGAACACGACCGGGGCATCGTTGATCCAGGCCAGGTTCCGAAGGTGCAGGTCGCCATGGCATTCCCGAATCCACCCTTCCGATTTGCGGCGCACAAAAACCGGCTCCAGCGCATGCAGCCCGGCCCGGGTCCAGTCTTCCAATTCGGCCAGAGGTTCAAGCAATTCCCCTTCGGGAATGTGTTTTCGGATCTGAAGAAAGTTTTCCAAAACAGGCTTTCGGATGTGGTCCGGGTCCCCAAAGCTGCTGCCGGCTCCGGCAACGGCGATCCGTTGATGGAACCGGGCGATCAGACGGGCAAAAGCATCGATATGTCGCGCCTGAAGATTGCCGCCGGCAAGGGTCCGATCCAGTTGGGCTTCTTGCGGAAACTGCGCCATTTTAACGGCGTACTCGATGGCTTTGCCGCTTCCGGTCCATTTGGGTCGTTCGGGTGACCCGAAAATCGGCGCCAGTTCCAGGTAAATCTCCGGCGATAGTCTTTGGTTCAGCCGCAGTTCCTCTTCACAGCAAAACCGTCGTTTTTCAAGGGTCGAGAAATCGAGAAACCCAAGATTGATCGGTTTTTTGATCTTGTAGGCAAATACCCCGGTCAAAATGACCCATGAGGCATGGGTTTCGACGAGCTCACATTTTTTTATGGAAGGATCATACGCACCGGGCTTCATCAAGGCGGCAATCAGGGAAGGAAGCGGCTTTTTGCGAACAAGATCCATCTTCTGGTGTGGGGCCGGTTTAGCCGTCATGTTATCTGCAAGCCTTCGTGTAAGGTTTCAGGGCATTTTGGATGCGACGCTTGATGAGGGTTTGTGGGTCTGGTTTAAGTGCGCCACACGCAATTTCAGGATAGAGGTCGGGCAAAAACTGCCGCAGCAGGGCATCGGGAATGGGGCGCATCAAGTTTTGGATCAGGCGCTCGAATGCCGCCGTGGCCTCGGGATAAGCCCAGTAATAACGAATGCGGTCCCGATAGCTGTAATTTCGCAGAAAGCAAAGCGCTTCCGCCGGGTCCCGCGGGTAATGGGATTGCCAGTGTCGGGGGTGCTTGTCCATCAGGGTTTCCATAACCTGGCGAAGGCCCGAGCGCTGAACAATGCCGGGCCATGCATCCTCGATATGCGTCAGGGCGTACACCGCCTCGCGAAAGGCAAATGTCAGGCAAGGGCCTGTCTTCAGCAGGATAAAATGATCCTGTACCATCTGATTCAGGGCATTAGGCGTCTGATAATCCGTGGCGTGAATTTCAAAGGTCATAAAGCCCGGCAACTGGTCGTGACAGGCGGAAAGCGCCGCTGCCCGATCCCGATCATAAGCGGCGATCACCCGGTCGCCGAATTCCACGCCGGGCTGGACCACCACGGCCACCACCCGCTGCCAGGCTGACGCAAGTCCCGCATCCCGAAACGCCCGTTCGTGGATCTCAATCAATGAAAGCAGCGTGTCCGGATGGGTTATGGTCAGGGGATGGTCATCTTCCAGGCCGCCGCCTGGGGGGGGCACTTCGTTTCCGATCACATACAGAGGCAGTTCTTGATCGCGCAGATCGCTTGCGGCGGCCTCCGTAGCCAGGCAGAGCGCCGCAGCCCGGCTGGCGGCGATTTCCGGAGACAGGATGGGGTCCGGATCATCTGTGCAGCTCATCCCGGTGTCGAGATGAATTTTGCGAAAGCCCGCGGCCACGCAATGTGAGGCCAGTTCAGCGGCTTTTGCCATGGCGCTTGCGGCGGTTTCTTGTTTCCAGGCATGGGGTCCCAGGTGATCGGCGCCGATGATGATCCGATCAAACGGCAGGCCCACGGATCCGGAAAGCCGGCGGACAAAGCCTGAAAAACCGGCGGGAGTCATTCCCGTATAGCCGCCGGACAGGTTGACCTGGTTGGCCGTGGCCTCGACCAGCAGGGGCCGATTCTCCGCCGTCGCCAGTTCCATGGCCGACCGAAGGACCATCGGGTGAGATGAGCACACCGCAACCATGCCGCCGATCTGGCCAGCCAGATGCTGGTCTCGCAGATGGATCAGGGGATTTGCCATGGCCGGAGTTCATTTGATAAACGAACAGCAATAATCCGTGAGGCTGTTTACTTTCAGATCGAACCCGGATTGGGCAGGTACTTCGAATGCCTCTCCGCCTTGGATCGACTTCCATCCATCCGATCCGGGCAGCAGTACCTCCAGGCTCCCGGCAAGAATCTCCATGATCTCTTTATCTGCCGTGTTGAAATGATATTCTCCGGGTAGCATAATCCCAAGCGTCTTTTTGGATCCGTCTGAAAAAACGAGGGTGCGGCTGGTAACCTTGCCGTCAAAGTATACATTGGCTTTTTTGATTATGCTGACATTATTGAATTCCGACATGATCCGTTCCTTTTCTATCTGTGCTGATGGGGTTCTCGCGTGAATAAACTTGTTCCCGCCATCATTGACACAAGTTTTTGTAAAAAACAAGGGAAGAGCCTGGTTGGATTTCATTCGGACCACACGGCCAGTAGAAAACCCTTGATGGAACTCTGCTCTTCCATATAATAGAGAAAGGACGCGAATAGCCATGGGGGCTACTGAGGCGTTTTGGGGGGGACGATGAAATTCATGAAGGAGAAAGAAATGAGAAAAATATGGGTAGCCGTCATGTTTTTGTTTTGTATCGGATGGATGCATACGGGCTTTGCGGAAGACATCTCCATAAAAGCCGGAGACACCCTTCAAACCCTGTTGGAAGTCCAAAAGGGGAAAAAAGTCACGGTCCGATTACTGGGCGGAGAAGAATTGACGGGCAGGGTGAAAACTGTCAGCAAGGAACTCCTGCAATTGGGAGAGTTGTCCGGAAAAGAGTATTTTGATGCAATCATCGACGTTACCAAAATAACGGCAATGATCGTTCGCACCAAGGAATGAATACGGTGAGCTGTTCTCAGGTTTTTTAGTTGCCCATTGACGAAATCAATTAAGAAGATAAGGCGCTTTCCGCAGCCGGTTTTCTAAGCCCCGGCAACAAAATATGCATTGACAGCGGATTCGATTTTGGTTTACAAAATTCAAGCCGTAAATCAATGAAAATACAAAAAAATCGAAACCGGATCACGGATAAAAGGCGATTTTTATATGTTTTTTCCGGTCAGGTTCATGGTTATCATGAGAGCTACACTCTCCTAAGTAACAAATTATTTTTTATAATAATTTGTTACTGTTAGATTTGGGCTCAGCCTCGGCTGAGTGGGGCGCTCATAAGAATAATTTCAAAATGAGGATGACAAGATGGCAGGGGAAGATATGACAAGGAAGTGGTTTTCGATGGTGGTCGTTTGTGCTGTAACGCGACTTTTTCTGGCCGGTCAAAGCTTTGCAGCCGATGAAATCAAGGTGGGAATCATGGTTCCGACCACCGGTGTCGAAGCGGCTTTTGGTAAGGACATGGAAAATGCCATCCTTCTGGCGGTTTCTGAAATCAATGCCAAAGGCGGAATCCTTGGCAGAAATGTGATTACCACATCCAGCGATGAAGCCTGTGATCCCCAGCAGGCCTCTTCTGCTGCCAGCAAGCTGGTGAGTGAGGATGTCGTTGCGGTTGTCGGCGGATATTGCTCCCCGGCGACGGCGCCTACATTGAAGATTTATGGCGATGCCGGCGTGCCCATCGTCATACCGGCGGCCAACTCCACGACTTTGATCACGGCAAACCCCGGAAACGGCTTTCAGATCATCAACACGGGATTCGATCAGGTGATTACCGCGGTTAATCTTTTCAAGGAAAAGAAAATCAGGAAGCTGGCCATAATTCATCAGAAAGACAGCTATTCCACGGAACTGGCCGTTTTGACCGAAAAGAAATGGAAAGCAATGGGCCTTGAAGTGGTTGCCGTTGAAGTGGCCAACAAAGGAGAACAAAACCACGCCGCTCTGGTGGCCCGGCTTAAAAGTAAAGCACCCGATGCGGTATTCTGGACAGCCTACTACGATGATGGCCCACTGGTCATTAAACAACTTCGTCAGGGCGGATTCAACAAGCTGATCGCCGTGGGAGACGGCTCCAATTCTCCCAAACTGATGGAAAACGCCGGCAAAGCCGCTGAAGGCGTTTACTGTTTCTCAAAGCCCATGATCGAATATCTGCCGGGCGCCAAAGCATTTGTTGAGAGTTACAGGAAAAAGTTTAATCAGGAACCCGGTCCTTACTCCGCGCTGTCCTATGATGCCATGAACCTTCTGTCCGATGCCATCACAAGAGCCGGCGTCACCGACAAGGCAGCCATTGCAAAGGCCCTGAAAGAAACCAAGGAATTCAAGGGAATTGCCGGCCCCATTTCCTTTAAATCCGATAATACCCTGGCCAGAAGTAATTTCGTTGTCTTGATTGCCAAAGGAAACAACTGGACGCTTTATAAATAGATTGATTTACTTTCTTAACCGGCATACGGCAGATCCATATGAAAAAATGGTGATTCCGTATGCTTTTTTTATCCAAGCATGGGGGCTTGTTTTGTGCTGAACTCTGGAGTGGTGATGGAAAATGACGGCCAAAGCCTATTTGAAAGACGAACGGATTGTAACAGTCTATCCGGACAGTTGATATGAGCAGGAAAACAACGGCGGCAGATGTGGTGGTCATTGGCGGTGGCGTCATCGGAACGGCGGTGGCCTATTTTCTGGCAAAATGCCGGATGGATGTGACGCTGATCGAAAGAGGGGGAATCGCCTGCGGGACGTCGGGTCGTTGTGAAGGCAATGTTCTGGTTCAGGATAAGCTTCCTGGCTTTGATTGTCAGCTTGCAAAACTCAGCCAGGAACTCTTTCCGGTGGTTGCCCGGGAAATCGACATTGACATCGGATGGACCCGCAAGGGAAGCCTTCTGGTCATTGAAAGTGAAGAAGAGCTGGAGGCAGCCGCGGTTTTTTGCGGACAGATGGCTGCTGAAGGGCTTCCGGTGCGTATGCTGGATGCATATGCTGTCCATGAAGATGAGCCTAATCTGGCTTCTGATATTGTGGGAGGGCTTGAATTCGCCTGTGACGGGACGTTGAATCCAATGGCCCTTTCTCAGGGGCTTTCTTTAAAAGCTGAACAACTGGGGGCTGTGATGCGGACTTACACCACGGTGACCGGCATTCGGCTGGATTCCTCGGGTGGCATATGTGGGGTAGACACGGATTGCGGGAGTATTCTCACCCCGCGGATCGTCAATGCCGCAGGGATTTGGGCGCCTCACATCGGAAAAATGATCGACCTGGATATCCCCGTCAAACCCCGTAAAGGCCAGGTTCTGGTGTCTGAACGCACCTTCCAGGTTGCCAGGCGAACTGTCATTGAATTCGGCTACCTGATGGCCAAATTCGGAAAAGGCGATTATCAGCGGCGTATCACGCCGGAAATGGAAAAATACGGCATTGCATTTGTTTTTGAACCCACCGATGCCGGTAATTTTCTGATTGGCAGCAGTCGGCAGTTTACCGATACGGATACCACCGTCGACGTTCACGTGCTGAAGGCGATGGCTCAGAGAGCCATTCGTTTTTTTCCCGTGATCCAGCAGATTCAGATCATTCGCAGTTACGCCGGTTTTCGGCCCTATACGCCGGATCATTTTCCGATCGTTTCTGAAACCCGGGTTCCGGGTTTTTATGTGGCTGCCGGACATGAAGGCGATGGCATCGGGCTTTCTCTGATCACGGGGAAACTGATGGCGCAGATCATCACCCGTGAACCCACGGACATTGCCATTGAACCCCTCAGACTGGACCGTTTTGAGGGCAGGGCTTTTTTGAATCAAGGATGAAGCGGGGGCGTTTTGTTGAAGTTCGTTTGTAATGATGGGGCTCAGAGATATTCATGGCCGGGCAGGCCTTGAATAATTGGGGGATAATCGGGAATAATCGGGGGGAAAGATGGCTGTATACCAATGGACAGGTAAAGACAAGGCAGGTAAAATTCAGAAAGGGGAGATGGAGGCAGCCAGTGAACAGGCTGTAAAGTCCCATTTGTCAAGGCTCCGTATCACGCCTACGCGTGTTAAGGAAAAACCCAAGGATATTTTTGAAAACGTTTCATTTCTTCAGCCCAAGGTCATTGAAAAAGATGTGATTCTGTTTGCCAGGCAGTTTTCCACAATGATCGATGCCGGGCTTCCCATTGTGCAGTGTCTGGAAATTTTACTCAACCAGCAGGAAAACAAGACTTTTAAAAAAATGCTCAAAGATATCAAGGAATCGGTTGAAAGCGGCTCTACCCTGGCGGATGCGTTGAAAAAATTCCCGAGACAGTTTGACGACCTCTTTGTGAACATGATTGCCGCCGGAGAAGCTGGCGGTATTCTGGACACAATTCTAAGGCGGCTGTCCGGATACATGGAAAAGGCCGCCAAGCTGAAGTCCCAGGTAAAAGGCGCCATGACCTATCCCATTGTCACTCTGGTCATTGCTTTTATCGTGCTGGCGGTCATTCTGGTATTTGTTATTCCGGTTTTTCAGCAGATGTTTGCTGATTTCGGCAAAGAACTGCCTTTGCCCACTCAGATTGTTGTTGGCATGAGTAATTTTGTTAAAAGCAAGATTCTTTATATTCTTGGCGCCATGATCATTTTCTTTTTTGCTTTCAAACGATTTTACAAAACGCCAAAAGGCCGGATTCTTTCTGACAGGTTAGTGTTGTCGGTCCCTGTCATCGGCATGTTGATTCGAAAAGTATCGGTAGCCAAATTCACCCGCACCATGGGTACCATGCTGGCCAGTGGGGTTGCCATATTGGATGCGCTGGATATTACCGCTAAAACTTCCGGTAACAAGTCAATCGAGGGCGCCCTTTACAGTGTGCGATCTGCCATTGCAGAGGGGCAGACCATGGCTGAACCGCTGTCTGAAAGCGGCGTTTTCCCGGCAATGGTCTGCTCAATGATTTCTGTGGGCGAGTCCACCGGCGCGCTGGATGCGATGCTGGAAAAAATAGCGGATTTTTATGATGAAGAAGTGGATCAGGCGGTTGAAAACCTCACGTCCCTGATTGAACCCTTTATGCTGGTTTTTTTAGGGGTAACCATCGGGGGGCTTGTCGTTGCCATGTATCTGCCGATCTTTAAACTGGCCGGGGCAATTTCCGGCTGATCCCGAACGAAAGATAGCCTTTCCAATGGATACTCCTGTTCGTAATGACAACGATCTTCTGAAAAAAATTAACTGGTTGATGTTTTTCAGAGTTTTTTTTACCGTGTTTCTTCTGGGATCAACAATTTTCGTTCATTACAGGCAGCAGATCGTCTCTCCGAATCCTTCCCTGGAATTTTTGTATGGCATTATCGTAGGCGTATTCATCCTCTCGATCGGGTATGCCGTCTTGCTGCGATATGGCATGAATCTTCTGGGGTCAGCTTACCTCCAAATTATTCTCGATACGGTCGTTGTTTCATTGATCATATTCGCAACAGGTTGTTATTCTAGTATCTTTTCGTTTTTATATATCCTGGTAATCGTGAATTCAAGCCAGTTGTTTTTCAGGAAAGGCAGTATGTTTATTGCTGCCTTATCGAGTATCCAGTACGGCCTGATGGTGGATCTTGAATATTATGGCATTTTGAAACCTTTTGACAATTCCCGGTCACTGCTTACGGATGATTTGACTCAGGTGACATATAAAATTGTCATTACCATGGTCGCATTTTTTGCCGTTGCATTTTTAAGTAGTCTTCTGGCTGAACAGGCCAGATCTTCCAGAAAAAAGCTGATAGCCATGGAAGAGCATGTCCGTCGTGTCGATCGCATGGCGTATATGGGGGAAATGGCTGCAGGGCTTGCCCATGAGATCAGAAATCCGCTGGCATCCCTGGCCGGATCCATTCAAATGCTGAAAGAAGAGCTTCAATTCCATCCGGGTCAGGAAAAACTGATGCGAATTATTTTGAGAGAAGCGGATCGGTTAAGTATCCTGTTGAGCGATTTTTTGTTGTTTGCCAGGCCCCCGTCTGGCAATGTTGCGGAATTTTTGGTGGAGGATGTTCTCGTTGAGACCCTGGACCTGTTTGAAAAAGATATCAATTGCCGCAGGCGGGTTTCCATAACAACGGATTTGATTCCCCGTGTTCGAATCGCCATGGATCCGGTTCATTTTCGCCAGATTCTCTGGAATCTCCTCTTGAATGCCGCCGAAGCCATTCCGGATCAGGGGAAAATCCATATCCGCATGCAGAATCTGCAAAATGAGTTTGTGGAGATCCGTATCGCCGATACGGGACATGGAATATTGCCTGAACACATTCATTCGATTTTCAATCCCTTTTTTACGACAAAACCTATCGGGACGGGGTTGGGGCTCTCCATCGTTCATCGGCTTTTGGAAACATATGGCGGTTCCCTGGATGTGGAGAGTCAGATTAACGAGGGTACGGTTGTGACGCTGAAGATTAAAAACGTAAAATAATGAGCTCAGGGTGTCAGAGAATCATAACCGGCAATAAACACATCCGTCGTCTGCTAACGGTTGGATTAAATCAATCAAAGGTTGCAAGAGTATGCATGACAATTCTGAACATCGCTATTTGCAGATAGCCTGGCTGTGGACCATCGGATTCACGGTTTTCAGGCTGGTATATTCCGGGACGTTTCTCCTGATTCCGGATGAAACCAATTACTGGCAGTGGAGCCGCTACCTGGACTGGGGCTACCATGATCAGGCCCCGCTGATCGGCTGGGCCATTCGGCTCTCCACCTGGATTCTGGGCCAGACAGAGCTGGCTGTTCGCTTGCCGTCGGTTTTGTCTATCGGCATAGCCTCGGCCTATCTGGTTGCGATTGCCAGCCGATGGATGGGGCCCCGCATTGCGCTTTCAACGGCCATCCTGACCCAGTCCATCCTGGAATTCAACGTCGGCGGCCTTCTGGCAACCCCGGACGGGCTCCAGGCCGCGGCCTGGGCAGGGGCGGCCTATCATGTGGCCAGGGCCTATGAAGATGATGCCTGGTCCCAGTGGCTTCTCGGGGGCATCTGGTTCGGATTGGGAATTCTGGGCAAGTTCACCATGGTGGTGTTTTTACCGGGTGCATTTTTATATGGCCTGTTTTCACCGATTCACCGAGAGCGTCTGACAAGCATTCGCCCCTATGCCGGGGTTATGGCCGGATGCCTGATGTTTTTCCCGGTCATTCTCTGGAACGCCCGGCATGACTGGAATTCCGTCAGGCATGTGGCCTTTATCGGCGGAGCCAACGAGCCATTTGCCCTGCATTTGAATTTTCTGGGTGATTTTCTGGGGTCCCAGGCGGCGCTGTTGTCTCCGATTGTATTTATTCTGGCGATCTGGGCCTGGATACGGGTAATCCGAAAAGACTACCCCTCTGGCAACTGGCTCTATCCCTATCTGTTCTGGACATCTTTTCCCATGATCGCAGGCTTTGTGCTGCTCAGCCTTCACAGCCGGATTTACGGCAACTGGCCCGGAGCCGGCTATCTGACCACGGCCGTGTTGACGGCAGCCTATTTTGGCAGTCAGGGAATCCATGCCGTTGGAAGGCGGCTGTGGAACTGGGGACTGGGCATTGCTTATGCAATGACGGCGCTGGTTCTGATCCACGCCGCCTGGCCGATCCTGCCGATTCCGGTTGACCTGGACCGGGCAGCCTCGGAGATCGCCGGCTGGGATGATCTGGGAAAGGCTGCCGGAAAACTGTCCATGCAAATGCCGGACCCGCATCGCAGCTTTATTTTCGGCCTCAGTTATCAAATGGCCAGCGAACTGGCATTTTATACGCCGGGCCAGCCCCGGACCCTTTCGATCAACCGGTGGGAGCGGCCAAATGTCTATGATTACTGGTGGAAAGATGAGGATGTCATGGGATGGGATGCCATCGGCGTCACATACGATTCCCAGAGTTACGCCCGCCTGATTCAGGTTTTTCAGCGCGTGGATCCGCCGGTGGAACTGCCTGTTTTCCGGAAAAAATCGGATCCGAAACCGGTTAAGATCTTTTTTCTGTACCGGTGTTACGGCTTTAAAGGCGGACTTCGCTGGATTCCGCAGGATGCTTCCGACATCCGCGCGGTTTCCCATACGCCATCATGAGGCCTTTGACGGGATTCAATGAAGTTTTTTATAGTGATTTACAGTATTGGGCGAATGTGATAGAAAAATAAAATTAAGAAGTTCATTAAAAGTAAAATCAGTGAGTTGTTAAAAAAAACATCTCCGTAACTTCAAAATATTGAAGCGGGGCCAATGATGGGTAACAAGTTGTTTGTAATGCTATTTTGGGGGCTGCTTTTGATTGGGGGAAGTGTGTCGCATTCCATGGATTCCCGGATTGAACCCTGTGCATCGGGTACATACCTTACCATCGATTCGCTTTACGATTACTGCAAGATCCCCGGCGATTGCGGCCGGAAGATTGAAAGCGAGGGCAAAACCGCCCTGATCAAGGGCTATATCGATTATGTCAATGTTTATGATAAAACGAACTACCCGAACCTGCCTTACCAGAAATTCTTGATCACCAATGATAAACACACTAAAACGATGGAGGTGTGGGTTCGTTCGGAATTCAGTGAAGGGGTATTTGACAAAATATTCAAACAAGAAAAACTGAATCCGGATTGGCCCGTGTTTGTCACGGGAATTCTGGTTGGTTTCGACATGCCGGTGATGGGCGCCTGCCATAGGGGTTTAAAGCTTGATCTGACCGGGCAAAGCGCCTTGATGTTTCATTCGAATGATGCTGAATAGTTACGATACATCAAAGAATATACCCCGAATTCAAAATAATGTAACCATAAGGAGGGCTATAATGTTTTACAGGGTAATCGTTTTGATCTTTGCATTTTTGCTGTATTTCCCGGGCATCGGGTCGGCGGATCATATCGGTATGGAAAAAGCCAGGATAGTTGCCCGGAACTGGCTTCACCACTGTATCAGCGCTTATGGCACATGGGGTGGTGTTCAATCGCCGACGATCTTGGGCGATGAAACACTAATGCACGAAAACGAAGTGGTGGGATACAACTTTTTGATTTATCCAAAAGGCAATATCCTGGTGGCAGCCCGTGACGATCTTCCTCCTGTAAAGCTGTATTCGGACACGAGTACACTCAGCATACAAGCTGAAAACACCCAGGAGATTGCAACATGGATTGCGGATGAAATATCACAAACCGGAAAGGCCATTGATGCGCACTACGCCGATTCCGCGGCAAATAAAGCTCTTTTACAACAAAGTCCCGACGTGAAAGCATGGACGCTTTTCAGCAACGCCACCCGGTTTGACCGGGAGTATCTCCGGTATGCAGCCGGAACCGAATCACTTTCCCTTGGGCCATTGATGACCACGACCTGGACTCAGTCAGATCCTTACAACCAGCAGTGCCCTCTTGATTCAAAAGGATGTAGAACTATAGTGGGATGTGTGGCCACAGCGGCTTCACAAATCATGAAATACTGGTCACATCCTAAAACCGGTGCGGGAAATATTTCTTATGTATGGAATGATGGTGCGAACCCCGTAACATTGGGCCGCGTTTTCTCCAACAGCACTTACGATTGGGCCAACATGCCCAATTCTTTGGACAGCAGTAACACGTCCATACAAAAAGATGCCGTGGCCAAACTCTGCGCCGACGTAGGGATTGCTTTTCAAATGAAATACGGATGCAGCAATATTGGTTCTTCAGCGTCGACTTCAGATATGCCGAATGTACTCAAAACCTATTTCAGGTATATGAATACGGCAACCTGGGTAAGCAGATCCAATTATGACAGCACAAGCGCCTGGATGCAGGTATTTAAGAACGAGGTTCAAAATGGCCGACCTTCCGAGCTGCGTGTCAGAGATCCAGATCCCGTTACTGGCGGGGGACATGCAGTGGTGGTGGATGGCTACCGTGACGCTCCTTCGGAAATGGTCCACATCAACATGGGGTGGGCGGGCAATTATGACGGATGGTATGTTCCAGACAGTTTTATTACCGGATCAGATAAATATACGGATACATATTATCAGGGGGCTGCAATCGGCATCCAGCCCGATAAATCTCCTGAACCGGTTATAAAAGCCAATGGAATAGATAGTTCATCGGTTACGGAATCATCCACATTGCCCATTTCCATCAATCTCAGCCTTGATGCAGGCGAGGAATCAGGAAAACTGAGTGATTGGTGGATTGTCCTCAGCTCCCCCTGGGGTTATTATTCCTGGATTTATCCAACAGGATGGACTCCCGGAATCATCATGACAGGTCAGATTCCATTGTCGGATTTCTCATCAATGAACATATTTGACGGTCAGTTGCCGGCAGGTGACTACACGTTCTACTTCGGCGTGGACGAGAATCCGGATGGCAAACTGGAGCCGCCGTTTTATTACGATTCAGTTACGGTGCATGTTGTTGATGAAGATACGTCTTCATATCCAACGAAATAGCTCTCAGCAAAGACCCCTGAGATCATCTTGATCAAGATATATCAAAGGATATGCCGCGGGTTTAAAAGAATATCATCATCCATAAGGAGGGCTATTATGTTTTACAGGGTCATCGTATTGATATTTGCATTATTGCTGTATTTCCCGGGCATCGGGTCGGCGGGAAATGTCGGTATGGAAAAAGCCAGGATAATTGCCCGGAACTGGCTTCATCACTGTATCAGCGCTTATGGCTCCTGGGGCGGTGTTCAATCGCCGGCGATTTCGGGCGAGGAAACGCTGATGCAGCAAAACGAGATCGTGGCATTCAACTTCCTGATTTATCCAAAAGGCAATATTCTGGTGTCAGCCCGTGACGATCTTCCGCCTGTAAAGCTGTATTCGGACACGAGCACCCTGAGCATCCATGCGGAAAATACACAGGAAATCGCTACATGGATTGCGGATGAAATATCGCAAATCGGAAAGGCCATTGATGCGCATTACAACGATGCCGCGGCAAATAAGGCTCTTCTGCGACAAAGTCCCGACGTGAAAGCATGGACGCTTTTCAGCAATGCCACCCGGTTTGACCGGGAGTATCTCCGGTATGCGGCCGGAACCGAAGCGCTTTCTCTTGGGCCGTTGATGACAACGACCTGGGCTCAGTCAGATCCTTACAACCAGCAGTGCCCTCTGGATTCAAACGGTTGCAGAACCATCGTGGGCTGTGTGGCCACGGCGGCTTCCCAGATCATGAAATACTGGTCACATCCCAAAACCGGTGCGGGAAATATTTCCTATATATGGAGTGATGGTGCGAACCCCGTAACATTGGGCCGCGTTTTTTCCAACAGCACTTACGATTGGGCCAATATGCCCAATTCTTTGGACAGCAGTGACACATCCACACAAAAAGATGCTGTTGCCAAACTCTGCGCCGACGTAGGCATTGCTTTTCAAATGGAATACGGATGCAAGCTTTCTTCCGCGTCGACTTCAGATATGCCGAATGTACTGAAAACCTATTTCAGGTATATGAATACGGCAACCTGGGTGAGCAGATCCAGTTATGACAGCACAAGCGCCTGGATGCAGGTATTTAAGAACGAGGTTCAAAACGGCCGACCTTCTGGACTGCGTGTCAGAGACCCAAACGCTGGAGGACATGCAGTGGTGGTGGACGGCTACCGGGACGCTCCTTCAGAAATGGTCCACATCAACATGGGGTGGGCGGGTAGTTATGACGGGTGGTATGTTCCCGACAGTTTTATTACAGGATCATATAACTGGACGGATACGACTTATCAAGGGGCTGCAATCGGCATTCAGCCCGATAACACTCCCAAGCCGTTCATCAAAGCCAATGGAAAGGATATTCCATCAGTTACGGAATCATCCAAATCGCCCATTTCCATCGATCTCAGTCTCGATTCAGGTGACAAATCAGGAAAGTTGTTTGACTGGTGGGTGATACTCAGTTCCCCCTGGGGTTATTATTCCTGGGTTTATCCCACTGGATGGACTCCCGGAATCATCATGACATGTCAGATTCCACTGGCGGATTTCTCGTCATTGATCGTATATAACGCTCAGTTGCCTGTAGGTGACTACACGTTCTACTTCGGCGTGGATGAGAACCCGAACGGCAAACTGGATACGCCGATTTATTATCATTCAGTTGCGGTGCATGTCGTTAATGAAGACAAGCCTTTGAATCCAATGGAATAGCTCACTGCGAAGACCCTGGGATCATCTGGATCAGATGATCCCTTTGCCGTGAAATACCCCTGGAAGCCCGCGCTCTCAGGGGTATTTTTATTCTTGGGGGGATTTCCTTTACAACGACTTCAAGTCAAGGAGGTTGCATTGCCGATGCCATCAGCAGTTTGGCAATGGCTTTTCGTGCAGTTTTCGGATGCGAAAGAGTTCCTGGAAGACAAAGAGGGATTTTTTCAGGCTGTCGTACTGGATCCGGGAATTTCCCACGTGGCGCCAGTTCACGGGAAATTCCGCGATCCGGAATCCGGCGTTTTTGGCAAGCCAGAGGATTTCCGGGTCAAAGATCACGCTGTTTAGTTTCTGTAGGCCAAAAAGCCGGCGGGCCGCGGTTTTTGTAAATATCTTGAACCCGCACTGGGTGTCTTTGTAAAAAATCCCCAGATATGCCGCCTGAATCAGGTTGTAGAGTTTGGCGGAAAGCTCCCGGAAAAAATTCTGATGGTCCGCGACCACGGCGCCGGTTACGGCCCGGGAGCCCATGGCCACATCGAAACCGGATTCAATCAGGTCCATGCCCCTGGTAATTTCCTCGATCGGCACCGCATAGTCCGCATCCATGAACAAAAGCATCTCCCCGTTTCCGGCCAGCATTCCCGTGCGGACGGCATAGCCTTTTCCGCGGTTGGGGTGATATTCGATGACCCGGAGGTCAACTTTGATCCCGGAGTCGAATTCTTCCACAACCGATCGGGTGCGGTCCGTGCTGCCGTCGCTGACAACAATGATTTCGCTCTGGAAATTCTGCTGGTTTAAAAACGCAAGGGAGGCATCAAGGGTATGAATGATCCGGTCTTCTTCGTTATAGGCCGGAATGATGATGGAGAGTTTCATGCAATGGTTTCCTTTCGAACATGATCCAATATAACACAGCCGACAGGGCATAAATGATGAAAAAAGCAAAGACGACATCGCTCGGGAAATGGCCTCCCTGGAGGATTCGAACCAGTCCCACGACAGTGCCGTAGATTCCGGAAAGCAGGAAGAAAAGGGTGCGGCGCCTTTGGCAGAGAAACCCGAAGGCGATGAAATAAAAGCCCATTGCGGCATGACCGGAAACAAATGCGCAGTTGTTGCGGCATTCTCTGGATATCACAAAGGCCGGGGTAAAGGCGGATTTGCCGCCAAACTGTATCACATCATAAGGCCGCGCACGGCCCCAGTTGTCTTTTAGAACAATATTGACAATCAGGCCGGGGCCGATCGCAAGCACCGCCAGAAGGTAAATCACATGCCTGGCCGACAATCCGAAACAGTTTTTTTTTCGAATCCACAATACGGCCAGCAGCAGGACAGCCAGCACCACCCAGGCGATGGAGACGATTTCAACCGATTCATAGATCCACCGGCAGAAAGGCGCATCCGCCAGATAAAAGCCGCTGGCAGGATCATAAAAGAACATGGAAAACCGGATGTCCAGCTCCGGAAAAGCATAGAACAGCAGCGCGGCCCCTAAAAATGAACCGATAAAAATCCGCGAGAGCCCCATCACCACTTCACCTGTTTACAAACTGCATTTCATACAGCTTGTGGTACTCCCCCTGCATGGTCATCAGGTCTTCATGAGAACCCTGTTCAATGATCTCGCCATTCACGATAACGATGATCCGACTGGCATATCCGATGGTTGAAAGTCTGTGAGCGATCACGAAGGTGGTGCGGCCTTTCATGAGATTTTCCAGGGCTTTTTGAACCAGCATTTCGGATTCCGAATCAAGCGATGATGTGGCTTCATCCAGAATCAGGATGGGAGCGTTTTTTAAAAGGGCCCTGGCAATGCACAGCCGCTGTTTTTCGCCGCCCGAAAGGCGGCTGCCCAGCTCGCCGATGGAAGTGTCGAACTGCCGGGGAAGACGCTCGATAAAATCGTAGGCAAAAGCGGCCTTTGCCGCAGCAACAATGTCCGTGAAAGGGGCCGATGGATTACCGTAAGCGATGTTGTTGCCGATGGTATCGTTAAATAAAATGGGCTCCTGGGTGACGATGGCGATTTGCTTTCGCAGGGATTTGAGGGAAGCGTTTCGGATATCCGTTTCATCCACGCGGATCACACCCTGGGTGATGTCATAAAACCTGGGGATTAAATTGACCAGGGTTGTTTTTCCGCCGCCGCTCATGCCGACCAGGGCCAGGATTTCACCGGCCTTGACCGTCAGGTTGATGTGCTTTAACACCAGGGTTTCATCGTAGCTGAAACCGACATTTTCAAAGGATACGGCATGTGGTTGAAACGGGATCTCGACGGGATGGTCGATTTCCCGGATATCCGACTTTTTTTCGATGATATCAAAAGCCCTGTCCGCGGCCGCAAGACCTTCCTGAATGGAATTGTTGAGGTTGCTCAGTTTTTTTACCGGATCATAGAGCATCAAGACCGCTGCCATGAAAGAAAAAAACGTTCCGGCCGTGGATTCCCCGCTGATGACCCGATATCCGCCGTACCAGATAATAAAGGCAATGCCCAGTCCGGCCAGAAATTCCATGATGGGCGAAGACAGCGAACGGGCAATAACGGCTTTCATTTCCAGATGAAAGAGGCTGAGCGTTTTTTCATGAAACCGCTGTTTTTCGTAGGATTCCATGCCGAACGCCTTGACGATTTTGTTTCCGGAAAAAGTTTCGTGAAGAAAAGAATTCAGGTCCGCCATGGATTCCTGGCACCCGGTGCTGACGCGCCTGACCCGCCTTCCAAACTGGACAATGGGCAAAAAGGCAATGGGTAAAATGATGATGGCGTAAAAGGCCAGTCTCCAGTCCCGGTAAAATATCACGACGATGAGGCCGATGATGGTAAAGCAATCCCTCAGCACGCTGGTGACGGCCGTGGATACCATGGATTTGATGATGTTGACATCGTTTGTGATCCGCGACATCAGGACGCCGGTTTTTTCCTCATGAAAAAAGGACAGGGGCAGATCCTGAATATGATCATAGAGCATGTTCCGCAGCCTGCGGATGATTCCCTGGCCCACATAACTCATCAAATATTCCTGGCCGTACATGCCGAATCCGCGAAGCAGATAAATCGCGATGACGGCCACGGGAATCACCGTCAGCATCCGGACATTCTTGTTGAAAAAAATATCATCCAGTACGGGTTTCACCAGAAACGCGGTTGCGGAAGTTGCGGCCGCCATGACCAGCATGCACAGCATGGCCAGGAAAAGCCGCAGCCGGTTGTCTTTTATCAAATCAAAAAGGCGCTTATGCCGGTCTTTAAAGATGGGACGGATCATGGGGTATGGCCTTCAAGCATGTTCAGGGCAATGTCGGCAACGCGGGAAGAGGCTCCTGGCCCTCCGAGTCGGTTTCTGACATCAACAAAGGCGCGGCGGATGGCATCCAGCGCGGACGGGGTATTTACCAGTTTCAGTACGGTTTCCGCAATCAATTCGGGCGATGCCCGATCCTGAATGAGCTCTGGGACAATCTCCCTGTCCGCGATCAGGTTGACAAGGCCGATGTGCTTGACCTTGATCAGGGCTTTGCCCAGCCGGTAGCTTATAGGCGAAACCTTATAAATGATGACCACAGGCGTTCCGGCAATCGCGGCTTCCAGGGTTACGGTTCCGGATGCCGCCACAACCAGGTGGGTTTTGGCAAAGACGGATCTGGCCCCATCGGGATCGATCTCCAGGCGCAGCTCATCCTGAAAGGGAAGACACAGGGCTTTTATCGCGTCATGGGGAGCGCCGGGGGCCATGGAAACGACAAATCGGATATCCATTTGTCTGGACAAAATTCTAGCGGCCTGAAGCATAACCGGCAACAGGCGAAAAATTTCACTTTCCCTGGATCCCGGAAGCAGGCCGATGACCGGTGGGTGGCTCTTTTCCAGGAGCGGCCCGGGAAAAGGAATGGGGCGGTCCTTGAATTCATCGAGCAGCGGATGGCCGACAAATGTCACCGGAATATGGTGTTTGCGATAAAAAGTTGCCTCGAACGGAAGAATTACCGCAATGTGATCCACCAGCCTGCCGATTTTTGTGACCCTTCCGGATCGCCAGGCCCAGATCTGCGGGCTGATATAGAAAAGAACCGGGATATGCAGTTTTTTGGCAACACTTGCAATCCTCAGATTGAAATCCGGAAAATCAATCAGAATCAGCAAATCCGGGCGTGCGTTTTTCAGAAATGATTTGGCCGCGGCCATGCCGCCGAGGATGCCGGGCAGCTTTGAAAGGACTTCGGTAATACCGACAACGGATAATGTTGCGGCATCCACCACGATCTCGACCCCGGCATCCTGCATGGCCTTACCGCCGATGCCGGAAAAAACGATGTTCTGTTTTTTTCTCTTCAGCGCCTTGACCAGGTTCGCGCCGTGAAGATCGCCGGAAGCCTCGCCGGCAATCATGAAAATACAGTGTGATTTGTCGTTTGGCGGGCGCATGAGGCTACTGAGAACCATAGCGGGCATTGGTCGCCTGAATCTGATCCATGATGTGCAGGGCGATTTTCAAGGCGTCACGACCCATCTGACCGGTGACTTCAGGCGTCTGGCGAAGGATGATGGCATTCACAAATGAAGTCAGTTCGTCTTCCAGGGCGTCGCCTTTTAAAAAAGAAAGTTTTTGAATATCGGCTCCAGGGACGATATCGCCGGTTCCGGTCCCGTTTTTCCGTATCAATGTGATGTCATGGTTGGCAAAATCCACGGAAATATAGGCATCTTTCTGAAATAGGCGGATCTTTCGCTCGTTTTTGGTGGAAATCCGGCTTGCGGTGACATTGGCGACACAGCCGGTCTCAAAGGCGAGCCGTGCATTGGCAATGTCCACATGATTTGAAATCACCGAGATTCCGGAAGCATGGATGCTCTTGATGTCCGATTTGACAAAATTCAGGATGATGTCAATATCGTGAATCATCAGATCCAGAACCACGCTGACATCCGTGCACCGGTCTTTAAAAATGCTGAGCCGGTGGGATTCGATGAACATGGGCTTTTTGACGATCCCCTGCAAGGCGGCAACCGCCGGATTAAACCGTTCCAGATGCCCGACCTGAACGATCAGACCACGGGATTCGGAAAGGCGAATCAGTTCATTGGCCTCTTGAAGGGTTGTTGTAATGGGTTTTTCAATCAGAACATCGATATCGTTTTCCAGAAAATCACGGCTTACGATAAAATGATCCGGGGTTGGAACCGCAATGCTGACGGCATCCACTTTCCCGATGATGTCCTGGTAGTTGTAAAAAGCCCGGGTGTTGAATTTTGATGCAATACCGTCGGCCAGACTGCAATGGGTATCCACGACGCCAACCAGATCCACGTGTTCCATTCTGGCGTATTTTTCAGCATGAAATTTTCCCAGGTACCCGACGCCAACGACTCCCAATCGAATTTTTTTCATATCGGCTATCGACGCTAATCCTTACTCTTGCCGCAGCGGGTGACGCCCCTCTGGGATGATTTAATAAAATCAATAAACCGGACAACTTCCGGAATCTGTTCCACCTCGGCCTGGGCCCGTTCAATGGCTTCGTTCAGGGTTAAACCGATGCGGAAGATGATGCGATAGGATTTTTTCAGAGCAGACAGCGTGGCAGGCGTAAACCCCTGCCGCTTCAAGCCCACCGAATTCAGTCCATGCAGGGAAGCACGATCTCCTGCCGCGATGACAAATGGCGGGACATCCTTGACAACCGCCGAGGCTCCGCCGACAAAAGCATAATCTCCGACCCGAACGAACTGATGGATGGCGACAATCCCGCCGATGGTGGCGAAATTGCCGATGGTGATATGACCGGCCAGGGTGGCGGCATTGGCCATAATGACTTTATGGCCGGTTTTACAATCATGGGCGATATGGCAATATGCCATGATAAAGTTTTCTTCGCCCACTTCAGTGATCCCCCCGCCGGAAACCGTTCCGCGATTGATCGTAACAAATTCCCGGATCGTGGTTCCCCGGCCGATGGTCAGCAGGGTTTTTTCCCCCTCGAATTTAAGGGACTGAGGGATTGCGCCAATGGATGCAAACTGAAAAATACGGCAATTTTCTCCGATGGTTGTATAAGGGTCAATGGTCACATGGGGGCCGATTTCGGTTCCATCGCCGATACGGACATCATCCGCAATAACAGAAAATGGGCCAATGGTCACATCGGCGCCGATTTCGGCCTTGGAACTGACAATTGCAGTGGGGTGAATCATTCAGGATCTCCATAAGTGGCCATCAATTCGGCTTCAGCCACCAGTTTTTCGCCGACCGTGGCCGTTGCGGATATTTTAACGAAATGCGAATGTTTAATGGTATTCGATCGTTTTTTTATAATTTTAACTTCCAGAATCAATTGGTCTCCGGGGGTTACCGGTATGCGGAATCTGACGTGATCAAATCCCATAAAATAAACGGCGCTGGGGATTTTGTTCCGCGGCAGATCCGACATGATCAGAACCCCGCCCGCCTGCCCCATTGCCTCAACAATCAATACGCCGGGCATAATGGGAGTGGCTGGAAAATGTCCGGTAAAAAAAGGCTCATTAATGGTAACATTTTTTAATGCCACCAATTTTTCTCCCGGAACCATGTCGATGATCCGATCGATCAGCAGCATCGGATACCGGTGAGGCAATAGCGCTAAAATTTCAGAGATATCAAGGGGGTGCATGATATTATGTCTCCGTGTTCTTTAGGGTGCTTTCGATTTCATTCAGCCGCTTTTCCATCTCTCCCAGCTTCTTTTTAATCTCGGGAAGCATTGGAATGCTCCGCTGGACCCTGAGCCATTGTCTATGCGGCATTTCCGGTGATCCGGTGACAATGGCACCGTCTGAAATTGAACCGGCAATGCCGGACTGGGGCCCGATGGTAACGCGATCGCCGATCGTGATATGACCCGATACCCCGACCTGACCCGCCAGAATACATTGCCCGCCGATGGTTGTGCTGCCGGCAATGCCGACCTGAGCTATCAGCAGGGTGTTTTCTCCCACGGTGACATTGTGGGCGATGTGGACAAGGTTGTCGGTTTTTACGCCGTTTTTGATCCAGGTTTTTCCGTATGTTGCGCGATCAATGGTATTCCCGGCCCCAATCTCGACATCATCGTCGATCTGTACGATTCCCAGATGGGGAATTTTGTGATAGGCGCCATCATCCGGGGTGTATCCGAATCCGTCACCGCCGATGACGGTTCCGGCATGAATGGTAACACGGTTGCCGATTCGGGTTCCGTTCAATATGGTGACATTGGGGAAAATTTCCACATCGTTTCCAATGGACACATGGTCTCCCAAAACCACATGGGGATGAAGCGTCACCCGGTCCCCAAGGGTGACATGATTCTGAACGACCACAAAAGGCGCAATAGCGACATCCGTACCCATTTTGATATCCTGGCCCACATGGGCAACCGGACTGATACCGGACCATGAAGGCATGGGCGGATAAAAAATCCGAACCACATGGGAAAAAGCGGCCTGAGGGTTTTTGACCCTGATGACCCGGTCATCTTCTTCCGTAAAATCAGGAGGAACCAGAATCGCACCGGCGTGGGTCTCATGAAGCCTTTTTAGAAACTTGCGACTTCCCGCAAAGGTGATCTCACTGCTGGTTGCGGTTTCAAACGGCGCAACACCGGTAATGCATTTTCGGCCGTTTCCCTGAATTTGACCCTGGACTTGCGATGCAATCTGGGCAAGTGTCATTTCCATTTGAATCAACCTTTATTTTTTCTTCTTTTCAGTCGCGGGTGCTGCGGGAGCATCATCCGATTTTGGCGGCTGCGCATTGTAAATCTGAATCACGGAATCGGTGATGTCAATGGACGTAGGCGCATAAACAACGCCACCGGTCCGCTTTTCGACAATTAGCGTATAGCCTTCTTTTTTTCCAATGTCCTGAACCACCTCAACCACTTCTTCTATATTTTTATATGCCATGGGCGCTTCTTCGGCGATTCCTCTGGCCGACCAGCATTTGACGATAATTCCTTTTGATTCTAAACTTTTTATCACTTCTTGTCCAGAAACCCGCCTCATTGCTTC
>JACRBZ010000070.1 GCA_016219185.1 Deltaproteobacteria bacterium
GGCGGTCATGAACAGGATAACGATCATCCATTCCCACCAGCCGAATACCCAGTGAACATGGGAAAAACCGACAATGCTGGTCCACCAGGGCGTATTCAGGCCAAAGGAAGTCCCGAAAACCGTGCCGTAAAGAAAACCCCAGAACGGAACGATCAGAACGGAATAGAAGAAAAATGTTAAAATGGAGCACCAGCCGATTTCCAGAAAACCGGCCTGGGGCTGTAGCAGGTCACTGGGCCGGACCGGCCATTTGCCGAAGAGAATGGTGACAAACGGATAGCTGAAAAACCCGATCAGCACAAAACACACGACGGCGCGCTGACCGAAAAGTGCGGATTTTGCCGTCATGGCGTCAAGCGTCAGGGGTTTGCCGCCCGGAAGCATGGTCTTGCCCACTTCTGCAATCGCGTTGATATTGTCCTGACTGAGAAAGTTGAACCCGAGACCAAGGATTTTATAAAATACAATGTGGATCATGAACCAGGTGATAATCAGGTTCACGATGGTTTCCACGACGCCTCTCATGGGCTGGGGCATGTTCTGGAATGGCCAGTCCCCCAGAAACATGTGCTGATACAGTCCGACCAGGATCATCATGGCCAGGTACATGACAAAGGGATAGGGAAATGCGCCCACCGGACCGCGGGGATCGCTGAAAATATACCAGGTGATCAGGGCGATCACCGTAAATGCCGTCAAAGAGATAATACCGGTTAGGGGCTGTCCCCATTTGGGAACCAGTGCGCCTGCGGCCGCGGGGGCTGCCTGAACTTTTTCCACCATTGATGCCTCCCTGATTATGTGTTTCATTTCTGTTGTTGATCCGCCCTTGATGGCTTCGGGGGAAGTCTGATATCCGTTATCAATCAATTGACCATGCGTTTTCGACCCTGCCACTCTTTTTCCCTCAGTTTGAATTTTTGTATCTTGCCGGTTGCAGTCTTGGGCAATTCCCCGAACTCCACTGTCTTGGGGGCTTTGAACCGGGCCAGGTTTGCCTTGCAAAAATCGATGATTGATTGCGCATCGGGCGTTGCACCGGGACGCAGCACAACAAAAGCCTTGGGCACTTCGCCCCATTTATCATCGGGCACCGGCACCACCGCGACCTCCATGACATCCGGATGCCTGTACAACACACTTTCCACCTCGACCGTCGAGATGTTCTCCCCCCCGCTGATGATAATGTCTTTTTTACGGTCCATGATCTGGATATAACTATCCGGATGCATGACCGCCAGATCACCGCTGTGAAACCATCCTCCTTTGAATGCTTCCGCTGTCGCCTCGGGATCCTTGTAGTAACCCAGCATGACATTGTTGCCGCGCATGACGATTTCGCCCATGGTATTCCCATCGCGTTTCACAGGCTCCATGGTTTCCGAGTTCACAACGTCCATGTGCTCGGTTACGATATACGGAACCCCCTGTCGGGCCTTGTATCCGGCCTTTTCTTCCGCGCTGAGACCATCCCATTGCGTTTGCCACTGGCATACGCTGTGCGGCCCGAACACCTCCGTAAGGCCGTACACTTGTGTAATGTTCGCTCCGACGCTTTCCATATTCAGAATCACGGTGGGGGCCGGAGGCGCTCCGGCTGTCATGATCTCCAGCTTCTTGTCCAGTTTGATCTCGTTTTTGATGGCGTGGGCCGACATGCCGATCAGCACCGTGGGGGCTGCGCAGAGGTTGGTGACGCCTTCGGTCCGGATCAGTTTATATATCTCTTCGGGAACCACCTGGCGCAGACAGATGTGGGTTGCCCCTGCGGCGGTAATGGCCCAGGTAAAGCACCAGCCGTTACAGTGGAACATGGGCAATGTCCACAGGTAGACCGAGCGGTCATTGACCCCGAATTCGAGCAGCTCTCCCAAAGCGTTGATGTAAGCACCGCGATGATGATACATGACACCCTTGGGACGACCCGTTGTTCCGGAAGTATAATTAATGGTGGCAATATCATTTTCATCTTCAACGGCCGATGCCACGGGATCAGGGGATGCGGAAGCCAGAAATTCCTCATATTCGCTTCCCTCGAGGGGCCTGTCGTCACTTGCATCGCAAATGTTGACCGTAAATCGGATATTGTGGAGTTTTGCCATGATCGGAGAAACGGTTTGCGCAAACTCATTGTCCACAAACAGCGCCTTTGAATCCGAATGATTGATGATGTATTCGACTTCACCCGAAGAAAGCCGGATGTTGATGCTGACAAGCGCTGCCCCGATCAGCGGCACCGCATAATGAGCCTCGATCATCGGTGAGATATTGGGACAGATGAATGCAACCTTGTCCCCCTTGCCGATGCCGTTTTTCTTCAGGGCATTGGCCAAACGGAATACACGATCCTGGAATTCCTTATAGGTATAGCGCTTAGAACCGTTTACGACAGCGGTCTTATTCGGAAAAACCGCTGCACTTCGGAACAGGAAATTGACAGGGCTTAATACATGACGATTAACCGGTTGTTCAGACATTTTCATCCTCCTTTGGTGTTATCTGCTGTAGGGTCTTTGCTGTTGTTTCAATGGAAAAGCAATGTCCATGGATTCCCCGAAATTTATACAGGTGTTATCAATGAATGAATCCTGTATATTCAATTGATCCGTGTAAAACAATCGGCTCGGAGCGGATTTTGCGCCCATTGGAAAACAGGCTGCGACCGGGTGATGAACCTGATAAATATATAGGTTGAAAACCTATGGGGAAAATGGAGGAGGGGATGCGGGAAAGAAATAAGCAGGCTACATTTGTATTTTTTGCGACCAGTGAACCGCGGATTTGACCAATTCGGTGTAATGTTTAAGCCCCAGTTTTTCTTTGATGTTTTCCCGGTATGTCCCGATGGTTTTATGGGACAGACGCATCTGGTCCGCAATTTCTTTTGTGGAATAACCGTCGCCGATCAGGCGGAAAACTTCAAGTTCGCGATTCGTCAGTAAATCCAGAGGCGTTTTTTCTTCCCGGTTTTGTTTCGCAACCAGGCGTTTAAAAACCTTTTCCTTGACCTTGTCGCTGGCGTATATATTGCCGCCCGCCACATGGCGAATAGCTTTGACCACCATTTCGATGGCTTCCTGTTTCATGATGTATCCGCGCGCTCCGGCCATAAGTGCCCGCTCGGCATAAAGGGATTCATCGTACATGGAAAGTACCAGAACCGGGAGATCCGGGTGAAGGCGATTGATTTCCTGAACAATGTCGATGCCGTCGCTGTCCTTTAAGGATATATCCACGATAACGAGGTCCGGCTGGAGCTTAAGGATTGCATGGTATGCCTTTATGTCCGTTTCTTCACTGCCGACGACAACAAGGTCTTTTTCTTTGTTGATCAATTCGCTCATGCCGAGACAAAACACCGGGTGATCGTCAATGAGGAGAATCTTGTACGGGGTTCCGGCGGGTCTGTCACGCATGGATAAGGTTCATTTCGCCTGTTTTGACTTGGTTTTTTATCGAGATCCGGATTGTCGTTCCAAGATCGATACGGGTGTCGATTTCGATAGTTGCTCCGATTATTTTTGCACGATATTCCATGATTTGCAAACCGATTCCATTAAGGCTTTCATTTCTCACAAATCCGCGCCCGTTATCCGTAATTGAAAGATTCAACGCGCCACGGCTTTGAAACAGGTCGATACGGATTTCGCTTGCCCTGGCATGTTTCACCGCGTTTGCGGCGGCTTCCTGGGCGATGAAATACAAATGGGTGGCTACGGAATTTTCATTTAAACGGATGTGTTCGTCTCCTTCATACCGGCAAGGGATCCCCGAGGTCGTCGCTGTCCTGGCAGCCAGATCTTCCAGGGCTGTAAAAAGTCCATGAGAAACCAGATGAACGGGGCACAGCCCTCTGGCAAGTGCTCTGGCCTTTTCAATGGCATCCGCGATCAATACGACGATTTTAGCTGAAAGTTGCGTGTGTCTGGAAGTTTCTTCCTCAAGATTGGACTTCAGGACGGTACCCAGTCCCTGAATGCCGATCAGATGCGGACACAGATCATCATGGAGATCCTGGCCGATTTTCTGGCGTTCGCTGTCGGCAATGTCCATGATCTGTTTGCGAAGACGTCTGGCATTGGTAATATCTCTTAAAATGATCACGCTGCCGGCCAGTTTTCCATTATGATCACGGTAAGTGGCGCCGCTGATGGTGACCGGTACGGTGGCGCCCTGCTTATTGTACCGGCAGGTTTCGGCAAATATCAGGGACTCTCCCGAAAGAACGGTTTCTATCATCATCCGGGTCTCGGGCCAGTTTTCTTCGGGCACGAAATGGTCCATCCTGCCGCCGATGCACTCTTCCAGGGACCACCCGAATACCCGCGTGAACGCCGGGTTGAAAAAGATGACTTCCCCGTTCATGTTGTAGACGACGATGGGGTCAGGGGCCGCATCCATCACCGATCGGTAGCGCCCTTCACTTTCACGGAGCGCGTTTTCCGCGTTTTTGCGGTTTATGATTTCATCGTTTAAATCATTGCTATATCGCTCCAACTGTTCCATGAATTCATTGAAGTAGGTGGCAAGCTGGCCGATTTCATCATTTGAACTGCGCTCCATTCGCAAGGTGAAATTTGTTTCTCGAACCTGGTGAAAATGATTCATCAGTTTTTTAAGCGGGGTGGTAATGGAATCGCTGATTTTAAAGGTCAGGGCCAGGATCAGAACCAGGGAGATCACGGCGGTTAACACCATCAGGGAGCGTATCGTGGCCAGTGGATGGTAAAATTCATCCTCGTAGCTCGAAGAGGCCACAATCCAGTCATATTCGGGGATGTGATTGTATATTACCAGTTTTTTTCGGGCCTTGGATTCATCGGGATTCTTCCAGGAATAGATGATTTTA
The DNA here is from genome assembly GCA_016219185.1 of Deltaproteobacteria bacterium. Classification (GTDB taxonomy): domain Bacteria; phylum Desulfobacterota; class Desulfobacteria; order Desulfobacterales; family Desulfatirhabdiaceae; genus RAAP-1. Next base: position 4,850 of record JACRBZ010000070.1, read on the forward strand.
CCCATTTTGTCCGCCCACATGGTTTCCAGAAACTCGTTGGACATCGATTTGTCCTCGAGTACATTCACGCCTTGCAGTTTGGGATGGATGATTGCGATTCCCCGATTGTCGATCACAAAGGAATAGCCGGTCTTGCCGAATCGAAATCTTAAAATGTTTTCTTTAAAATCATCGACATTGACCAGATCCTTGAATTCTCCCCGGTAGGACGAGACCGAGATTATCCAATCCCAGGGTTCAAACCATTTCATATAAAGCGCTTTGGGGCGCGCTTTTGTTTCGCTCGGGTTTTTCCATTGGTATTCGATGTACCCTTCTTTTTGTTGCATCTGGTGCTTGACGAACTCAAATTGAGCCACATTCACATCGATCAGATCCTTTTCAGGATGAACGCGTACGGTACCCGAGCTGTCGATGCAGTAAGTATATCCTGATTTGCCGATGGGCTGACTGAGAAACAACGCCGCCGCGGCCTGTTTGGCCATGTCTTCGGTCATTTCACCGTTTTTGAATTTGCTAAAGAAATACTGCGCAATGCCAAGATTCTTTTCGGCAACGGCACGCAAGTGGTTTTTGATGGATACATCGGCGGAGGTTTTTACCATGTTTAAAATGGCTTCAGTTGTGTTTTTCAGCTCACTTTCAATATTGATGGTAAGGCTTTGTTGCACAAAGGAATAAATGAAGATATTCCCTAAAGATAGCGAAACCGTGAACGCGAGGGAGTAATTCAACAATAGTTTATAGCGGATAGCAATGTTTCTGAACATATCAAACCGTCGATCTGAAAAAATACCGGAGAAGTCCAAGAAATGTGAAGCGAGTATAACAGAGAACAGGGGTTTGTCAAATAGGGTTGCTTTTTCACATTAATGTGTATATTTATATTAAACAATACACATAGAGGAGGAAGCATGCGCACCAATATCATCATTGACGACGCCTTAATGGAGCAAGCTCTTGGAATTTCGGGGTTTAAAACGAAAAAGGAAACCGTGGAAGAGGCACTGAAATTACTGATAAAAATAAAAAAACAAGCACAAATAAGAAATTTTCGAGGAAAATTGAACTGGGAAGGCAACCTTGAAGATATGAGATCAGACTCATGATTGTTGCAGACACTTCGGCTTGGATCGATTATTTGCGAGGTGTGGATGCCCCTCACACGAATGCGCTTGATGATGAACTTCAAAATAATCGAATCATCGCGGGTGACTTGATTATTGCCGAATTTTTACAGGGCTTTAGAAATGAAAAGCACTACTTGGAAGCAAAAAACATTATGGATGCCTTGGAGTATCGGGATTTTGTTGGAAGAGATATTGCTTTAAAAGCAGCACAAAATTTTCGAAGATTAAGAACAAAAGGAATAACAGTCAGAAAGACAATTGATGTCATCATCGCGACATTTTGCATTGAAAATAATTTCCCGTTAATTCATAACGACAGAGACTTTGATCCAATGGAGCGCTATTTGGGGCTTAGAATAAGGAAATAACTATTTGACGGCTCAGACGGTTCTGATTATCGAAGACGATCCCAACACCGCCAATCTCGTGCGGCTCTATCTGGAGCGGGAGGCATTCCGGGTCCTTACTGCCGGAGACGGGAATTCGGGGCTGGCCCTGGCACGGCAGCACGCCCCTGATCTAGTTATTCTCGATCTGATGCTGCCGCATCTGGATGGCTGGGAGGTTTGCCGGAGACTCAGACAGCATTCGGATGTCCCGGTCATCATGCTGACGGCCAGGGCCGAGGAGATCGACCGGGTGGCGGGCCTGACCCTGGGGGCGGATGACTACGTGGTCAAACCGTTCAGCCCGCGCGAACTGGTGGCGCGGGTAAAGGCCGTCCTTCGGCGAGCGCCCCTGATGGGCCCTCCCAGGACGCCATCCCTTTTGATCCATGGCGATGTCCGTCTGGATCTGGAAAAGCGGAGCCTTTCCGTGTCGGGCAGGCGGGTGTCCCTGACCCCTCATGAATACGCCCTTCTGGAAGCGCTGATGTCCTCCCCCGGGCGCACTTACACCCGTGACGAGCTTCTGGAGCGACTCTACCGCAGGGGAGAGGCCGTTGTGGTCGACCGGGTGGTGGATGTACACATGGGTAAATTGCGCCAGAAGATCGAAAAGGACCCCGCAAATCCGCGGCTGATTCTGACGGTTCGCGGCATCGGCTACCGATTCACCGACGACACCTTTCCCGCGGCCGGCAGCGCGCCATGAACCGGTATCTAATCGTCAAACTCCTGTCCATCACCATCGCGGTGGTCCTTTTCGTGGTAGTCATGACGTGGCTTTCCATCGATACGCTGGCTGCAGGCTATTTCGTCACCCTCATGGAGAAATACCATATTTCGCCGGAGCCGGCCCATGATATGTTCGTCGGTGCCATTCACCGGTATCTGGTCTGGGTGTTTTTGGGGGCCGTCATCCTGGCAGCGGCATTGAGCTATTTGATGATGCGGAAAGTCCTTGGCCCCTTGACCCGCATGACCGCCATTACCCAAGACATTGCAGCCGGTGATTTTTCGGTCCGTGTGCCGCCGGGAAGCGCCGATGAAGTGGGTCGCCTGGCAAAGGCCTTTAACCACATGGCGGAAAACCTGGAAAAACTTGAAAAACTGCGCCGAAACCTCATGATCGATGTGGCCCACGAACTGCGGACCCCCCTGACCAATATCCGCGGATACCTGGAAGCCCTCATCGACCAGGTGGTGCCGCCGACGACCCAAACCTTCACCCTGCTCATGAATGAGACCCTGCGCCTGGCAAGCCTGGTTGAGGATGTGCTTGACTTGGCCCGGGCCGACGCGGCCCGTGGAAAACTCGATCTTGAACCGGTCGATGTCAAAGACATCCTGAGCGATGTATTGACCGGCTTTGACGCACAGTTCCAACAAAAGAACATCGCCTTCCATCTGCAGGCACCCCCGCACCCCGTGGTAATCCCGGCGGATCGGGGACGGTTGATGCGCGTGCTGCGGAACCTGGCGGACAATACCGCCCGTTATGCGCCTACCGGCTGCAACGTGTCCTTTTGTTTGACGGCAGCGCCGGACGCGGCCAGGATCGAAATCGTCAATCCGGCGGGTGGCGTGACAGCCGGGGATTTGCCCTTTCTCTTCGAGCGCTTTTACCGGGGTGAAAAATCCCGTTCCCGCGAACACGGCGGTGCCGGGATCGGCCTTTCCATTGTCAAAGAACTCGTGGAAGCACATGGGGGATCGGTGGGCGCATCTCTATCCGAAGACCTTATCCACATTTCCGTGACCCTGCCCACGGCTCAAGACAGAAACGAAGCTGACCCGTCCTGACATTCCCCGTTTATTGGATTCTTGTTCGAATCTTTACCGAATCTTTATACATTTGCTCGATTTCAGACTTATATTCAGGCCAAGATGAAAGTGAAGTAATAAATTGTTCATCTTCAACCTATTTCGAGGAGGTGTCTCATGAAATATCTGCTACTGCTTTTTGTAATTTCGGTTATCGCCTTTATTGCCCTTGGACGGGTCGCAGCTCAGAATAACGCAGCCGAAACGCCCGTGTTGGAGAAGGGAATTCAAACCAAAACAGCCGTATTCGCCGGGGGGTGCTTTTGGTGCACGGAATCGGATTTTGAAAAGGTTCCGGGCGTTCTGGACGCTGTTTCGGGCTATACCGGCGGCACCGTTGCCAATCCCACCTACGAGCAGACGTCGGCAGGCGGCACCGGACATGTGGAGGCCGTTCAGGTCATTTATGATCCTGCAAGGGTCACCTATGAACAATTGCTGAATGCTTTCTGGCGCCATGTGGACCCCACGGATGCCGGAGGCCAGTTCGTGGACAGGGGATACCAATACCGTAGCGTTATTTTCTATGCCGATGATGAACAGCGGCGGGAAGCCGAGGCATCCAGGGCAGCCCTTACGGCATCGGGTCAGTTCGACCGTCCCATTGTCACGGAAATCCGGCCCCTGGGTCCGTTTTACAAGGCCGAGGACTACCATCAGGATTATTACAAGAAAAACCCCGTCCGGTATCATTATTACCGCTGGCATTCCGGAAGGGATCAATTTCTGACCGACGCCTGGAAGGTGGATAAATTCGCAGCATATACGGAGACGGAGCTGCAAAAGATGAAAACGACAACAAACGAAAAGGGAACCGCCAGCATGGGTGATCCCATGGCCTCGAAGACTGAACCGATGACGTACAAGGTTCCGGACGATGCCACCCTGCGCCGTGAGCTGACCCCGATGCAATATGAAGTGGCGCGCCGGAACGGTACCGAACCGGCGTTTCAAAACGAATACTGGAACAACCACGAATCCGGCATCTATGTGGACATCGTGTCCGGTGAACCTGTGTTCAGCTCCACCGATAAATTCGATTCCGGGACCGGATGGCCCAGCTTCACCCGCCCCCTGTCACCTGAAAATATCGTGGAAAAAACCGACAAAAGCTTTTTCATGACGCGCACCGAAGTGCGCAGCAAACATGCGGATTCCCACCTGGGGCACGTCTTCAAGGACGGCCCGGCGCCCACGGGCCTGCGGTATTGCATCAACTCCGCGGCACTGCGCTTTATCCCCAGGGCGGATCTGGAGAAAGAGGGGTATGGTCAATACCTCGGCCTTTTTATGTGAAAGGCGGTGTAACTGACCGCTAAAAACACAGTTAACCCGTAGCAGGAGTTGCATATCCGTTCCGGTATTCCGGCTCATAAAAATATTTGACATGTTATCCTATGATATCATACAGAATCATATGTCAAATAAATTCAGCTTCTGAACGATTCCACTGCATAGTTGTGCTTCTCATATTTGAGGAGAGAGATCAATGACTGATCTGATGCCGGCAATCTTCCTCGGACACGGCAATCCGATGAATGCGATATCGAAGAATGTTTACACCGATGGATGGGCTTCCATCGGCAAATCGATTCCGCGTCCAAGGGCCGTACTGGCCGTTTCCGCCCACTGGTATGTACCAGGCTGCGCCGTAACGGCAAGCCTTACCCCGGATACCATACACGATTTTGGCGGCTTTCCGAAAGAGCTTTATCAGATTGAATATCCGGCACCCGGCAGTCCCGAACTTGCCCGGCGTGTCAGGGAGCTGCTGTCCCCGGTGATTGTGGGACTTGATGAAAGCCGGGGACTCGATCACGGAACATGGGCGGTGCTGACCCACGTCTTTCCGGATGCGGATATCCCCATCGTTCAGCTCAGCATTGATAGAACACAGCCGCCGCAATTCCATTATGAAATCGGGAAACGGCTTTCGTCGCTACGGGAAGAAGGTGTTTTGGTGATCGGCAGCGGCAATCTCGTTCATAATCTGTCTGTCTATGCATGGGGCAGGTCCGGGGTTCCCCCTTTTGACTGGGCGTTAAGATTCGAGAAAAACGTGCGGGAGTTGATGCTCAAGGGCGAAGACGCTCGGGTTGTGGCTTACGGGGGGCTCGGCCCTGATGCGATGCTGTCCGTCCCCACGCCGGACCATTACCTGCCGCTGCTTTATGTACTGGGCCTTCGGAAAAAAAATGAAGAGGTCCGTTTTCCGATTCAAGGCATTGATGGCGGCTCGGTTTCCATGCTGGCTGTCCAGATAGGCTGAACCCGATCGCTTGAGCAAGATTTTAAAAACTGCACTTGCTTCCGCTTTCTACGTTGCCACGCGCGCGGTAAAACCAATCGATATCAGATAAAAAATGACAAGATTATACAATACGGGTATAATCTTATTTGTTATTCTCCTTTCATAACAGCGGGGCCTTGATATATTTTGGAGATGAAAGGAGACGATATGGAAACAAGAGAGCTTGCGGCATGTATGGCGAACGGGTCCATTACATTTATGGACAGAGACGATGCAATGGGAGAGATTCCGTGGTGCCAACATCCTAAATTCAAAGGGGTTTATTTGAAGCATATCCTAAAAGGCAAGGATACCGGCGGGATGCTGAGTTGCCATATGGTAAAAATCGATCCCGATGCCATATTGGAAGAACATATCCATGAAAACCAGTGGGAACTTCATGAAATCATGGAGGGTGAAGGCAAGTTCATTTTGGAGTCAAGGGAAACGCCGTATCATCCGGGGCGAATGGGGATAATTCCAAGGGGCGCGAACCATAAAGTAATCGCCGGTAAAAGCGGCCTTGTTCTGCTTGCGAAGTTCTTTCCGGCATTGATTTAGCGGGTTGGTTTAAAACACGACAGGGGTATGGCGGATGGGGGGAAATAACCAGCAAGCCGTTTGTTTTCTCAATCCCCCGGGCTTGCGGTACGTTCAAGTCGTTCATGGGATTAACGTGGCAAATGAATTCCGCCGTCACGTTCACGGCGGATTCTGTTTTGGTATTGTACAAAAAGGAGTTCGGGTCATTAACCGTGGCGGAACATCGACAGAAATTCCCGAAGAGGGTCTGTTCGTGATTAATCCCGGGGAGTCCCACGCGTGCAAATCCCTGTGCGGAGATCACAGCTACGTCACGGTTTGCGTTGAAGCGGAAAACATGAAGGCCATTGCTTCGCAAATATCCGAGAAAGCCTGCGCTTCACCGTATTTTAAAGACGTCCTCCTGCACGATTTAGAGCTATCTTCGGAAATTCGCCGTTTCTTTTCGCTTGTTGAAATGAAAAGCTCGGTATTGGAGACAGAATCCCTGCTGCTTTCGTTTCTATCCACCCTTATTCTGCGCCACGGGAATGGGGCGCCGGCCCCGTTCCGGATGGGTTCACAGGATGCTGCCATTAAAAGGGCCTGCGAATTCATGAGGATGAATTATGCGCGGGATCTGTCACTAAAACAGTTATCAAGAGAGGCCTGCCTGAGTCCATTTTACTTTCAACGCCTGTTTATTGAAAACACCGGAGTTTCGCCGCATGATTATCTCGTCCAGTTCAGAATTAAAAAGGCCAGGGCGCTTCTTTTGGAAGGGCATGGCATAGCCGGTGTTGCTCTGGATACGGGTTTTGCTGACCAAAGTCACTTTACCCGTTCTTTCAAGCGAGTCACGGGGGTTACGCCCGGCGGATATATTCGCGCGATTCAACCTGGTTTCCTGGCGAATGGTGTTGACGCAGCTCCTGAAACCCTGTACGAGAAAATACGCCGCTAAAACACCCAAGGAATCCATCATGTTTAATCCCGCCAGTTTCCATCTTTTTCTCGTGACGTGTATCATCCTGGTCATGACCCCCGGTCCCGATACGTTATATGTCCTGGCCCGTAGTCTCGGACAGGGGAGGCGCGCGGGCGTCATCTCTGCCATCGGCATTTGTTGCGGCTTTCTGGTCCATATTTCGGCAGCGGGTATCGGCTTATCCGCCATTTTGATGACCTCGTCCCTGGCCTTTACGCTCGTCAAATACGCCGGCGCCTGCTATTTGATTTACCTGGGCATCCGTACCCTGATCACCCGGACAACTGTTCATGCAGTGCCGCTGCTCACGGCGGCAGCCTATCAGCGCCTGTTTACGCAAGGCTTTCTTACGAATGTCCTGAATCCCAAGGTCGCGCTCTTCTTTCTGGCCTTCATGCCGCAGTTCGTGGATCCGACGCGTAGCGCCGTCTCAAGTCAGGTCATCGTTTATGGGCTCATCGACATGGGAATGTGCCTGATCTGGTTGAGCGGAATCGCAGTCATCGCCGGTTCGGCGCGTCAGTGGCTTGTCCGCCAGCGCGCCTTCTGGGGCGTGCAGCGGTGGTTCACGGGGGGAATTCTGCTCTTTCTCGGCATCCGTTTGCTTCTGACGGAATCCAATTTTGAATGGCAACCCTGTAATATACACAATAATTAAATGATTACGAAGAGATAGAAGGAGGTTTTAATGTCCCTGTGGTATCTCAGTTATGATGGCAATCAGATGGGGCCGATGGAAACCGAACAGGCGGTTCAGCAAGTAAAAATGAATTCAAGAGGCTATGCCTGGCGGGAAGGGTTTGCTTCGTGGATGCCGATGTTGCAGGTTCCGGAGCTTCAGATTTCGGCTGTGTCAGCGGTGAGTCCGCCGCCTTTTGCTGCCGGAAACCGGGCTGATGAAATCGATTATAAGATTTTGGGTTCGGAAATGCAGTTTGTTGAAATCGAGCTGGATCCGGGAGAAAGCGCCGTGTCCGAAGCCGGGGCCATGATGTATAAGGACAGTACGGTTCAGATGGAAACCATTTTCGGTGACGGTTCCGCCTCCAGCATGAGCGGAACCTTCATGGATAAACTCATGGGCGCCGGAAAACGTCTTCTGACGGGCGAGACGCTGTTTATGACAGTTTTTACCCATACCGGAACCGGAAAAGCCCATGTGGCATTTGGTGCCCCATATCCCGGAAACATCCTTCCGATAAAGCTTACGGATGTCGGGGGATGTCTGATCTGCCAGAAGGACAGCTATTTATGCGCTGCCAAAGGGGTTGGCATCAGCATATATTTTCAGCGCAAAATCCTGACTGGTCTTTTTGGCGGCGAAGGCTTCATCATGCAAAAACTGGAGGGAAACGGCATGGTTTTTATTCACGCGGGCGGCACGGTCATGGAGCGCCGGCTTTCCGCGGGGGAAATCCTTCATGTGGATACCGGATGCATCGTGGCTTTTGAACCCAGTGTGCAGTTTGATATCCAGCAGACCGGAAACATCAAGACAGCGCTTTTTGGTGGCGAGGGGTTCTTTTTTGCCGTGCTTCAGGGGCCGGGAAAAATCTGGCTCCAGTCCTTGCCGTTTTCCCGGCTTGCCGGAAGAATGTTGCGTGCCGCCCCCCAGCGCGGTGGCAGCCGGGAAGAAGGCTCTGTTCTGGGGAGTCTGGGAAACCTGATCGGCGGAGATCAGTGAAGGATAGGGGTATACCGGCAAATTCACTCGACAAACAAGGAATAACCGCGTGCGGATTGAACAAAAAAAGTGGACGGAAGAAGGCGGCTGGAAAACGGAATCTTCGGCCACTGCCGGGATTCCGGTCCATCTCGTGCTGATCTTCGGCAGCGTCAACACGTTGAAGAAACAAGCCCTTTTTCAAGAGATTCAGCATGCCTATCCCGAGGCACTCTTGTTTGGATGCTCCACGGCCGGTGAAATTTGTTCCACCCGGGTGTCGGATGAATCGCTGGTGACCACGGCCATTCACTTTGAACACAGTCGCTTGAAAGGTGCCAGGACAGTCGTGAAAACCCCGGGCGACAGCTTTTCCGCCGGCGAGCAACTGGCACGCTCGCTTCAAACGGACGGATTGCGTCACGTATTCGTGCTTTCCGATGGACTCAGCGTTAATGGCAGTGATCTGGTCAAGGGAATCACCCGGCACCTGCCCCCGGATGTGGCGGTGACGGGCGGTTTGTCTGCGGATGGCGATCGCTTCAAGGAAACGTTTGTGATCATGGGCGGTCCTGCCGCCAGCGGTACCATTGCCTTGATCGGTTTTTACGGCGACCGGCTCAAAATCGGTTACGGCTCCCTGGGAGGCTGGGATTCTTTTGGTCCGGAACGGATGATTACAAAGTCCAGGGGTAACGTTTTGTTCGAACTGGACGGCAAATCCGCCTTGGAGCTTTATAAAAAATATCTGGGCGAGCATGCCGGCGGGCTTCCGGCCACCGGGCTGCTTTTTCCCTTGAGCATTCGCGCAAAAGAAGGCGAGCCCGGTCTGGTGCGAACGATCCTGTCCGTGGATGAAGCCACCCGGAGCATGACCTTTGCCGGCGACATGCCGGAAGGCGCTTATGCCCGCTTGATGAAAGCCAATTTCAACCGCCTGATCGAAGGCGCCGCCGGTGCCGCCAGGACGAGCTGCCGGAGTCTCTTGACGGCCGGTCCCGAGCTGGCGCTCCTGATCAGTTGCGTCGGGCGCAAGATGGTACTGAAACAGCGCATCGAGGAGGAAGTGGAGGCTGTGCGGGATATCGTGGGATCCGGGACGGTGTTGACGGGATTCTATTCTTACGGCGAAATATCGCCATTCACACCGGGCGCCGCATGCGAACTCCACAACCAGACCATGACCATCACCACCTTATCGGAAACATCCGCATGAAAGACATTCATAATCTACTGTCCAGACAGATCAAGCGCTATTTCGGAGAAGCGGCCACGCTTCCCAAAGAATGGAAACCATTTATCGAAGCGGTCAACGATGCCTACCGGGAATATGATGATGATCGCTCCATGCTGGAGCGATCCCTTGAACTGAGTTCCCAGGAACTGCTTCATTCCAATTCCGAAATGCGGGCGGTCATCAAAGCCTTTCCCGACCTGTTTCTGTGGATCGATCGGGAAGGAAAAATCCTCGACTGCAAGGAAGGCAGCGCCGCCAATCTTTTCCTTCCAGCCCATCAACTGGTGGGCAAACGGATTCAGAACGTTCCGGAAAAAGACATTGGTGAAAAATTCGAGCAGGCCATCCGACGGGTGCAGCAGGAACGCACCATGTTCAGTCTGGAATACGCCCTCACCCTGAACGACAAACGGCATTATTACGAATCGCGGATCCTGCCGCTTATAGAGGATCAATGCCTGTGTATCGTCCGCAACATTACGGAAAGGAAAGAAGCCGAGGCGGCCCTCAAACAAAGCGAAAAACAATTCAAAAAGCTCTATGAGGAATCCAGGAAGGCGGAAGAAGTCTATCGCTCCCTGATCCATTCTTCCGCGGACGCTATCGTGCTGTATGATCTGACGGGCAACGTAAGATACATCAGTCCGGTATTTACGCAACTCTTCGGTTGGCCCCTGACGGAATTGGAAGGCCAAAAAATTCCCTTCATACCGGAGTCTGAAACCGAAGCAACGCGTTTCCTCATCGATGAAGTTGTCCGGAAAAACAGACCCATTCACGGATTCGAAACCCGGCGACTGACCCGGGACGGACGCATTCTGGATGTCAGCATCAGCGCTTCCCGTTTTGACGACCATGAAGGCAAGCCTTACGGAACCCTGGTGGTTCTGCGGGACATTACGGAAAGAAAACGCCTGGAAGCCCATTTCAGGCAGGCCCAGAAAATGGAGTCCATCGGCACCCTGGCGGGCGGTATCGCCCACGATTTCAATAACCTTCTGTCCGCCATCATGGGATACACGGAACTGTGTCTGGCTGAAACCCCCAAAAGCGGCATGGTTGAAAGACGCCTCACCCGCGTCATGCAGGCCAGCGAGCGGGCCAAGGACCTGGTCAATCAGATCCTGACCTTCAGCCGACAAAAGGAACAGGCCAAAAAACCGCTCCAGATCCGGCCGATCGTCAAGGAAGCCTTGAAACTCCTTCGGGCTTCCATCCCCTCCATCATCCATTTTCAGATCGATATCGCGGAAGATACCGGCGCGATCCTGGCCGATCCCACCCAGATCCACCAGGTGCTCATGAACCTGTGCACCAATGCGGCCCATGCCATGCAGGAGAAAGGCGGCATGCTCACCATCACCATCGCCAACGTTCAAATCGGCAAGAAAGACCTTTCGGCGCATTCCGATCTGATGGAAGGCGAATATGTCAGACTGACCGTTGCCGATACCGGACATGGCATGACACCGCACATCCTGGAAAAAATTTTCGAACCCTATTTCACCATGAACAGACGCGGGGAAGGCACCGGCCTGGGACTTTCCCTCGTGCACGGTATCGTCAAAAGCATGGACGGAGTCATCCGGGTATCCAGCACGCCCGATGAAGGCAGCACTTTCGAGGTTTTTATCCCGCGCCTGGAAAACGACCAGGAAGAAGTAATCGCGGTGGAGACGGCTCTTCCCGTCGGCATGGAAACCATTCTTCTGGTGGATGATGAGGATTTTGTTCTGGATATGACCCGGGAGATGATCGAAAGCCTCGGGTATACCGTCATTGCCAGAACCAGCAGCCTGGAAGCCTTAAAAGCCTTCCGCGCCAATCCGGATCGGTTCGACCTGATCATCTCCGATCAAATGATGCCCAACATGACCGGACAAGAGCTGGCTATGAACATTCGGGCCATCAATCCGCGCATGCCGTTCATCCTTTGCACCGGCTTCAGCACGCGCGTCACGGAAGAAAAAGCCCGTCAGTCGGGAATTGCGGCCTTTGTTTATAAACCGGTTCTCAGGCAGGGCATGGCTGAAACCATCCGGAGGGTTTTGGACGAACGCGCATAGCTCCCCTTTATTTTCTGGCCACGATCTGGGCCATAGCAATGCGGCCTTCTTCAAGGTTCTTTCTTTGATTCCGGGCCATGGCCTTGAAGTCGGCTCCGAGCAGAACATGGATGCCGAGCGGCGTCAGACCGTTTTGCTGAATGTTTTTTGAAACGTTCGTGAACCATGCCAGGGCCATATCGGTGGTGTCTTTCCAGCTTTCAATGGTGAAGCCGCTTTTTTCAAGGAGCGGACGCAGCTCTTCGGTCGTGACCAGGTGGCTGTCTTCCTGCCGGCACGCCCATGGCACCGGAAAATGAATGGGGCTCACGGGACCTGCGAGAATATCGTAGATGGCCAGGGTCCCTCCGTCTTTCAGCACCCGGAACATCTCCCGATAAAGCGTTATCTTATCGCTAATGTTAATTGCGGTGTGCTGGGTCCAGACCACATCGAATGTTGCATCCGGGAAGGGGAGGGCGCATGCATCCCCTTGCCGATACGTGACGAGATCGGAAAGGCCGATGCGCAGCGCGAGCATTTGCGCGACCCGGCAATATTCCTCGGTCAGGTCGATGCCCGTCACCCGGCATCCGAATTCCCGGGCAATGTAACGCGAGGGTCCCCCGATCCCACTGCCGACGTCGAGAACATGCATGTCCGGTCCCAGGCCGGCATCGCGTGCAAGCTCGACGGTTGCCTTTCGTCCCCGGACATGAAACTCGTCCACCGGGGCCAGGTCCTCGGGCTTGAGGTTGTTGACATCCTTTCCCGCTTTTTCAAGAGCTGCGAGAATCACATCCCCCAAATCCTGTCTGGAATAATGCTTCATGATATTGCTGTTATGTGTATTGGGCTGCAAAATGGCGTCCTCCTTTTATCGACATATAACAATAATGGACGGCATTGTAAATCGTCATGATTTGTTTGCGGGAAAAATGAATAAATTGTGTTGCACTATTTATAAATATATTTATTTTCAATAAGGAAAATTTGAAAGCCGATTTATTCAAATAAATAAGGTGGAATTATGAAAGCATGCTTGCTGATTGTTGATCCGCAGAAGGATTTTTGTGACGCCAACGGTTCTCTTTTTGTGCCGGGTGCCGATGAGGATGTCATTCGTCTGGGTGCCATGATCGACCGGGTCGGATCAAAACTGGACAGCATCAAGGTCACGCTTGACAGTCATCACCGCCTGCATATCGCCAATCCCATTTTTTGGCGGAATGCGTCAGGCGGCAAACCCGCACCTTTTACCATCATCACGAATGAAGATGTACGAAACGGCGTTTGGATGCCGTTTGACCCCTCGTTGAATGCGCGCGTACTGGATTATACGGAGCAACTCGACCGCAATGGCCGGTATCAGTTATGCATCTGGCCGGAACATTGTCTGATCGGTACATGGGGACATACCGTGGCGGACCCGGTGAGTCAGGCGCTTCTCAGATGGGAGGAAAGGCCGGCGGCTGTCAACTGGGTAACCAAGGGCAGTAACCTGTACACCGAACATTACTCGGTGGTTCAGGCGGATGTGCCGGACCCGGCAGATCCACTGACGCATTTGAACACCGTCCTTTTAAATGATCTTCAGTCTTATGATGTCATCGGGTTTACCGGCGAGGCGCTCAGTCATTGTGTCGCGAATACGGGCCGCGATATTGTGGCCAATTTTGCGGCCCAATACATTCGAAAGATTCATCTCATAACGGACTGCTCTTCAAGTGTCCCCGGTTTCAAACATATTGCGGATGATTTTCTTGCCGATATGAAGGCCCTGGGAATGCAGCTCTGTACATCGGAAAACTTTTTAAAATGATGAACCTTACCCGGAATTACTCCGGGTCTGCTGAATCCCGCCTTTCCGCGGCTTACCCCGATTCCGTATCATCCCTGACCCACGTCATCGAAGCAAGCCCTGCTTTTCGATAAAGCGGATGATCTCATCCAGACCCTGGCCGGTTTTCAGATTCGTGAAAACAAAGGGGCGGTTGCCGCGCATTTTCCCGGCGTCCTGTTCCATAATCTCCAGTGAAGCGCCTACCATGGGGGCAAGGTCGATCTTGTTGATAACGAGCAGATCGGAGCGGGTAATGCCAGGGCCGCCTTTTCGCGGGATCTTATCGCCTGCCGCCACATCAATGACAAAGATGGTCAGATCGGAAAGCTCAGGGCTGAATGTTGCGGCAAGGTTGTCGCCGCCGCTTTCAATAAATATGATATCCAGATCCGGAAATTCCCGGTTGAGCCGGGCCACCGCCTCAAGGTTGATCGAAGCATCTTCACGGATGGCCGTGTGCGGACAGCCGCCTGTTTCCACGCCGAGAATCCGTTCCGGCGGCAGGGCCGAATGACGCACCAGGAACTGCGCGTCTTCCGCGGTATAGATGTCGTTCGTCACAGCGGCAATGCTGTACCGGTCGCGAAGCTTTTTGCAAAGCAGGAGCGTCAGCGCGGTTTTACCGGAGCCGACCGGACCTCCGATGCCGATGCGCAAAGGGCCTGAAAGGGAAGTGCCTTGAACGGGTTGATGAGGGTCATGCATGATTTTTCCTTAACTCCTGTCACTATGAGCGAAACAGCCGTGAATACTGGCTTTCATGGCGACTGCCGGCTATGGCAAGCCCTGGTGCGAAATTGCTCCAGCTCTCTTCCGGCAATTTCAGCGCCCTGTCTGCAACCTCCGGAATCCGTTCTCCCAGGCTTTGCAGCAGACGCTGTCCGGCGGATTGGCCAAGCGGCACCAGTTTTACCGCCGCCATGATTTGATTTTCGCACCAGTTGAAAAGATAGGCGCAAAGGGCTTCGGTAATCGGTATCTTCCAGACCGCGGCCATTGCTGTCCAGACCGTGGGAAAGGCCGTTTCCTCCATCCTTGAAAAAAAAGGTTCCAGATCGCAATCCGCCAACTCCCCCGCCAGGCGACGTAGCGAGTAGCCCATTTGCACGGTTTCGGCCCTGAGTTCGGATGTTTCGCGGGAAGCCAAAAATTCAGCGTTCAGTTGCCATACCCCATCATCGTTTCCATCCATCCAGGCCCGGTACAGGCAGGCAAACAGCGGCGCTTCGAGCAGGCCGACAGCATGCTGAAGCAGTCCGAACAACCAGTCATGCGCGGACTGCTCGTTGCAGACCACACCCGACTCAACCGCCCATTCAAGGCCCTGGGAGTAAGTGTAGGCGCCGACCGGCAATGCCGGGCTGGCCAACTGGAGCAAGCGGATAAGCGTCAGGGTGTCGGTCATCGGAATGTGTGAATTCTCTGTTCGGACGTTTCATGCGCATGGGTGTCCGCTCCATGCGCATGTCCATGGTTGTGGCCATGTCCGCTGTAGGCCCCGCTTTCGGGCTGGAAGGGAGCCTTTACCCGGGTGAGTCTGCAACCCAGCCGCTGAAGCATCTCCTCAAGAACATGATCCGGCTGCAGGCAGAGAAATAGTCCCTGTCCGTCTCTGCCGATTTCAACCTTCACATGGCGGTTGCCCAGATGATAGGCAGCACGTGCAAAATGCAGGGCATCTCCCACCCTCACCTGTACCAAATCCTCAGCCTTAGCCACAATTGCCACCACCCGCCGGATACCGCCTTCTTCCGCCAGAAGCTTATCTCCATCCTGCAGGCAGGTTCCCGGCGGCAGGTTGTACCCGAATTCCTCATTGCTTTGAAGAAGCAGATGCTGGCGGCTCTTCAGCCGCGCCTCATAGTCAAGCGCAAGGATGTCGGTGGCGGGACTGTCCGGCGCTGCAAAATTTCTGGCGATCAGCATGGCTAAAAGAGAAAATAACGCTGGGTCATGGGCAGGGAGATGGCCGGCTCACAGACCAGCAGCACTCCGTCGGCCCGTACCTGATAGGTCTCGGGATCCACCTCGATCCTCGGCATGGCGTCATTGTGGATCATATCGGTTTTGCCGATTGCTCTGGTACCGGATACCGCGATCAGCGGTTTGACGAGCCCAAGACCCGTGACGGCCGGATTATCGAGCGCTGCCGACGAGACAAAGGTGACCGAGGATTTAAGCGCCCGGCCGAAAGCGCCGAACATCGGCCGGTAATGGACCGGCTGCGGCGTGGGGATGGAGGCGTTCGGATCACCCATGGCCGCGGCGGCGATAACGCCACCTTTGATGATAAGCGCGGGTTTTACGCCGAAAAAAGCCGGATTCCAGAGAATTAAATCGGCAAGTTTTCCCTTTTCCACCGAGCCCACGATCCGGGCGATGCCATGGGTGATGGCCGGGTTGATGGTGTATTTGGCAATATAGCGCTTTATCCGGAAATTATCGTTTCGGCCCGAGTCCTGCGGCAGGCTGCCGCGTTGCAGTTTCATTTTGTGGGCCGTCTGCCAGGTGCGGATAATCACCTCTCCCACACGGCCCATGGCCTGGGAGTCTGAGGACATCATCGAAAAGGCGCCAAGGTCGTGAAGGATATCCTCGGCTGCGATGGTCTCCCGCCGGATGCGTGATTCGGCAAAAGCGATATCCTCGGCAATTGCCGGATCAAGGTGATGGCAGACCATCAGCATGTCGAGATGCTCGTCGATGGTGTTCACCGTGTAGGGCATGGTGGGATTGGTGGAGGACGGCAGGACGTTTGGTTGCTCCACCGCCCTGATAATGTCCGGGGAATGGCCGCCGCCCGCCCCTTCGGTGTGGAAGGTGTGAATGGTGCGGCCCTTGAAGGCGGCGATCGTGGTTTCAACAAAGCCGGATTCATTTAAGGTGTCGGTATGGATCGCCACCTGCACGTCCATCTCATCGGCCACGGCAAGGCAATTGTCGATTGCGGCCGGAGTGGTGCCCCAGTCCTCATGAAGCTTCAGGCCCATGGCCCCGGCCCGGACCTGTTCACGCAGCGGCTCGGGCCTGCTGACATTACCCTTGCCCATAAAGCCCAGATTCATCGGGAAGGCGTCCGCCGCTTCCAGCATCCGGGCAAGATGCCAGGGGCCCGGGGTGCAGGTTGTGGCAAAGGTTCCGGTGGCAGGGCCCGTGCCGCCGCCGAGCATGGTGGTGATGCCGGCGGCCAGGGCCTCGTCGATCTGCTGCGGGCAAATAAAGTGAATATGGGAATCAATGCCGCCTGCGGTGACGATCTTTCCTTCCCCTGCGATAATCTCGGTGGCGGCACCGATCGGGATGGTCACACCCGGCTGGATGTCGGGATTGCCCGCCTTGCCGATGGCAAGGATGAGGCCGTCCTTGATCCCGATATCGGCCTTGACAATGCCCCAATGGTCGATAATGACCGCATTGGTAATGACCGTATCGGCAACTTCGGCGGCACAAAGCTGACCCTGGCCCATACCGTCGCGAATGACCTTGCCGCCGCCGAATTTCACCTCTTCACCGTAAATGGTGAAATCTTTTTCAATTTCTATAAAGAGATCCGTATCGGCAAGCCGCATCCGGTCGCCCTGGGTAGGGCCGAACATCTCTGCATAGGCCTGGCGGGAAATTTGTGTGCTCATACCAATCCTCCTTGAATTCTAGCCTGAAAACCGTAAACCGCGCGATGACCATCATAGGCCACCAGATGCACGGTGCGCTTCTGGCCCGGCTCAAACCGCACGGCCGTGCCGGCTGCGATGTCCAGACGAAAGCCTTTGGTCGCCTCACGGTCAAAGACCAGGGCGGCGTTGGTTTCGTAAAAATGGTAATGGGAACCGACCTGAACCGGCCGGTCTCCACTATTGGCAACTTCGATGGTCAGGTTTGGCCGGCCGCTGTTCAGCTCGATCTGGCCGGACTCAATCTGCATTTCTCCTGGAATCATGGACTCCTCCTTTTAAACAATCGATCCGGTAATCAATCAGGCAATCGGTTGGTGCACGGTAATGAGCTTGGTGCCGTCGGCAAAGGTGGCTTCTACCTGAATTTCGGGAATCATTTCTGGCACCCCCTCCATCACGTCATCCCGGCCAAGAAGCGTGGTGCCGAATTCCATCAATTCGGCAACCGACCTGCCGTCCCTCACCCCTTCCATGATAGCGGCGGTGATATAGGCGATCGCCTCAGGATAATTGAGTTTCAGACCCCGGTTTTTCCGGCGCTCAGCCAGAAGTGCCGCGGTAAAGATAAGTAGTTTGTCCTTTTCGCGTGGCGTTAGTTTCATGCATCTACCTCCTTGAATCGTCTCATTTTAAGTATACCACAGGCGAGGCACCCGGGCTTGCCTGCCAAGAAGGGCCGGCCGAAGCACGGTCCATAGTTTCATAAACCATTCCCGCAAGGGTTCCACGCCGTGGCCAAGACAGCGCGCCACAAGAAACCCTCCCGGGAGCAGCGTCATTCCGTTAAGCGTTTTTTCTTGCACGGCTTGTCCGCGGCAGCTCGTAAGGAGCGAATTGTCAATTGCGGGTGAAACAGCCAGCAGGGTCGCACAGTACGGATAGCCGGCAAGACCCGCAGGGGCATGAAGCCAGGGGGATCCGCCTTCAAGAAGGCCGCGCTCCGACCAGAGCAGCCTGCCGTCGCGCTCTATCGTGGTTCTGAGTCTGATCTGCCCGTGATCAAAGGATTCACCGGCTGCAACTCGGCCCAGACAGAGGGTCTCAATCCCCAGAAACACGGCATCATCTGAAAGCTTTACTTCCATGGACAGCCCGGCATCAACCCCATCAAAGAAAATGGTTTCCTGCGGCAGCCACTCAAGCGCTCCTCCGGATGCCACCCGCGCGGACACACGCTGGCTGGCTTGCCTGCCGCCGCTGCGATACCATTTTCCGGCGCCCGGTGTCGTGATAAGTGCTTTTGCGCCGGCTTCAGCCGCAAGCCTTATTTCCAGCCGGTCGCCGCCGGCAATGCCGCCCGGTGGATGAAGGATGACGGCATGGCAGAGATCCGACCCTTCCGGATACAAGGCCTTCTGTACCCGTAGCGGGCCGCGGTGCGAGCGCCCGGCCAGTATCGTCTCGTTGTCGCGCCGTGCAAAGCGCAGATCAAGCAGGGCCCGCCACTCGGTGCCATTTCCTTGTTCATGAGACTTATCTGAGGTCATCACACGGACAGCACTTTCTGCACGCCATCTTTTTCCATATTCGCACCTTCGCCTCGCATGATGATTTCGCCCCGTTCCACAATCAGGTAGGAGTCAGCCAGGGATCTGGCAAAGTCGTAATACTGCTCGACCAGTAAAATGGCCATTTCACCGCCTGCGGCCAGATTCCGGATGACGCCCTCGATATCTTTTATAATGGATGGCTGAATGCCCTCGGTCGGTTCGTCGAGGATCAGCAGTTTGGGCTTTGCGGCCAGTGCCCTGCCAATGGCGAGCTGCTGCTGCTGGCCGCCCGAGAGGTCACCGCCCCGGCGGGACAGCATCTGGCCGAGCACCGGGAACATGTCGAAAATACGCTTCGGAACCGTTTTGCCGGTGGAACAGCCGGCCATGCCGATGAGCAGATTTTCATTCACGGTCAGGCGTGGAAAGATTTCACGGCCCTGGGGAACAAAACCGATGCCCGCCCGTGCGCGTTTATGCGAGGGCGCGTTGGTGATATCCCGCTCATCGAAGGTGATGCTGCCGGAAGCGATCGGCAGAAGGCCCATCAGGCATTTCAGCAGGGTGGTCTTGCCGACGCCGTTTCGGCCGAGAATGGCGGTTACCTTACCAGGGTGCACATCCAAATCGATATCCCGGAGAATATGGCTGCCGCCGTAGAATTGATTGAGTTTTTTCACGGATAGCATGGCTGTCAGCGCCCCAGATACACTTCAATAACCCGTTGATCGTTCTGAACAGTGGCCAAATCGCCTTCGGCCAGAACCCTGCCCTCGTGCAGCACCGTCACCTTGCTGTCCAGCAGCTTGATGAAGGCCATATCATGTTCTACTACCACAAGGGAATGCTTGCCCGCAAGAGAGAGGAAAAGCTCCGCGGTGCGCTCGGTCTCCTCATCGGTCATGCCGGCGACAGGTTCATCCAGCAGAAGCAGTTTCGGCTCCTGCATCAGGAGCATGCCAATCTCCAGCCATTGTTTCTGCCCATGGGAAAGCCGGCCGGCCGGCCGGTACACCGCGCTGCTTAAGCGGATCAGATCGAGCGTTGCGGCGATGCGGTCCCTGGCCTCGCTGTCAAGATGGGCAAATAGCGTCTTCCACGCGCCCTTGTTGGTCTTCATGGCCAGCTCCAGATTCTCGAAAACCGTGTGCTGATCAAAAATCGTCGGTTTCTGGAATTTACGGCCGATTCCAGCGTGCGCAATTTCCGGCTCGCTCAAATGGAGAAGATCGATGCTCTGGCCAAGAAAGGCGGTTCCGGTGTCCGGCCGGGTCTTGCCGGTGATGACATCCATCATCGTTGTTTTGCCTGCCCCGTTCGGACCGATGATACAACGAAGCTCACCGGCATCGATATGCAGGGTAAGGGCGTCCAGGGCCTTGAATCCATCAAAACTGACGGTGATGTTTTCAAGATAGAGGATGACCTTATGGGAGATGTCGATACCTTCAGCTACCGGTGGTATCCACACATATTCAGCCTCAAGCAGGGGACCTGTGTTGTGACCGACGTCCGCGGGCCCGGCCGGTAAAGAAAGACTGTTGCCGGAAATGAACAAAGCGGCACTCATCATCTCTCTCCTTTGGGTTGCAGCCTGCGAAGAATATTTTCCCAGAGTCCGACCACGCCGTTTGGCAGATAGAGGGTCACCAGCACAAATACCGCTCCGAGGAAGAACAGCCAGTATTCGGGAAAGCTCACGGTGAACCAGCTTTTGGCCAGATTCACGATAAAGGCGCCAAGTACCGCTCCGATCAGTTTGCCGCGGCCACCCACCGCCACCCATATGGCGATCTCGATGGAGTTTGCCGGACTCATCTCGCAAGGATTGATAATACCGACCTGCGGCACATACAGTGCTCCGGCAATGGCGCAGAGCACGGCGCTCAGGGTCCAGATGAAAAGCTTGAAGCCGATGGGGTTGTAGCCGATGAACATCACCCGCGATTCCGCATCACGGATGGCGGTCAGGACCCTGCCGAATTTTGAGGTCACGAGAAAACGCGCGATGAAAAGGGTAAAGAGCAGCATCAGGGCCGACAGGGCGAACAGCGTTACCCGCATTTCCGGCGCGGTGATCGAGTAGCCGAGAATCCGCTTAAAATCGGTAAAGCCGTTATTGCCGCCAAAACCCGTCTCGTTACGGAAAAAGAGGAGCATGCAGGCATAAGTCAGGGCCTGGGTGATGATTGAAAAATACACGCCGCGGATTCGTGAACGAAAGGCGAAAAAACCGAAAACCAGAGCCAGGAGAGCGGGTACTGCCAGCACCAGAAAAACGGCCCAGAGGATATGATCGCTTCCGGTCCAGTACCAGGGCAGCTCCTTCCAGTTGAGAAATACCATGAAATCGGGCAGATTGCTATGGTAGCTGCCGTCCCGGCCGATGCTGCGCATCAGGTACATGCCAAAGGCATAGCCGCCCAGAGCGAAAAATATCCCGTGCCCGAGCGAGAGAATACCGGTATAGCCCCAAATCAGATCAAAGGCCACGGCCACGATCACGTAACAGAGGATCTTGCCGATCAAAGTTACAAAATAATCCGAGAGATGCAGGGGATGCCCGGCCGGCAGGGCCAGGTGGAGGATCGGCACCAGAACGCAGGCAAAGAAGGCGGCCGCCGCACCCATGGCAATGGTCCTGGGGCCGAGTCCGCTTGTAAGCCGCGTTATCAGTGAAGGCATGGTCGCCTCAGGCGAATCGAAAGTGGCGGCAAGTGAATGGGCCGTATTCTGTGCAGACATGATCAGGACTCCACGGTTCGCCCCTTGAGGGCAAAAATACCCTGGGGTCGTTTTTGAATGAATACGATAATAAAGACCAGAATGGCGATCTTGGCAATCACCGCGCCGGACCAGCCTTCCAGAAATTTGCTGAACACGCCAAGACCCAGCGCGGCCCATACGGCTCCGGCCAGTTGTCCGACCCCGCCAAGCACCACGACCATAAAGGAGTCGACAATGTAATTCTGGCCCATATCCGGCCCGACATTGGATACCTGGGTGAGCGCCACGCCGCCAAGACCTGCGATACCGGCGCCGAGCCCAAAGGCAAGGGTGTCGATTCTGCCGGTCGGCACACCGACGCAACCGGACATGGAGCGATTCTGGGTAACGGCACGAATAAAGAGACCCAGACGGGTCAGGTTGAGAATCGCCCACATGCCGGCAAGTACGGCAACGGCAAAACCGATGATGACAATCCGGTTCCAGGGCAGAACCAGATTGGGCAGAAGGGCGATACCTCCGGACATCCATGTCGGGTTGGCGACTTCCACGTTCTGAGCGCCAAAGAATGTGCGAACCGTTTGAATGAGAAAGAGCGACAGGCCCCAGGTGGCAAGCAGGGTTTCCAGCGGTCTGCCGTAGAGATGTCGGATGACCAGACGCTCAAGGATCATGCCGATAAGGGCCGCGGCAAGAAAGCCACAGGGAAGCGCGGCCGGCAGATACCAGTCGATCCATTCGGGAAAATGGAGGCGGAAAAAAGACTGAACAACATAGGTGGCGTAGGCGCCGATCATCAGCAATTCGCCGTGGGCCATGTTGATGATGCCCATGACGCCATAAGTGATTGCAAGACCCATGGCCGCAAGGAGCAATAAAGAGCCGAGTGAAAGCCCGGTGAAGATCCGGTCGAGATTTTCGCCGAAAGCCAGTTTGCGTTCAATTTCCTTCAGGGAAACCGTGGCAGCAGACCGCACCGCAGCATCCGGCTCCTGCCAGACGCCGCCGTTTTTGACCAGCAGTGCGGACAGCAACTGACGGGTAGCGGGAGTCGCCTCATTTTTGAGATCCTCCACGGCCCGCAGACGAACCTTCGCATCGGAAGCACCCAGAGATGCTATGCTGCGGGCAATCATGAGGCGGGTTTTGATTTCCGGATCCGTTTCTTTTTGCAATGCCTTTTCGATCAGGAAAAGGCTGTCGAGGGTCGCGTTTTTCGCCAGATACCCGGCGGAATTCAGACGCGTTTTCTTATCGGCGGCAAAAAGATTCAAGGAAGACAGGGTCGCAGAAATGATTCGCCGTATGCGGTTGTTGATGGTAATCTTCTCCGGGGTTTCGGGAGCAGCTTCAATTTTTTCACCACTCACGGCATCACGTGCCGTATCGCCATCAATGATGACCAGGCGGCTGCCCGCCGATGCAAGCCGGCCTTCTGAAAGCGCTTGCAGGATCGTCAGGGCCTCGGCCGGAGCCTCCTCGACGAGTTGGCTGATGGCGCTGATCTTTTCATCCGAATCGCCGCCGGCAAGACGGGCGCTCAGGTCGCTGTCCAGCGCGATAGCCGGCCGGGCAGCAAGGCATAAACAGATCAGGGTGAGAAATAGCGTTACAACGCGCATACGGTTACTCCAATCGGCAAGGGCAGCTAATGCCCTTGCCGCGAATGTCATGCGTACGATTGAAATGATATGGACAGAAATCAGATACCGTCCGGCTCATCTTTTTTCTGATCGTTTCCGGGAATATAAGGACTCCATGGTTCGGCCTTGACAGGTCCCTTGGTCTTCCAGACAACATTGAACTGACCGTCAGCCCGTATTTCGCCGATGAAAACAGGCTTATGCAGATGGTGATTTTTTTCGTCCATCTTGATCGAAAATCCCGATGGCGCCTGGAAGCTCTGACCACTCATCGCGGCGATTACTTTATCGACATCTGTTGACTTGGCCTTTTCAACCGCCTGTTTCCACATATGCAGGCCGATATAGGTTGCCTCCATGGGGTCGTTGGTCACAACTTTCTCGGCGTTTGGCAATTTCTGCTTTTTTGCCCATTCCTGATACATCGTGATGAATTTGGTGTTTTCGCCATTTTTCAGCGTCATGAAGTAATTCCATGCGGCAAGATGGCCAACCAGCGGTTTTGTATCGACACCCCTCAGCTCTTCCTCTCCAACGGAAAACGCCACAACCGGAACGTCGGTAGCTTTCAGGCCGGCATTGCCCAGCTCTTTATAGAAAGGTACGTTCGAGTCGCCATTGATGGTGGAGATCACACAGGTTTTCTTCCCTTCGCTGGCGAACTTTTTAATGTTGGCGATAATGGTTTGATAGTCATTGTGACCGAACGGTGTATAATCCTCCATGATGTCTGTTTCCGAAACGCCCTTTGATTTCAGGAAGGCGCGGAGAATTTTATTGGTCGTTCGGGGATATACATAGTCGGTGCCCAGAAGAACAAATCGCTTGGCACCGCCGCCGTCTTCACTCATCAGATACTCAACTGCGGGAATGGCCTGTTGATTCGGTGCAGCCCCGGTATAGAACACATTCTTCTCAAGCTCCTCGCCCTCATACTGTAACGGGTAGAAAAGCAATCCGTTCAATTCCTTGAAAACGGGCAGAACAGATTTACGGGAAACCGAGGTCCAGCAACCGAATACCACGGCGACTTTATCCTGGGTCAGAAGCTGGCGGGCTTTTTCGGCAAAAAGCGGCCAGTTCGAGGCTGGATCAACCACTACCGGTTCAAGCTGTTTACCCAGAACGCCGCCCTTGGCATTGATATCTGCAATGGTCATCAGCGCGGTTTCCTTCAAAGCGGTTTCCGAGATGGCCATGGTGCCGGAAAGAGAATGCAGGATGCCAACCTTGATGGTATCGGCTGCATAAGACGTGTGGGCAGTCAACCCGGCCAGTGTGCCGACTGCCAATGAGAGGAATAGTTTCAGTACTGTTCTGCGTTGCATTTTTTTGTTTCTCCTTATTGTTCAGAAGTGAATAAAAAAAACCGGCAAGAGGCTTTATCCAGCCGATGTGTCCGTATGAATTTTCTTAAAGCAATAATTGAGCCAACCTATATATAACTGATAATAATTATATAACTAATTTGATTTACATGAAATATAAAACAATAATAAACTGTAATATTAGAAATAAAGAAATAAAATATCCATTTTCGTAATTTAAATTTTTTTTATTTACATTATTGTATCTGTCATTCAGCGAATGAGATCGAAAAAATACGAGGAAGGATTTAATTTCAAGCAGAACCTCTTTGTTATACTTTATGGCTTTACAAGCTGCCCAGTTCTTGAGGGGGAAACTACATATTGTAGGCAGTGCAGTTTTGCGACAGGAAAGAGAAATCCGATAAAGGAGTTCCGGGCATGCAAAGTTCGAAGACCAGTGCGATACTGCCTGAAGGAGGACCAAAAGAGTGTGCCGAGGAGGTTATCGATACCTGCCCGGTATCCTGCATCCATTGGAATGAAGAATGATCAATAGTTCCCGGCTGATGATCAACAAGAAATTGCCCTGATGATGTTAAAAATTTCCGCGCGAATACCCTATATATTCAGGAACCGGAAATCATCAATGCCCGGTGAAACAAGAGGGGTTGCCATGTCATTGCCACCGCGACCCGAATCAATTTCCCAATTGCCGCTTGATCGTAGTCCAGAGTTTTCGCCTGCGGCTGTGTTCAAATTGCCATTGATCGATGATTTGTTGATAGGCTTCGGGATTAAGCTCTTTGACGACAGCCAGCCAGCGGACATGCAGGTTGTAATTGGAACCGATCACGACTATGGGGCTTGGAACCATTTTGGGAGCATATTTGATCCAACATTCCATAATAATGGGAAGATGGTTTTCGCCCATCATTTTCTTGAGCCATTCCCGCCGGCTGTTGTTGTGGGATTTGTCGCCGATGATGCTGGCGGTACATGTCTGAACCACCTGGGGAAAACGGGTTTTGATATCGGTCAGTTCCGCCATATCCCGGGTCAGAACAAAAAAAGCCTGTTTCTGATCCATAAACGCCTTGAGATTGGACTGAATGAATATCAGCCATTCCTGCAGTTTTGCTGAAAACCAGGGCTTTCCCTTGGCATCGTCCAGCCCGGCTTCAATCAGCCAGTTTATCCAGCAGTCGGAGAGGTTTTTTACCCTTCCCGGTTTAAAACCCAGGGCAACGGAAAGGACGTGCTGCTGCCAGGCCTCCAGCAGACCGGACACGGCGGGTAAACCGGTTTGGTGAACCAGTCCGGCCACGCTGTCCCAGTCAAAGGGATTCTGGTAGGTGATCTGCTGAAACCGAACCACCTGGTTGCGTTCGACCCAGCCGATTTTTTCGGTGGCACGGGTCCAGTCCTGGAGAATCGTTGAAATCGCTTCATCCGGATAGTGATGAATGCCGCGTTTAACGGCTGCGGCCAGAAGGTGGATTTCCGGATCCCAGGAAGCGATTTCTCCTTCCTGAACAGCGTAACTGGTCACAATAAGATTGCAGACTTTTTCCGCCGCTTCCCACTGATTGTTTTTGAGAAGGTTTTTTAAAGGGGGAACCCCGTACAGCCAGTTTTCATTCATGAGTTTTAAACAGTTATCGAGATAAACCCGCGTGTCGAACCGACGCGACAGGCTCAGGTATATCTGATGCCAGAACGAGTCCACATGGTTTAACCGGCTTTCCCACACCGGATCCTCTTCGTGCAGCTTGATATCATCAAAAACCTGTTTCTGATGATCCTCGGGCAGGGATTCAAAGAAATAGATCACCCCCTGGCTGCTCAACTGAATGATTTTTAAAAGTTTTTCTATAAGGTTCAATCGGTTGATGAATTGTTCCGGGGTTGGGGATGTCATCCATGTCCATTTTAAAATGCACTGGGTGGCAAATGTCCCGAGCACGCATCCTTTTTTTTCAAGGTTCATCCAATCCGGATAATCCTTCATGTTTTTTTCAATTCCGACAATGGCATTCATAAAAATGTCGGGGTCCGCCGCATTGAGGGGGGCTATTCTTTCGACCAGGGGAAGAAGATACCGGCAGACTTCTTCCAGATCATCCGCAAACTGGGTATTGTTGAAAATCGGTGATTCCCATGTATGCTGGCGATAGGCGTATTCCCCGTCTTCATCACCGATTTTGGCGACAATACTGTTCCAGAGGTCCCAGAGACGTAGCCATTGTTGAATGATTTTTGCATCCGGGGAAACGATTTTTTTGGATTTGGCGCGGACCGAGGGAATGAGTCGGACAACGGTATCTGCCGTGCCCCCATCCAGGCGGGACAGCAGCACTTCCAGATGGTCGGGATTGAGGATGGAAAATGCAGCATCGAATACTTTTGCGAGCTCATCATACGTCAATGCTTCCAGCAGCCGATATCCAATCTTTCTTTTCATTCATTTATCTCCGGAAAAAACGATTCATGGCCTCTGACCCCTGGTTCCCGTTACAGACTGATGACCGATCCATTGCAGGAAAGCTCAATCAGTTCGGCGCCGGTGGCCATTCTTGCGCCTTTGATCAGATCCTGGGCACTGATTTTGCGGGATACCGCACAGGGGGTGCATACCAGAATCGGCACTTCATATTCCTGAAGGTAGGACAGATGATCATCCGCGGCATCGCCGGTGGCTGCCCGCAAATGCGCGGACATGCCTTCCTTGGCCAGATACACGCCTTCATCCAGAAGAAAAAGGGTCGTATTTTTCCCCTGTTTTTTGGCGGTGGCGGCCAGAAAAAAAGCCCGGGTTGCCCGGTTGGGATTATCGGTTCCACATGAAAGTACAATTACCATATTTTCCGTCATTTGCTCTCTCCTATGTTTTCGGGTTATTGCCCTGTCCGAGGGTATCCAGTCTGGCAATTTGAACACAGTTGTGATAAGATCCTTCCAAATGGTTTTTCCTATACCATCAAACCCGGGTCGAATCAATGGTATTCACCATGATTCTGAACAGATACTTTAAGCTTCAGGTAAACATGATTCCCGATACGATTTATACCCGGCCGATCTGGCTGGACAGTGACCATCAAACCTTGAAAGTCATCGATCAGAGACTGCTTCCCCATACCGTTAACGTGCTGAACCTGAAAACAGCCGATGATGTCATCATGGCCATTGGCGACATGGTGGTCAGGGGCGCGCCCCTGATTGGCGTTACGGCTGCCTACGGGGTTTATCTTTCCGTGGTGAATTCAAAAACGCAGGATGATCCGGATAATTATCTGAAGCAGGAATGCAGCCGCATCAAGTCCAGCCGTCCGACTGCGGTAAATCTGTTTTGGGCTGTGGACCGCATGCTGGAAAGGATTTCCGGCGTAAAAACCCTTTCGGCTAAAATTGAAGCCGCAAGACAAGAGGCGGAAAGCATCACGGAGGCCGAGGTTGAAAACTGCCGCCGAATCGGTATTCATGGGCTTTCGCTGCTTCAGGCAATCGCGGCCGAAAAGCCGGGAAAACCCCTTCAAGTGCTTACGCACTGCAATGCCGGATGGCTGGCCTGCGTGGAGCATGGAACTGCCACGGCCCCGATATATGCTGCTTTTGACGCCGGCATGGATATTCATGTGTGGGTGGATGAGACCCGGCCCCTGAATCAGGGCGCCCGGCTGACCGCCTGGGAACTGGGGCAGCGCGGGGTCAGCCATACGGTGATTACGGATAATGCCGGGGGTCACCTCATGCAGCACGGCCTGGTGGATATGGTGATTGTCGGCTCGGACCGGGCAACCCGGACAGGGGATATCGCCAATAAGATCGGAACCTATCTTAAAGCACTGGCGGCAAGGGACAACAACGTTCCGTTTTACGTGGCGCTGCCGTCCAGCACATTTGACTGGAGCCTGACCAATGGGCTGACGGACATCCCCATCGAAGTTCGAAATCCGGATGAAGTCCGGTATGTTCAGGGATTGGCTGGCAATGCCCTTTCCCGAATTCTGGTTCCGCCCGAGAACAGTCCGGCTGCCAATTACGCATTTGATGTAACGCCGGCAAGGCTCATTACCGGTCTAATTACCGAAAGAGGCATCTGTAGATCCAATGAGGCCGATATCCTGAGACTTTTTCCCGAGCATTCTCAAGGCATATGAGAAATAATCCTTGACATCTATCGGAAATATCACTTAAATCGCCCCCATGCTGACAGATCTGGAAAAAAAAATCATCACCGCCATTCAGGACGACATTCCCATTACCGCTCGCCCGTTTAAGGCCATTTCCGAAAACATCGGGATTTCTGAAACAGATTTTCTGAAATCCCTTCAGGATCTGTGCAACCGGGGCGTTATCCGTCGGTTGGGTGCCACCCTTCGTCATCAGAAATCCGGATATGAGGCCAATGCCATGACCGCCTGGCAGGTGGAAGAAGATCGGGTGGAAGAAGTGGGACGAAAAATGGCCTCGTTTCGGGAAGTCTCCCATTGTTACCGTCGAAATCCCAGCAGCCAATGGCCGTATAATCTCTATACGATGATTCATGCCCGCGATGAAGCCGTCTGCGAGGGAATCGCCCGCAGAATCTCCCTGGCCACCGCCGTCACTTCCTATAAACTTCTTTTCAGCCGCAGGGAATTAAAGAAAACATCCATGGAATATTTCCCGAACGGCAATGAAGATGGATAAGGATTTTCGCGGACCGGTCGCATTTCCTGCCTTGACATCAGCCGGCTCTCCCCGCATTCTTCTGGTTAATCCCTGGATACACGATTTTGCAGCCTATGATTTCTGGGCCACCCCCCTGGGGCTCTTGACGCTCGGGGCCATGCTGCGAGATCATGGCGCCAGGGTGTCTTATGTGGACTGTCTTGACCGGTTCCATCCCCGGTTGCCCCCTGCCGATCCGTCCGCCCGGTTCGGCAGGGGACCTTATCTGAAAACGCGTATTTCAAAGCCCGCCGGAATGGAAGATATCCCGAGAAACTACTGCCGCTACGGGATTTTGCCGGAATGGTTCGAAGCGGATTTAAAGTCCCTTGTCCGGCCCGACCTGGTGCTGGTCACATCGATGATGACTTACTGGTATCCGGGGGTCCAGGAAGCCATATCGATCGTCAAGGCCGTATTCCCCGATGTACCGGTGATTCTGGGAGGGATTTATGCCACGCTCTGTCCGGAACACGCCATCCGGTTTTCCGGAGCGGATCTTGTTATTGCGGGTCCCGGCGAAACCCGGCTCTTTGTCGCGGCTCAAAAGCTTATCGGATGGTCCGCAGGCCCTGAAATCGATTCGGACGATCTGGATGCCTTCCCGTTTCCCGCGGCGGATCTTCAGCGAAAAATCCCTTTTGTCGCCTTGTTGACATCAACCGGCTGCCCGTTTTCCTGTGCCTACTGCGCATCCGGGTATCTGAATTCAAGGCGGCGGCTGCGATCTTCGGATCGGATTGTTGAAGAAATCCGCTTCTGGAATTCTGGTTACGGTGTCAGGGACATGGTGTTTTATGATGATGCCCTGCTGGTGGATTCCCGGCGCCACGCCATTCCCTTGTTTGAAAAGATCATTGCCGGCGGGCTCGCCAAGAGGGTCCGGTTTCATACGCCCAATGCGGTTCATATTCGGGAGATCACGCCCACAACCGCCCGGCTCATGGCGGCAGCGGGCTTTCAGACCCTGAGGCTCGGTCTTGAGACAACGGCAGGCGATCGGCGGGATCTTGACCACAAAGTGACCCGGAAAGAATTTCTTGCCGCGGTGTCTTGCCTGAAATCCGCGGGATTTCGCGGGGACCAGATCGGTGCCTATCTGCTGACAGGGCTGCCGGGTCAATCCCGGGACTCGATTGAAGTCTCGGTTGAAACGGTTCGAAATGCCGGAGTAACGCCGATCCCGGCGCATTTTACGCCGATCCCGCACACGGCCCTGTGGCCCGCGGCCGTGGCATCTTCCCGATACGACCTGGAATCCGATCCGGTTTTTACCAATAACGCGATATTTCCCTGTCAAAAGGAGCCTTTTTCATGGGAGCCGCTGATCAAATTGAAAAATCTGATCAAAGCACCGGCTTTCCAGGCATAATGACAGAATTCATTTGACTTGTGTCCGACAATTTCATATTCAACAAGATCAAGCGGTTGCATATCGTAACAATAACCCTTTTTCCATCAACAAAGGAGGATACCACAAAATCATATATGAGCTGTAAAATCATCATTAATGCCATTGATCCCGCGGAATGCCGGATCGCCAAGGTACAAGACAGCAAACTCGAAGAATTCTATGTTGAAACCGCTTCCCGGGAATTTACACAGGGAAACATATATAAAGCCATCATTACCCGCGTGGAGCCCAGTCTTCAGGCGGTTTTCGTGGATTATGGAGCGGAGCGGCACGGATTTCTTCAAAAAAGTGAAATTCACAGCGACTATTATCAGGATGTTTCCTCGGGGGACTATTCCATTCAAAATCTTGTCAAGCGCGGTCAGGAGCTTCTGGTTCAGGTGATCAAGGAACCGTTCATGAAAAAAGGGGCCATGCTGACCACATTTATTTCGCTTGCCGGCAGGCATGTGGTGCTGATGCCCGGCAGCGAAAATCGCGGTATTTCCCGGAAAATTGAAGATGAAGAAGAGCGCAAGCGGCTGAAAGAAATCATTACCGGGATCAAACTGCCGGAAGGCTACGGCATCATTGTCCGCACTGCTGGGGTAGACTGCACCAAGACCGATATCACCAAGGATTTGAATTATTTGATGCGGCTCTGGAAAAATATCAAGGGCAATGTCATGAAGGAAAAAGCTCCGGTCCTTCTCTACAAGGAGCGCAATCTGGTGCTGCGGTCCCTGCGGGATTATTTTACGCCGGACATCACGGAAATCCTCATCGACGAGCCCGGGGTCTATCGGGATGCCAAGGAATTCATCGAGATCATCTCTCCCAAGCAAACCAAGATCGTCAAGCTCTACAAAGGTCCCAAACCCATATTTACAAAATGCGAACTGGAAACCCAGATTGCATCGATTTTTGAAAGTCGGGTGAATTTGAAATCCGGCGGATCCATTGTCATCGATCAGACCGAAGCGCTGGTAGCCATTGACGTCAATTCCGGAAAGGCGACGCAGAATAAATCCATTGAGCAGACCGCGCTGGTGACCAATCTTGAGGCAGCCGAAGAAATTGCCAGGCAATTGCGATTGCGGGATCTGGGGGGACTCTTGGTCCTGGATTTTATTGACATGCGGGACCAGAAACATAAGTTGGATATTGAAAAAGCCCTGAAAAACCATCTCAAAATAGACAAAGCCAAATCCAAACTCGGCAAAATATCCAAGTTCGGCCTCTTGGAGATGTCCCGCCAGCGCATCCGTCCCTCCATCGAATTCGGCAGTCACGAACCCTGCCGGTTCTGTAAGGGAAAAGGGGTGACGCCTTCCGCCGAAACCTTGGGCCTGGGATTTTTACGCCAGCTTAACCTTGAAACCCTGAAAGAGGATATTACCGGGGTCAAAGGAATTGTTCCGTCTGAGGTCGCCTTCTTTTTACTGAACCGCAAACGCCGGGAAATCCTGGATCTGGAAGAGAGCAGGGGATTTAAGGTCACCATAGAAGCAGATCCGCTCATGGTGCCCGGGGACAGTCGTATTGTCTGTGACAGAAAGGCGGCACAGGAGGGCGTGTAACAGGGTAAAGGGGGGATGATGACGGAAGAAAAACCAAAGTCCGGCCGAAGTTTTTCGGGTGTATCCAAGGGGGTTGTCTTTCTGGCGATTTTTCTGGCTGTGCTAGGGTTTTGGTTCGTAAAAGATAAGGTTTTTTTTGAAACCCAGCCTCAGATCGAGCTGCCGGCGCCCGTGCGCGGACGCATTTATCCTCCTGTCATCGATTACAGTCAGATCCATAAAGACGGCGAACTCCAGGACCTCATGAAAAGCCGAAAAACGGAATATGGCGTGGATTCCGGTGTGGATATGATTGCCAAACCCGAAGAAACGCTTAAAGTCGGGGATGCGGTTGTTCCGATGAAAGAAATCCTGGACAAAATCCGACTGAATCAGCGGCAAGTGACTGAAGCCGACTTGGCCGCCCCCTTGGATCAGCGCCCTGCCGATGTATATGGAATCCATGTGGTAAAGCCAGGAGACAGCATCTGGAAGATTCATTTCAACCTGCTGAAGGGTTATTTTGCCCAAAAAGGGATCGTCCTTTCCCGATGGGCCGATGAGCCGGTGAGGACCGGAAAGAGTTCCGGGGTGGGGAGAATTTTAAAGTTTTCCGAGACAATGGTATCCATTTACAATGTTAAAGAGCGAAAACTCGAAACGAATCTGAATCTGCTTCAACCCGACAGCAAAATCGCCGTGTTCAACATCGGCCAGGCCCTTGACCTGTTCAAGCAGATCGATTACCGGCAGGTCAACCGTGTCCGGTTTGATGGAAAAAATCTCTGGGTGCCTGCTGAACAATGATTTGTCCGTGGAATGTTACCGATTATTTTTCATGGCACATAATGCCATAGACCATTTATTACAGGAAATGTTATGATCAAGCGTTATACCCGTAAACCCATGGGGGATATCTGGACTGAGGAGAACAAATACCGGACCTGGCTGAAGGTGGAAATCGCCGCCTGCCGGGCGATGGCGGAAGCGGGGAAAATCCCCCAAAGCGCTCTGGATGTCATTTGCGCCAGGGCCGATTTTTCGGTTGACCGCATCGAAGCCATCGAAGCCGAAACCCGGCATGATGTGATTGCATTTTTGACCAGCGTGGCTGAATTCGTGGGTCCGGATTCCCGTTATATCCACCTGGGACTGACCTCCTCGGATGTGCTGGATACGAGCATGGCCTGCCTCTTGAAACAAGCCGGTGAAATGATTCTGGACGACTGCGACCGGCTGCTGTCCGCGATCAAAGCCCGGGCCTTTGAACACAAGGATACGGTCATGATCGGCAGATCCCACGGCATTCATGCCGAGCCCATCACCTTTGGCCTGAAACTTGCCGTCTGGTATGATGAGATGCGGCGAAACCGCGGCCGGATGGAGCGGGCAATTGAAACCATCGGCGTTGGCAAGATTTCCGGGGCCGTGGGGACATTTGCCAATATTTCCCCGGCCGTGGAAGCCCGGGTCTGCCAGATACTGGATCTGAAGCCGGCTCCGGCATCCACCCAGATCATTCAGCGGGACCGGTATGCGGAATATTTTACCACACTGGCGGTCATGGCCTCTTCAATTGAAAAAATGGCCATTGAAATCCGGCATCTTCAGCGTACCGAGGTCCTCGAGGCCGAAGAGTATTTTTC
Source organism: Deltaproteobacteria bacterium (assembly GCA_016219185.1). GTDB lineage: Bacteria > Desulfobacterota > Desulfobacteria > Desulfobacterales > Desulfatirhabdiaceae > RAAP-1. The sequence goes on from JACRBZ010000070.1 coordinate 38,927, forward strand.
GACTGGCCAGAAGGGATCTTCGTCCATGCCGCACAAGCGAAATCCCATCGGTTCGGAAAATCTCTGCGGTCTGGCCCGGGTGATTCGGGCCAATGCCCTGGCATCGCTTGAAAATGTTCCGCTCTGGCATGAACGGGACATCAGTCATTCTTCCGTGGAACGGGTGATTGCGCCGGACAGCACGATTTTGATGGATTACATGCTCAGCCGTTTAACCGGCCTGATTGCTAATCTTCTCGTCTATCCCGAGAACATGAAGGAAAATCTGAACCGGATGAAGGGCCTGGTGTTTTCCCAGCAGATCCTGCTTGCCCTTGCGGAAGCCGGCATCAGTCGTGAAGAAGCCTATCAACTCGTTCAGTTTCAGGCCATGAAAGTATGGCGGGAAAAAGTCGATTTTCAGTCCCTGATTCAAAACGATGCCAGAATTTCCGAGGTTCTCGGCCAGGAAAAGATCAAAGAAATATTTGACCTTAATTACCATTTAAAGTATATCAACGACATTTTCGATCGCGTATTCGGGTCGTGAAATGCGTTGATTTTCATTTCCGCATGTTTCCTGTTATGGTGCGCCGCTTACCAGGTGTGATTTCCCGTTCGTTTTCCGGGTGAATTCCTGCCCCATCGTGGAGAGCCTCTTTTTGGGTAAAACTGGTGATGACTCCCGCCGGGCAGTGCTGAAATGGTGCAGGATAAGAATTGCTGGATCTCATTGAGATGAAAATGTCAGGTGGCGCTTGACGCTTCACCGTAAATTAACAATTAAATTATAATTCATTTGGAGGTTCTATCGTGGTGAATATGGCTTATGCAATGGGTGCGGGTGGGGCTGCCAGTCCTGGGTCAGCCGGGGGATTGGCATCATTTATACCGCTGGTCCTGATGTTTGTCATTTTTTATTTTCTGCTCATCCGGCCTCAGCAGAAAAAGACCAAGGAACATCGGGACATGGTCGCCGGGATCAAAAAAGGCGACCGGATCATCACCAGCGGCGGCATTCATGGCCAGGTAACGTCAGTGGATGACACCACCCTTACCGTTGAAATATCGGATAAGGTTCGGGTTAAGCTGAACCGGGCCAATGTTGCCGGAATGGTTCAGACCCAGACGCAACCGCCCAAAAAAGCAGTCGAACCCGAAAAATCCAAATAACCCTTCAACAGTGAACTACATTACCGGTAACGGTCTGATTTGATGGCCTTGTATAATTGGGATGACTTTGAAAAAAGCTCCGGATGCGAGGCGCGCAAATCCTGTCAGTGAGGTGTACTTTTGGGTACGCCGCAATGACGAAGGATACCGCGCAACGAAGCAGATGGACTTTTTACGAAGTCATCCGGTTTGATCAGTGAAAGGATTCGATCATTGAAGAATATTTCATGGAAACTGGCAGCCAGCGTACTGGTCATACTGGCTGCTATTGTTTACACCGTACCCACATTCAAGTCCGAGATCTGGCCGTATAAGAAAATCAACCTGGGCCTGGATCTTCAGGGCGGCATGCACCTTGTCCTGGAAGTTCAGACCGAAAAGGCCGTGGAAAGTACCATCGAGCGGCTGGCCCAGGATATGCGCATTGCCTTAAAAAAAGAACAGATTCGGGCAACGGGCCTGGACCAGATTCAAGGCTCGAAAATATCCGTCCGGATCGAGGGAAAGGATCAAATCGATAAATTCGATAAAATCCTTAATGATTCTTTTAAAGATCTCAGAATTCAATCCCGCAATATCGATAACGACGTCTTATCCGTATCGCTGGATCTGCCGGACAAGGAAACGATCCGGATCAAAAAAATGGCCGTGGAACAAGCCCTTGAGACCATCCGAAACCGAATCGATCAATTCGGGGTCAGCGAGCCCGACATTCGTCTCGAGGGAGAAAAACGACTGCTCATTCAGCTTCCCGGGGTCAAAGACACGCAGCGTGCCAAGGACCTGATCGGTAAAACCGCGCTCCTGGAGTTTAAGCTCCTGGATGAGAACCATGATGTGGATGCTGCGGTCAAGGGCGCGGTGCCTCCGGGATCGGAAGTACTCTATGAAGTCCGGGAAGATCCTCAGACCCGAAGATCCATCAAAACGCCTTATCTGTTGATGAAGCGCGCGATATTGACCGGATCGTATCTGACAGACGCCAAGGTTCAGATCGATTCTCAGTATAATGAACCCTATGTATCGATCAAATTCGACAAAAAAGGCGCCCAGCTCTTTGAAAAAATAACCGAAGAAAACGTTAAAAAACGTCTGGCCATTGTTCTGGATCAAAAAGTGTATTCCGCGCCCGTGATTCAGGAAAAAATAGGCGGCGGCGAGGCCCGGATTACCGGCCGCTTTTCTCCCGAGGAAGCCCGTGATCTGGCCATTGTCCTTCGCGCCGGGGCCTTGCCCGCTCCTGTGAAAATTCTTGAGGAACGCACTGTCGGACCTTCCCTGGGAACGGACTCCATCAATAAAGGCTTATTGGCCGGGCTTGTCGGCGGGATTCTTGTCATTTTGTTCATGGCTGTTTACTATAAAGGCTCGGGTTTAATTGCCGATATCGCCCTGCTGTTTAATATTGTCATGATTGCCGGCGGTCTTGCAGCGTTTCAGGCAACGCTGACCATGCCGGGTATTGCCGGCATTGTCCTGACCATTGGGATGGCTGTTGATGCCAACGTGCTGATATTTGAACGGATTCGCGAAGAGCTCAGACTGGGCAAACCCTTGCGCGCCGCGGTTGACGCGGGTTTTCACATGGCGTCCTGGACGATTCTGGATGCCAATATGACCACGCTGATCGCCGCCCTGGTGCTTTTTCAGTTCGGCACGGGACCGGTCAAGGGATTTGCCGTGACGCTCAGCCTGGGGGTTGTTTCCAGTGTATTTACAGCGCTGGTATTGACCCGTGTCATCTTCGATTTTTTAATTGTCCAGCGAAAAATTAAACACTTGAGTATCTAAAAGGACGTTTTCATGGAGTTTATCAAACCCAATATTAACGTTGATTTTGTCGGCAAACGAAAAATCGCCTACAGTGTTTCCCTTGGGCTGATCCTGCTCAGCATCGTCAGCCTCATTTATCATGGCGGCCCGAAATATGGCATTGATTTTGCCGGCGGAACGGTCATTCAAATCAAATTTCCGGCTCCGGTCGACATCGGCAATATTAAATCCGGGCTGGGTGGTGTCGGGCTGGAAAATACGACCATTCAGACCTTTGGAGATCCTAAAGATAATGAATTCCTGATCCGAACGGAAATCCCGCTTAAAACGGATGATAATTTTTCCCAGCAGATCAAGGACGCCGTGCAGAAAACCACCGGCAGCGAGCCTGATATTCGCCGAATCGAAATGGTTGGACCTCAGGTGGGAAAGGATCTTCAGGAAAAGGCATTGTTCGCCATTTATTATTCCATGCTGTTTATTGCCATATATATCTCCGGACGGTTTGAATTCAAATGGGTTGCCTGTGCCACAATTGCCGGCGTGCTCATGGGGGGGATCTATCTGCTGAGCAAGTTAAGCATCAGCATGGCCATTTTAACCGCGCTGGCGCTGATCATTACGCTGGTGCTGTTCTGGATTCTGAATCTGAAATACGCCATGGGTGCAATCGTTGCACTGATCCACGATGTCGTCATTACCGTGGGCTGCTTTTCGCTTTTGGGAAAAGAGTTTTCCCTCCCCATCATTGCAGCGGTGCTTTCCATCATGGGGTATTCCCTGAATGATACGATTATTGTTTACGACCGTATTCGGGAAAATCTGCGCAAACATCCCAAAAAACCGCTGGGTGAGAACATCAACCGAAGTGTGAATGAAACCCTCAGCCGAACGATATTGACATCCGGGATCACGCTGGTGGCAGTACTATCCCTGTTTATTTTAGGCGGCGGAACTATCCAGGATTTTGCGCTTGCCATGCTTGTGGGTATTGTCGTGGGAACTTATTCCTCTGTTTATGTGGCCAGCCCCATCCTTCTGGCCTGGCAGGATGTCGGTAAAAAGAAGTGAGTGAATGGACGCCTATCTGCCATGGTTTACCCTGAAATATGTTCCGGGCATCGGCAATCATCTGTATAAACGGCTCATCGAGCGGTTCGGATCTCCGGAACATGTTTTTGACGCTTCAAAGGATCGCCTTCTTGAAGTTGAAGGCATCAGCCCCCGATTGATATCAGCGCTCCGGCAGGCCAAACTGCCGGATGAAGCGCAACAAGACCTGGATCTGGCCGCGCGGAAAGGGTATCGCATCATCTGCCTGACCGATCCGCTTTACCCCTCCCTGCTGCGGGAAATTCCCGATCCCCCGCCGTTTTTATACGTTTCCGGTACGCTTGATTCATCGGAGCATTCGCTGGCCGTGGTGGGCTCCCGGAATGCCACGGCTTATGGCGTGACCACGACCCGGCGGCTGTGCGGCGATCTGGTGGGTAAGGGCCTTAGCATTGTCAGCGGCATGGCAAGGGGAATTGATACGGCGGCCCATGAAGGGGCCCTGATGGGAAAGGGACGCACCATCGCGGTTCTGGGAAGCGGCCTGGAGCAGATTTATCCGGCAGAAAATCGTGAGCTGTTTCATAAAATCACTGAAAACGGCGCCGTGATTTCGGAGTTTGCGCTTCAGGCATTGCCGGAAGCCCATCATTTTCCCCAGCGCAACCGCGTCATCAGCGGCATGTCCCTGGGAACCCTGGTGGTTGAGGCAACCCGGAACAGCGGCTCCCTGATCACCGCGCGCTTTGCCGCGGAGCAGAACCGGGAAGTGTTTGCCATTCCGGGGAGCATCCACTCGTTCAAAAGCGCCGGAACCCATATTCTGATCAAACAGGGCGCCAAGCTGGTGGAGCATGTTCAGGATATTTTGGATGAGCTGAATCTTGAGAACCGGATCCTTTCACAGGGCCGCGGCGCCCGTGTCCTGCCGCCGCTTTCCGAAGCAGAAGCCGTTGTCTTTGATGCGCTGAGTCCTTATCCGGTCCACAGCGACGAGTTGGTCCGCAGGCTTTCCCTGACAGCCGGAAAACTCATGGCGATTTTGCTTCAGCTTGAAGTCAAGGGGCTGGTTCAGCAGACGGCGGGTAATTATTTTTCAATCAAGGCTGAAGACTGAAAGCTTCGGCCGGATCATTCAACCTATTTAATAAAAAGGACAATCTGTGTCAAAACCCCTGCTCATTGTCGAGTCGCCGACCAAGGTTAAAACCCTTAAAAAATATCTTGGCGATCAATATGCCATTGCCGCCACTGTCGGCCATATTCGGGATCTGCCGGAAAAAGAGATGGGAATCGATGTCGAGGATGGCTTTAAAGCCAAATACAGCACCATTCCGGGCAAACAGAAAGTGATCACGGCATTAAAGCAGGCGGCCGGAGATACCGAGCTCGTATATCTGGCGCCTGACCCGGATCGCGAAGGCGAGGCCATTGCCTGGCATACCGCGGAGATCCTGAAGAAAAAAGGCCGGATCTTTCAACGCGTCCTGTTTCATGAACTGACCCGAAACGCCATCCTGAAGGCCATGGAGTCGCCCATCGAACTGGATCGCAATAAATTCGAAGCCCAGCAGGCAAGGCGCATTCTGGACCGGCTGGTCGGCTATCAGATATCCCCGCTGCTCTGGAGAAAGGTCAAGGGGGGTCTTAGCGCCGGCCGGGTGCAGTCGGTCGCGGTCCGCATGATCTGTGAGCGGGAGCGGGCCATTCAGGCATTTGAAACCGAAGAATACTGGAGTATTACCGCAACCCTTGAGGGCAGCGCGCCGCCTGTGTTTTCGGCCAAGCTGGTCAAGAATCTGGGTAAAAAAATCAAGATTTCGGATGAATCCACGGCCATGGGCATTCGGGACGAGTTGTCCCAACAAGCCTTCGTGATTGATAACATCGTCAATAAGACCACGAAGCGAAATCCGCTTCCGCCGTTCATTACCAGCAAGCTTCAGCAGGAAGCCATTCGAAAGCTGCGGTTTTCCGCCAAAAAAACCATGTCGATCGCCCAGGAACTCTATGAAGGGATCGAGCTGGGATCGGGCGGACCGGTCGGCCTGATCACCTATATGCGAACGGACTCCACGCGAATCTCGGCGGAAGCTGCCGGAGAAGCCCTTGCGCTGATTCAGGAGCGTTTCGGCAAGGATTATGCCCCTTCAAAACCCCGGTTTTTTAAGAATTCCAAAAAAGTTCAGGATGCTCATGAAGCCATTCGGCCTGCGTCGGTTTTTGTGACACCCGAAAAAACGGAACCCTATCTTTCAAAAGATCAGCAGGCGCTTTATGCCCTGATCTGGAAACGCTTTGTTGCCTCGCAGATGACCGAAGCCCTGATCGATGGCTGTACCATCACCATTCAGGCCGGAACCTATCAGTTGACAGCCACGGGATCGGTGATCAAATTTCCAGGCTTCATGGCTCTCTACCTGTCCGCGGACGATGAAATGGACAGTGAATCAAATCCCGCCAAGACACGGCTTCCGATACTTTCCAAAGGCGAGACCCTGATTCTGAAACAGCTTGAACCCAAGCAGCATTTTACCCAGCCCCCGCCCCGGTTTTCAGAGGCTTCCCTGGTAAAGGCCCTTGAGGAAAACGGTATCGGACGGCCCAGTACCTATGCCGCGATCCTGACCACCATTCGCGGAAAAGCCTACGTGGAGATGGTCAAGGGCTTTTTTGTCCCCAGTGAGCTGGGGTTTATCGTCAATGACCTGATCATCGCCAGCTTCCCCGAGGTGTTCGATATCGAATTTACGGCCAAAATGGAAGATAATCTGGATCAGATCGAAACGGCAGAAGCCGCCTCCCTTGAAGTGTTGACGCGGTTTTATGAGCCGTTTAAGCAGCGGCTCGATACCGCTGCCACGCAGATGATCAGCATGAAGGGGGTGGGCACATTAACCGATCTGGACTGCCCCCTGTGCAAGACCCGGAAACTGCACATCAAGATGGGAAAAAATGGTCATTTTCTGGCTTGCAACGGCTATCCGGAGTGTAAATTCACCAGCAATTACACGCGCGATGAAAAAGGCCGGATCCAGACGGTTGAACCGCCCCCGGAGTCGGCAACCGATCAGGTTTGCGGAAAGTGCGGTCAACCCATGATCATGCGCCAGGGGAAATTCGGCCCCTTTCTGGCCTGCAGCGGCTATCCGGGTTGTAAGAACACCCAGTCCGTGACCCCGGCCGGATCTCCTCAGGAAACCGGGATTTCCTGCCCGGAACCCGGTTGCACCGGCAAGCTGGTTCAGAAAATGTCCAAACGCGGCAAAGTGTTTTTCGGATGCAACCGGTATCCGGACTGCTCTTATGCCATGTGGGATAAGCCGGTCAACCAGGAATGCCCGCTCTGTCATGCGAAATTCGTGGTGGAAAAAACATCCAAAAAAGAAGGCACGTTTTTAACCTGCCTGAATCCGGACTGCGGGTATAAAACAACGATCTGATCTCCGGTTTCCCGGCCTCCGTTAAAAAAGGATAACCTTTAAAATGCCTCCAGTCTACCGGCATGAATTCACGGTTTCTTCGGAAGCCATCGATGGCAACGGGCATGTGAACAATGTGGCCTATGTTCAATGGATGCAGGATGTCGCGGTCCGGCATTCGGAAGCATCGGGCTGTACGCAGGCTGCCAGGGATGCCGGTGCAACCTGGGTCGTCCGAAAACATAGCATCGCGTACCTTCGGCCTGCTTTCGAGGGTGATCCGATCATTGTTATGACCTGGGTAACCCATTTTCGAAGGGCGTTGTCGCTTCGAAAATATAAGTTCATCCGGGCTTCCGACAATACGGTTTTGTCCAGGGGAGAGACGGACTGGGTCTTTGTGGATGCAATCACCGGCCGTCCCCGGATCATTCCGCTGGAGGTAAAGGGCGTATTCACGCTTGTTCCGCAGGATCAAGAGCCTTAAGCCAGAAGTCTTAAGCTATAAGCCTTAAGATAGGTCATTTTTTTCGCAGCACGCGCTTTCCGGTCAGTTTCCGGCCATCGTCAAAGGTGAGTACGTGCTCGACGATCAGCGTCCTGCCCTGGTCCTGAAGATAACGCCGGGTGGCATATTCGGCTATCTGGCTGCCCGGTTTTTTGCCGTTTGGCGATGCGGATTTCGTGACGGTTACAAGGGATGTACCGTCTTTGTCCCAGAAACTTCGGTACTCGACCTTGCCTTTTTCGTCCGAGTCCTGAATCTGTGCGCTGCCATCCAGATGCAGGACCTGGGTCCGGGCGCCAAGCCCGGTGTCGACCTTGATGGTCAGTGTCTTTTCGGTCTGGGTGATCACCTGGGTCATGGGCATGGTGTCCATGGCTTTTCGTTTGATCCAGGGAGCTCCTTGCGCTTTCAGAATGGCTTCCATGGAAGTGGCTTCCGGTGCATTCAGGTCCAGTGTCCAGGTGCCCGAGAAATCCGGCGGACCTGCCGCATGAAGCGAATAACCTCCCAATGCCACCATCAGACTCAAAACAAAGATTATTAGTCGATAACGTGCCATGTATTTCCCCCCTTATTAAGGAAATTCGCTTCAGCTTCCGGATGAAAATCAAATTTCATCGTCCAAAACTTTCTCTGATTCTCGCAAAAACCTGATCGCCCGGAACGGGATTGATACCGCCTTATCCACCGGTCAATGAAAAAGCCGCTCAACTTCTTTCATCCCCAGCTTGACTTCCTCCGCGATTCCTTCAATCGTCTTCTCATCAATCCCAAGCGCCTTTGCCGATTCAAGGTTGGTCAAATCGGCATCTCCGTCAAAAAAACCGAATTTGATTTTACTGGATATTTTGTCGGCAAGATTCACGATCAGTATTTCCCTCTTGGTTCTTTTCTCAAAGCTGCTCCATTTGTGGAGTCTTACGACTTCGGAAAACTCACGGTCAAAACCCCACTTATCGAGCAAGGCCGCTCCAAAGCTGGTATGGACTTCGTTAAGGCTCTCCATCAACTCGTTCTTGTCGAATTCCATCTTGCCAGTGGCGATATCGCCAATACTCTTTATCAGAATTACACACCCGATGTTGTGTGTAAGCCCCATGAGAAAAACCTTACCGCTGTCCAGGCCGCCCAGTTTGACCGCAATTGCCCGGCAAGAATAGGCACAGGCAAGAGAATTCAGCCAGAGACATTTAAGCAAATCGTGGAATTGTTTGTTCTTGCTTTCATAAAGATCCTTGTTGGAAATGACGGAAACAATATTTTGAACTTCTTTGGCGCCGAGTCTTGTTATGGCGGTTCTCAAGTCCTGCACCTTGTCCACCCCCCTGTAAAGCGCGGAATTTGAAGTGGCGATGAGTTTAACGGATATTGCGGCATCCTTTTCCAGGATTCGGGCCAGATCTTCAACGCCTGAGCTCGGATTATTAATGATAGCGTCAATTTCTCTTGAAATTTGCGAGAGCACCGGCAGACTGATATTTCCTTTTTTGAACCTGTCAATTGTTTCCATGACTATTTTACGGATACTTTGATCCTCTCGAACAGGAACCGGAACTTTTATTCCAAGTTCCGCAAGTTTCTTTGCGACGATGGCTCTGTCAAAAGGTTTTGTGATATAATTGTCACAACCGACCTGAATACATAACGTCACTGTATCTTTATCTGATTGGGCAGTCACCATGACTACCTTTGACCAGCTTCCCCTGGGGATGTTCCTTTGTTTTTCGATTTTTCTGATTTCATATAACACTTCGGTACCGTCCATCTGGGGCATCGAAACATCCAGCGTTATCACATCAAATGGCCGTCCCTTTGCTATTGCGTCCCCAAAGGCCTTTAGCGCGGCTTCTCCGCTGTCAACAGCGACACATTGGCCAAAAATGTCCATAATTTTTTCCATCTTTTTTCTGCTGACAACTTCATCGTCAACGACAAGGATTCTCATGGCTTATCCCTCAAGACTGCCCGGGTTTAATTTATCAGCAAGTTCCTGGAAGTTCTCTTGAACAAAGTGCCTCAGTGCTTCAAATTCCCTCTCAAGGTCATCTATTATTTCATTAGCGCCATTGAGTTCTTTGCTTTTTCCCCTGTTCTCAAGCTCAAGGGCGATTCTTGAAAGCGTCCTTGCAGTGATATTTGCGGCTCCTCCTTTGATGGAATGAGCCGCTTCTCTCACGGTTTCAGCATCTCCACAAGACAGGGCCTTACGGATAGTTTCTATCTGCTCACCAACCTCATTGGTAAAACTCTCTAAGACTTCAGACAGAAATTGCTTATCCCCCTCAAATTCTTCAATTGCCTTTTCAATATCGATTGGCTTACCGGGACAGGCTGTGATTGGCAGGATGTTCTGGTCGGTCATTACAATCGGATCCAATGTCTGCACAGGCCGGTTCGTTTGTTTCGCGCTTACTTTAAGCCATTTTGAGGTTATCAGGAACAACTCTTCCCTGGTAAATGGTTTGGTTAGAAAGTCATCCATGCCGGCCTCAAGGCAGAGCGCTTTATTCTCCCGCATGGTATGAGCCGTCATCGCGATGATCGGGACCCTTTGCATCGTCTTATCAGCATTTTTATTGCCCATTGCTGCAATCTCTGATTCTATTTCCCGGATGGCTTTTGTAGCGTGGTATCCATCCATGACAGGCATCTGTACGTCCATGAAGATCAGTTCATAATGCTTATGCCTGAATGCGTCAACAGCCTGCTTGCCGTCTTCTGCCAAATCCACCTGAAAGCCCGCATATTCAAGGTGCTTTTTTGCAATCAACTGGTTTGTGGGATAGTCTTCCGCTAGCAGGACAGGAATCTCTTTTTTATCTTCCTGCGCGATCGCGGGTCTGGTCACAATGTCAATTTCTCCACCACATTCTCCGCTCATATTGCCCAGGGGTACTTCATTGCTTCCGCGAAAATCAGTTTCGCGCTGTTTTGAAAAAACAACGGTAAACCAGAACGTGGAGCCTTTGCCTTCTTCGCTGTCCAGTCCTATTTCTCCTCCCATCATTTCAGCCAGTTGCTTTGAAATGGTGGTACCCAGCCCTGTTCCGCCATATTTTCTCGTGGTCGAGCCGTCCGCCTGCGTGAAGCTCTCAAAAACGATTGCCTGCTTTTCTTTGGGGATTCCGATGCCCGTATCTTTTACCATAAATCGCAGCTTGATTTTGTCTCTCAGATCTTGTGCCGGTTCAGCCTTAACGAAAATCCGGCCTTCCTGGGTAAATTTAAATGCATTCCCTATCAGATTCTTCAGTACCTGTCTGAGGCGACCGGGGTCTCCCACCACAAGGGTCGGTGTTTCCGGCGAGATAAAGGATATTAATTCAATTCCATTATTAATCGTCAGGTATGAAAAACTCTCTGTCAGGTCTTTAAAAAGATTTCTCAGGTCAAAGGGAATCTGCTCGATCTCAAGTTTTCCAGCCTCGATTTTAGAGAAATCCAGGATTTGATTGATGATCCACAGCAGTGAGTTGGCCTCCTTGAGGATGGTGCTGACAAAGTGTGTCTGATCCCCATCAAGCGCTGTTTTAAGGCACAGTTCCGCCATTCCCATGATGCCGTTTAGAGGCGTTCGTATTTCGTGACTCATGTTGGCAAGAAACTGACTTTTGGCCTGGTTTGCGAATTCAGCTTTCCGCATGGCTTCCGCCAGTTCATCCGTACGCGCGGTTATCATTTCCTCCAGGTGTTCCCTGTGTTTTCGGAGCTCAAGCTCTATATTTTTCCTCTCCGAGACATCACGGGCAATGCCACGAAACCCGGTTGGGATCCCCTGCGGACTTACAATAAGAGATACGGATAGATCGAGATGCTTTCTGGCGCCATCCTTTTGAATAACTTCCCATTCAAAGCCCTTGGAGGGGATTCCGGTTACATAAATTTTATTAAAAGCCTGAAACACCTTCTTCGCATTTTCGGAGTCCATGTATGCCCTGTAGTTCAGGCCCATGATTTCTTCTTCGGGGTAACCCAGGATATTGCAAAGAGAAGGATTGAAGAATGTGAAGTTGCCGACCAGGTCAACTTCAAAATATCCATCTTCGATGCTCTCGAGGATGTTTCGATATTTTTCCTCGCCTTTTCGAAGGGCTGCTTCGATTCGCTGCCGCTCTTCGACTTCAAGTGTCAATTCAAGTGTCCGTTTTTCGAGGTTTTCTTTGAGGTCGGCAATATTCTTGTAGATGGCCGAGTTGGAAAAAGCCAGCCCCGTAACGGATAACTGGTCCAGTACTTTGAATTCATCCAGCGACAGGTCGGTACCATGATCGGGCAGGGGCAATAAGACAAGACCCGCTAACCGTCTTGATTGAACGAGTGGGACGATATACCTGAACCCGTTTTCCATCATCAGTTTAAGTAGTTTCGGTGCCACATCCGAATATTTGGGATGGGACTCTATCATATCGATACTGACGGTGTACGGCCTTGACTCTATCAATTTCAATGCGTTGTCGGATATATCAAGGGTTTTCCCGGTTATCGGATTGACCATTTCGCCTGAAGTTTCACGGAAGAGAAAAAAAGTTGCATGTGGGATATCCAAACAGCGCCTCATGAAGTCCTGGAATTCCGTCACCAGCTCTTCAAGATCCTTTAAAAAGACGGCGCTGGCGATAAAGTCCTTTGCCGCGCGATTCAGATGGCTGCGGTTACGATGAAACCGGTTGTTGATAGCGGGCTGCAGCTTTCTAAAGTAATAATAATTCAGAATAAACCACAGCGACAGAAATACCATGAATGACCCACGGCCGGCTTGAGGGGAGATTTTGTAAAACCATATCAGAAAAAACACATTGGGCACCAGTATCAGCGAAGATACGATGATCCATGATGCGGTTTGCAGCAAGATGCTGCGAATATCCATCAGACGATATCTCAGCACCCCGTACGCCAGTATGGACAGGGGTAGGAACAGAAAATTGCCCGCCGGATATAAATCGTACCCATTCATTGACGGAATGTTTAGAATCGTCAAAAAACCCGACAGGCACAAGGAGAAGATAATATACGTTTGTTTCCGAATCCGGACGAGATTGGTCTCTGTTTTTATCCGATGTACTGTTTGCGAAACAATATAGCCAAGCGTTACAATGCAATAAAAACCAAAGACTTGAAAAGCCGGCCCCCCCTTTGCGATATATCCCCAATTATATTTATATAGCCCGTAGATATAAAGGTTCGAGGGGGTCGTGGCAGCCAGCAGGCCACTCAGGGCAAAGGCGCATAAGACGACCGGTTTTTTACGGATGCCGAGCAGGTGGTGCACGAACACGATGTTCAATGCCGGCAGGAAAACATAAAAGAAGTGGATGAATCGTTCAATGGCCAGGATCTGGGGGATATTGTTCAGAAAGTGGTGACAGATAAAAACGGGTGACAGGAGTCCCCACCACAGACAGACGACCGAAAACAGTTTACGCTCTGTTGTCCTTGGCTTGGTGCGAATTGCGATTCCAGCCAGTATCAGGCTGACCGACAATGATAAAATCGGCGGGATCAGGTAAATCGTCATGGCCTTAATGCTTGAATCGCTGCTTGTTTCATATTGGCATCCACGGGTGACTGTGTCGAAAGGAACCATCCACAGGCGTTTTACTTCATCAGTGACTTATATCATGCATTTCATTGGAAATGGGGTCAAATTTTTGTTGTTATGTAAAAAACATTTCAACAACCAGCATCGAAAATCCTCGTAGCAGTAAGCAGCACCTTCGGCTGACGCCGAAGGGCAGGGCACTATTCGATTCGTAAATGTCCTTGACTGCATCTATGACAGGTGCTAACTGAAAAACTCTCAAAAAGCTATTTCTTAGTGCGCCAGGCAAAGCTTGGCGAATTCAGTTGAAAAGCCAAGCCATGCCAAACTCCCCGGTTTCGTATTATTCCCGGCCGCTGGCCGCCCTGCTCGGGGCATTGATGGCCGGTATTTTGATAGGATGCGAAGCGCCGGACCACCAGATGTGGGCTTGGTCCGTGGTTCTGGCCGGAATATCCGGAGTCCTATATGGCATTGTCCGGAGTGCTCCGATGCGGTTTTCACCGCTTATCCTCTTTGTCGCGGCTGGCTATATTTCAATCCAGCCCTGGGTGACCCCCCAACTTCCCGATCGTCATATTTCGCACTTTATCACCAATACCCGGTGGAACGTCGTCGGCATCATGGACTCTCCGGCCTGGACCGATAACCAGCGCCAGAAATTCGATTTAACGGTTGAAACCCTGGAAAACGATCATGGCATGGTTCCGGTCACCGGAAGACTTCGGGTGACGCTTGAAGGAGAGCCCCTGGATCTGAACATGGGGGATCGCATCTGTTTTGCGGGCAGGATCCATCCGCTTCGCAATTTTCAAAACCCCGGCGGGTTCGACTACCGGCGGTTCATGGCGTTTAATGGCATTTACGGATCTGTTTTCATTCCAAGCAGCGGGATCGAACAGGCAGCGCTACATCAAAGCGGGTTTTTGCAGTGGGTTTACCGCATGCGAAAAATAATTTCCCAAACCCTGGATACTATCGGCGAAGCAGATGAAAGGGCCGTGTTAAAAGCCCTTCTCATCGGGGAGCGCGGCGATGTTTCGGACCGGATAACCGAGAATTTCAGCAAAACCGGAGTCAGCCATTTACTGGCCATCTCCGGGCTTCATGTCGGGATTGTGGCAACGACATCATTTTTCATATTTCGATGGATGCTGAGCTGGTTTCCGTTTTTCCTCTGGCGGGCCTGGACACGAAAGGGCGCGGCGCTGCTTTCCCTGATACCGGTTCTGGGATATGGCCTGGTTTCCGGCATGTCGCCTTCAACCCAACGCGCCGTCATCATGATCGTCATCTTCCTGATGACGTTTCTGATTCACAAGGAACACGAATCTCTGAACTCGCTGGCCACGGCGGCAATCCTGATTCTGATGTTTCACCCGCCCGCCCTTTTTGCCATTTCATTTCAGCTCTCCTTTGCATCGGTCTTTGCCATTCTCTATTTTCTTCCCAGGCTCTGGCAGCCGGGCGGCGATGTTTCCGGTATCCGAAAGCGCATCAAGAATTACGTGTTATCCTCCCTGTGGGTGACCCTGTCGGCCACCCTTGGCGTCCAGCCGTTGGTGATGCTTTATTTTAACCAGATCTCACTGATCAGTCCAGTTGCCAATTTAATTCTGATTCCGCTCGTGGGGTTTGGGGTGGTCCCTCTGGGACTTTTTTCCGCCGGCATATCGCTGAGTTATCCAATCGCTTCCCTGTGGGGATTTGAACTTTGTGCCGCAATTTTGAAAATATCCCTGAATCTTGCCGATTTTTTGGCAGACCTTCCTTTTTCAGCACTTAAGACCGTTACGCCATCCCTGCTGGAACTGATCTGTATTTATACGCTGTTAGTGGCGCTGATGACATTAAAAAGAAAACCGCTTTCGGATTCACAACTCTTAAGAGCCCTTTCCATTCCAAATAAAAAAAGTCTTTCGCCCGGGGCAAAAAACATTTTATTGATGCTGTCCGTTGCCTCGCTAATGATACTTGGCCTGGATGTGCTCTACTGGGGATATCAGCGATTTTTGCGTTCCGATTTCAGGGTGACTGTCCTGGATGTCGGGCAGGGCACGGCCAGCCTTCTGGAATTTCCCAAGGGTCCGGTCATGCTGATTGATGCCGGTGGGTTTTCGAGCTTTTCAGCCTTTGACATCGGAAAAATGGTGGTGGCGCCGCTGCTATGGCGGAAAAAAATCAGGTCCGTGGACATTCTTGTCCTCTCCCATGCCAACAGCGACCATGTCAATGGAATGTCCTACATTGCCGAGAATTTCCATGTGAAAGCCATCTGGGCCAACACGGAGCCGGAAGACAGTTCGGGATATCGGCGCTTCATGGACGTACTTCGGGAGCAAAGTCTGTTTCCCGCGGACTTTGAAACCTTTCCCAGGCACCATGAAATTAACGGCGTGTCCCTGGACATCGTCAATCCGCCGCCGGATTTCATGAAAAGGCGGCAAATGGAGACCTGGCGGGATATCAACAACAATTCCCTTGCGGTTCATGTTGGTTTTGGTAATGTCACCCTGCTTTTCCCCGGAGACATCAAATCCGGGGCTGAAAAAGAAATGGTTGCCTGTTATGGAGATCAGCTTCAAAGCCGGATTCTGGTTGTTCCGCACCACGGCAGCAAGTCATCGAGTTCCGCTGCCTTTGTCGAAACAATCAAGCCTGAAACCGTTATTTTTACAACCGGCTTGAATAATCGCTTTAATTTTCCACATCCATCGGTTATAACGCGTTATCAGGACATGGGCGCGACACTTTTGAATACGGCAACACACGGAGCGGTTCGAATCCGAACGGATGGAAATGCGCTGACAATCCAGCCGTTCAACGCCGCAAACAAGGCAGTTGATTCAAATGATTCATCCGAGAGCCCATCACCTTGATTCATATCAAATATTCGTGGAGAATCACCATGGTAACCTTTGAATCCCTGTCTCAACGAAAGGATAAGATCGCTGTTGTCGGGCTGGGATATGTGGGGCTGCCGCTGGCCGTTCACCTTTCCCGGCATTTTGAGGTTGTCGGATACGATTTAAAGCCCGACCGGATCCGGGAACTGAAAAACGGCAGGGACAGAACCCTTGAAATTTCCGATAGCGATCTTGCCGATGCCCGCATTTTTTTTACGGCGGACCCATCGGAGCTCGGCCAATGCCGGCTGATTATCGTTGCGGTTCCAACACCCATCGATGCCTACCGCATACCGGATTTAAGCCCGCTTAAGGGCGCATCCGCCACGGCCGGGAAATTCATGAAGCCTGGCACCTGTGTTGTCTTTGAATCCACGGTTTACCCCGGCACCACCGAGGAAGTCTGCGTGCCGATCATGGAAAAAGAGTCCGGACTGAAGCTTGGGATTGATTTTACAGCCGGCTATTCGCCGGAGCGGATCAACCCCGGGGACAAGGAACATACCATCGATAAAATCGTCAAAGTCGTATCCGGATCGGACCCTGCCACCACCGCGCTGCTCGGAAAGGTTTACGGAACGGTTGTTTCCGCGGGCGTTCATCCGGTTTCCTCCATCCGGGTGGCCGAGGCCGCAAAGGTGATCGAAAATACCCAGCGGGACCTCAATATCGCCCTGATGAACGAGCTGGCCATGATATTCGACAAGATGGACATCGATACTTCCGAAGTGCTGAGGGCTGCCGGAACCAAGTGGAATTTTTTGCCCTTCAGACCCGGTCTTGTCGGCGGGCACTGTATCGGCGTGGATCCGTATTACCTGACCTTCAAGGCCGAATCCCTGGGATACCATCCGGAGATGATTCTGGCCGGAAGGCGCATCAACGACAATATGGCCAAATTCATTGCCGAGAGGACCGTCAAAATCCTCATCAATTCCAGCAAACAGGTGCGCAATTCCCGCGTGGCCGTCATGGGTCTCACTTTCAAGGAAAATGTTCCGGATCTCAGAAACACGAAGGTCGTGGATATCATTTCCGAATTGAACACTTATGGCGTGAATGTCGTGGTGCATGACCCGATTGCGGACCCGGATGAAGCCAGGGCCTATTACGGCATTGACCTTCAGCCCCTGGAAGCCTTGGGCCGGGTGGATGCGGTCATCGTGGCCGTGATTCACGATGCCTACAAGTCCATGGGGCTTTCCCGAATGGCCCGGATCTGCTACGACGGATGCCCGATCGTCATCGACATCAAGGGCGCATTCGATCCGGATGAGGCCAGGAATGAACAGATTCGTTATTGGAGGCTTTAGATGATCCCTGTCTTTTGACTTCCGATCCCTTTCCCATCAACCCACTCAATTGGAGGATGCCATGAAAAAACGCTTTGCCTTAGTTCTGCCGTTGATGCTCGTGTTGACCCTTGTCCTTGGAATGCAGCCATGCCTTGCCACGGAGTCCATCAAGATCGGTGTCTTGTACCCCCTGACCGGAGGCGCCGCGGCCGAGGGCCGGGAACTTCGGGCCGGGGCCGAGCTGGCCGCTGAAATCGCCAACACCAGCATTCCGGAAATCAAGATGGACATGGCCAAACGTGTGGGTATCGCCTCGATGGGCGGCGCAAAGATCGAGCTGATTTTCAAGGATCATGAAGGCAATCCCACCCTTGGGGCCGATCAGGCCAAAAAACTGATTCAGGACGACAAGGTGATCGGCATCATGGGCTGCTATCACAGCGCGGTGACCAAAACCGTGAGCGCGGTCTGCGAGGAAATGGGCATTCCCATGATCAACGATTCCTCCACGTCGCCCGCCCTGACCACGCGCGGATTCAAATGGTTCTGGCGGACAACGCCGCATGACATCACGTTTACCCAGGATCTTTTCGAATTTTTAAAAGGCATTACCGAAGGAAAAGCCATGGGTGTTCCGGCGATTCCCAAGGCCCAGATCAAAACCCTGGCCGCTGCCTGTGAAAAAACCGAGTGGGGGTCCCAGGTGTCTGATACCATCGGAACCCTTTCCAAGGAGTATGGGTTTGATTTGAAAAAATCCCTTCTCTATGCCGCAAAATCGCCGGATCTCTCCAGCGAGGTCCGGTCCCTGAAATCCGCCAAACCCGATATCATGCTCTTTGCCTCCTATGCCTCGGATGCCATCCTGATGATGAAGACCCTGAAGGCTGAAAAAGCCGGCCCCAAAATGATCTGGGGACAGGATGCCGGTTTTGAGGCCCCTGAATTCAGAAGCACGCTTGGCGATGACGTGATCGGCATTCTGACCCGAACGGTTTTCGCCCCCCAGGTCGGCCAGGTCAAGGACGTTTCCGGACAGGTCAATTTTCTGTATAAAAAGAACATGGGCCGGGATTTGAGCGGGGCCTCGGCCAGAGCCTTTACCGGCGTTCAGACCTGGGTCGAGGTTCTGGAAAAAGCAGGTTCTACAGCTCCTGCCGCCATTCAAAAGGCCGCCAACACCATCATGATTCCCGGCGAGCAGTTGATCGTTCCCTGGAAAGGCATTCGCTTTGCCGCCTCGGGCAGCGATCAGGGCCAGAACGAGCTGGGCTCCGGCATGATCGGCCAGTACCAGAAAAACAAGGCTGGCGATATCGTGATGGAAATCGTTTATCCCTTTGATGTGGCCACCGCCAAACTGATTTACCCGCTCAAGGGGTTTTGATGGAAATACTGGCCGGATCCATCAGCGCGGGTCTTTTGATCGGAATGGTATTTGCCCTGGTTGCGCTGGGCCTGACCATCATTTTCGGGGTCATGGATATCGTGAACTTCGCTCACGGCGAATTTCTCATGCTCGGCATGTACACGGCCCTTCTCACGGCCCAGGCAACCGGGGTTGATCCGCTTCTGACCATTCCTTTCGCCGGACTGGTCGGATTTCTTCTGGGGGTCATCTGCTACCTGGGATTCGTGAAATACCTGATTCGCGGTCCCATGGTGGCGCAGCTCCTGGGCACGTTCGGGCTGATGCTCGTCTTGAGAAACCTGGCCCTGTTTCTGTTCGGGTCCGAGGATCGCACGATCCACGAAGGCATTCTGGTCGGCAAAAGCTTTGATCTGGGAATGGGCATCATTCTTCCGGCCACCAAACTTGCGGCAGCCTTTTTATCGGTCATATCCTTTGTCGCTGTCTGGCTGTTGATCAACCGGACCCGCATCGGCAAGGCACTGATGGCAACGGCCTTGAACGCCCAGGGCGCCCGTTACATGGGCATCCCCACAGAGCGGATGAATGCCTTTGCCTGGGGGATCGGCGGCGCGTCCGTGACCATGGCGGGTGCCCTTTTGGTCAATTTCTGGTCGGTGACGCCCTATGTGGGCCTTCTCTTTACCATGATCGCCTTTGCCATCGTGGCCCTGGGGGGGTTCGGGAGCATTCCCGGCGCGTTTTTCGCGGGTCTCATCGTGGGCCTGATCACTGAACTGCCGGGAATCTGGGATTTTGTGGCCGATGCGACCGGTTTTGACTGGATGGCTTCTGTTCCCATGACGTCTTTTAAATACACCTGGGTGTATCTGGCGTATTTTCTCATCATGCTCGTTCGGCCAAGGGGAATATTTGGATGGAAACATTAAAGAACGCGCTGGATTTCTCCGATTTTCCCGGGCTGGATCTGATTCTTGCCGCAAGTGTCGCCGTTTTTCTGATGGTGTTTCCGTTTTTTGCCCATTCCTCCTTTGCCATGTCCACCCTGATCCAGTTTCTGATTTTTTCCCTCTATGGCATGGGATGGAACACCATCGGCGGATACGGCGGTCAGGTGGACCTCGGGAAGGCCCAGTATCTGGGTATCGGCGCATATACCACCGCGGTCATGCTGCTGCGATGGAACATGCCTTTCTGGATTTCCATGCCCATCGGCGTCTTATTTTCCGTTACCTGGTCGTTTATCATCGGGTATCCCCTGTTTAAGCTGAAAGGCCATTATTTTGCCATTGCCACCATTGCCACATCCCTGGTTCTGAAGGATTTTTTCGAGGTCTGGGATCTGGTCGGCGGCTCCCGCGGCATCGAAATCCTGGCAGGCAAGTATCAGACGCCGGATTTTGTCCACCTGATCTTCAAGGGGGACGATTATTACTATTATGTGATTCTCGTTTTCTTCTTTATCGGCATTCTTTTCATGAACGCATTCCGAAAATCCCGCCTGGGCTTTCAGCTCCGGTCCATCAAGGACAACGAGGACATTGCCCGGTCCCTCGGGATCAACGTCCACTGGGCCAAGATCAAAACCTATGCCATTGCAACGGCCTTTGTCAGCGCCGTGGGGTCGTTTCACGCCTGCTATGTCAAAAACATCGAGCCGGAAGACACCATGAGCCTGGATATCTCCATTCTGATCGCGCTCATGGCCATGCTGGGCGGGGCCGGGTCCCTCTGGGGCCCCATCATCGGGGCCGCGGTCCTGGTGCCGCTGAAAAGCTATCTGAAGGAATGGCTGGGGGCTCAGGCCGGCATGGTGGGCATTGACCTGATTCTTTACGGTGCCATCATCATGATCATTTCCGCGGCCGAGCCCCGCGGCATCTGGGGCATGGTGGAAAAAGCCAGACGGAGGAAACAGAGCTGATGGCGCTTCTTGAAGTAAAGGATCTCACCAAGCGGTTCGGGGGGCTTACGGCCAACCAATCCATTTCCTTTCAGGTTTCGGAAGGCGAGATGCTGGGGCTGATCGGGCCAAACGGCGCCGGAAAGACCACGCTCTTTAACTGCATCGCAGGGCTTCATCCGATCGATGAGGGGACCATTCTTTTTAACGGAACGGACATTACGCGCCTTGCGTCCCATGAAATCGCAAGGCTCGGACTTGCCAGAACCTTTCAGATCATGGTGGCATCCGGCGATTTGAATGTTCTTGAAAACATCATGGTCGGCTGTTTCATGCACACCGCATCCCGGATGAAGGCAAAGGCGGAAGCACAGCGTATTCTAAAGGATATGGACTTATCGGACCTGGGGGGATACCTGGTGAGCGAGCTGCCGGTGGCGGCCCAGAAACGGGTGGCCATGGCCACGGCTCTTGGCACGAGGCCCAAACTTCTTCTTTTGGATGAAGTCGCCGCTGGACTCAATCCCAGCGAAATCGAGGGCATCACCGCCACCATCCACCGGATTCACTCTGAGATAGGGGTGACGGTCATGCTGATCGAGCATGTGATGGAAATGGTGATGAACCTCAGCCAGCGGGTCGTGGTTCTGGACTACGGCCGGAAAATCGCCGAAGGCGATCCCCGGCTCGTCGTAAAGGATCCGAACGTGATCAAGGCCTACTTGGGCGAACGCTATGCAAAGGAACATGCCTGATGTCCCCAGTTCTTGAAGTCAATCACATCAAGGTGCGATATTCCGGGCTGCCGGTCGTTCAGGACATCAGTCTTGCGGTGAATGCGGGCCAGACCGTCTGCGTGGTAGGCGCGAACGGCTCCGGAAAATCAACGCTTCTGCGGGCCATCATGGGAACCCAGAGAATCTTTCACGGCGAGATTCTTTTCCAGGGACAGCCCATTCATCATCTGAGCACCGAAGCCATTGTCCGCAAAGGAATCGTCTATGTGCCCGAGGAAAAAATGCTCTTTAAACCCCTGTCGGTCGCGGACAATCTGCTTTTGGGAGCGTACACGTTAAAAGATGCCAAGAGAATTCAGGAGAATCTGGCCTATGTGTACGCCATGTTTCCCCGGTTGAAGGAAAGAAGCAACCAGGCGGTCTCTACCCTTTCCGGCGGCGAGCAGCAAATGGTGGCCGTGGGAAGGGGGCTGATGAGCAATCCCCAAATCCTCATGCTGGATGAACCGTCTCTGGGCCTTGCCCCGCGCCTGGTGGACGAGCTGCTGGATACGGTGTGCAAGCTGAAAAACGAAGGCATGACGATCCTCTTGGTCGAGCAGAACGTCCGGGAAGCCCTGGGCATCGCGGATCACGGATATATCCTCCAGACCGGAAAAATCGTTCAGGAAGGTACCGGAAAAGAGCTTCTTGAAAGCAATGTGGTGCAGAAAGCCTTTCTGGGTCTTTAGATGACATCGTAATAAGCTTATCTGTTAGTCTTGACACACAAGTACCCTTTTCTTATAGTTGACGTAGGGAAGAGTAAGGTTTTGTACGTCTCTGAAAATGTCTTTCAAAAATTTACTGGCAATCAAAAAGATCATGAAAGGTAATTGACCTCCGATGGCGCTGCTTTTTGAATGGGATACCAAGAAGGCGAGACGAAACCTCAAGATGCATGAAGTCTCATTCGACGAGGCAAGTACAGCGTTTCGGGACCCATTGTCGAAGGCTATAGACGATCCGCTTCACTCGCAGGAGGAAGAACGCATAGTCCTGATTGGGAATTCGCAACAAGGGCGATAAATAGTCATTGTTCATGCCGAACGGGGAGACCGAATCCGAATCATAAGCGCCAGATTGGCCACAAAAAAGGAGAGACTGAAATATGAAGAGAATGAAGAATGATCCAGACATGTTAGAAGAATATGATTTCACTGGCGGAATTCGAGGTAAGTATGCGATGCGCTATGCTGAAGGCACTAATGTCATTGTTATCGATCCCGATGTTATCGAATATTTCCCCGATAATGAATCGGTCAACAACGCCCTTCGCGGCTTGGCCGCAATCATCAAGAGGCGGGTGAAAACCGAACAAATAGCTACACGCAGCCGTGCTCACACCCACGGTAATTAATAACGTTTTCAGCAGATAGGTCAGGGTATCCCGGCATTTGATAAGCGTGAAGACATGGAAGTTTACAAAATCGTCTTGAAAAGAATACAATCAAAGGAATAAAAGCCTTTCTGCGATTCTATGATGTTTTATCGATCATGATGCCCAGCATCGTGTCATCGACCTTGGCCATGCCCAGCTTACTGATTGCCGTCAGATTCCAGATGGTTTCCTCCGCCGTTCTTCCGATGAAGCCTTCGGTCTGCGTGATGCCGTGGTCGTTCATGGCCATGTAGGCGGCGCGGATTGCCGAATCCGTCGAGCTGGCCACTTTCAGGGCGCATCCGGCCTTGGCGCCGTCGCAGAGCATTCCCCCCAGATCGCTGATCAGGTTATTGACGGCCAGCGTGATTTTCTTCATGTCTTTCCCGTACTGCTGATAAACGATGGCAACGGCCGCGCCGACTCCCGCAGCAATCGCGCATCCGCAAAGCGGAGACAGGTCCCCGGTAAAACATTTGATATAGCTGTTGATCAAATGGGAAAGCGCGATACTCCGAATAATCCTTGTTTCTTCGATGTGAAAAAATTCGCCGACCTTATAGGGAACCAGAATCGCCACAATCCCCTGGTTTCCGCTGCCGCCGCTGGACATCACCGGAAAGCTCAGGCCCGCCATTCGGGCGTCCGCGGCAGAGGCGGTCAGGATTTTGATGGTGGAAAACACATCTTCCTGAAGAAATCCTTTTTTCATCAAATCGGAAATGTAATAGCCCACCTTATGCAGCTTCTGGCCGGCGTCGGCGATTTCAAGGTTCATATCGATGCCGCGCCGGATTTCGCGGCGGTCTTCATCGTCCATGCCTTCGGCCAGATCCACGAATTCGGCGATGGTCATCTGTTTCAGGGCCTGTTTATAGGGCTGGCCGCCGGCGCTCTTCTCCGTCTCTTCCCCGGTAAAAATCGATTGATTGTTTTTTTCAAGAAGCACCAGATTCGTATGGGAGCCTTCCAAGACGGCCCGGGCTGAGCCCTGATCGGTTTTGACTGTCACATCGATATACAGATCCCTTCGGGTCGGATCATAGCCGATCCTGGCTTTTTTCTCCGCTATGAGTGCTCTGGCCTGCGCCAATACATCCGGGCCTGCTCCTTTCAGGATCTCCATCTTCAGTTCGGGTCTTTTAATCAAGGCGCCCAGGGTACCTGCGATCAGATTGCCTTTTTCTCCCCCCGCATTGGGCACGGTGACGGCAAACCCGTTCTTGAAGACCCCGGGATCCACGATGATGCGGATTTCCTGAATCGCGCCTTCTGTCTGCTGGCCGGCAATGCTTGCGGCATAGGCCACGGCGATCGGCTCGGTGCAGCCCAGTGCCGGAAAAACCTCGTGTTTCAAAACTTCCTTCAGAATATTCAAGATCATTCTCCTTGTCGGCATTGCCGCAATCCGGCGTCTATTCGGTGCTTGCCGCTTTTTTCAGCCAGGTGTAAAGCAGCCTTCCGATTATGGCCAGGCATTCCGGGTCCAGATAGCTTTCGGCCCGGCGTTCAAAAAGCAGGGAACACGTTGCCGGCCAAAAGTTCCCCTGGTCATCGTCCTTGTCGTTAAACAGCAGGATGACGGGAATCCGGGGAAGCGCGTCAAACTGCACGGACAGGTCATACGCGGTCTGCACCGCGGGCGGGTAACCGCCCAAATCGCTGCATGATGCCTGTAATTGCCCGAGTTTTCCCGCGAAATGGGTGGCAATGGCCCGTTCGACATCATTTGCGAAATAGGTTGTCAGCGGACCCGAATCCTTCAGGTCTCTGAAGGCTACCCATTCGTTTTCTTTCGGATCCATATCGGGGCAAAGCAGAAGATATTTACACAAAATGACGCGAATATCAAAACCGGGCGCTTTCCCTGACGGATCCGATATGCCGTCTTTGGAAACCCGGTAATGTCTGCCGAAGAGCGGAATGATCGCTTCCTTTCCCCGCACCTGCACCCCGAGCCGATGGGCAGCAGAATTCAGGTCTATTCCGCCAATTTGGGCCAGGTAATCCCGATAGGTCGCTTCAAAGACGGTCGCAACTGTTTTCATGATGGATGATCCTTTTTATTATCCAGTACTTCCCGTATCCTGGCGGTCAGGCCCTTCATCGAGAACGGCTTCTGGATGAAGTTGACGCCCGGATCCAGCACGCCGTGGTGGGCGATGACATTGGCTGTGTACCCGGACATGAACAGGCGCTTGAGGTTGGGGTAACGAGACAATAAATTTCTGGCAAGATCCCTGCCGTTCATCTCGGGCATGACCACGTCGGTCATGATCAGGTGGATTTCGCCGGGGTACGCCTCGGCCAGACGGATGGCATCGCCCGGCGTGTTTGCCGCCAGCACGGCATATCCCTGCATTTCAAGCATCATCGTGGTCATTTTCAGGATGGCCCGCTCGTCCTCCACCAGCAGGATGGTTTCATGGCCGCGCGCGGCGGGTTCACCCGGAGCTTCCTTCCGTATCTGTTCGGCCTTGCCCGCATGGCGGGGCAGATAGATCCTGAACGTTGTTCCCTGTTCCGGTTCACTGTAGACGTTGATGAAGCCGTTGTTCTGCCTGACGATGCCATAAACCGTGGCCAGGCCAAGACCGGTGCCTTTACCCATTTCCTTGGTCGTGAAGAACGGCTCGAAGATGTGGGCCTGTGTTTCCTTATCCATGCCGCAGCCGTTGTCGCTCACGGCCAGCATCGCATACTCTCCGGGCGTAAAGCCCGGGTGCGCCACGCAGTAATCCGCATCAAAGAAGCTGTTTCCCGTCTCAATAGTCATTTTACCGATGCCCGAGATCGCGTCCCGGGCATTGACGCTCAGGTTGGCCAGGATCTGGTCGATCTGGGACGGGTCCACATTGACCTGCCACGGGTTCTTGCCCGGCAGCCAGGCCAGATCGATATCTTCGCCGATGAGGCGCCGCAGCATCTTGAGCATCCCTTCCACGGTCTCATTCAGGTCCAGGGTCCGGGGGGCGATGGTCTGCTTGCGGGCAAAGGCCAGCAGTTGCCGGGTAAGATCAACGGAGCGATTGGCAGCCTTACGGATTTCTTCCAGGTCGGCATGGAGCGGCTGGGCCGGGTTCACCCGGTTCAGGGCCATCTCCGCATGGCCGAGGATAATTCCCAGCATGTTGTTGAAATCGTGGGCCACACCGCCCGCCAGACGGCCCACAGACTCCATCTTCTGGGCCTGCTGAAGCTGGGCTTCGAGTCCGGCTTTCTCTTTTTCGGCCTGTTTGCGCTCGGTAATGTCGCGATTGCTGGCCCGCCGGCCCAGAAATGTCCCATCGCGGCCGCGCACGATGCGGCAGACATGAGCAATCCAGCGTTCTTCACCGGACCGCGAGAAGATGCGGACTTCTTGCTCGTATGATTCAGGACCCGGACTGATGACGCCCATATGATGGACGAATTGATCGCGGTCATCCGGATGGATGATGGTCTTCAGCAGATCAGGGTTTTTTTCGAATTCCCCGGCCCGATAGCCCGTTATCCGCTCGCATGCGGGGGAACAGTAGATGAAACGCCGGTCGGGGCTCATCCAGTACTCCCAGTCATACGTAAAGTCCGCTACCGTTCGATACCGCTCCTCGCTCTTCTGTAGCGCTTCTTCCGCCTGTTTACGATCGGTGATCACATCGAACACAGCCACGAAATGCTCGTGAGCCGGACTATACACCGAAATCGAGAACCACATCCGCAAGGCTTTTACGAATATTTCGAAACGTTCCGGCCGGCCGGTCATGGCGACTCGGCCATAGATTTCTAAAAGCCGCGGGTCAGCCTCACGGATGCCCGGGATAACCTCGGTGACTTTTCTGCCGACCACATCTTTAAGTCCGGTCAGCGACTCAAAGGCATCATTAACCGCCAGGTAAATGAAATCCCGGGGTTTTCCGTCCTTGAACAACATCCGGCAATAGGCAAAACCGTTCAACATGTTTTCGAACAAGGAACGATAGAGTTTCTCGCTCTCCCGTAGTGCCTCCTCCGCCTGTTTGCGCTCGGTGATATCCTGGATAATGGAATAGAGAAGGCCCTTTCCAGCGGTCTCGATCTTGTTGCTGAACACCTCTACGTCCCGGATGGAGCCGTCCGCCCTTCGGTGGCGAAATTCGAACCTGGCGGACTTCGACAATACGACTTTCTCCATTATGGCCTTTACGGCTTCGGGAGGCAGCGTGTTGATCTGCTGAATGCGCATCTGCCTGAGTTCCTCAATCGTCCACCCATAAAACCGGACAGCCGCATCATTGGCGTCAATGATGGTCCCTGTATCCGGATCAATGACCAGTTTGACCGCGGTGTGGCATTTAAACAGCTTTCGGAACCGCTCCTCGCTTTCACGCAGCGCCTCCTCGGTCTGACGTTGCAACAGGGCAATGGCCAGACTGTCGGCCATTCTTTCGAAATGAGCAATCAAACCGGGAGTGAACCGGTTCGGACGGTGGTCGTTGAATTGCAGCAATCCGAAAACCTGATGACCGGCGCGAAGCGGAATCAGGGCCACGGATTCGTATCCCATGCCATTGCACCGGTTGCGTGTGCGGGCCTGACGATCGGCTTCGGTGGTGGTGGCGAGAAGAGCGGTGGTGGTGTTGGACCAGAAACTCCCATGAGCGGTAAAAAAAGGCTTGGCGGGATTGAACCGGCCACACAGGATGTTGCCGCACATGCACTCGAGTACGGGCTTTCCAGCATTATCGTGCAAGATTTTGCCGTCCGGGCCGTACGCGCAGAGGTGGTTTTCCTGGTAAACAAAGGCAGTTGGAAAACCACGGGTCTCGTAATACGGATAATCGTCCCCGGCACGCAGGCGGATGCCGACGGCTTCGCACCCCGACCAGTCATGCAGGGAAGTGGTCAGATCCGACATGAGTTTGCGGAAATCGCTCGGCGTGTTGATCAGTACAATCAAGCGCGCCGTCAACTCACGCCCATCCTCCCGGAACTTGCGCTCGGTGATGTCGCTCAGCACGACGCGGCACACGGGCACGCCGCCGGTATCCCGTGCAATGGTTGCCGCCAGATGCGCCCAGAATGCCGTTCCGTCCATTTTCACCATCCGCAGCTCGCATGTCTGAGGTTTGCCGGTCTCAAAGAGCAGTTTGCGGTGCAGGTAGTAGATATCCTGGTCTTCCTTATGGATGAACCGGCTGATCGGCTGCTTGATCAGCACGTCTTGGGCCACGCCCAGCAAGTCGGCGGCGATGAGGTTGGTCTCCAGAATAAGCCCTTGCTCGCTGATGGTATAAAAGCCCACGGGTGCCAGGTTATAAAAGTCGAAATAACGCGCCCGCGCCGCATCCAGTTCCGTTTGCGCCGTGCGCAGTTCCTCGTTCTGCGTCTCCACCTCGATCTGATGCAACCGAAGTTCGTGGAGCATCTGCCGGGTTTCTTCGGGCGACAGGGATTCATGGTTTTCAGTCATCTTAGCGGTTTTTTCCTCCGCCTGCCAGCGCAACTTACTTACCTGGTTTGAAAAAGTCTCTTTTTCAGCCATTGTCTTGATCCTTTAATCGTCTCTCCACCGGAGTCATGGCGCTTGCCCGGATGCGTATAGCTGCTGTCAGCAACGTCATTCAGCGCCTCTCTCACCGTCACGGCCAGATCATCAAGTAAATGGGCTTCATCAGACACAAATAACACGATCAAAATGGTATTTCAAGAAGGTTGCCAAATAGAGATAGCCAGAAAGCCAATATCAGGGAACGACATAAGATGCTGATACTTGACAGGTCGATCTTGTTTTGTGGACAACCAGGCGAGACTTTTATGAGAAAGGAGCAGAAAAGCCAAACAAAGTGGTAAAATTTTGGGGACGGGCAAATACAAAAGCGTTGAGAGTGATTGACTTTCTTTTGCCCATGATGAAAATATGGATATAAACTCGGGTACCTCATCCGGTAATTGCCTGAACGCGCGCAAACTGGTATAGATGACGATGCATGCGTTCTAAAACCCAATAAATAACACAGGTGATCTCTTGAGCAAAAGACAACTGACGATTCGCTATATCATTTTTTACATTTTGTTTTTACCCGACTCCTGGCAAGTCCTGACCGGATTCATCGCCGCATATTTTCTAACCCCTCTTGTCGGCTTGCCAGGCATGGGATACGGCGGCAGGGCCATGCTTTTTATCATGATCGCCACCATCGGATATGTTGTTTCCGCTGTACCGGCCCGCTGGGCCACCCGGATTTTAATAAAATGGATTCTGGGCGAAAAACGACCCTGACCGGTTAATCCCCCGCTCTCATTGCCAAACAGGGTCGGGCGGTGTTAAGTTTTATGATCCCCCCTTTGGAAAGGGGGGCCAGGGGGGATTTCTGATGGATAGCCTGCAAAAAATCCCCCTCAGTCCCCCTTTCCCAAAGAGGGAAGGTATGATTTTCATATCTATGGGTGAATGCACGGTGATTTATGACCGTTTACGAAGCCATTAATTGTAATATTGACGAACTCGTAAAAAGCTATGTGACGCCGCTGTGCGGCGCTGTATCAGAGAATAACTTCGAGGAAGTTATTTGGAAGTCAAAATTGGGATGGCAAAGTAAAAAGCTCCAGATGCGAGGCGCGCAAATCCTGAGGAATGAGGCGTACTTTTGCGTACGCCGCAATGACGAAGGATGTAGCGCAACGAAGCAGATGGACTTTTTACGAAGCCATCAATATTCCTGCATGTAGCCGTAGCCTTGTTCCCCATGAATGGACCGGTCGAGTCCGGCCTGCTCCGATTCTGAAGCAATGCGGAAACCGACTGTTTTTTCCACGAGCCAGCAGATTGCAAAGGTACCGACCACGGCAAACAGAATGGTAACGCCGATGCCCATCAACTGAATTCCGAGCTGATCCCAGATTGTCCAGACTTTTCCGACAGCACTCGCGGCGCTCTGCATCCAACTGTCTCTGATGAAAAAAGAGAGCAGAATTATTCCCAGACCGCTTCCGACGCCGTGTATGCCGAAACAGTCCAGGCTGTCGTCATAGCCGATCTTTGATTTGGCGACCAGTGCGTAAAAGCAGATAATGGAGGAAAGCGCGCCCAAAACAATGGCACCGGACGGCATGACCACACCGGCAGCCGGGGTGATGACGACCAGGCCGGCCAGAATACCGGAAGCAAACCCCAGGGCCGTGGCCTTTCGAAACTTGATGGCTTCGATGATGAGCCAGGTCAGGGCGCCGCTGGCCGCTGAAACCTGAGTCATGGTCAGGGCTCTGGCCGTATCCAGGCCGCTGTGAACCGTGGAGCCGGCATTGAACCCGAACCAGCCGACCCACAGAAGGCCGGCGCCCGTCAGTGTCATGACCAGATTGTTCGGTGCCATGGGGGTTTTGGGAAAACCTAGTCTGGGGCCGAGAAAAATTGCCACAATCAGGGCGCTGAATCCCGCGGAAACGTGAATCACCAGGCCGCCTGCCAGATCGATGACGCCGGCTGCCCCCGCGGTGAAAAGCCATCCGTCGGAAGCCCAGACCCAGTGGCACAACGGACAGTAAATGCAAAGCATCCACAGAACGATAAACGCGATATAGCCCCGAAAATACACCCGTTCGGCCAAAGCGCCGCTGATCAGGGCCGGCGCAATGATTGCGAATTTGCCCTGGAACATGGCCAGGACATATTCCGGCACTCCCTTTACAATTGTGTCATCAATTCCCTTCAGGAAAAAATAATCATTGTTCCATCCTGCAAAACCTCCCAGGATATTGGATCCGAATGCGATGCTGTAACCGCAGATCACCCAGAGGACGCCAATGACCGCCATGGCTACAAAACTATGCATCATGGTGCTGAGTACGTTCTTGGTTCTTACCAGCCCCCCGTAAAACATCGCCAGGCCCGGGACCATCAGCAATACCAGGGCGGTTGAGGTCAGCATCCATGCCGTGGTTCCCGAATCCACGGGCGCGGCTTCAATTGCATGCGCAACCATCGGGAATACTTCAATAATACCAGAAATAACAGCAGTAAACCAAAATTTTTTCTTCATCATTTCTCCCAATTGTTAAGGTCATTTTTCAAACAGTGCCCAGAGATTGCATCAATGCAATGCAATACAAATGCCACGCCCATTCGAAAGTGAATATTTAATATTCTATTATCATATTAGAATGATAGTATTGAATTTTCTCAATGATGACCGTGTGGTGAGAAATTTATAACTTACAAATATGTTATTTTATAGGGCTTGAAAAATTCATTATTGTCATAAAAATCGTTTTTAACTGAAATTCTATTTTTGAGGTAAAAATTCTAATATTACAAATATGTCGTTTTATGGACCTCAAAAAAATTCATTATTGTCATAAAAGCGTGTTGCCATTCAGGAGGCGAAAAGACCCTGAATAGCTCGAAACAGCAGGGGCTGAATGTGTCGGCTTCGACTTTTTTATTCCGACTTCCGACGCATGAATAATTATCTTCTTTCTTGATTATGTGAATTTGCAATGATACGAAAAACATTATTCATTGTTTATAAGCGTAGGAGAAGGAGTCGGGAATGCTTGAAGGATCAGGTGTCAAGAAACTGTTTGCCAATAACTGGGAAAAGATGGCCCTCTGGGCCATTCTCATCGGACTTTTTTATCTGCTTAAGCCTTTTTTTCTGCTGATTTTTGAGACGTTTCTGATCACCTACAGCACGAAGATCGTTATTCAATGGGCGGTGAATCGCCTGAAGATGAACTACCGGCTGGCAGCCGTGATCGTTTTCTTGCTGTTCGTGACGCTCCTGGGAGCGACCAGCGCATGGATCGCGCCCAAACTCATTCTCGAGTCCAACCGCATCGTAAAGGATTTTACCGGCAGCGGCGATCAGCAGACCCGGGAGAAGATCAACGGTTTCGTGGAAAGCATTGTCATCAAGGTGGTGGGAGAGGAAAAGGCCCAGACCATCATTGATTCCGATGAATATACGGCAATGATGGAAGTCCTGAAGACCGAGTCCACAATCGCGGTTAAAGCGGCCCTGCCGCGAATTCTTGAAACCCTTATTCACATGGTCAAGTTCTGCTGGGAAATCCTGTTCACCCTGATATTGGCCATTATCTTTTCCTTCATTCTGGTCATGGACTGGCAGAGAATCGCCGGGAAAATGAAAGAGCTGGAAAAGAGCCGGATCCGATCCTTTTATATCGGCGCCGCGCCGCATCTTCGTGCCTTTGCCGACGTTCTGGGAAAGGCCTTTACAGCCCAGGCCATTATCGCAATCTGCAACACGCTGCTGACCGCAGCCGGCATCTGGTTCTTTCAGATGCCGAACATTGCGCTGATCATGACCGTCGTCTTTCTCTGCGGGTTCATTCCCATTGTGGGAACCTTTCTAAGCTCCATTCCGATAATGATTTTCGGCATTCAGACCGGCGGGCTTCTGCTGGTTTTTAAACTCATGATCCTGATAGCCATTGTTCACGCTTTTGAAGCCTATGTGCTCAATCCGAAGATAACGGGAAACGTGCTGCATGTGCATCCGATCCTGGTGCTGGTCCTGCTTCTGGTCGGAGAACGTTTTTTCGGCATCTGGGGAATGGTTGTCGGGGTTCCCATCGGGTATTATGTCATCAGCGTTCTGACGATGAAGGACGAAAGCATTGCGTCCGTCTGATCAACATAGGACCTCGCCGGATGGGAAATTGCCGGTAAAAACATTTTACTGATTTTAGTTGAGAAATTTTTAAGATCTTAATGCATTAAAAAATTTGATCATGGCACCGGAGACGTCGAGTATGATTGAAAATGGCATGGAGGTCAGTGACACGGAATCACCGAAGGCCGGAATCTGTCCGGTAACGGGTCTGGATGTCTTGCACTATCCGGAATGGCGGGACAATACCTCGGAAGTTCCACGCACCCTGAGAATATCGATTATTGCCCGGAAAATTATCCACATTCAGTCCAGTGGCAGTCCGACCCTGGCCACCCTCCGGCAGGGACTCCAACGGATCGAACGCATTCGGGCAAGGCATATCCCGGCCCATGAATCCTTTGCCGTTATCGAGGATTTGAGCCGTCTGGGCAACGTTCCGACCGAAGTCAAAAAGCAATATGCAAACCATATCCGCAGCGTTCCTCATGTGGTGGCGGTCATTCTTCACAGCGCCTCCAGCCTTCAAAGATTTATGATCCGGCTGGCGAAACTGATTCAGATGTTCCCGTTTCCGCTCCTTGTGGCGCAGGATTATCCCCATGCCGTTCAAAAGGCCCTGGAAGCGCTGGGAGAATCGAGCGCCACTGTTTCATCCCCGGCGTTGACACCCGCCGCCCCACCGGCCAGGCCTCGAATACTTCCCAATGATACCGACATGCTAACCGGAACCAGATGGCGAGTTCAGGATGCATCCTTCACAATGGAGTTTCAGGTTATCAACCGCGGAATTCTGCACGGCGTTTCAACCGGATTTCTTGAAGAACGCCACATTCCTGGCATTGAGGCCATGCGGGAAAGGGTGCGTCGCGAAACCCGGGGGCAATCTGGGTTTGATTACTTCATTGCCGATGTCACGCGGCTGGAAGGCTGTAACTGGAAGGCTCGCAAGCGATTCCTTCAATCGATCCAGGCCTGGCATGAGATCCATCCCTTTAAAGCATTTCTGCTTTATGGTGCCAATCGGTTCCTGCGCATCGGCATTATCCTGGCCAGGCGAATCATGCCCTTCAATGTGTTGACAGCCGAAAATCTGCGGGAAGCGCTGCAAATCGTGCAGGCACTTGAATCCAAGGCCTCAATGGAAGTCCCCCCTCTATCGGATCACCGATCTTTTCGGGAGAAAAGCGCCCCGGATCTTCAAAATTTCGTGGATGAGATCCTGGATCATCTGGCACGATTCTCCTGGGATACCCATGATCCGACCCCTTTCGAAGCAATGCGACCGGATCATCCCTTTAAACCGGTGTTTGAAGCGATGGACCTGTTGAACTGGGAACTCAGGGATCTGCTTCAGGAGCGCCGGAAAACCGAAGCAGCCATTCTGGACAGCGAGACCAAATATCGGTTGATTACCGAGCAGACCAGCGAATTTATTTCTTTGATCACTTTCGATGAAAACCCTCGATTCACCTATATCAGCCCTTCGCACAGACGGCTCGGCTATGAACCCGAGGAGTTGGTGGGAAAGCCGTCGCTGGACTTTATCCACCCGGAGGATCAGGAAAGGCTGATCCGGTTGTTGATGGAATCCCTTGTCCAATTTCAAAACGACAATTCCGTTTTCGAGAAGACCACGGAAACGATTGAATATCGGTTCAGGGATAAAACAGGGGAATGGTTCGATATCGAAGCCACCGCCAATCTGATCAAAGATCAGGTCCTGTTTGTTTCAAGAGATATTACCGAACGCAAACGTGCCCAGGCAGCCCTTGAAGCCTCTCACGCGCAATTGGATGCGACTTTGAATGCCCTGCCGGATCTTCTGCTTGAAGTCGATTCAGACGGCATGATTCTGGCTTTTCGCGTGCCCGGGCAGGATTATCTGGACTTGCTGCCCGAAGGTCTTTGCGGAAAATCGCTTCGGTCC
Source organism: Deltaproteobacteria bacterium (assembly GCA_016219185.1). Classification (GTDB taxonomy): domain Bacteria; phylum Desulfobacterota; class Desulfobacteria; order Desulfobacterales; family Desulfatirhabdiaceae; genus RAAP-1. The sequence goes on from JACRBZ010000070.1 coordinate 73,530, forward strand.
GTTTTCTCCGAAGAGGCAACCCGGACGATCCTTTCGAGTCTGGATCGGGCACGGACTTCCGGACGGCAGCAGGGGGGGGTGTTTTTTCTGGACAGGCCGCGGGGCTCTTACTGGATCGAATTTTCCGCGGCCGCTAAAAAATCCGCGGGCTCACACAACACCAGCTTTATCATGCTTTGCCGGGATATCACGCAGCGCCGCAGATCGGAGTTTGCCCTGCGTCAGAGCGAGGAACGCTATCGTCAGCTCATGGATTCCGCCCAGGATATGATCGTGACCCTGGATTTGACCGGCCGCCCCACCATGATCAATGCGGCCACCCTGAAAGTCTTCGGCTACAGCCTGGAAGAGGTCCTGACAATGAATATCCGGGACATTCTGCCCCCCGAAACGTGGCCCATCCTTGCCGAATCGCTGGTTAAGCGACAGGCGGGCGACGATTTCCGCGGGCAATATGAAATCGACATCATCGCCAGAGGCGGAGAGCGGATACCGGTTGAGGGCAACAGCGTTTTGTTGACGGAAAATGACCGGCCATCCGGTGTTTTGATTATCGCAAGGGACATATCGGATCGCAGGCGGGCGGAACAGGAACGGCTGCGCATGGAAAATCGGCTGCGCGTGGCCCAGAAATTAGAGAGCGTGGGGCTTCTTGCTGGAGGCATTGCTCATGATTTCAATAATGTATTAACCGGCATTCAGGGTTATGCTTCACTGATGCAGCTCAATGTGGAACCTGCCCACCCGGATCAGTCCCGCATCAAGGCCATCGAATCGCTGGTGAGCCGGGCATCGGAATTGACACGGCAACTGCTCGGATTTGCCAGGGGGGGGAAATACGAGGTGAAACCTACCCGTCTGGATGAATTGATCCGCGGTACCGCAGACATGTTCGGTCGCACCCGAAAGGAAATCCGCATCCATCACGATCATTCGCCGGGCCTGTGGCTGGTGGCCGCGGATCAGGGGCAGATGAATCAGGTGATGATGAATCTTTTTGTCAATGCGGCACTTGCCATGCCAAATGGTGGCGATATGTTCCTGAAAACACAAAATGTCGTGATTGATGATACGCAAGCAGATCGTTTGTCCATCCGGGCGGGAAACACGGTTCGAATAACGGTCGCGGACACCGGCGTCGGAATGGATTCCGCGATTCTATCGAAAATATTCGATCCGTTCTTCACCACCCGGGAAACCGGTAAGGGCAGCGGACTCGGCCTTGCTTCCGCCTACGGCATCATTAAAAACCATGACGGGGTAATTGATGTGGAAAGCGAACCCGGCCGGGGAACCCGCTTTGTCATGACCCTACCTGCCTTGCCGGATCAGCCGGTTGCCCAGCCTCCGCCATCATCCTTACCGGAAATTCATGGAACCGGCACCATTTTACTGATCGATGATGAAGACATGGTCCGGGAAGTGGCCGGGATGATGCTGGAACATTTAGGTTTCACGGTGATTACCGCATCGAGTGGCCGGGAGGCCGTTCAGATATACCTGCAGAAAGAAGATGATATTGATTTGATTCTTCTGGACATGATCATGCCGGAAATGACGGGATCACAGACATTTGATCGGTTGAAGGACATCAACCCGGAGGTTCGGGTGCTTCTGACCAGCGGCTACAGCGTGGATGGACAGGCCGCGGATATTTTGCGCCGGGGGTGCCGGGGATTCATTCAGAAACCATTCAGAGTCGATGCGCTGTCCCGGAAAATTCAGGATGCGCTGAATCAAATCACCACAAGCAGAGAGGTCTCTGAAAGTGTTAGTAACCGTGGATTCATCGGAGAAAGCTGATCAATTGAAATGGATGCATCGATTCCAACTGGTTGTGACGGGCCAGGAAACCCTCTCCGGGGAGACGCCGCATCAGGCAAAAGAGCGGCACAGAATATTTCAGGGCATCATTACCATCGGCATCGGCGGCGCAATTTTGATGGCGCTGGGGGCTGTCGCCTATCTGCAGGGGAATTTGATCCTTGCCGTCATCGACTATCTGATCGTCGTGTTTCTTGCGATCCTGATTGTTTACGGTTTAAAAACCCATCGGTACCTGCCGGCCGCAGTTTCCGGGATCGCGGTGATGGGCCTCCTTGATTTTTACCTGTTTTTCACCGGGGGCGTCAACCATACCGGTCATCTCTGGCTCTATCCTTATGCACTGTTTTCATGTTTTTTACTGGGCTCCAAACGCGGCGCCATCGCAACTTTTTTGCTCTTTGTTCCGGCAATGCTGTTGATGTTCTTGCCAAATGACATGCTTCCGGGCGGATTCATCGGGTATGACAGGGATTTTATCATCCGCTTTATCCCTTCCTTTCTTCTGGTTTTTGCCTATTCCTTCATTTATGAGCGATTGGAGGAAAAACAGATTGATCAATTGTGTCAGAAAAATACGCTTCTGGAACGGACGGTGGATCAGCTCCGGGAAAATGAAGCCGCACTGAAAGCGGTTCAGGCAGACCTCGAAAACCGGGTCATGCGGCGTACCGAAGATTTAAGCACGGCCAACGCCGAGCTGCAGCGTGAAATCGAGACCCGCGGGCAGATGCAGGAGGTGTTGCAGCGAGCCAACACGCTGTTTGCAACGGTACTGGACGGCATCGACGCCGATATTTTTGTTGTTGACAAAGAGGGCGCTACGTTGCTGTTCATGAATCAGCACATGCGGCAGAAATCCGGTAATCACAGAACAGGGAATAACCTGGAACAGTGGGCGATTTCCGGTATTCCCCTAAACCATGTCTTTGACGCGCCCGAGACCGGTATGAATTCAGTGACGGATGACCCGAATGTCCGGCAGGTTCAAAACCCTGAAGATGGCAAGTGGTATCTGTATCAAAGCACCGAAGTACAATGGGTGGACGGCCGGATGGCTATCGTTCATGTCGCAACGGACATATCCATGCTCAAACAGGCGGAAGCAAGCAACCGGGAACTTCAGACGCAGCTCCACCAGGCCCGGAAAATGGAAGCCATAGGACTTCTGGCCGGGGGGGTGGCGCATGATTTAAACAACATTCTCTCCGGTATTGTCAGTTACCCGGAACTGCTTCTCAAGGATCTTGAAGAAACCAGCGCAATGAGAAAGCCGTTATCGATCATCAAAAAATCCGGAGAAAAAGCCGCTGCCGTTGTCAATGACCTGTTGACGATCGCCCGAAGCGGGATCGCCTCCATGGATATCGTGAATCTGAATGATATCATCCATGAGTATGTGAACAGTCCGGAGCACAAAAACCTGCTCAATCATCATCATATTCAAGTTGAAGTTCAACCGGAGAGCCTGCTGGCCAACATTTCGGGATCTGTGGTTCATCTGTCCAAAGTCCTGATGAATCTGGTGGTGAATGCCGCCGAAGCCATGCCCACGGGCGGCCTTGTCCGGATAAGAACCGAAAACCTGGTCATCGATGATCACACAAAAGGATGCGATGGGAAAAAAACCGGGGAATATGTTCTTCTGACGGTTGCGGATTCCGGACTGGGAATGTCCACCGAAGATCAGGAACGGATTTTTGAACCGTTTTTCACCCGAAAAGCCATGGGAAGAAGCGGAACCGGTCTGGGAATGACGGTTGTATGGCGCAGTGTGGCGGATCACCAGGGGTTTATTGATATTGAAAGTACGATCGGCGTGGGTACGACTTTCGGGCTGTATTTTCCTGCTGTCCGGGATAAACAGACAGAGAAACTTCCCGCTCTTTCAATGGATCAGTATCTTTCCAGGGGCGAAACCATTTTGATCGTGGACGACATGAAAGATCAGCGGATCATCGCCTCCGCCATGCTCAATCGGCTGGGGTATCGTGTTGTGACGGCGTCCAGCGGCGAGCAAGCCATTGACTATCTGAAAAGCAATTCAGTGGATCTGGTCATTCTGGATATGATCATGGGAGAGGGGATGAACGGCCGGCAAACCTATGAACGGATACTGGCGATGCGACCGGGCCAGAAAGCTGTTATCGCTTCCGGATTTGCGGAGAGTGAAGAGGTCAGAAAAGCCAGGGAAATCGGCGCAAGCCGGTTCATCAAAAAGCCTTACACCCTTGAAACCATAGGCGTTGCATTAAAGAACGCCCTGGCAAAAGGGGCAGCAGGGTGAAAGTCGAAATATCCATGGCCTGAACATTCAAGATATGCTATAGGGTCCCCAAAATGCAGAAAATGGATCATTTATATTTAAACTTATAAGAACGGAGACAACTATGAGCAAAGCCACAGCGCGTCACATTCTGGTAAAGACCCAGGAACAATGCAATGACATCAAGAATCAGATTGCGAAGGGATCTGATTTTGCCGATATGGCCAAAAAACATTCACTCTGTCCTTCCGGAAAACAGGGAGGGGCGTTGGGAGAATTTTATCCGGGTCAGATGGTTCCTGAATTTGATCAGGTCGTTTTCAGCCAGGACGTCGGCATGGTCCATGGTCCGGTTCAGACCCAGTTCGGATTTCACCTGATTGAAATCACCAGCAGAAGCGAGTAAATGAAAGTCTCTGGACAATACGGCAAAGTATTGTCCAGAGATTTTTGCTCAGGCCTTGTTCTTGTTTTTTTCGATTTTTTCCTGTTTCTTCTCTTTAGGTGTTTTGGAAGGTTTTTTCTTGTCGCTCTTTCGAATATCCTTTGATTTTGCCATCTTGCCTCCTTTTTATCGGTCTTGTTTCACTGAAGTACCACACAAATTTTCCATATCATAAAACATGATTCCCACGCGCTGAATATGATCCAATACATCGGGGTCCGTGATTTGTTTAACAATAGAGAGGTCAATGGTATACGGCAGATGCTGGTCATCAAGTTCGTTGATGATTCGATACATCACATCCAGCGTCAAGTCGTTGCCGCCGTAAAGGGTCAGGTCGATATCTGATCCGTTTTTATAATTCCCCCTGGCGCGTGAGCCATACAGAACGGCTTTTTTCACCTGTGTAAATCTTGAAAACACGGTGCGGATTTTTTCTATGGTGTCTTCTTTCAAGCCAAAGCGCAAGGTCATTCTTCAGCCTTTTTCAAGTCGTTCAATGTGGCTTGCAGTTTTATAAATTCCTGGAAATAACGCGTTGCAGTGTCTCCGGCAATTTTTTCGGCAGTGTCTTCATTATACGTGTGACTGGTCAAGGTTCTGCTCACGATCATTTCCATCCATACTTCGCCGTTTTCAATCAGCCCGCGTTTAAATGCCATGCGAAAAGCATCGCGGCTGCCATGAATGTTGGATTCGCCCTGGGCCTCAAAATAATCTTTCACCGTGTTCCATGCCAATTCAAAATTATATTCAAAGGCTTGAATCAAGCCCTGTCTTTCCAGTTCATTCAATTCGCCTTTTTGTATGAATCGGGTCAATTGGCCGAGTGCCTTTGAGAAATGATTCAATCGCTGAATCCAGCGGATGTCGGTTGGGGTCATGGAAATCGCTCCCTATTTGGACGTCATCACCCACACCCCGTCCCAGTTATCCGGGGCAGATGCCGTGTAATGGCGACATTTGGCCAGGTAGCTGGCTGCCGCAGGATCCTGATCGGCGATGGATGCAAACATTTCCCCGGCTTCCGGAAAGCGGCCCGCATAAAACAGGCGGAGCCCCTGGTCGAAAATTGTAAGCGCCACTTTATGGTTTTCGTAAGCATCGGGAAACATCGGTTCATAGACCGTGATGGGTTCCTTGCGGCCGACAACGGCCAGCCGGGCGATTTCCCGCATCGGAAAAGCGGGTCCGATTTCCTGCCGGGTGGCTCCCGAGATCATCACATAGGTGCCGAACGCCTTGTTGGCGCCTTCAAGCCGGGCCGCCAGATTGACCGCATCCCCCAGCATGGTGTAGTCAAAACGGCTGTGGGAGCCCATGTTGCCCACCACGGCCGATCCCGTATGAACGCCGATCCGCATCCGAAGGCCCCTTCCCACGCGTTTTTCAAACTGCGGATTCAAGATGGCCAGTTGTTCCTGACACCGAAGCGCTGTCCGGACCACCCGAAGCGGATGGTCGATTACTTCGAGCGGCGCATTCCAGAAAGCGATGATGGCGTCTCCTTCGAATTTATCCACGGTTCCGGCTTCTTCATGAATGATATCGGTCATGGCCGTTAAATATTCATTTAAGAGGGTGGTCAGGGCTTCGGGGTCCAGTTTTTCGGAGATGGTGGTGAACCCTTCAAGATCGGAGAAGAAGATGGACAGCACCCGCCGCTCTCCGCCCAGCCGCAGCCGCTCGGGATGCAAAATGAGCTGATCGATGACCGCAGGACTTAAATACTGTTTGAATGCGCCCTGAATGAAGCGTTTCTGACGGCCTTCCGTGGCATAATTGACGATAAAAACCAGGGACAGGACCGTGGCGACCGCAATTTCCGGGGCAACCAGGGGCAGGGACCATCCGCCGGCGTAGCTGCCCAGCGCCGCTACGACCGGTATAGTCAGAAAGATGAGGCTTGTCATAACATGCCCAAGCGTGCTGCTGAAAACAGAACCCGCCATGCCCGTAATCAGGGCCAATCCAAGGGCTGCGGCAATCCATACGGCAGTCGGGCACTTGCGGATGAAATTTCCGGACAGCAGGTTATCCAGGATGGTGGCCTGAATCTCGACGCCCGGAGTGACCCCATCCAGAGATGTGGGCCGAAGATCGAACAAGCCGGGTGCGGTGAATCCGAAAAATACGAATTTATCTCGAAATGCTCCCGGATCATCGATGTTTGGCTGTTTGCCGGAGCGAACCTGAAGCTCGGATTGAATCACGGCGGCTGCGCTGAAACCACGGTAAGTGCCGGCGGGTCCGCTGAACCGGAGGATGGCGCTCCCATCCGGTGAAAGGGGGATGGCATGCTCTCCGATGGACAGCGCTTCGGGACCGGAGCGCACCGCTGTTGTCGGGTGTGCCGCCAGATAGGCCCCAAGGCCCAGGGACGGCATCAGGCGTCCGTCAAACACGGCGGCCAGGGGTGCCTTTCGGTAGATGCCATCGGGATCCGGATTCATCTGGGTGTTACAAAGGACTTTCATGGCCCGGGCAAGTTCAGGAACCGGAAAAGCGGCTCTCGGAAACATGGGCGTTTCCATACTGGCGTTAACCGGAAGGACTGCCGGGAAAACAGGCTTCGGCACTCCTTCCGGCCAGGCGGTCAGGTTGCCGTTTTCACGGCCCAGGGCAACCGCGCCCGCTGTGTGGCCATAGTCGCCGGAAGCTCTGGCAAGGGCGGCGTCATCCTCGACCCCGTAAGATGAAGGTTCGGTGAAGAGCACATCAAATGCCAGGGACTTTGCACCGCTACGCTGACAAAAAGAGATGACTGCCGCATATAATTCCCGTGGCCAGGGCCAGCCGAGGCCATTTTCCTTCTGGGCCCAGTCCAGGCTGTCCTGATCCAGAAGTATCATCGTGATCTGATCGTGGGCCGGGCTGTGCCGGGCCAGGGTTGCGGCCCGCCAGTCCCAGGTGATGGCTTCCCACCGGTCGATGGCGCCGGCGGCCCAGAGCCCGATGGCCAGGGCTGTTCCCGCCGCACCCGATGCCAGCCCCTGAAAAAGTTTCCGGACCAAGGGAGAAAAAGGCATATCAGATATTTTTCAGTGCCGATTCAAAGCGCATCTGACGTTCCCGGACTTCCCTGACCGGCGTGACGGGCCCGATGATCGCTTTGATCTCGGCAATCCGGCTCTCCGGGCTGGGATGGGTGCTGGCAAAGTCGGCTTGGTCCGGAACCAGTTTCTGCTGCATGACCTGGAGCATGTCCACCAGGCCGGCGGGACTGTAGCCCACCCGGCGCAGGATCGTGACGGCAGCCCTGTCAGCCTCGGATTCAAAGGCCCTTGAATACCCCGAATTGATCAGGGTCTGGGAAATGTCGTCAATGCTGCCCTCGAATTCGTGGGTCAGATCGGCCAGTTCCTGGGTGCCGAAAGTTTTTGCGCCTTCAACGCCGATGGTGACCAGCGCATTGGTGATCCGGGATTTTTTAATGGCCCGCAGTCCGTGTTTGGACTGAACATGGCCGATTTCATGAGCCAGGACAGCGGCGACAGCGGTTTCATGCGGGCAGCAGTCCAGAATGCCGCGGGTCACAAAAATCAGGCCGCCGGGAGCAGCCAACGCATTGATCTCCTGTGTGTCCTGGATCATAAAATGGTATCCGGCAAAAGTTTCCGGCATGTCCGATGCGCGGGCCAGGGTCTGGCCCACCCGGTTCAGGTATCGGTTGGCGGCGTCATTGGTATCCGCCGGATACTTTTCCAGAATCACCGCGCCGATGCTTCGCCCGATATAGTATTCCTGCTGGGGAGTGATGTCTTCAAATGACTTGCTGATGGCCTTTGAGGTTTTCTTCATGGAAACGGCATGTTCCTCGGTGATCATGCCGGTGGCGGTGCCGATGTCGGCTCCGACCCGGGTGACTTCTTCAAGAGCCCTGCATCCGGCCATCATTGCCGGCAGAAATGATCCGGCGCCAATGGCGGCCGTCCACCTGGCGGCGGTCTGGAGGAATTCGCGTCGATCGGTAAGGTTCATGGCCTTCCTCCTTCGAGCATCAATTTCCCATCCTTTATAAACTGCCTGATTTCCTCGTCGGAAACAACGATCTTTTCCATGCGGTCGATCTCTTCAAAATCCAGATTGGGGTTGCGTTTCTTATATTCCCTTTCGACTTCGGGGTTGAAGCCTTTTCCGGCCAGGGCAATTTCCCGCTGGCTGGCGGATTTCTGAACATTGGCATCTCCGGCGCGAAGAACGATCTCTTTTTCGGTCAGGGCGGAGCTGTGAATCCAGCCGGACTGTCCGCCCTTGACCGAGACAAAAAGCCACGGGTCCTGCTGCCGGATCACCGTCACCGCATCGCCATAGGCAACCGAAGCAACGATTTTTCCGAGAAAGGACGGATCATCCCGCAGTTTGCCGTCCTGAACCTGAACGCTCATCCTTTGATTCTGAGCCATGACAAATACCCCTTAACAAAATATAGGTCGTGATGATGTCTGTTAAAACAGCATGGAGCGGTAAGACAGCGCCAAAAACAACGGAATTACAAGTAAATAAGGTTATCCGCAGGGCAGGGCGACGTCAAACTTTTCCATGTATTCGTTTTATTTAGGAATGATGACATTGTCAATATCAAAAAAAATCTTCAGCGGCTTCGGCTTTGCTTAATCCGGCTGCTGAACCGTTTCTCGGGGGGCGGAATCTGAATCGGCGGCTGAACCAAAAAGCTCGAGCATCAGCTTGAATAAATCCGCTTTTCGAATCGGCTTGGTGAAGAAATGAGAACAGCCGGCATCCAGGCACCGCTGCCTCTCGGTGCTGAAGGCATGGGCCGTCAGGGCCACGATCGGAATCGGCGCGGCTTTGCTGTCGTTTTCCAGTTTCCGGATGCTGCGAGTGGCCTCAAAGCCGTCCATGACCGGCATTTCCATATCCATCAGGATGAGATCCGTTCCGCCATTTTGATATTTTTCAATGGCTTCCCGGCCATTTTCGGCAATATCGATGTGAACCGCCGTCTTTTTCAGATAGGCTTCGATGATCCTGCGGTTGACCGCGACATCATCGACCAGAAGGATACGAACGGGCGGCAGGATCGGGGTCATGACGATTCCGGTCTGCAAGTCCCGCGGCTGGGGCTGCGCAAGGGCACGCGGTATTTCCGGAATTTCGGAGACCTCCGGAAGGCGCAGCGTGAATATGAAACAAGACCCCAGTCCGGGTGTGCTCTCGACGCGGATTTCCCCTCCCATGGCCTCGATAAGCCGTTTGCTGATAGCCAGCCCAAGCCCTGTTCCCCCGTACTGCCGGTTGGTGGAAGTCTCTGCCTGGGCAAAATTCTCGAAAATAAGCTTCTGTTTTTCAGCCGGAATGCCGATGCCCGTGTCCCGAACTTCGAATTGAAAGCAGCCTGTGGATTGTTTTCCGGATGGGGAAGAAACCGTGATCCGGATCGAACCTTGCGGCGTGAATTTGATGGCATTGCCGATAAGATTCATCAGAATCTGCCGAATACGGGTGGGATCTCCCGATAAAAAAGGCGGCACTTCAGGCGCAATCCGGCAGGTCAGTTCCAGCCCCGATTGATGGGCTTTGTGGGATAAAATATGGATAACGCCTTCCACAAGTTCCCGGATGTTCAGGGGGATGCTTTCCAGCGACAACAGGCCGGCTTCGATTTTTGACAGATCGAGTATATCGTTAATGAGCGACAGGAGCAATTCCCCGGAGTTCTGCAGGGTCTGAAGGTAATCTTTCTGCTCTTCCGTGAGAGCGGTTCCGGACAATAACTCTCCCATGCCGAGGATGGCATTCATGGGGGTTCGAATTTCATGACTCATGCGGGCCAGAAAATCGCTTTTTGATTGACTGGCCAGATCCGAGCGTTCCTTTGCGTCTTTCAAAAACCGGGTATTTGCCAGCATGCGCGCCAGTGACTGACGGAAAAACACCACCCAATTCTGGGTCTGGCGCAGTTTGAGCAGGCCGAGAATCGCCAGTTGACTTAAAAGAAGGCCCGATGGAAGCAGCGGGGAAACATAGATTCCCGATTTGAGAAACGTCTGGAAAGCGCCTGCCCACCATGTCAGGGACAAAATTCCGCAGGCTGTCAGGATGACCGAGGCTCCGGCACGTGCGATCAACAGGGTTGCAAAGAGTCCCGAGCCGGCAATCAGCATCAGCTCCAGACCCGGCATCCAGCCGGGCCGCCAGTGGTAGGAGGATTGAAGAATATCGTCCACGATATTGGCATGAAGCGCAACTCCGGGAAACAGGGGTTCCATCGGCGTGGTTACGGAATCTTTCAACCCGGAAGCCAGTATGCCCACAAAAACCACCCGGCCGTTCAGCCGCTCTTCGGGGATCCGGTTGTTCAGCAGATCGGCCGCTGAAATATAGCCTGCTGTGTTCCAGCGCCTGTAAAACTTCACCATCAGTTGTCCGCCGGCATCCACCGGTACAATATATCTGCCGATTTGGAGGCTTTCGACTCCCGTGCTGCCCATGTGAATAACCAGGGGCTGCGCGCTTTTATCCGGGTTGAGGGCCGTCATCAGCGTGGCCAGGGGAAGTCCTGCATGGATGTTGTCCCGATATCGGATCAGCAGGGGAATGCGGCGCACCACGCCATCCGGGTCACTGACGGCATTGATGAATCCGGAGCCCGTGGCGGCTTCGGCCAGAAGCGGCAGAACGCATGCCGCAGCCTCTGCCTTGGGCAGGCAGTCGATCAATGCGGGATGGTTCGGGCGTGTTCGAATGACCGGGTAAAGCGGATGCGGACGGCAAGCGGCGACAGCAGACGTACCGGCCGTGTTTTCAAAGAAAAAGGAATAGCCGAATACGAAAGGGCCTGTTGCCAGGGTCTCGGCAAGGACCCGGTCATTGTCCAGAAGGTCATCCGGAAGTCCCTGAAAACGGATTTGAACCCGGTAATCCCGCTCCAGGTCTTGTTGCAGATGAAGCGGCGAAGTCCGGTCCGGTTCCGTAAAAAGAATGTCCACTCCGACACTCAAGGGATGGTTTTTTTGAATTTTTTCAAGGAGCCTGGCCACCCGATAACGCGGCCAGGGCCATTGGCCGAATTCCTTCAGGCTGCGGTCGTCAATTGCCACGATGACGGAAGTATCCGAAGCCGTCAGACCGCCCGCGGCCCGTGAAAAACCGTCATACAGTTTAAGGTCGATAAGGTTTGAAAAAGAAGGCCTGAAAATTTGAAGCAGGGCGAATAAGAGGGTCAGAACCAGTCCTGCTGCCGGTATCGGAAGAAAATCGCGACCCTGACGGGTCCACCAGGACTCACGTTTTGAAAGCGGAAAAGGGATAGGCACCTCTTGTAACCCGATACGGGCAAGCTACCGTATAATGACTTCCACGCGCCGGTTGCGTGGCTCCGAAACGCGGTTCGGAGTCGGAATCAGGGGAAGTTTGTCACCGAAAAAATGGACATCCAGGTGTTCGGACGGGATGCCGGCATCCGTCAGCAACCGGCGGACGGACTCGGCGCGTTCCCGTGACAGTTTCAGGTTAACGGATTCGGACCCGGTACGGTCCGCATGTCCCGCAATACCGATATCCGAAGACCGGCGCTGCTCGATAACCGAGATGATTTTCGGGATCATCTCGGTTGATTCCGGAATTAAAACAGAAGATGTTCCCTGGAAATACAGTAAAATGTGCACCGCGGAATCGGGCAGGGCGGAAAGGGCCGCCCCGAAAATCCGCTGAACCGTTTCAGGCGACATTTCAGCCGGAGGGCTGGGAGCGGCGTCCGGCGAGGTGATCTCCGTTGCCAGATAAGGGCGATCCATCGTTTGAGTCCCCCCCGAGGTCCGGACGATCAACCGGCCCGTCCGGCCTTCGGCGTTCGGCAGCAACACCATCTGGTGCTGGGGGCGGGTGCGAACCGGGTCCCGGATCAGACGAATGATCACTTCCGGCGTTTCCCCGGTTTTTGACGGGGGCGTTTCCGGGCGCGGGGAATGGCTGGCGCACCCCGATGCCAGCACCAGCAACAAAAAGGCAATCATTGTTTTTTGCCATGGATGATTCGGGCGCATGGTTTATTCGCCCCCTTCCGCCTGCACGGCAAAACGGGTTCCCCGGACGCCGATTTCCGCGACCGGGGTTTGAACGCGCATGGTTTCCGGCGCCAGTTTGGCAATCTGTCCGGAAACAAAGGCAGCCGTTCCCTGGATAAGCCTGCTGAGAAACGAGAATCCGCCCCGTTCCGGCTGAAACACGAAGTCGTCGATTTTTACCCGGCTGTTGGGGCCGAGCGATACGAGGGTGTCATCCCGGAAAATCACCCCCAGAGACCCGGTTTGATCGGTCAGAAAAACATCTCCGGTGTAAACCATGGCACCGGCTTGCGCGGGAATGGAGTTTCCGCCGCGCAGAACAGAGGCTTTATCCTGGACGGTCTTGATGCAGCCGATGGGGGAGGGGGGTTCCGCCGCCGATGTTTGGGTGATATCGAGTTGAATCCCCGAGAACAACAGGATTGCCATCCCCCAAAAAAAGAATCGTTTTGTCCATTCAAATGGAAACGCAGGGCCGGCGTCTCCATTTGAATGGATGTCGGGTGCATTGGGCTCGGTGCTAAACATCACACCTGATTTCCCGGGTGGATCCCGGGCCTGCCAGGGGTTTAAAGCATTTTTTGCCTGCTCCGCAGATCGGGCATTTCCACTCGTCATGCAGGTCTTCAAAACGGACACCCTTGGGAATCTTTCCTTTTTTGTCGCCCTTGTCCGGATTGTAGATATAGCCGCAGTTTACGGTCTGGCACTGCCACATGTCCTCGGGATTCGCCATGAATATCCTCCTTTGCGCCGGTTTTTTTTGATGTAAGCCTGCTCACCTGGAGTTATTTTTCTTACCCGACATTCCCGATATCTTCAATAAGTATTTTTCAGCGGGTTTCGTATCCCGATGCCTCGATTCACGCATTCACGCAACATGGTCCTTGCACTCCCGAACCGCATGCCTTAAACTCATAAAAATCAGTCAATGCAATGCCCGGTTGTGAGAGGATAATAGATGACCACGCCATTGAAGCTGAACATGATTTTCAAGGACAGGATCGGGATTGTCGCCGATTTTTCCACCCTGATCGCCGAAAAAGGTTTCAGCATCACATCCATGGAGGTGGAGCGAAAGGATGACAAGGCCGATGTCTACGTCGGCATCGAAAAAAAGGACCGTATGCCGGACCGGCAGGCGATTTTTGAGATGCTGGGAAAGATTCCGGGCCTTCTTGAAATCAGATTCCTGGAATTTCTGCCGCAAGAGATGCGGGAAAACAGATTCCGGGTCGTCCTCGACAATATCGGGGATGGCGTTATCTCCATCGACAGGGACGGCAGGATCACGACCATAAACAAGGTCGCCCGAAGGGTTCTGAACCGGGATCATGACGAGATGACCGGCAGGGACATTAAAGAGTTCGACTTTCCCGATTTTGAAATCCTGGAATGCCTTACCGGGAAAAAGTACACAAACGTTCAAAAAATTCTCATCACAAGGAAAGGACGATTTCAGTACCTGGCTACCGGAAGGCCCATCATTGATTCTTCGGGCACCATCGTGGGCGCGGTGGAAATAGACAGGGACACCCGGGAAATAAAGATGCTGGCCCACTCGATTTCTCAGCCCAGCCGGGTCACTTTCGGCGATTTTATCGGGAACAATGCCGTTGTCAAGGAAGCCATATCCTTTGCCCTGAAAATAGCCAAAACGGATTCCGTTGTTTCCATACGGGGCGAGAGCGGCACGGGAAAGGAACTTTTTGCCCAGGCCATCCACACGGCGAGCGGCCGCAAGGGGCCGTTTGTTCCGGTCAACTGCGCGACCCTGCCCGAGCCCCTGCTGGAAAGCGAGCTTTTCGGATATAACCCCGGAGCCTTTACCGGCGCCGGGAAAGAAGGAAAGCCGGGTCTTTTTGAGATAGCAGGCGATGGCTCCATTTTTCTGGATGAGATCGGCGAGATGCCGCTGAGTGTTCAGGCAAAGATCCTGAGGGTCATTCAGGAAAAATGCGTGAGGCGGATTGGCGGATCACGGGAAATTCCCATCAATACCCGGATCATCACGGCCACAAACAAGAATCTTGAACGCATGGTGCAGGAAAAACAGTTTCGGGAAGATTTATACTACCGGATCAATGTGCTGCCCATCCATGTTTCTCCGCTCAGGGAAAGAATAGAGGACATTCCGCTTCTGGTCGAGCACTATCTGTTTCAGCTTGATTCCAGGCTCGACAAGACCGCGCAGTCTCTTTCAAAAGATGCTTTAGAAAAATTATCCGCACACGACTGGCCGGGCAATGTGAGGGAGCTGAAGAACGTCATCGAGCGGGCCGCGATTTTGTGCGATTCGGATCGCATCGAAGCAGGCTATATCCTCATCGGAAATGAAGTCGGGGAAAACATGAAAGGGATCAAGAAACCGTTTCAAACCGCGATTCCAGGAGACCAATTGCTCCAGCCCCTGATCCATGCGTATGAAAAACAGATCATTACCGATGTTCTGAAAAAATCCAGGAGCATTCGAAACGCAGCCAAAACATTGGGTATTTCTCACACGGCCCTGCTGAACAAGATAAGAAAACACAGTGTGATCGTATAGTGGCAAATTATATTGCCACTGGCAAGTAATCGGACCATTGGCATCTTGACGTGATATTACAATGTGTTAAGAGTCTATGATTCGCTGATTGGAATGTTTTATTGCCATTCCATCCGGCTCCGTGCGTCTTTTTCTGTGGATATCCCCCGAGTGATGGGCTCTGTCCCCGGTCTCATCGTGCGCTCCGATCCGCGGGTATCCCGCTTACTGCTTTATTTCAGCCCGAAAGATCCTCCAATCCGATCTTTCTTAGCCTTTTCCCCGGGTACCGGATGAGTTGGCAAACATCTTGCAAAGTTTTCAGGCTGTGCGGGCCACACTGTCCAGGTGTGATCGTCACGTAAAAAAATGCGGTTTGAAATCAGAACCATTTGCGACGGCGCAAGGCCGCCTCCTTTCTTTTCCATTCGTCACAACCAAGGAGAATAAACATGATCGTAGGAATTTTAAAAGAAATCAAGACCGAGGAAAATAGAGTCGCCATGACCCCTGCGGGCGTGGAAGTCATGAAGCAGCATGGACATACGCTTCTGGTTGAGAAAGCCGCCGGCAGCGGCAGCGGATTTGAAGATGCGGCCTATGTCCAGGCCGGGGCCGAAATCGTCGCCGCGCCAAAGGAAATTTTCGACCGCGCCGACATGATCATGCACGTAAAAGAGCCCCTTCCTCCTGAATACGAGCTCATCCGCGAAGGACAGATTGTTTTTACCTATCTTCACCTGGCTGCCGCTGAAAAATTGACGCAAACCCTGATCCAAAAAGGCTCCATCAATATCGCCTATGAAACCATTCAGAAGGCGGACGGGTCCTTGCCGCTTCTGACGCCCATGAGCGAGGTGGCGGGGCGAATGGCCATCCAGCAGGGTGCCAAATATCTTGAAATGGCCCAGGGCGGCCACGGCGTTCTTCTTGGCGGAGTTCCGGGGGTGGATCCTGGCATGGTCGTCATCATCGGCGGCGGCATCGTCGGAACCAACGCGGCCAAGATGGCATGCGGCCTTGGCGCCAAAGTCTACCTTCTCGACATGAATCTGGATCGCCTGCGCTATCTGAGCGATGTGATGCCCGCCAACTGCTTTTTGCTCGCGTCCACGCCAGCAACCATCCGCGATCTGATCTCAAGAGCCGACGTGGTGGTGGGCGCCGTGCTCATTCCGGGCACCAAGGCGCCGCGGCTGATCACGCGCGATATGCTCAAAATCATGAAAAAGGGTTCCGTACTGGTGGATGTGGCCATCGATCAAGGCGGATGCTTTGAAACTTCAAAGGCGACAACGCACTCCAACCCGATCTACGTCGTGGACGGCGTGGTCCACTACTGCGTGGCCAATATGCCGGGGGGTGTCGCCAAAACCTCAACCCTCGCCCTGACCAACGCCACCCTGCCTTATGCGCTCCAGATTGCGGACAAGGGCTGGAAAAAGGCCATGCAGGAAAACCTTGAAATCAAGCTCGGCGCCAACGTGGTCAAGGGCAAGGTCACCTACAAGGGAGTGGCGGACGCTTTTGGCCTGGACTACGTTCCCGTTGATTCCCTTCTCTAAGATGGGTCGCAAGTTCCCCCTTGAAAAAACCCTCTTGCAGAATGTTGATCATAAATGCTATTTGTATTATCAAAGACGTACTTACCGTTATGTTCAGGTTACTGATCAAAATTAATTTGGATTCAGGGGATACAAAATTGTCGTACCCTGTTTTAAAATAAAAAAAGGCGATCGAAAGGAGAAAAAAAATTCGAGACCCTGTCAGCAGGCAAAAAAGGGGGGGAGGGGCTCGAAAAATTTTTGTGTCGTTATCATTCAGATTTAATTAGGCTTTTTACAACTGGTTTATTTTCTTTAATGGAAAATTGGCAAAATGCGGTCTTTAAAAATGCGAAAAAATCCAGGGGCTCGAAAACAGGTACTTAACATACTGAAAAACAAATTAAATTTGACCATGCTGGCAGAATCATCAGACCGGACTTCACGGGATTGAAACAGCTGGTTTTGATAAAACTAGCTCCATCGCGATGATAAAGGCAGAATCATCAGACCGGACTTCACGGGATTGAAACACTGTTGCCTGGCGGGCGGTCTTGACGAGTTCATCGGGGGGCAGAATCATCAGACCGGACTTCACGGGATTGAAACATTACCAGTGCCGTGAAGATCACGGCGATTACTTTAAGCGGCAGAATCATCAGACCGGACTTCACGGGATTGAAACAAAAAACATGAGTTGACCA
>JACRBZ010000071.1 GCA_016219185.1 Deltaproteobacteria bacterium
GACCCGGGTCGGTTTTCGAAAGGATATCTTTCTGCCGCTGATGCGTTTTGGTTCCTGGATGACCATCTCCAACATGATCGGACCGATGATGATTTATCTTGACCGGTTTTGGATCAGCGCAACGATTTCAGTGGCGGCTGTTGCCTATTACACCACGCCGTTTGAGGTGGTGACGCGATTGTTGATCATTCCGAGCGCGGTTGCCGGAGTCTTGTATCCGGCTTTTTCCATGAATTTGACGCTGGATCGGGATCATGCCAGGGCGCTTTTCGGCAAAGGCATTCGATATGTGTTTGCCGCGGTTTTCCCCATTGTGACGCTGATTGTCCTCTTTGCCGGAAAAGGGCTGAGGTGGTGGCTGAATGCCGAGTTTGCGCAAAACAGCACGCATGTCTTGCAGTGGCTTTCCGTCGGGGTGCTGTTCAACAGCCTGGCTCAGATCCCCTTCGTGCTGCTGCAAGGGGCGGGACGCCCGGATATTACGGCAAAGATCCATTTGATCGAGTTGCCCTGTTATCTGCTGGCGTTGTGGCTTCTTATCCCCGGGATGGGGATCAACGGGGCGGCAATGGCCTGGTGCGCCAGATCCCTGATGGATGCCGGGTTGCTCTTTGGCATGGCGTACCGCTATGTATGGAACGATTCCCGATGAACACGGCAAAGCAGCACTTCTGCCCCTTGTGTGGGGTTTCCGGAGAATTCATTTACCAGGGATTGAAGGATCCGATATTCGGTGCGCCGGGCTGCTGGAATTTGCGAAAATGCAAGGGTTCGGATTGCGGGGTGATCTGGATGGATCCCCGTCCAACTCCCGATGACCTTGAAAAAGCCTATGCAACCTATTATACCCATCATGATTCCGAATCCGGCATCTCCGGATCCTGGAGACCCCTTTATCAGTGGCTCCTTCAGGGATATCTGGCAAACCGGTTCGGATATGATTCGGAACAAACAGGCGGGTTTCAAAAATGGCTGTCTTCCCTGATCCGGTTTCACCCGGGATTTCGTGAGGACTGGGATTTCAAGGTGATGTATCTTCCGGCATCGGCTATGGGCCGGCTGCTGGAAGTCGGGTGCGGCAGCGGCGATCTGATCGCATTCATGAAACAAAAAGGGTGGACTGTGGCCGGACTGGATACGGATCCGGTTGCGGTTCAAAAAGCCCGATCCAGAGGGTTGCAGGTTTACCGCGGGACCCTTGAAACCGCCGGTTTTCCGTCAAATGATATGGATGTCATTGCCATGAACCATGTGATCGAACATGTCCCGGATCCGGCAAAAACGCTTCGGGAATGTTACCGGATCCTGAAAGCCGGCGGCCGGCTCATGGTGACGACACCCAACCATGAAAGCTGGGGACATTCCCTGTTCCGGAAAAACTGGAGAGGTCTGGAGCCGCCCCGCCATTTATTTGTTTTTAACCGAAACTCTCTTCTTAGGCTGATCCGTCAGGCCGGATTCCGCAAAGTTGACCTTCGCTCCAGCGTTCATGGCGCAGGATGGATCATGATTGCCAGCCGGTCGATCCGGAACACGGGCGGATTTGACGCCATCCGTTCCGTGCCTTTCCCTGTAAAATTGTGGGCAAGGAGCATGCAGATGGTGGAATGGGGACGGCTTCTGCGTTATCCCTCGGCAGGCGAAGAGCTTACGGTAATAGCGGAAAAATAAAAGAGCATGCCGATCACAGCGGACCATTGCTGATGAAAGAAACGCCTTTAGCCTGAATTTTGTTTTGATTAAGAGGAATATGCCATTTTCGCTGGATATCATCATTGTCAACTGGAATACCGGAAAACAGCTTCAAGATTGCCTGGATTCAATTGCAGATGCGGATCAAAAAACATTTGAGCTGAAACGCGTGGTGGTGGTGGACAATGCATCAACCGATGGGTCCGCCGATCGTCTATCAGCGACGACGCTTCCGCTATTGATCATTAAAAATCCCCGCAATCTGGGGTTTGCCGCTGCCTGCAACCAGGGCGCGAATTGCAGTTCGGCAGATTACCTCCTGTTTCTAAACCCGGATACACGGCTCTATCGCGATTCTTTGACCGGGCCTCTGGCCGCCATGCTTCAGCCCGTTCACCAGAAAACCGGGATTATGGGTATTCAGCTCATGGACGATGCCGGCCGCGTCAGCCGATCCTGTGCCAGATTCCCGACACCTTTATTGTTTTTCCATAAAATGACCGGCTTGGACCGTCTTTTTCCCGCAGGTTTTGTTTCTCTTGCGATGACCGATTGGAATCATTTGCACACAAGAATCGTGGATCAGGTTATCGGTGCTTTTTTCCTGGTCCGCAATCCGGTTTATCGGGAATTGAACGGATTCGACGAACGTTTTTTCGTATATTACGAAGAACTGGATTTCTCCTTTCGCGCCTTTCAAAAAGGATGGCGAACCTGCTATCTCTCGGGGTTTCAGGCCTACCACAAGGGAGGGGGCGCCTCTGCGGCGGTCAAGGATATCCGCCTGCATTATGCGCTGAGAAGTCAGATTCTTTACGGCTTTAAACATTTTCAACGGGTCACTGCATTTCTTCTGATGCTGGGGGTTTTGTTCATTGAACCCTGGACCCGGCTGGGAAATGCCGTATTGATCGAATCGTCCGGGCAGCTTTGCGATACACTGAAAGCCTATGCGATGCTTTGGAAAGATTTGCCGAACTGGTTTCGACTGTGTCTGAAAGTTTCGGGCATGCCGTCTTCTCCTGAAGCCCGAAACCAGGATGGTTTGTGATGAAAGTGCTGCTGCTCACCCGGTACAGCCGATCCGGCGCCAGCAGCCGGTTGCGCTATTATCAGTATCTTCCCTTTCTGAAAGCCCATGGAGTGGATGTCGATATTTACCCGCTGTTTGAAGAGCAATATCTGAAACGGCTGAACGCGGGCCAACCTCAAAATCCGGCTTCAATACTATCGGCATACCTTCATCGTATCTTTCGGCTGATTACCAGCAGGGCTTATGACTTGTTGTGGCTGGAATATGAGGCATTGCCGTGGCTTCCGGACTGGCTCGAAAGAATCCTGGGCCGAGGCGCCATCCCGTATATCGTTGATTATGATGATGCCATTTTTCACCGGTATGATCGCCATGCGTTGCCGTGGGTCCGCTCCCTTCTTGGGCATAAGATTGATGCGGTGATGCGAAATGCCCGGCTGGTCATTGCCGGAAATGCGTATCTGTCTCAAAAGGCAGTCCAATCTGGTGCTAAATGGGTGAAATGCCTTCCGACGGTTGTGGACCCGGCCCGTTACCGCATGAAGCCATCCGGCAAGAGCCCCGTGTTTACCATCGGGTGGATCGGTTCACCGACCACTGCCGCTTATCTGGTGCCGCTGTATGCCGTTCTCGGCAGATTGAGTCAACGTTCCGGAATTCGCCTGATTCTGGTGGGCGGGAATCCGAAAGATGTGCCAAGTGCTTTTCCGGTTGAATGCCGGCCCTGGTCCGAAGAAACCGAAGCCGAGCATATGCTGGACTTTGATGTCGGCATCATGCCCATCCCGGATGAGCCATGGGCTTATGGTAAATGCGGCTACAAGCTGATTCAGTATATGGCCTGCGGGCTGCCGGTCGTGGCTTCCCGCGTGGGTGCAAACATTCGGATCGTGAAGGATGGTGTTAACGGCTATCTGGCTTCAACGGATGAACATTGGGAGCTGGCGCTACGTGCGCTGCAGGAAAACCCGGAGTTAAGGCGGGCAATGGGAAGTCAGGGCCGGATGGATGTTGAAGCCCTTTACAGCCTTCAGGTGATGGCTCCTCGCCTGGCGAATCTGATCAGGGATTCTTTGAACAGTAATTGGAAATGACTCGGGAAGTCGGGTTCCCATGCCCGACAAAAAAGGAATCTTGTGCACATGTTGCCGGAAAAGAATCCCGATCTGTTTTTACGCGGTGTCATGGCCCGGGCAATTAAGAAAGAATGATATGTGTGGCGTTGTCGGATTTTTTACTCAGAAACACTTTGAATCCTTCCACCGGTCACTGCCGGGGGCAACGGCATCCCTGGCGCACCGGGGGCCAGATGATTTCGGCATTTATGCGGACGCGTCCGCCGGCGTGGGGCTGGGCCATCGCAGGCTGTCCATCCTGGACTTGTCCCCATCCGGCCATCAGCCCATGGCCAGTGATGACAGCAAGGTCAGCATCGTTTTTAATGGCGAAGTGTACAATTTCAAGGTGCTTCGAAAAGAGCTTGAAAAAGCCGGACATCAATTCAGGAGCGATTCGGACACCGAAGTGATTCTGAAGGCTTACCTGGAATGGGGCACAGCATGCCTGGGACGTTTTATCGGCATGTTTGCCCTTGCCATATGGGACGGTCGCAGCCGGCGGCTGTTTCTGGCCAGGGATCAGATGGGGATTAAACCGCTTTACTATTATTATCACGACGGAAGCCTGATTTTTGCATCCGAACTAAAAGGGATACTGGCATTCAGGGAAATTCCCAAAGCCCTGGATACCGGGGCTGTTTCGCTTTTTTTGCATTATCAATATATTCCCTCTCCCCGAACCATTTATCAGCATA
Source organism: Deltaproteobacteria bacterium (assembly GCA_016219185.1). GTDB lineage: Bacteria > Desulfobacterota > Desulfobacteria > Desulfobacterales > Desulfatirhabdiaceae > RAAP-1. Next base: position 4,539 of record JACRBZ010000071.1, read on the forward strand.
TTTTCAAGCTGCTTCCCGGCCATTTTCTGATCTGCGATTCCGAAACCTTCAGCATCCGTCCCTGGGCCGAGACTCCGAATGCATCAAGCAGGCGGCCATCTTTCCCCTCTGGGATATCCGGCGGGGAATCGGCGTGTCTGGATCAACTTCAGGAAATCCTGACCCGGGTCATTTCGGATCAGATGGTCAGTGATGTTCCGCTTGGAGCACTCTTAAGCGGCGGCATCGATTCTTCGCTGGTTGCCGCCATCATGCAGCAGGTCGGTTCCCGTCCTGTCAGAACCTTCAGCATCGGGTTCGGCGAATCCGAATTCAATGAGGCGCCCTGGGCTGCCAGAGTGGCATCCTGCCTGGGGACTTCCCATACCGAACTCTATGTAACCTCCAAAGATGCCCTTTCGGCGATCCCCCGGCTTCCGGAGATTTATGACGAGCCTTTTGCCGATGCCTCGGCAATTCCATCCTTTCTGGTCAGCCAGTTGACCCGTTCTCATGTAACGGTGGCACTTTCCGGGGATGGCGGGGATGAGCAGTTCTGCGGCTATACCCGGTACTGGGCGACTCGGGCCATGGCTTCCGGGTTTCAAAGATTGCCAGAGTCTTTAAGAGCCTGGCTTTACAAGACCCTTTCGCGAGTGCCGGCTGCTTTTGCCGGGAATCTTTACAACAGGCTTCAATTTGTTCTGCCCTCGGCGTTCAGGTCGGCCAATTTTCCGGATAAATGGCAAAAACTGATTGCCCAGATGAATCATGCGGATCTGCAATCCCTTTACCGGATTTCGGTATGTCTCTGGGACAGGGAGAGGATCGAACGCTTAACCGGCCGTTTTCCGGAATCGTCCCGGTTTGAGCAGGCCTTTGATCGGACAATGGACTGGCCGGACCTTTCAAGGCTCATGTGGGTGGACCAGCAGACCTATCTTACCGATGCGATGCTTGTCAAGGTGGATCGGGCCAGCATGGCGGCCGGCCTTGAAATCCGCGTGCCGCTTCTGGATCAGCGTGTGGTTGAATTCGCATCGAAAATTCCTGAAGATTTTCTTTTTCAAGGGGGCAAGGGCAAGCATATTCTTCGCGGGCTGCTGTCGCGCTACATTCCCGCGGCTCTCTTTGAAAGGCCCAAGATGGGATTTGCGATTCCCGTTTCCAGGTGGCTTCGGGGAGAATTAAAACCCATGCTTCTGGATTATCTTGATGAAGGGCGGCTGAAACGGGAAGGCCTTTTTGATACCTCTCTGGTTGCTGCAACGGTTTCAGATCATCTGTCGGGCCGGGCGAATCATCCACACCGGCTCTGGGCCTTGTTGATGTGGGAAATGTGGCGGGAAAAATGGCTGTGAACAGGAATTCAAAATCCATCTGGGGCTGGGCCATGTATGACTGGGCCAATTCGGCGTTTGCCACAACCGTGATGGCCGGTTTTTTTCCGCTCTTTTTCAAACAATACTGGAGCATGGGCACGGATATCAACACCAGCACCGCGCTTCTGGGTTTTGGGAATTCCGCTGCCAGCCTGCTGGTGGCGCTCTGTGCTCCTATTTTAGGGGCTCTGGCGGATAGGGGAAGAACGCGAAAGAGATTTCTGATCTGGCTGGCTTATTCGGGGTCATTGGCCACAGCCCTGTTGTGGGCCGTACCCAAGGGAGAATGGGGCTGGGCTATTATCTGTTACGGTGTGGGAACGATCTGTTTTGCAGGCGCAAATATTTTTTATGATGCGCTGCTGGTTGACGTCGCTCCAGCTCCGGATCGGGATCGGGTCTCCAGCCTGGGTTATGCCCTGGGATATCTAGGCGGCGGCCTGCTTTTTATGCTCAACGTGCTCATGGTCCAGCATCCCCGGTGGTTTGGACTGACGGATGCCGGGCAGTCTGTCCGGTATTCTTTTCTTTCGGTTGCCCTGTGGTGGGCGGGATTTACGATCTTTCTGATCGTGTGGGTTCATGAAGAGAACAACTCACCGGGGTCGGTCAGTGGCGTCCATTCCCTGATGAATGGCTTTCGGCAATTGGGAAATACGGCAATGCGGCTTTTCAGACAGAAGTCAGTAGGATTGTTCCTCCTGGCTTACTGGTGCTATATCGATGGGGTGGACACCATCATCCGCATGGCCGTTGATTACGGCCTTTCCATTGGATTCGGCAGCGGGGATTTGATGCTGGCGCTTCTGCTCGTTCAGTTCGTTGCATTTCCCGCGGCGCTGGTATTTGGAAAACTCAGCAGCAGGTGGGGGACCCGCAACTGCATTTATTTGGCGATTGCCGGATATGCGGTTGCCACCCTGTGGGGGGCGTTCATGAAGGAGCGGATGGATTTTTATATGCTGGCAGTCATTATCGGGCTTTTCCAGGGGGGGATTCAGGCCCTGAGTCGATCTTATTATACGGGCTTTATCCCGGACGGCCAATCTGCAGAATATTTTGGGTTGTTCAATATGATGGGAAAGTTTGCCGCCATCATAGGTCCGGGTTTTGTGGGAATGGTCGGCCTGATGACAAGAAAAATGCTCTTGCCGGCCGCTTCAACACCGGAGCAGTTGCAGCATGTCGGCCAACTGGCCTCAAGGCTGGGAATCGGGTCGATTCTTATATTTTTTATTGTGGGGGCAATACTTCTGCATTTATCCGGATCGAAACAGCCTTAAATTCTCGGACCATTCCGGCAGATGCATGAGGATGCCAGGGCTCATCCTTTCCGGAGTTCTGCTGGCAGCCGGCTTCACCTGTGAGCTGACCGGTCACATCGCTTGACGAACTGGAATCAGATCCGGTCAAAGTGAGAGAAATGCATGGTGAACGTTCCCCGGCCTTGCGTGGCGGACCGTATGGCTGTTGAATATCCGAACATCCGCGCCAGGGGAACAATGGCCCGAATGGCCTGAAATCCGATTTTGGGTTCAATGGCTTCGATCTTTCCGCCGCGGCTGTTCAGGTCTCCGATCACATCGCCCGTGAATGCTTCCGGAACAAAGATCTCCACATCCATGATCGGATCCAGCAGAAAAGGACTCCCCTTGGACAGAGCATCCTTGCAGGCCATGGAGGCACTCACCTTGTACGCCAGATCGGTCCCCTGAGATTCATGATAGGATCCGCCCGTCAAACTGGCCTCGATATCCACCGCAGGATAACCCATGAGGGTTCCGCTTTCCAGCGATTCCATGACGCCTTTTTCAATGGCTTTCATGAACTGCGGCGGAATACTGCCGTCCGGGATATCCAGGACGAACCGGTTGCCGGACCCCCTGGAAAGCGGCTTGAGATTTACGCGGACCTCTGCATAATGACGCTGACCGGCCACTTCCTTATCGAAAACCGCGATTGCTTCGGCTTCTTTTTCGATGGTTTCCCTATAAACCACCTGGGGTTTTCCCACATTGACGCCGGTATTGAACTCTCTCAACATCCGGCTGATGATGACTTCAAGATGCAGCTCTCCCATGCCGGAAAGGATTTTCTGGCCCGTGTCCGGATCTTCCTTGACCCGGAGGGTAGGGTCTTCCGCCAGGAATTTTTCCAGCACCTGATCCAGCTTTTCCTGATCCGACCGGGTTTTGGGTTCAATCGCCAGTGAAATGACCGGCTCGTAAAATTCCATCTTTTCCAGAAGAATGGGGTGATCCGCCTGACAAAGCGTTTCTCCGGTCGAGGAATCCTTCAGGCCGATGACCCCCACAATGCTGCCGGCCCCGGCTTCATCAATCCGCTCCCGCTTGTTGGCATGCATCTGCAGGATTCGGGACAGTTTTTCCTTTTTATTCCGGAAAGGGTTGAACACATCATCGCCGGCTTTGATCTTTCCGCTATAAATCCGGACAAAGGACAGCTTCCGGCCCTCCGCCATGGAAACCTTGAAAATGAGCGCAGCCAGCGGTGCCTTGTCCATGGGCGGGCATTCGATGGTTTCGCAAGTCTGGGGATGAATGCCCTTGATCGGCGGAACATCGGCGGGGCTGGGCAGAAACCGGACGATGGCGTCCAGGAGCGGCTGAATTCCCTTGTTCTTCAGCGCGGAACCGCATAAAACCGGCACTACTTTTAGCGTGATGGTGGCATTTCGAACGGCCTCCAGAAGCATGTCGGGTTCTATCGGAATTTCCGCAAGATAGGCCTCCATGATCTGGTCATCCACTTCGGCAAGCGTTTCGATCAGTTTGTCCCGGTAAACTCGAGCTGATTCCAGACTGTCCGCGGCAATGTCCTCAAGGGAAAATGTGGCGCCCAAAGAGTCGTCATCCCAGACGATCTGCTTCAGATGGACGAGATCGATCACACCAGTAAAGTCTTCTTCTTCCCCGACGGGCAACTGCAGAATCAAGGGGTTGGCGTGAAGCCTGGAGCGCATCATGTCAACGGTTCTGAAAAAATCGGCGCCGATGCGATCCAGCTTGTTCACGAAAGCGATTTTGGGTACGTGATATTTGTCTGCCTGGCGCCACACGGTTTCGGACTGGGGCTCTACGCCGCCGACCGCGCAAAAAACCCCGATTGCCCCATCCAGAACGCGCAGGGACCGTTCGACCTCAATGGTGAAATCCACATGGCCCGGCGTATCGATCAGATGAATATCGGTATCTTTCCAGTGACAGGTGGTTACCGCCGATGTGATGGTAATGCCCCGTTCCTGTTCATCCGGCATCCAGTCCATAATGGCTTCGCCGTCATGGACCTCGCCGATTTTATGGGACTTGCCGGTATAATATAGAATCCGTTCGGTAACGGTCGTCTTTCCGGCGTCGATATGGGCAATGATGCCGATATTGCGGATGGAATTGATTTTTTGTTTTTTCATCGTCATCAACCTGTTATCTGTTTAAAAATATGAATTTTATGGTAACAATCAAGCGATGTCAAGGAAAGAGAACCGAAGCGTTTTCTCAAAAGAGGAAGCAAGGCCGTTGAAGCCAAGGGCGGGGCTATGAAATTCCAAAAAAAGATTTGATTTTTTGAATGAACCCTCCGGGAGTGGCAACAGGCAGGGCGCTGCCATCCCCTGCCTGTCCGGCGAGTTGCTGCTGGCGCTCGGCCAACACCTGACCCAGGTATTCGGATATTCCCGAATTGGCGGAGAGAATCTCTGAAAAAACATCCTTTTGAATAACGATGACTTCGGTGTCTTCAATTGCGCGAACGGTTGCGCTCCGCGGCTCACCGGTCAGCAGGCTCATCTCGCCGAAAAAATCTCCTTTTTTAAGAACGGCTACCTGCTTGAATTGATGGAGTTGGCTTTCCAGGAGCACCTCGCACGTTCCCTTGGTGATGATGTAAAGGGAATCGCCTGCTTCATGCTGCCGGACAATGATTTCACCCTCGCCGAACGGTTCGATTTTAACCTGATGGGCCAGTTGAGCGCGTTCACCCGGAGAAAGGGGCGAGAGCACGGGTACCTTCTCGAACATCCGAACCATATCCTTACAGCGGTGCTCACGGGTTGCCTCCTGGTGGGCGCGTTCCTCGTGGGCGTGTTGAATGTTGCGAATCGGGAACGGAATAGCGATGTTGTGCCGTCTGAGCGCATACCAGATAAGGATGTTGATTTCGGATTTGATCTTGGGCTCGTTTGAGAAATTTTCATGCCAGAAACGAATTTCATAAAGAATGGCCGAGTCACCAAAAGAGATCAGGAGGATATCGGGAGCAGGGTGCTTCAGCACCTTCTGATGCCGGTGTAGCACCTCAAGAATCACTTTTTTCACAAGATCCGGTGGCGCGTCATAATCCAGGCCGATCGTTATCTTGGAACGCACCTTTCGGTCCGGTTTGGAATAGTTTAAAAAGATGCGGGAGGTGATTTCCGAATTGGGAATATAGACAACGATCTGATCCCGTGTGAGGAGCTTGGTGGACTTCCAGTTGATGCTGGTTACCATGCCGATAAAATCGCCCACCTGAATCCAGTCGCCGATATCGATTGGCCGTTCAAGTTGGAGGACAAGGCCGAAGAAAAAATTGCTGAGCAGCGACTGGGCGGCAAACCCCAGGACAACGGTGAGCGCGGCGGACGTGGTGACCAGGCTGACCAGATTGATATTGCTCTTCAGGCGAAGTACAATAAAAACCAGAATCGCATAACACAGAAACAGAATAAAATCCCGGGTGATTCTGGGAAAGGGTTTTTTTCCGCGGACTTTCAGGGGGATTTCCAGGGCGCCTGCAAAAACCAGCCGTACAACTGCCCAGGATAGAACAATGGATTCGGTGACAGTGAGCCAGATGCCCCAGTCCGTTGATGCTACAAGGGATTGGGCTATGCCGGAAAAAAACCGGATGCAAAAATAAACAATTAAGAGCGTGAGGGGGAGTTCAGGGAGTTTAGGGGACCGTTTGGACGCCAGGCGATATAGACTGAGCAGGGCAATGAAAAGAAGCGACATCCATGAAATCGAAGCAATAAACACCGGCACGCTTTACCATCCCGTATGAAAGGCGTCGGCAGCCAGGAGACAGGAGCCGATGGGCCGGATTTCGATAGCCGATACCCTGGAGGCAGGCGCTTGAATTTTCCCAGGGGATTCCGGCTTGCTTGCATGCATCGATTCGTTATGAAACGTCATGGTGGCTCTGTTATGGGTCCGGCTGGATAGGCCGGCAATGATATCAAAAAAGGGGCAACCGAAAATTTCAGGCTACCCCTCAGAACTGGCTTGCTTTATACACCATCAAACAAAAATAAACGGCATACCAAGTCGAAAACGATTTTTAGTGTCTTGCGTAAGAAATTCCCCACCATTTTTCCTGTGAAGATTTTTCCGCAGCCTGGTCCGTCACATTTTTATATCCCCACCAGCTGAATCCCAGATGGCTCCAGGTTTTGTAATGGGAGTTGTGGTCCATGTATTCGGATTGTTTAATTCCCGCGCACCCTGCCAGAAACAGCCCCAATGCAATGATTAAAACCAATTTTTTCATAAGTTTTCCTCCTGTTATTGAATCATTAACAAAATAAACGAATTACACTTCTCCATATTCTCCGTGGAATTTCATATAACAAAATCATAAAGAGTGCAATCAAAATTCTGAAAAATATCGCTAATGGAGATCTTCCGCTTTGTAAACTCAAAAAAAATGCGATTACACCCGTGCGTGCCATAACCGACGTTTTCTGGAAAAAATATAATTATTTTTGGAAGGAGATCAATATAAAATCTTGAAAAACCGATCATGTTCGAATATGAAATATAGGTTTTATTTAACGCCTTATTGGTATAAGGCATAATCTGGATAAGGAGGTATAGGAATGGGACAGAAAATTCTGGTTGCCCTTGACGATTCCAGGAATGCGATGCGGACGATTGAATTTATTACCAAAACTTTTTCACCATCTGAAAACGACATTACCCTTTTCAGCGTTCTTCCCGATACCGCCGCGCTTTGCGACATGAACAGTCCTGAACTGACCCCGTATTTTCTTTCTCAGCACAGCAGTTTCTGCCAGCTTGAAGAACAAAAGAAGCAACTGGTTGACGGAGCCCTGAAACAGGCAAAGGATATTCTGGTAAAGGCCGGTTTCGACAATGACCGTATTTATCTGAAAGTTCAGGTAAAGAAACGGGGAATTGCCAGAGACATCATTGAAGAAGCCCGTTGCGGGTATTCCATTGTCATTATGGGAAGAAGAGGCCTTTCCGGAGTCAAGGAGTTTATACTGGGAAGCGTTTCACAAAAAGTCATTCACGGCGTGAAAGACATCTCGGTACTTATCGTGAACTGATCTTTACCTTAGAATTTAAAAAAATGATAAAATCCCCCCGAACGGTTGCCTTTTCAAAAAACGCGACCAATGTTTTTTTCCATATTCTGACAGCATGCAACCTCCGATGCCGCCACTGCTATATTAATCCTTCCCAGCATGGCGCCGAATCCCTGGATATCCATACGATCATTGCCTGGCTGAACGTATTTGCGCAAAAAGACAACCCGCCCGATGTGATTTTTCTGGGTGGAGAGCCCACCCTTCATCCGGAACTTCCCTTTGCCGTAAAACATGCCAGAGAACTGGGGTATCAATCGATTACCATCGATACGAATGGTTACCTGTTTCATGATATTCTCCATCGTTTGAATCCGGATGATGTGGACTTTATCAGTTTCAGTCTGGATGGGGCCACGGCCGGGGTCAACGACAGCCTTCGGGGAGATGGCGCCTACCAGGTCTGTCTGAATGGCATTCGGCAGGCGGTTTCAAGAGGGTTTCATACCAGCCTGATTTATACGGTTAGCAGCGCCAATCTCCACGAGCTTGAAAAAATGCCCGAGCTTCTGGCGGATCTGGGAATCCGCCGATTTTTTATTCAGGTTGTGGGCATACGGGGGAAACCCGCTCTGACCGCGGCATCCGAACCGGGCGGAATCCATCAGGTTTCTCCGGAACAGTGGTTGCGGAAGGTGCCAGAGGTTGCGCAAAAAGCTGCGATGATGGGAATTTCCGTTACCTATCCCAGGGTTTTTCTAAGGCCGGATGAGCCTTTCGCGTGCGCCGGCAGGGTGGCGGACAATTATTTTATTTTTCCAAATGGCAGGGTTTATCAATGTCCGCTTTGTGAAGATTATCCCCTTCACAGTAAAATATTTGAGAATAACCGCCTGATTTCAACTCCGGGAATTAATGAGGCGGATCTCTTTAAACTCGATATTCCCGAAGGCTGTGTCATGAACCGGATCATCCAGCCGGGCAATATCCGTTACCTGCCGGATGGGTCGCCGGCGTATCGCATTGCCTGCTGCCTGCTGAAGGAAGAGATCTGTGGAGGATAACATTTTGAATTCAAATCTGATTTGGTCTGAAATCGATTTAAAAGCCATTTCTTACAATGTACGGGAGCTTCGCCGCATCACCAGCCCCGATTCCCGGTTGATGGCCGTGGTCAAGGCCAATGGTTACGGCCATGGAGCCGTTGAGGTCGCGCTGGCGGCCCTGAAAAACGGAGCAAGCTGTCTGGGGGTGGCCAGAATGGTTGAAGGGCTTCATTTGCGAAAGGCAGGGATTACCGCTCCCATACTGATTCTGGGATATACGCCGCCGGAGCACAGTGCGACACTTGTTTCGCATTGCCTGACCCAGACCGTTTATACGTTCGAGGCTGCCGAAGCTTTGTCCGAAGCGGCTGCACTGCTTCAGACAAGGGCAATTGTCCATATTAAAGTGGATACCGGCATGGGCAGGCTTGGCCTTCTTCCGGACAATCCCCGTATTTCTCTGCTGGGGAAACACCTGCCCGGAAACGCCCAGCGGGTGATTGAGTCCATATCCCGGCTCCCCCATGTTGAGATTGAAGGTATTTTTACCCATTTTGCGACGGCGGACAGCCGAGATAAGACCTACACCCGCCAGCAACTGGAACGGTTCCTGGAGTTTCTGGACAAGCTGAAGATTCATGGTCTGGAATTTCCCCTGCGGCATGCCGCCAACAGCGCGGCACTCATCGATCTTCCCGAAACCCATCTGGACATGGTCAGGCCCGGCATATCGCTTTATGGGTTTTATCCCTCCGCCGAGGTCGGCAAGGAGCGTATTTCCCTGGCTCCGGCCATGACGTTCAAAACCCGGATCATTCACGTTAAAATGGTTCCCGCCGGATTTCATGTCAGCTACGGGTTGACATACCAGACCGAAAACCCGACGGTCATTGCAACGGTTTCAGCCGGATATGCGGACGGATTAAACCGCCTGCTGTCATCGCGGGGACAGATGCTGGTCCGGGGAAGCCGGGCCGGAATTGTCGGGCGGATCTGCATGGATCTGACCCTGCTGGATGTGGGGCATATTCCGGATGTTCGCATCGGGGATGAAGTGGTGATCTTCGGCAGTCAGGGGCAGGAATGCATTCCTGTTGAGGAAATGGCGGAAAGCCTGAACACCATTCATTATGAAATCGTGACATCTCTATCATCCCGGGTGGCGCGTGTTTTTTTGTGAGAGCGCGGATTTTAAGGAGTCAACGCTGCTGTTGCCGGTAGATGGCTGCTTCCCGCTTTCATATCAAAATGCTTTACAAAGCATAGGCCATGAACTATAAAAAACAGAGATTGAGCATTTGCCTTAATCTCTGTCTTAACCTTTACGAGGAGGATGCCGTGACAGATGCGGTTACCCTGGTGATTGCCACAAAAAATGCCGGCAAGCTCATTGAAATTGACGCATTGTTAAAAAACTATCCGGTGAACCTGAAGAGCCTTTCAGACTTCGGGCCCATTCCGCCAGTCAATGAGGATGGCGCAACCTTTGATGACAATGCCTATAAAAAAGCTGCTTTTACCGCAAGGGTGCTGGGCCTTCCCGCCCTGGCCGACGATTCCGGGCTCGTTGTCCCGGCTCTGGGGGGCGGCCCCGGAATCCATTCGGCGCGGTATGGTGGCAACGGCCTGACAGATGCCGAGCGTTGCGATCTGCTGCTTCAGAACCTGAAGGGCATGGATCGTAAGGCTTCCTTTTCCTGCGTCATATCCATTGCCACTCCCACAGGTGCCGCCCTGACCTACGAAGCCCGATGCGAAGGGCTGATTGCCGAATCCGCATCCGGTACAAACGGGTTTGGATATGATCCGATTTTTTATTACCCTCCCCTGAACAAAACCTTTGCGGAAATGACCCCTCTGGAAAAGAGCCAGGTCAGCCATCGCGGCAAGGCCCTGAAAGAACTCCAAAACGAATTTGACAAGGTGCTTGCCTGGCTTCAGCAGCAGATGCCTGTTCTGGAAAAATTTCCCTGCCATGGAGGTGTGGCATGTTAGACGATTTGATTCGAAAAAACCGGTCTTGCCGAAGATTCATTCAAAACCGTCCACTGGATATGAATACACTGAATGAGCTGGTGAATCTGGCCCGTCTGTCGGCATCCGCTGCCAATTTGCAGCCATTAAAATACGTGCTGTGCAGCAATCCGGAGAAAAATGCCGAGATATTCTCCTGCCTGGCGTGGGCTGCTTATCTCAAGGACTGGTCGGGCCCCCTGGAAGGCGAACGGCCCTCCGGTTATATTGTTGTGCTCGGGGATACGACCATTACGCGTGATTTCGGATGCGATCACGGCATCGCCTGCCAGAGTATTCTGCTATGCGCCAGAGAAAAAGGACTTGCCGGATGCATACTGGGTGCCGTAAACCGGGAAAAGCTCCGGGATGTCCTGAATCTTTCCGAGCAGCTCAAGATCCTGCTGGTCCTGGCTCTGGGGGTGCCGCGCGAAGAAATCGTTATCGAGCCCCTCGGGGCTGACGGCAGCATCCGATACTGGCGGGATGGCCGGGGGGTTCATCATGTTCCCAAGCGAAGCCTTAAAGACATCGTCGTCGGAGTTTATGGTTGATGTACAAATAAATATCACAATCGGGATGGTAAATAAAAAGCCCAAGACCCAGGCGATCTCACCGGAGCTTTTGGCGACGATACCGAGGGCCGGCGTTTCCGCCTGCCGTACGATTGGTACGCTGCAACGGCGCAGGATGAAACGCAATGCGGATATTGGACTTTTTACGGAGCCATCAACCTTTCTTGATTTTCTTTCATATAAAACAGCAAGGAGTTATATATCATGGTCATTAAAAACCAGGGAATCGATATTGCCTTTGAGATTGGCGGGATATCAACCTTGGAGATGGCGCGGTCCCTTTTCGTAAAAAAGATGGATGCCTCCAACCTCTCAAAAATCCTGAAGATTCAAAATACGGCCGCTCTGTTGAAAATTGCCAATGCCATTTCCATGTGCGAACCGGATTCGGTTTTCGTCAATACGGGTTCAGAGCCGGACAGGCAGTTTGTTCGGAGCCTGGCCCTTCAAAAAGGTGAAGAAACCCGGCTGGCCATGGAAAACCATACCATTCATTTTGATCTGAAGGAAGAGCAGGGAAGGATTCTGGACCGGACATTCTATATCGCCAACGAAGGCGATCTGGTCAGTTCCCTGGCCAATAAAATGCTCCGCCAGGATGCGCTTTGCGACATCCGGGAAAAAATGGCAGGCATCATGGCCGGCAAGGTCATGATGGTGGGGTTCTACATTCGGGGACCCGCCGGGTCTCCTATTTCCAACCCCGCGCTGGAAATCACCAGCTCCGCCTATGTCACCCACAGTGCAGAGCTCCTCTACCGCAATGTTTATGCCCGATTCGACGAAGAAGTCGATCGCGTGGGGCATTTTTACACGAATATTCACAGCGAAGGCCTGAACCGTTCCGAAGATCTGCCCAATGCACGGGTATTCATGGATCGCAGTTACCAAACGACTTACAGCTTCAACTGCACCTACGCGGGAAACACGCTGCTGATGAAAAAGGGAAATCACCGGTTCTCGGTCGATAAGGCGGTTTATGAAAACCGGGGCAATGAGCTCTCCGAACACATGTTCATCACCGGAATCGAAGGACCCGGCGGCCGCGTTACCTGGTGTGCGGGCGCGGCTCCCAGCGGGTGCGGAAAAACCACGACAGCCATGGCGGGCACTTATTTCGTCGGTGATGATCTGGCCCAGATGTGGATCGATGATCAGGGCACGATCCGCTCCATCAATCCGGAATGCGGCATATTCGGAATCCTCGAGGATGTGAACCATGAAGGAGATCCCAAGCTCGTTCGCCTGCTTCGAAATCCCGGAACCGAGGTCATCTGGTCGAATGTCCTGGTGGATGAGGTCGGGGTTCCGCACTGGGCCGGAAATGGGGAAGCGATGCCGCCGAAAGGAATCAACTTCCAGGGACCATGGGAGCCGGGAAAGGTGGATGAAAAAGGAAAGCCCGTTCCGATTTCCCATTCCAATTCGAGGTGTACGCTTTCTTCAAAAGCCCTCGACAATTACTCGGAACAGTCCGAGAATCCCGAAGGCGTCGAAACACGTGTCATTACCTACAGCGGCAGGGACAGCAACACCATGCCGCCGGTCTGGGCAGCCAGATCTTCCGATGAGGGGGTGGTCATCGGTGCCTGCATTGTTTCGGCGGCAACGGCAACCGAAGTCGGTGCAACCGGCGTCAAACGTGCGCCCTGGGCCAATGCACCGTTTATTCCCGGCGCGCTGGGCGACTACATGGACGCGCAGTTCAAGTTTTTTGGAAATCCCCGAATCGCGGCGGATAAAAAGCCCGTGATGGCGGGGCTGAATTATTTCCTGACCCATGAGGCCAGGGGCGGGGAAGGGAAAAAACTCCTGGGCGAAAAACGGGATGTCAAGGTCTGGCTGGCCTGGCTGGAACGCAGGGCAAGCCGGGACGTGGGCGCCATTGAAACCCCGATCGGATTCATTCCCCGGTATAATGACCTGAAGAACTTGTTCAAATCCATCATCGATAAGGACTATCCCGAAGACCTTTATGTCAGGCAGTTTTCCCTGTATGTGGATAACATTATTTCCAGGATTGATCTTCAGCTCAATGCCTATGCCAAAGAAACCAATCTTCCGCCAAAACTCTTTGATATCTTGAATCGTCAGCGGAATGCGCTGCTGGTCCTGAAGGACGGTTTCGGCCCGGTGGTTCTGCCGGCGCAACTGGATAACGCTGCTGCGCGATAAGCACTCTTTCCTGCAACTGAATATGACTTTGGTAAAGGTTGTTTTCAGCAGCCGCATGGCGGTGACCTTTCTGATGGGGTTTTCATGCGGTCTCCCCCTTCTTCTGACCATATCCGTGCTTCAGGCCTGGATGAAGGAAGAAGGGGTTGACCTGTCCGTTATCGGCCTGATGTCCCTGGTGGGAATTCCCTATACGGTCAAGTTTCTGTGGGCCCCGCTTCTGGACCGCATCACCCCGCCCTTTCTGGGAAGGCGGCGCGGATGGCTTTTCCTTGCCCAGTTGAGTCTGATGGCCGCCATAGCCGGACTGGGACTGTCCAATCCAAAGTCGCATCCATTTCTGCTGGCAGGTGCCGCGTTTCTGGTGACGTTTTTCAGTGCCAGCCAGGATATTGTTGTCGATGCTTACCGCAGGGAAACCCTGAGCGATGCCGAACTTGGCCTGGGCTCATCCCTGTATGTGAACGGTTACCGGGTGGGCATGCTGCTGGCATCCGGCGGCGGTCTGATTCTGGCGGATCACCTGCCGTTTTCCATGGTTTATCTCATCATGGCGGCCTGCATGATTCCTGGCATGGCAACCACATTTTATTCAAAAGAGCCCGATCAGCCGTTCGGCGTGCCAGGAACCCTTGCCGAGGCGGTGCTTGAGCCGCTCAGGGAATATTTCACCCGAAATGGCGCCTGGTGGATTCTGGCCTTTATCCTCTGCTATAAGATCGGAGACAGCATGGCCAGTGCCATGGCCACGCCGTTTTACCTGGATATCGGGTTTTCCAAGACCGAAATCGGCGCCGTGGTCAAACTCTTCGGTTTTTGGGCAACGATTGCCGGCAGTCTGGCCGGCGGGATCTGGATGATTCGTATCGGTATCCGCAGCAGCCTGTGGATATTCGGAATCCTTCAGGCGGTTTCCACAGCCGGTTTCATGGTCCTGACGTACACGGGGCCCAGCGTTGCTGCCCTGTCCGCGGTCATTGCCTTTGAAAATTTTACGAGCGGCATGGGAACTTCGGCTTTTACCGCATTCATGGCCAGCATGACCCACAAGCGGTTTACCGCCACCCAATATGCCCTGCTCTCCAGCCTGATGGGCGTTCCCCGGGTTCTGGTGTCCGCGCCCACCGGTTTTCTGGCAAAGTCCATGGGCTGGAACTGGTTTTTTGCAGGCTGTGTGCTGGCAGCTATTCCCGGGCTGCTGATCCTGCTTCGATTTTCCGGATGGAGCGCTGCCGATGTCCAGGAAGAGGGGCTATTGACCGGCCCATGATCCCGCCATCATTGACAGAATGCAGGCGCTGCGGGACCTGTTGCGACAAGGGCGGGCCGACCTTTCATGTCGAAGACCGGATGCTGGTCGATTCCGGCCTGGTTCCGGCCAAACACCTGTATACCCTTCGAAAAGGAGAGCTGGTCAATGATTCCATCAAGGGCCGTCTGCTGCCCCTGGAATCTGAGATGATCAAAATAAAGGGGCAAAACCGGGCCTGGACCTGTGTCTATTTCGATAAAGCCGGATCTGCCTGCGGTATTTATGAACACCGCCCCCTGGAATGCCGAATCCTCAAATGCTGGGACACGCGGGACATCGAGGCCGTGTATTCGCAGAACCGGCTGACGCGAAAGGATCTCCTGTCCGGCATCCCGGCTCTGTGGAGCCTGATTCAGGACCATGACCTGCGATGCAGTCACGTAACGCTGCGAAAGCTTCTCGATGCGAAATCCGTCGGGGCAACTGCAAAAAAAACAGTTCAGGAAATGGTTGAATACGACCGGGCGATTCGTATTCTCGTGGTTGAAAAAGCGGGAGTTGAATCGAATATGCTCGACTTTATCTTCGGAAGACCACTGTCGGAAGCCATCCGTTAGCGATTCCAGGATCGGGGTCCGTGATTATCCGTCTTTACTGTCATAATTTTCATGCTGAGTTACTTAGAATGGACATGGGGTTACCATCCGGCGAAAAACTTCAGAAAGAGATATTTACATGAAACAAGAATTGATCCATATCCTTTGCAAAAAATCCTTCCAGTTCAGTGAAGAGCCGATTTTCAAGCTGGTTTCCGGTCAGATGAGCCAGTTCTATGTCAACTGCAAACCCACGACCCTCAGCCCCAGGGGCATGTTTTTGGCCGGTCATCTCGTATATGAGGCCATCAAAAATGCCCGGGTCGCCGGCATCGGCGGGCTCACATTCGGCGCTGATCCCATTGCAATCGCGGCGGCATTCGTCTCGGGACTTCAGAAAAACCCGGTTCAGGCTTTTTCCATTCGTAAAACCCAAAAGGATCACGGTATGATCCGGTGGATCGAGGGGGATATTCAGCCGGGAGACCGGGTGGCCATCATTGATGATGTGGCCACCACCGGCGGCTCCACCATCAAGGCCATTGAACGGGCCCAATCGGAAGGCATGAACGTCGTCAAAGTCGTCATTCTCGTGGACAGACAGGAAGGGGGACTGGAGAATATCCGAAAACATGTCCCGGATATTTCGGCGATTATTACCCGCGATGAACTGATGGGGGTGATCCGCGGAAACTGATGCTTCAGTCCCTGAACCCGAGTCGCTGCCGGAGATAAGCGATAACGTGAAACGCGTAAATTCCAGGGGGATTGCGCTTCTGGTAACCGTGGCCATCCTCAGTGCGGTGGTGGCTGTCTCCCTTGAGATGAATCGCAGGAGCCGATCCGCGGCAACCCGTGCGGTGATTGAGCAGCACCGGACAACGCTGTCCGCGATGGCGTCATCCGGTGTCCAGGCGGCGATGGCCATTTTGATCCGAGATAAGGCTGAAAGTGAAATTGACTCCATTCAGGAAGCATGGGCGAATCCCGATATCGTTCGGGCCGTTGTAGCTGAGCTGGCATTTGAAACCGGCGAGCTTTCCGTCGCCATCCAGGATGAGCAGGCAAAAATCCAGGTTAATGCCCTGGTCCAGGGACCGGGCCGCAGTCAGTATAATGAATCCCAGCGCCTGATGTGGGATCGGTTTTTGAGGGTCATGCACGCCCGGCTTTTGCCGGATGAACGATCCTTTGAACCGGATGAGGTGATTTGTGCGCTGAAAGACTGGATGGATTCCGAAGATGACGACGCCCTTTCCTGCCCGAACGGCGCGGAATCCGATTATTACAAGGGGCTGACGCCGCCGTATCCCTGCCGCAACGGACCTATTCCCCACATCGGCGAATTGATGCGGATAAGGGGAATTACGGCGAATCTGTTTTACGGCCTGCCGAACGAAAAAGGCATCTCGGACTATATCACGGCGTACCGCGGGGAAGATGCGCAGTCGCTGCCAACGGGATTTGCCGGCAAGATCAATATCAATACGGCGGAGCAGCCGGTTCTTGCCGCGATGCTGCCTTCCGGAAAAGAAGAACTGGCCCAGGCCCTGGTGGATTATCGCGTTGAGATGTCGGAATCGAAATATATTCATGATCTTTCTTTGCCTACATGGTATAAGCAGGTTGCCGGTCTTCAGGGGGTGGTCATCGATCCGCGGCTGATCACCTTATCCAGCGATCTGTTCCGGATTCGCGCATCCGCTCGCATGGATCATCTTTCTGTAACGGCAACGGCCCTGGTCCACAGGGAAAATGATCCGGCCACCGGCAAGTGTATCTGCAGGGTTCTAACCTGGCTTGTAGAATAAAAATTACTCCCTTACCCGGGATAAAAGTCTCCGGTTTGTAAAAAGTTTATGACCATAAAAATTCTGGGTGTGGATTTTCGGAAAGACTCGGTCTCCGCAGTTTTAATACGGGGCAGTTATAAGGGGGTGTGGATGGATGCCCATGCCCACGTTTTCCTTGAACGGCCGGAAGATCTGGAAAAAGGGCTGGCTTCCTGTATCGAAACCGTTTCCGGGCAGGCGAACATCGCAAATGCGGTCTGCGTTGTGGCACTGCCGTCGGATCAGTTCTTTTACCGCAATATCGCATCTCCGTTTACGGATCCGCGTAAAATAGATCAAATGCTGCCTTATGAACTCGAGCAGAGTCTGCCGGTTCCCGCCGATGATCTGATCATTGATTTTATTCCGGTCAGCCGCGCGATACCGGAAAAAGAAATCATCCCCAGGCTCGGAAAACTCTTTCGCTTCGCATTCCGGGCAGCTTCAGCCCGGATTTTAACGGCTGCAATCGAAAAAACGCGCTTGAGCGCATACCTGACTTGCCTGAAACAGTTTGGTTTTGAACCGGAACGCATCGCGCCTGGAGGTTACGCGCTTTCCCTTTGCCTGATGCATGCGACAGACAGCCCTCCGAACTGGCTTCTCGTGGATGCCGATAAGGCCCATACCGCTCTGTTTCTGGTTCTTTCCCGGACCTTGACGGTCATTCGCGCATTTCCCAGTGCCGGTTTATCTCCTTCGGTGGATTTCCTTCTTCCCCTGATTCAACAGACCCTTCTGGCTTCCGGTGAGGAGACCCGGATTGACCGGATATTTCTTACCGGCGGATCGAATGCTTCGGCGGTTGTTTCCGAGCTTTCTGAAAAATGCGGCCTTCCGGTTCACCTTGTTAATCTTGTTGCCGATGCCGATATCCGTCTGAAATCCGCACTTCCCTCTGGCTGGAGGCCGGAGACCGGCGACCCCGCCCTGGGAGCGGCACTTGCGAGAATGAACGGTTTTTCCGGTCTGAACCTTCGAAAAGGGGCTTTCAGCCTGAGGGCTTTCTGGGGAGCGTGCCGATCAGGCCTTCTGACAACCGGCATCATGGCAGGGCTTGCGATTCTGGCGGCTTTCGCGTATGTTCGAGTCGATACGCAGATCCTGGAAAAGCAACTGGATGTTCTGAACCGCCGAATCGATCAGGTGCTTACGGGTACTTTTCCGGAGATTACGACCATTGTTGAGCCGCTGCATCAGATGCGGACTCATGTTCAGAATGCGCAGAACCAGATTCCGGGTTCGGATAAAAAGGGGCAAGAGCGGCTTGTTGACCTTCTCGGCAGAATCAGCAGCCGCATTCCGGAGGATGTTCCGGTTGAGCTGGCTCGGCTTGTCTATGAAGACGGTACCCTTCAGCTCACCGGCCATACCGATTCCTTCAATTCCGTTGAAGAAATCAAGCGCCGGCTGGAAGGCCCGAACAGCGGGTTCTCCCTTGTCACGATCGTGTCGGCAAATCTGGAAAGTACGGGAAGCCGCATTCAGTTTCACCTGAATATCACGCTATGAGACCGCCAGTTCAATTAACTTACCGGGAAAGGATTGCCGTCTGTTCAGTGCTGCTGCTGGTCAGCGTACTGATCATTGCAGAGTGGGGTGTTTTCCCGGTCATCCGGCACAGGGAATCGCTGGGTCAGGCCATACTCACAAAGGCTCTTGAACTTGAAGAGATTCTGGAATTGCAGAAAACCCATGCGGCGCTGAAACAAAACGCTGAAGGAATCCGCAGTCGCCTGGCCCTCAGAGATAAAGGCTTTACGCTGTTTTCATATCTGGACCGTTCTGCGGGAAATACCGGGGTCAAGGAACACATTGCCTACATGAAACCTTCCGGGAGCGATCTCCAGGGCAGCGCTTTCAAGGTCTTTCAGGTGGAGATGAAGCTTCATTCCATCTCCCTGCATCAGCTCTCCGCCTTTCTCTATGGCCTTGAAACAGCCGACAGCCTGGTAAGGGTTAAAAAGGCTTCGATTGCCAGGACCAGCCAGTCTGCTGAAGGGGTCGATGCGGTTCTCTGGGTGGAAACCATTGCGTCTTAGGATACGAAAAATTGCAGCTTATGCCGGCTGTTTTCTGGCATTGACCGGAATATGGGGAGTTTTTCTTTTTCCGTCCGATGAACTCATCCGGCTTGCGCAGTGCGGGGTCAGCCAAATCGCGCCAGATGCCACGCTGTCGATCGGCCGGTTGGGGTTGTCTCTGCCGCCGGGTCTGTTAATGGAGAATATCGCTCTATCGCTACCGAAGAACAAGTCCGCGGTTCAGGCGGATCAAATCCGCGTTCTGCCAAAGCTTGTTTCCCTGTTTCAGGATAGAAAACAGCATTCCCTGTCTGCCCGCCTGATGATTGCCGAAATCCGCATGGAGCTTCCGCTTCCGGTGATCGGCAGCTTTCAGTTTAATCAGATTCAGGCAGATATCGACTGGAAGGGTGAAAAGCTGGACATCCTCTCCCTTACAGCCGATGGGGTCCAGATGGACGGGAGCCTGAGCGGGGGAATTGAGGTGAAAACGCCATTTGAAAACAGCAGGCTCCAGATCACCGGCGTTGTTCATCTGAAACCCGAGACGCTGGCCCGATTGAAAGCCAGTTTTCTGGGAGGGGGTATCCCCGGTCCGAAAACAGATGGCAATGGCCAAAATAACTTCTGGCCGTTTCAGATTACCGGAACACTCGTTGCTCCGCTGATTTCTTTAAAATAGGCGGGATATGCGATCCAAGGGATTTTGATGATCTTATTTATTTTTAATTTCTAACGTCTTATATAAACTTAATGAACACAACCGACTGGATCAACCGAGCCCTTATGCTGTTGCAGGCCATGCTGATGGCGGCTGCGGTATATTTCGGTGTTAAAGCCGGATACCGGCTTCTCTTAGGAGAGTTTGCGCCTTGCGCGATATCCCGC
Source organism: Deltaproteobacteria bacterium (assembly GCA_016219185.1). Taxonomy (GTDB): domain Bacteria; phylum Desulfobacterota; class Desulfobacteria; order Desulfobacterales; family Desulfatirhabdiaceae; genus RAAP-1. The sequence continues at coordinate 24,629 of JACRBZ010000071.1, forward strand.
GTATCTGAAAAAGACTCCCGAAAAAACGCGGCAGCCGCCATTCATCCTTTTTCAGAATTTGCGGTTATTTCCCGGCGGAATCTTTTCGGCACCCAGGAACCCTCGGACCGGCAGCGCATTTCATCCGACATCGAAAGACTGCGGCAAACCCGGCTGAAACTAAAGCTTCGGGGTACCATTTCCGGATCGGAAGACACAGCCTGCGGCGTCATTGAAGATGCTTCCGGCAAAGGCCAGTTCCTGGTCAAAGTCGGTGATACGGTTCAGGATGCCGTCGTGGTCATGATCCTGAAAGGAAAAATCGTGCTTCAGGTTGGTGGCAGAGAGGAACTTCTCGAGATGGACCAGTGGAGCAGCGGAGTGTCTCCTTCGCCCCCTTCGAGCGGTGCCCAGTCGCCAGCCCAGGTGGATGACCGTCAGCAGGTGATCAGCCTCAAACGGTCTCAGATCGATGATGCCATCAAAGACATTAACCAACTGATGAAACAGGTGCGGATCATTCCGAATTTCAACCAGGGCAAACCCGATGGACTGATGATCAGCGGTATCCCTCAGGATTCATTTTTTAGTCAGATCGGACTCAGAAACGGGGACATCCTTTCCGGTGTGGATGGAAAATCCATTGAATCCGTGGATGACGCCCTGAAGCTATATACGGGCATGAAATCCGCGTCCCGCCTCAAGGTCCAGCTCAAGCGGGGCGGCAGGGAGGAAGTCATTGATTATGCCATTGAATGACGGACTGCACGTTGCAACGATTCATGACAGGTTAAGGGCCCATGCCGGTAAACTGAGAATGCCTGTTGCCGGACTGTTGGCCGCTGACCACTTTTAAATAACGGGAAATTGATCAGGTGATAAAATCTTGGCGTTTACGAATTCCGGCCGGTTATTGCTGGGTTGCGATCTTTTTGATGCTGTTGCTGTTTTCTGAAATGCCGGTTGCTGCAAAGGAAAAAGGCGATTCCCAGACCCAGAAGCCATCTGAAGGTGCGGCGGTTTCCAATGGACTGATATCCATTGATTTCAATAACGTGGATATTGCCGTCCTGATCAAGTTCATCAGCGATCTGACCGGAAAAAATATGGTGGTGGATCAGCGTGTTACGGGAAAGGTCACGATTATTTCTCCGGATAAAATCACCGTTGCCGAAGCCTATAAGGTATTTGAATCGGTTCTGGAAGTCTATGGATTTACGGCCATCGATTCCGGGGGCCTGGTTAAAATCGTGCCCCTTTCCGAAGCCCGGACCCGAGGTATCGATACCCTGACCCGGGAGTCATCCGGATCATCGGACGATCGGATCGTCACCCAGGTGATTCCCCTGAAATATGCCAATGCCGTGTTGATTTCCAGGCTTTTTGTGCCACTTATTTCCAAGAGCAGCGTTCTGATGGCGTATCCGCCCACAAACACGCTGATTATCACGGATTTGCATTCCAATATTCAGCGGCTGCTGCGAATGATCAAGGCCATTGACGTGTCCAGTTCCGGGCAGGAAATCTCGGTATTTGTGCTGCGTTACGCTGCCGCATCCCAGGTGGTCAGGCTCCTGGATTCCATTTTTCAGACCGCTGCCAAGGCGGGAAAAGAGGATTCCGATGCCGGGGTTCGGGTATTTGCCGATGACAGAACCAATGCCCTGGTGGTCATGGCAGGCGAAGAACATACCCAGAAAATCAGGAACTTGATTCAGGAACTGGACAAGGAAACCCCCAAGGGAAACGAAAAACTGCGGGTCTATTACCTGGAGAACGCCAAGGCCGAGGACCTGGTCAAGGTGCTTCAGGACATGCCCAGAAAAGCCGACGGCGCGCCTGAAAAAGACAAGGCGGTTGCACCGTCCATTCTATCCGAAAAAGTTAAGATTACGGCGGACAAGGCCACCAACAGTCTGGTCATCATGGCTGAAAAGAGCGAGTATGCCGCGCTTGAAGAGATCATCCGGCTGCTCGACATTCCCAGGGCCATGGTCTATATCGAATGCCTGATCATGGAAGTGAATGTGAACAAGGATTTTAATATCGGGACCGAATGGATAACCATGGGGACAACCAGTATTGACGGCAGGTCGGCTGCTTTCGGCGGCGGATTCAGCGGCGCCGGTGCCTATCCCAATGTCACGGGGATGATCTCCCCGACAACAGGCGTCGGAACCCTGCCGACCGGGTTTTCACTGGGAATCCTGAGTGAAACCCTGAACATCGGCGGCATTCAGTTTCCGGGCCTTGCCGCGGTTGTGCAGGCCTATAAAAAAGACAAGGATGTCAACATCCTGTCAACGCCCCAGATTCTGACCACCGATAACGAAGAAGCCTCGATCATGGTCGGGAAAAACGTTCCCTATCAGACCAAGTCCGGCTCCACCGGAACCCTTGAATCCTTCAATACCTATGAATACCGGGATGTCGGCATCACTTTAAAAATCACCCCCCAGATCAGCAGAGACCGGCTGGTCCGCCTGAATATCACTCAGGAAGTGACCAAGCTGGATCAAACCGGCTCAATTGCCATCACGAATGATACCCTCAATCGGCCGACCACACTGAAGCGCACCATCACCACAACCGTTCTGGTTCAGGATGCCAACACGGTGGTGATCGGCGGGCTCATCGATGACAGTCTGTCCATGACCGAATACAAAGTGCCCTGCATCGGCGATGTTCCGGGCCTGGGATGGCTTTTTAAATCCCGGGCCAAAAACCGGGAAAAAACCAATCTTTTCGTGTTTATGACGCCCCATGTGGTCAGCCAGCCCCAGGAAGGCGAGGCGATTTATCGTTCCAAGCAGGATCAGATGGACCGGATCCGGAAAAAGGCCGAGAGCGACAGCCCCGAGTCCATCAAGGACTGAAAATGCCCATGAACCGATCCCTTATGCGGATACTCATTCGCCGCTGCGGCATCACCGAGGCTGTCTGGCAGGAATCCGAAAAACTTGCCGAAACCCGGGGCGTCAGCGTTTGCGACATCCTCGTTCAAAAAAAAATGGTTTCCGAACTCCAGTTTCTGGAATGCGCCGGCGAGTGTTTTGATATTCCGGTATGGCCGGATCTTCCCATTTCCCAGGATACGCTCTTTGGCGGGGAAGCCCTTTCCCGAAGGATCCCCATCCAGTTTCTGAAAAACCATGTCCTGGTGCCCCTGAAGTTCAGGGCGGAGGCCGGGCTGAAAACATTGGATGTGGAGGGTTCCGATCATCAGGTGGTGATCGCGGTCCATGATCCATCCGTCTTTCAGCCGATTGACGATTTGATCAAGCTTCTGGGAATCCGCGAGTTCAAGCTGGTTCTGTCCCCAAGGGCCGTAATCCTGTCGGCCATAACCCTCAGTTACGACCGGAACCTGGATTCCGACGAAGACCTGGTTCAGACCCTGGAAGACGATTCCTCAGCGCCGATTCAGGATCTGGAGGTGACCGAGGATCTTCTGGATGACACCAGCGAGGCGCCCATTATCCGGCTGGTGAATCAAATCATTACCCGGTCCATTCGCGCCCGGGCCAGCGATATTCACATCGAGCCTTACCAGGACAGCCTGAAAATCAGGTATCGGGTGGATGGTATTCTCTATGATCTGCTCACGCCGCCAAAGTGGATGCAGCCCGCGCTCATCTCCCGCATCAAGGTCATGTCCAGGCTCGATATTGCGGAAAAACGTCTTCCCCAGGACGGTCGCCTGAACATTCGGATCGGCAACCAGGAAATCGATATCCGGGTTTCAACCATTCCCACGGCCTTCGGGGAGCGGGTGGTGCTGAGGCTCTTGAATAAGTCCGGATCGTTGCTGACATTGGCCGAGCTGGGTATTTCGCCGCCGCAGCGGGAGCAACTGGAAAAAGTGACGGCCTTCCCCAACGGCATTTTTCTGATTACCGGGCCAACCGGAAGCGGGAAAACAACGACACTTTACGCCATCCTGTCAGCGATCAACAAGCCGGCCATCAACATCATCACCATTGAAGATCCGGTGGAGTATCAGTTGAAGGGCATCAGCCAGATTCAGGTCAATCCCAAAATCGATCTGACATTTGCAAGGGGTCTGCGCTCCATCGTCCGTCAGGATCCGGACGTGATTCTGGTGGGCGAGATCCGGGACAAGGAAACCGCGGACATTGCGGTTCAATCCGCTCTGACCGGGCACCTGGTGTTTTCAACCCTGCATACCAACGATGCAGCCAGTGCCATTACCCGGCTGGTGGATATCGGCGTGGAACCGTTTCTGATTTCATCGTCGGTGATTGCCGTGGCTGCCCAGCGGCTGATCCGGGTCCTTTGCGAGCACTGCAAGGAGCCATATATTCCCACGGAAACGGTATTAAACAGCATGGGGCTGACAATGGATCAGCTTCAGGGGCCAGTTTACCAGGCAAAGGGGTGCCTGGCCTGTTTTCATACCGGATACCGGGGAAGGACCAGCATCTTCGAGATGATGGTGATGGACAGCGGACTGAAAAACCTGATCCTTAAAACCTATGATTCCAGCCGGATCAAACAGGAAGCCCTCAGAAAACACATGGTGACCCTTGGAGAAGACGGTGTTGAAAAGGTGCTGAGCGGCATCACGACCTTTGAGGAAGTGCTCCGGGTTACCCAGAGCATTGCCTGATAAATGGAATCGTGTTGCGTTACAAATGAGGCTTTAATGCTTTCTGATGTGCTGCGATTTTGCGCCGGTATTTTGAAAATGAAAACTTTTTTATATTTGGTGATCGTCTGCTGGTCCCTGGTACTCCCGGTGCCTTCGCCGGCCCATGACCCGGACCCATCCGGGAATGGGCCGAATTCGGAGTCGTCGCTGCCGTTATTTCCCATTTCGTTTTATCAGAAAATCATTTCCCCGGCGGTAGGCAACCGGTGCCAGATGAGTCCATCCTGTTCGGCCTACAGCAAGGAAGCCTTCCAGACTCACGGCTTTTTCCTCGGCTGGATCATGACCTGCGACCGTCTGATGCGCTGCGGCCGGGATGAAACCGACGTGTCCCCCGGGGTGTGGACTCCCGAAGGCCGCCTGACCCTGGACCCCCTTTCTGCAAACGATTCCTGGATGAAATAAATTGCCGAAAACGTCTATAAGGAGCGGCCAAAGTGGACGATATTTTCGACAACCGGCTTTCAGTGAGGTCATCGGATCGTTGTTGATTTTATTTCACTTGAATTTATGAATTGGGTAGCCTATTTAATTACTTGAAAAAACAGCCAATGGTTATATGTGGTTACCGTTAATCCCTTCTGGTGTGGAACGGATATCCTACTGATCCAATTTCCGGCGAACTCAATGAAAAGAAGAAGGGAAGAAAATTCAAAACCCATATCGATGAACTCGTTAAAAACATCAACATGTTCCAGACCTTTCTGGACGGGCGTGGGGCAGCAAAGTACTTTGCCATGATCCCAAACATCGTTAACTTCTCCGATTGGAAAACTGATCACCGGTATTACACTGATTCGGCCTTACCACCGTCACTTTCCAAGTGGCGCGTGGCCTCCCGCGAAATCATGCGAATGCTTGATGAAGCCATGCTTGACAGGGGGAAGACATGACTCGGAAAAATATATATTTCAATAATGCCTTGCAAGCCACTGCAGATTTTCTGGCCAGGGAAACATTTCCGAAAGGTGTCACCCCCCTGGTAATTCGGGATATATATGGACGTATTCGCATTGCTCTGGAGCATGGCAAGAGAGAAAAACATCAGGCGCTTGCTGATCGTCTGGCGGTCAAAATTGCAAGCCTTGGCGCTTTTGCCGGGGATAAGGAAAAGGCCGTACTCTTCCCGGATGATTTTTTTGATCCTGACAGTGTGCTTGGGAATCCGGACATCCTTGACTTCTATTTACCCGGTTCGGATATGCCGCTACGTCTTCTTGACCGTCAGATTGTCGGCCAGGATTGGCTGCGTCCCACACACTCTCAACCTAAAATTCCCCGTATAGTGTTTTTCGGCCTCAAAGGTGGCGTCGGGCGTTCCACTGCCATGGCGATGCTTGCCTATGATCTGGCACGAACCGGCAAACGTGTTCTGCTGATCGATTTCGACCTTGAATCACCAGGGCTTTCCGGCCTGCTCCTGCCTCCGGATCGTTTTGCTGATTTCGGGATGGTTGACTGGTTTATCGAAGATGCGGTCGGCCAAGGTGATGCGGTTTTTGACCGGAAAAGCCTTCCGCGATCATTGCGATAAGGAATTTCAACTTCCCTGGAAGCAGGACCGGGTAAGCCAAGCCTGGATCGTGCCGCAGCCCTTGCGAACCGATGAAGAGACCCAGAAAAAGGTCTTTCACGCCATTGCCGGACCGGCCATGGCAAGCGGACCCAGTGGTCACAAGCGCGGCTTCCCTTACACATGGCTTGTCAGCCATCTCCTGGACGGGCGCGAACAGGTCAGCCCGAGGAGTTTCTGCGCTGCCTTGAGGCATGCCGCCGTGCATGATAACCCCGATGATTGGCCGTTTCCCCTGCACTACAAGGGCATTCAGTCCGGCGTGCAGGAGGCTTCCCGCATCCGTGTCAACGAGATCACCGGCGAGGATTATCCCTGGGTCGAACTGCTCATGAAGCCACTGTACAGACGAATCAGCGTCCCGTGCGCAGCAGAGGAAATTTTAGGATTATGGCACAAGGAAGGAACGATTGACAACCTGCGCAACCTGGCCGGCAAGGGCGATAGGGTAAAACTACCCCCTCAGCACCTGGAGGAAGGGCCGGAAGGAGTTCTTCAAGACATCGCCGGACTCGGTCTGATCCAACGCCTTCAGGATGGACGCATCCAAATGCCCGATGTGTACAGGATCGCCTTTGGCCTGGGCCGCAGAGGTGGTGTCAAACCGCTGAAATGAGAATGATGACCAGAAAACAAAAACTCGAATTGACCTGGAGCTGCAAGGATGAGCTGGCAAGACCTTGCCGAATATTTTGAACTCCGAAAATAAATCCGTCCCGATTTTTTCCCGCTGTCTCTATTCGGTGCAGAAATTCGCCTCTGATGCGGAACGAAAGCTTGCGGTAATCCTGGAACGCGAGTCCATCAAGTGGTTCAAGCCAGCCAAGGGTCAGTTCCAGATTTTTTATCGCCATGGTGATGATCACCTTTAATATCAGCCTGATTTTGTCGCCGAAACCGCCGATAAGATCTATATGCTGGAACCCAAAGCCTGCAATCAAATGGATGACCCATTCGTGATTGCCAAGAAGGAAGCAGCGATGAGATGGTGTGCGAATGCTTCAGAATATGCGGCGAGTTATGGGGGGTAAGCCCTGGCGCTATGTATTGATTCCCCATGACGAAATCGCCGCAAATGTTTCTCTTGATGCCCTCAGTCGGCGCTTTGGCGAATACAGCCGGGGATAAAAGAGGGGCCCGACCTCAAAACCCCCGCTTCCAGTTTCCGGTTACAGGTAGACCGCTTTTCCAGGTGCCGGATACACGAATCATGTCGTTTTCCCACGTTCCGGTCAGGTTTGCATCGGTCGGGTTGCCATTTATCTGCCAGCCGTCGATCGTCATGGTCACGGCTCCGCTTGTCGAGACAGCTCCCTTTGCATAAGATGTTTTTCCGCTCACCCCTTGGGTCCATGCCGCGGAAAGCGTGCCGTGCTCAATTTTCAACGCCACCGGCCAGCACCTTTCACGGGGCAGACCACTGGGGCGGGTGCAAAGATGACCGTTATAGGTTCCATCGAAGCGATTGATCTTACCTTGTTTTGCAGCCTGCGGGGCTTTTGTCGCGCTCTGGGGCTCTGCAGTGCGCTTCAGTTCCTGATCAAGACGCTTTTTTTCGGCTTCTGCGCGTTCCAACGCTTCTTTGGCAGCCTGTGCCTCGGCCTCCAACTTTGCCTGGCGTTCCCGTGTCTCGGCTTCTATGCTATCCTGGCGCTGGCGCGCTTCATTTGCGAGTTTCTCCTCGCTGGCTTTGCGTTGGACTTCGGCAGCCTGCCTTTCAATTTCGATTGCATTGCGAAGCTGTTCGGCACGCCGCGCATCGTAGGCACTGTAAATCCAATAGCCGCCGATGACGGCGATCAGCATTACAAGGGCTGCCATGGCAAAGAGCGGTTTTCTCCTTGGCGGCCGTTCAGACGGCTTGGGCACCGGTATTGCCGTGCCATCCGCCTCGGCGATCGAGAACGTGCGGATCGGTTGTGCGATGTTTTTAAAGCTGCGTTCGCCCATCGGATTGAACCGCAATGTCAGCTTGTTTTGGATCTGATCGTAAACGCTACCCGAGAGACTGATGCCACCGGGCTCTGCGATCGTTTGGATGCGTGCGGCAACATTGACGCCGTCACCGAGTAGATCGCCGCCCTGTACAATGACGTCCCCGAGGTTGATGCCGATGCGGAACCACATGCGTTCTTCATCCGGCACATGCTCATTCCGCGTGCGCAGGGCCGCCTGAATCTCGGTTGCACAACGGACTGCTTCCACGGCACTCGGGAATTCGGCAAGGATTGCATCCCCGGCCGTATTGAAAATGCGGCCGCGGTGCAACCGGAGAAGCGCGTCGAAAATTTCCCGGTGACCCCTCAGCGTCTGAATGGTACGTTCTTCGTTTTCTCCCATCATTCGGCTGTATCCCGCAACATCCGCCATCATGATCGTTGCGAGCCTGCGCTCCATCAATGGTTGCCGTTCCTCTCCCGGATGAGCATCGTTTTGCATATCCCCCTCCAAAGCGCCATGGAAATAGCGGCACGCCTAAACAGGCATTTCGCATATGAACCGGCTTTCCGAAGACTGTCAGTTCCATGTGAATGCACTGAGATGATTGAAGACGAAACTTCGCTGGTTGCAGGTTGACGGTACTAAAGAGAAAAGTCTCTGTCAAGAAAGAGCTCATGCGATACCCCATTCCAAAAATGATTCCTGGATGGAACAGTTGGTCGGAAACAGCCGGGAGCAAATCTTTCTTCACCAGATCGAGAAGTGCGGCGCCGGATACACGCCGAATCCATTTTTTGAAAAAAAGGTACACTCCCGGAATGAAATATGATAACTAGATTTAATTATTATTGATTTAGTGCCATGTGCTTCCCGGCATATTTTTTCGGCAATTTCATGGAGTTGATGTGCTCATGGCAGATACCCGTTACATACCCATCAAGAGAAAGATTTTTCTCAGTCACTTCCTTGCCGTTATCATCGTTTCCGGCAGCATCGGAACGTTTTTTTATTTCAGCGCCGTATCCAATCTTATGGATGCCATTCGCTCCCGTCTTTTGAACAGTGCTGCTCTGGTCAGCCGCGGCATCAATGCCGCGGACCTGGAGAACATCCGGAAAAAAGATGATATCGAACTGCCGGAATACCGGCGGATGATCCGGCAATTGCTGACGATAAAACAGACCAACAGGGATATCGCCTTTCTGTATGTCATGCGTCGGGATGGAGATAAGGTGGTGTTTGTCATGGATACGGACGAATCACCGAAGCGGGCACTGCCCGGCCAGCCTTACCCTTCGGCTCCGGAGGAACTGCTTCAGGGATTTACCCGATTCGCCGTGGACAAAAAAATATATACCGATGAATGGGGTGCTTTCATGTCGGGATATGCGCCTTTGCCAGACGGCGGCGGACGATATCTGGTGGGAATAGACATGCGGGCGGATGAAGTCCGTCAAAAGCTTCATCGTCTGAGAATGACCGGTGTGATTTCGCTGGGTTGCTCTGTTCTTCTGGCGTTCCTGTTCTCCCATCTGCTGGGATCCCATCTGGTCCGACGCATTGAACTATTGACCCTGCAATGTCGGGCCATTGCCGAAGGTCAGGTTGGAGAACAACTGGATTATCGAAAAGGGGATGAACTGGACAGTCTGATCCAGGCGTTTAACACCATGTCCGATGAACTGGCGAGCAGCCGCGGGCAAACCGAGCAGAGCAGGCAGGCCCTGGAATCTTCCCGCAATGAGCTTGAAGTCAAAGTCCGGGAGCGTACCCGGGACCTCGGCAGATTAAACGATCAGCTCACCAAGGAAATCGCGGATCGAACACAGGTCCAGGAAGCCAATGCAACATTGATTGCCCGGTTGCAGGAAACCCTGTCTCAGGTGAAAACCCTTCAGGGATTTTTGCCCATCTGTGCATCCTGCAAGCGAATTCGAGATGATAAGGGGTACTGGAATCAGATTGAAATCTATCTGCGTGAGCACACCGATACGGAGTTCAGCCATAGTATCTGTCCGGAATGCGCCGAAAAACTATATGGCCAGTATTTAAAATAGTGAGTACTTTTTCCGGCCAAAGATTCGACATCCGATTCTTCCAAACCCGCTTGAGAACAGCTGAACATCGAAAATCTTTTCTCGCCAAAAATACTTGCAGACAGTGACACAACCGGGTTACGGCTTCATCCGAAAACCCGGTCAATTCGTTTCGGCCGTTTCCCGGCAGCTTAAAAAATTGAGTGCTTTCATGGTCATGACCACATCGTGATGCTGGTTCAGGACCTGAATATCGGAACGGATGATCCCCCGATCCGGCTTGGAACGGGAGCGGTTGGCTTCAATGACCGTCACGCGAAGCGACAGCGCATCGCCTGGATATACCGGTTTAATCCAGCGCAGTTCATCCACCCCCGGGGAACCCAGACTCGCAACATGGGAAAGATAATGATCGACAAAAAGCCGCATCATCAAGGCTGCCGTGTGCCAGCCGCTGGCGATCATGCCGCCATAGATCGAGCGCTTTCCAGCTTCCGGGTCCGTGTGAAAGGGCTGGGGATCAAACCGCTTTGCAAAGGCAATAACCTCATCCGCTTCCACGGTTATGGAGCCGAACTCGTGACTTTTTCCAATGATGTAGTCCTCGAAATACCGCTGTTCAACAGGAGGGGTGAAAATGTCGGGATTCATGGTGTTCCATTCCGGTTTCGTGTGCAATAAGTGTTGGCTGTTCCTCAAGACCGATCAGCCGATGCCCTGAAGCCTTCCTCATCAAGAGATCGAGGGGCTGCAACCCCTTAAGCGCTACGGGAATGATCAATTTCCGTATGTCCAGCTTCCTGAAAAGAAGATATCCTGTCATTGGCAAAGGGGATGCAGAGTCGCCAAAAAATGCCAGGGCTCCAAAAAAAAAGTGTGGTATCCTTATCATATTGTTGATAGTAAGGCAATCTGTGTGGATGTCTCACCCTTTTGTTTGCGCAAACCGATAACCAGAGCTTTTTTGAAGGCATGGCGATGATGATTCAAAACCGTTACCGCGTTTCACCATCAGGCCTTTTCTTCCTTTTCTTCCTCCTGTTCATGGGGCATGCCCATGCGGGGAATCAGGTGATCCTGGATGCGGACCAGCAGTACCAGTATGCGGGAACCTGTTTTGCCAGCGGGGATTATGAAACCGCAACCGGGGAATACAAACGTTTTATGCATTTTTTCCCGGAGGATGTGCGGGTGGAAAAAGCCATGTTTGCCATCGCAATGTCCGATTATCACCTGGAGCGTTTTCAGGAAGCCATTGCTGCCTTCACGGAAAACCAAAATCGATTCCCGAATACGCCGTTGTCCATCCGGGCCGCCTTCATGATTTCCGACTGCTACCTGCGGCTGAAGGACACGGGAAATGCGATCGTCACCCTTCACAACCTGCTGGCCCAGACCGATGACGCCGATATACAGGATAAAGCCTATGATGCGATGGGTTGGATTTATATCGAACGCGGAGAATTTGAAAAGGCAAGGGCGGCCTTTCAGAAAATCAGCCTGAAGAACCAGACCGGTTATTCTGTGGACGTGCTCTCCAAAGAGCTGGAAAAAGATGTGTCGATTCCGCGGAAAAATCCCCGGACAGCGGGTTTTTTGTCCATTCTGCCGGGCGGCGGGTATTTTTACTGTGAGCGTTATCAGGACGCGCTGGTGGCGTTTTTACTGAACGGCGCCCTGATCCTGGCCTCATGGGAGGCATTTGATCAGGGTATCCCCGCACTTGGGGGTGTCATCGCCGCGGTTGAATTCGGATTTTATGCGGGAAATATCTACGGCGGCATCACCAGCGCTCATAAATACAATGATCGAAAAATGCACGAATTTATCGAATCGCTGAAAGAAAATGCCAGGATCGGCGTTTCAGGAGTCAAAGGCGGTCTTGAGCTTTCTCTACAGATCCCCTTCTGAAACCAAAATGCCTGTCTTCTGAATTCGAAAACCCGGTTTTACAGTTTCAATCGCTTGAAGATTGCTTCCGGAATATTCCGAATGATTCCCATGAGCCAGCGCCAGAACCATCCCGTGTAAACAATGTCCTTGCCGGCTTGATATGCCCGGTACACATCTTCGGCAACCTGCTCCGGCTCTATCACCAGCAGTTGCGGCAGCTTCATCCCCGCGGTCATTCGGGTCCGGACAAAGCCGGGAAGAACGGTCATCACCCGGACATGACCGGGATGCAGGCGGTTTCGAAGGCCGCCGAGAAACGTGGTCATGGCGCTTTTGGAAGCCCCGTAAAGGTAATTGCTCTGCCTGCCGCGCTCTCCGGCCACGGAACTGATCCCGATAATCAGCCCCCTGCCCTTGGCTTCAAAATCAGCGGCAATGATTTCAAGGATGCTGGCTGCTCCCAGAAAATTGGTTTCAATGATTTTTCGCATCTCGCCGAAATCCTTTTGGGCCAGGCCCTGATTTCCCTGATAACCGGCGGTAAAGACTACGGCATCCGGCTTCGGGTCCAGGTTCCGATAAAAATCCGGATGCCCGGCATAATCCGTTGCATCAAATCCGATGGCTTTAGCTTTGACCTGGTAGCGGGTTTCGATATCCCGGGCCTTTTTCTCCAGAAGTCCCAGGTTCCGGGATGCCAGGCAAATGTGAGCGCCTTCTGCCCGGGCGAATTTATGGGCAATGGCAATGCCGATGTCTGAACTTGCTCCCAAAATCAACAGATGCATGCGCTATATCTCCAATCGTCTGGACTGTAATGAGTTAAACGTTTCGGCAGCGCCATATCGGCGCCGGATTTGCCTGAATTTTTCAAGGCCGGGGTAGCTTTTCTGAAAAATCTTTGGTTTCATGCGGACATCTTTTGACAGGTAAATCCTGCCTCCGTGATCCAGAACAATCCCGTCCAACTCATCCAGAAGCGGCAGGAGGCGGCTGACCATCTTGAAATCCAGGGCAAGGGTAAATCCGTTGAGGGGAAACGACAGATAATTCTCGTTTGCCGGGCCAAAGAGCTTTAAAACCGCCAGAAATGATCCCAGGCCGGATCGGGCAATCCGGGTCAGGATGGTTTTCAGCCCGGCATGGCTGGATTCCAGGGGCAGCACCAGTTGGTACTGGGTAAAGCCGCTTTTCCCGTACATTCTGTTCCACTCCAGGATGGCATCCAGGGGATAGAAGAATGTATCCAGCGAAACCGTGTTTGAAAGATGCCGCTGCCGCATCCTGGCATAATAAAGGGCATTGAACAGGGAGACCGAATATCGGTTCAGGCAGATTCCCGGAACATCGAAGGGAACGGATTGCCTGCAGACTTCAGGCAGGCGAAGACAGCCGGACTGTGCATGCTCGCCGACCATTAGAAGGGATCTTCCCAAATCCTTTCCCTGGGACAGACAGTCGATCCAGGCAACCGAATAGGTTGAATGGTGATACTGATGGAAGGCGTCGATGGTTTCTTGGAGGTTTTTGCACTTGATGATTTCCTGGTCAATAAAAGCGCTTTGAACCGGCTGAAGTTGTAACGCCGCGGAAAGGATGACGCCGGTCAGCCCCATGCCGCCGCAGGTTGCCAGAAAAAGTTCCCTGTTGGTTTGTGCGGAGCAGGTGATGATCTGGCCATTTGGGACGAGAACATCCATGCGGATCACCGATGCGCTGAAGCATCCGGCCTTATGGTGATTTTTTCCGTGAACATCGCCCGAAATGGCGCCGCCGACCGACACGAATTTGGTTCCCGGCGTTACGGACAGAAACCAGCCACGGGGTAAAAATACATCTATCAAGTCCGAGAGAATGACCCCGCTTTCACAGACCACGATGCCGGTATCCGGGTCAAAGTTCAGGATGGCGTTCAATCGCCGGGTCAGGATCACATTCTGGCTGAGACTGCTGTCCCCGTAGCTTCTGCCCATCGCATGAACGATGAAGTCTCCCCCTTGGGGCTTTTGGCGAATCAGCGGAGAAATCTCCTCGGGAAGTTCGATCTCATACCCAAGTGCACGAATCCGGGGCGTTCTGCCCCAGCCGGAAATGAAAACAGGCAATGCAGGCCTTGTCATAGCGCCACCGGATAAGGGCGGCGGGTGAGAATTGAAAATGGATACATGGGGCCTTAACCTTTTACAACCGCGATGGGACGCAGTCTGGCCACTTTTTTAGAAATGCCCGCGCCGTGAACCACCTCCACCACCTGGGAAACATCTTTGTAGGCATCGGGCATTTCCTCGGAGAGGGTGGACTTTCCGGACCAGCGCACCAGAATGCCCTTGTCTTCCAGTTCCCGGTAAATGGACCTGCCCTTGCTGGCCTTCTGGGCTGCGGTCCGGCTCATAACCCGGCCCGCGCCGTGACAGGTGGATCCGAAGGTTTCGGACATGGCCTTATCTGTTCCCACCAGAACGTAGGAAGCGGTTCCCATGTCTCCGGGTACGATGACGGGCTGTCCGATGTTACGATAATTTCCGCGAAGGGAAGGATGCCCCGGCGGAAAAGAGCGGGTGGCGCCTTTCCGGTGAACGCAGACGGTCTGGGTTTTGCCGCTGATCTCATGCACTTCTTTTTTGGCGATATTATGGCAGACATCATAGATCAGGCGAAACCCCAGATTTTTCGGTCCGATTCCCAGTGCATTTTCCATGGTTTTGCGGCTGTGGTGCATCAGGACCTGACGGTTTGCCCAGGCGTAGTTGGCGGCGCAGGCCATGGCCCTGAGATAACGCATGCCTTCATCGGACTGAATCCGGGTGCAGGCCAGTTGCCGGTCCGCAAGCCTGAATCCTAGCTTATGGGACATCTTGTTCATGAGCGCCAGGTAATCATCGCAGACCTGATACCCGAGACCCCTGGACCCTGAATGCAGCATCACGGTGACCTGGCCTTCGAACAGGCCAAATCCCCTTGCGGTATCCGGATCAAAAATGGCATCCACAACGCCGATCTCGAGAAAATGGTTTCCGGAACCAAGGGTTCCAAGCTGCTTTTTGCCCCGCTCCAGTGCCCGCTCGCTGACTTCGGACGGATCGGCGTCCGGCAGGCATCCGCCGTCTTCGGTGTGCTCCAGGTCGGACTCTTCCCCGAGTCCGTGGCGAATGGCCCACTGGCTGCCGGTCTTGAGGACCTGTTTTTCATCGGACGGGGAAAGCTTTACCGAACCGGTTGATCCGACCCCGCAGGGAATGTGCTGGTACAGGGCGTTTACCAGCGCTTCGAGTTTGGGACGCACCTCCGGTTCCGTAAGGGATGTGCCGGCCAGGCGAACCCCGCAGTTGATATCGTAGCCGACGCCCCCGGGAGAGATGATGCCGGTCTCCCAGTCGAAGGCAGCAACGCCGCCGATGGGAAATCCATATCCCCAGTGCATGTCCGGCATGGCCAGGGATGCCTTGAGGATTCCCGGAAGGGTGGCCACATTGGCCACCTGGGTAAAGGCTTCCTGGCTGTCGCCTGCCGTCAGCAGGGAAGCGCTGGCATACACCAGACCCGGAACCCGCATGTCCCCGGTTTGGGGAATCTCCCACCGGTAATCGTCAATTTTATTCAGTGAGATCGTCATGGCTGTCCTTCTTGTTAAAATCCCAGTGATTGCTGTTTGGCGATGCCCGAACGCCGAACTTTCGTCGCTGTTTCGGCAGGGGGCAGGGGATTGTTCTCGGATATCTTCCGGTACGATACCCGTATCCTGTCCTTGGGCTCCATCAGAATTTCTTGAATTTCATAAAGAATCATGTTGATTTCCTGCCGGGTCATTACCGGAAACCCATGATGGGCACTCAGATATTTCAGGCTTTTTTCCCTGGCCCGGCATTCTTCGATAAAAGTCAGGTGCGATGCGACCCGCTCGGATATCCGGGAGTTGAGAAATGAACGGGAGTTTTGGATCTGATTCGTAATCATGTCCTTGAATTCCTTGTCCAGTTCAACCCCGATACTGTTCCTACAGGCGGCCATCGCAGCCAGGGTGGTGGTTCCGGTACCCAGAAACGGATCCAGAACCGTGTCCCCTTTTACTGAATACATGTTAATCATCCGGTACGCGAGTTCCAGGGGGAAGGCCCCGCTTCGTTTGCGCAGTTTATCGTTATTCAGCTTCTGCGTTGTTCCCTTGAAGTCCCAGATATCCGAAAACCATTTGTTCCGCTCTTCCCAGAAATATGCGCTTTCCTGCCTGGCCATTTTTTCCGATGGCCCGTCAAAGCCGCGTTTGCCCCCTTTTCGAAACACCAGAACGAATTCATGTTCCAGCGTAATATAGGCCCCTGCCGGAAGCATTCCCGAACCCATGAATTTATTCGGCGCGTTGGTCTGTTTGCGCCACAGTATCACGGGCAGCGCATCAAAGCCGATTTTCGTGCAAAAGGAAAGAATCCGGGAGTGGTTGGAATAAAGCTGAAATTTTTCGTCGATGGTACGGACCGCATCCCCGATATTGATGCAGAGAAACGCCCCGTACTTCAGCACGCGATACATCTCCGTCCATACGGCATCCAGCTCTTCGTGCATCAGGGAAAACGCCTTGTTTCCCTTGCCATTGAGAAGGGCCTCTTTTATGGGGTTGGAAAGCGATTTAAAGAGCTCATCCCACATCTGAATCATCGGATAGGGTGGGGACGTCACCACAAGATCGATGGATTTATCCGCAATTTTGGAGAGTTTTCTGGCATTGCAGAACAGTATTTGGTGTTCCGTGGTGATCACAACGATAACCTTTCATTTAATCAAACATCGAAAACAACAATGGCTTCCCATCCCGTGGGAAGGTGGGTCACCTGAATGCGATGATAGGTGACGGCCTTGATTTCTTGATTCAGGCGATGCCGCGTGGCATCAAACGGCTCAACGCGGATTCTTGCGGATAACTGATATTCAAAGATTTCCAGAACCTCGATTTCCTTTACCAGCAGTTCCTTTCCGGACCAGAAATAAAGAAGTTCCCTGAGCCAGTTGACCATGAGATCGGGCCAGTCCGAGCCGGATGCCTGAACCGGATATTCGGGGCCGGGTTTCACAAGACGGATGTCGGCAACCAGATCGAAGAGGGCCAGCCCGGCATTTTCAAATAGCGCTTTTAAATCCTTCCCGAATACCTGAATGCCGCAGTCCGCGGTCGGGTCGATGCGTCTGTACATCATTTCCTGTCCATTTTGCTGTGAAAATATCCCCCTCTTTGGAAAGGGGGGCAGGGGGGATTTCTGGCGGCGATACTGCGGGAAAATCCCCCTCAATCCCCCTTTCCCAAAGGGGGAAGTTAATCCGTGGCGTTATACCGATTCAAGATCGGCAAGCTCCTGGTCAAACTGCTTTTTATCTTCTTCATAAGCGGCCGTGAGGGTTTCCAGTTCGCCAAACAGGGATTCAATCTGCTGCTGGCAATGATGGATTTCCTGAGAAAGCTTAACGATTCTGGGGCCGTCATTTTCCTGGGTTGCGGCCA
Source organism: Deltaproteobacteria bacterium (assembly GCA_016219185.1). GTDB lineage: Bacteria > Desulfobacterota > Desulfobacteria > Desulfobacterales > Desulfatirhabdiaceae > RAAP-1. The sequence goes on from JACRBZ010000071.1 coordinate 42,214, forward strand.
TCATGGCATTGCTGAAATCCGTGATCCGGGCTTCATGATGCTCGATATTCTTTTCAATGGCGGAAATACGGGTTTCCATGGGCTTCAGGCTTTTGGATCTGCGGGTAATGATTTCAGAGCGCAGTTTGCGGATTTTTTTAGAAGACTTCCGGTCGGGTTCTTCCGGGAGCTGGGCTGTTTCCGGGGCTTCATCCTCCCATCCGTTTTTATCCAGAAACCGCTGGTACCCGCCGTCAAACATGGAGACCCCGTTATGGCTAAAGACAATGAGGCGCTCCGCCAGGGCATGGAGGAAGAGCTCATTGTGCGTGACCATGATCACGGTTCCGTCAAAACTGTCGATGGCCTCCAGAAGCGCATCGCAGGATTCCATGTCCAAATGGTTCGTGGGCTCATCCAGAAGCAGCAGATTGACCGGCGTGACCAGAATCTTTCCCAGCATGACTCGGCTTTTCTCACCGCCCGAAAGAACCGCGATTTTCTTTAAAGCGGTTTCGCCGCCGAACATCATGGCCCCGCAGATGTTTCGGGCCAGTTGGCGGTCCACGTGGGGATGGGAATAGAGGATTTCCTCCTCAACCGTCCGGCTGTCCACGAGCGACTGGATGTTGGTTTGCTCGAAAACGCCCGCTGTAATGGACGGGTGAAAGGTGATATCGCCTTTCTGGGGGGCCAGGGAGCCGGCCAGAAGTTTGAGAAGGGTTGTTTTGCCCTTGCCGTTTTTCCCGATCACGCAGATCCGTTCTCCGGCCTGTATCGAAAAATCAAGGCCCTGGATGAGGGGCGTTTCGGGGTTGAAGCCGAAGCCGAGATTGCGGACCGTCAGCACGTTTTTGGCGGAAAAAGGCTGAGTCTGAAATGAAAATTCAAGGTTTTTGACCTTGTCCAGTTTTTCCTGCCGGGTCATCCTGGAAAGCGTCTTGATGCGGGACTGCACCATGTTGGCCAGCCTGGCCTTGGCCCGGAACCGCGAGATGAACAGCTCAATGTCCTTGCGGCGTTTTTCGTCATTCAGTCGGGTTTTTTCATACACTTCCTCATCCAGGGCGATCTGAGCGTAGTATTTCCCGGTGTCTCCGGCGATCTTCCGGACTTTCCGGCGATGAATTCCCAGCGTATGGGTCACCAGCTTGTCCATGAAACTGCGGTCATGGGTGATGAGCATCAGTTCATGGGGCCAGTTGAGCAGAAACCGCTCGATCCATCGAATGGAGGTAATGTCCAGGTAGTTGGTGGGTTCATCCAGAAGCAGCAGGTCCGGCTCCGATACCAGGGCTTTAGCCAGATTCAGGCGGACCTGAAATCCCCCGGAAAACGTTTCCGGGGGCTGCTGCATGTCGGTAAGGGAAAAGCCCAGACCTGCCAGAATTTTTTCCGCTTTCCAGGAATGGTCCTTCTCGCTGTCCACAAGGCCGGTCATGGCTTCTTCCAGAACCGTCCGCTTCGAAAAATCGATATGCTGCTGAACATAACCGATGCGGTAGCCCCTCGGCGTCAGAATGTTTCCGGAATCCGGCTGGTCCATGCCGGCAATCAGCCGGAACAAGGTGGTTTTTCCGTGGCCGTTTCGGCCCACCAGGCCGATCCGTTCCCGGGAATTGAGTTTGAAGCTGATGCCGTCAAAGAGAACATATTTTCCAAAGCTTTTGGTAAGATTTTCAACACTGATCATGGATAAACTTTCTGTAAATGTTCATGTAGTTGGGCAACAGGCAATAGCCGATGGTCCGTTGCCCATCGGCTGTTGCCTGTTTTATCTCGGGTATCCGGTGATTTCCCGGATCCGTTTGTAAAAAGGTTTGAGTTTTTGGTACATTTTTTTGTAGATGTCCCGGTAGATGGCCTCATACAGCCGATGCACATTCATGTCCGGTTCAAAGACTTCTCCGACATGGGTCATGGCCTTTACCGCGGATGGAAAATCGCTGTGAAGCCCGAGCCCCACGGCCGCGTCGATGGCTGCGCCCAGGCCCGATGCTTCATATAGCCGGGGTCTTGCGGCCGGCAGGCCAAAAACATCGGCCGTGATCTGCATGGCGCACCGGCTCTGAGAGCCTCCGCCGGAGACGCGAAGGCTTGTTACGGGGATATGTGTTTTTTTCTCGATGCGCTCCTTTCCTTCCCGCAGTGCATAGGCCAGGCCCTCCAGGATCGAGCGGTAAAGGTGAGCCCGGGAATGGACATCGCCAAAGCCGATAATGGCACCTTTGGCTTCGGGACCGGGCAGTTTGACGCCCGGGGTCCAGTATGGCTGCAATATCAGGCCCATGGCTCCAGGCGGCACGGATTCGACCAGTTTTTCAAAGAGCGCCTCGGGTGCCAGTCCCTGCTCCGCGGCTTGCTGAAGTTCCAGATATCCGAATTCTTCCTTGAACCAGCTCACCATCCAGTATCCCCGGTAAATCTGGACCTCCAGGGTATGAAACCCGGGAACAGCCGCCGGATAAGGGGGCAGCAGGGGGATGGCCTCAACATATTTTCTGTGGGTGACATTGATGGTCGCCGTGGTGCCATAGCTGAGACAACCAATGGAAGGCTCCAGACTTCCCGAACCAATGACTTCACAGGCCTTGTCGGCAGCAGCGGCGATTACCGGAAGCCCGGCGGGAATGCCGGTGGCTTTTGCAGCCTCCGGGGTGATTCGGCCAAGTTGATGCGTGGCGGGAACAAGTCCGGGCAGAACCATCGGGTCCATGGGAACACAGAGCCATTTCCAGTCCCAGTTTTTTGCCCAGCAATGGTTCCGGTAATCAAAGGGAAGGTAGCCCACCTGACATCCGATGGAGTCCACAAATTCCCCGGTTAACCGGAATGTCAAGAAACCTGAAAGCAGCAGGTATTTATGTGTTGCCCGCCAGATGTCCGGTTGATAAGTCCGGATCCAGTTGGCCTCTGCCTCTGCCTGAAAATAGGCGATGGTGTCACTGAGTCTTGCGGTTTTGAACACCAGTCCCCACGGGCCCCGGATGGGAAGCTGACCGTGGGTTTTTCGCTGGTCCAGCCAGAGCATGGCCGGCCGAAGGGGTTTTCCGGATGCATCCACGTTGATGACCGTTCCACGCTGACTGGTCAGAGATACCCCCGCGATACGCGCTTTCGAGATGATGCCTTTTTCCCATATTTTCTGGCATGCCTGGCAGAGCGCCTGCCAGAAAGTTTCCGAATCCTGTTCAGCCCAGCCCGGGTGTTCGGAGAAATACGGCGCAAACAGGACCCGCTCCTTATCGAGTAAGCTGCCGTTCAGGTCGAACACCAGGGCTTTGAGGCTCTGGGTCCCGCAATCAATAGCCAGAAGAAGGTCCCCGTGATTCATGAGTCGCATCACGCCATGCTGCGAAGCACGTAATTGAGTATGCCGCCATGCCGGTAATAGGTGACTTCAACCGGAGAATCCAGCCTGGCGATGACCTGAAACCGGATTTCGCTCCCCTCCGGATTCCGGGCGATGACCGGCAGTTCTTTTCCGGGGAAAAGGTTTGTTTCGATTCCCGCTATCTGGTAGGTTTCGGTTCCGTTCAGACCAAGGGCCGAATGACCGTCACCGGGCTTGAACTGAAGCGGCAGAACCCCCATGCAGATCAGGTTGCTCCGGTGAATGCGCTCAAAACTCTCTGCCACGACGGCCTTGATCCCCAGAAGCAGCGTGCCCTTGGCTGCCCAGTCCCGGGAGCTTCCGGTGCCGTATTCTTTTCCGGCCAGAACCAGAAGTGGTATTCCCTTTTCCTGGTATTTCATGGACGCATCGTAAATGGTCATTTTTTCGCCGTCCGGCAGCCACATCGTCCATCCGCCGTCTGTTCCGGGCACAAGCCTGTTTTTAAGCCGGATATTGGCAAATGTGCCCCGTATCATCACTTCATGGTTGCCGCGCCTGGAGCCGTAGGAGTTGAAATCAGGCGGCATGATGTTCTGGCTGATCAGGTATTGCCCCGCCGGGCTGTTGACCGGAATGGCGCCGGCAGGAGAGATATGGTCGGTTGTGATGCTGTCTTCCAGAAGCGCCAGCACTCTTGCGCCCTGAATATCCCGGCAGGGCGGAACCGTCTGGGTGATGTGTTGAAAAAAAGGTGGCTCCTTAATGTAAGTGGATGTCGTATCCCACGGGTAAATGGAATATTCGGGGGTGGGCAGGGACTTCCATTTGGCGTCTCCGTCAAAAACCGCGGCGTATGTGCGCTGATACCGGTCAGGCGTGTTGAAAGTTGTGACCATTTCCTGAATTTCTTCAGGTGAGGGCCAGATGTCTTTTAAATAGACAGGGGTGCCGTCGCTGGCCATTGCCAGGGGTTCGGTTTCAAAATGGATGTCCACGGTTCCGGCAATGGCGTAAGCGACCACAAGGGGAGGGGACGCCAGGTAATTGATCCGGGACAGGGGATTGATCCTGCCCTCGAAATTGCGGTTTCCGCTAAGTACGGCGGCGACAATCAGATCATGATCCTTGATCGCCTTTGAAATGGAATCGTCAAGGGGTCCGCTGTTGCCGATACATGTGGTGCATCCGAAGGCAACCAGATAAAAATTCAGGCGCTCCAGATATGGCATCAATCCGGAGGAAACCAGATAGTCGACAGGTACTTTGGAGCCGGGCGCAAAACTCGTTTTTACCCAGGGTTTCACGGACAGCCCCCGTTCCACGGCCCGCTTGGCCAGAAGCCCGGCGGCGATCAGCACGGACGGATTGGAGGTGTTGGTGCAACTCGTGATGGCGGCGATCACGACCGCCCCATGATCGATCTGCATCGAACGACCGCCAATAATGATTCCAACGCCTTTTCTCTGCGGAATCTTGCAGGATGCGTCGCTATCCGCTTCAGGTTCATTTACGGATGGCCTGCCGCCTTCATGTTCCCAGGTTGCTGGAATCTGCAAGAGTCTCGGCTCCACGCCGCATGACTCCTGAAGGACGTTGTCGAAAACGGGTTTCATCTCTTTGAGCAATACCCGGTCCTGGGGGCGCTTGGGACCGGCCAGACAAGGTTCGATGGTGTTCATGTCCATGCTGACGACATCGCTGTAAACCGGGACCGGCGAAGATCCAGTTCTGAACAGGCCCTGGGTTTTGCAGTACGCTTCGACAAGATTGAGTGATTTATCCGGTCTTCCGGTCAACCGGAGGTATTGAAGGGTTTTTTCGTCTATGGGAAAAAACCCCATGGTTGCGCCGTATTCTGGCGCCATATTGGCGATGGTCGCCCTGTCCTCGATGCTGAGTTCAATGACACCCGGGCCGAAAAACTCAACGAATTTTCCAACCACGCCTTTTTTTCGCAGCATCTGCGTGATTGTCAAAACCAGGTCGGTTGCCGTGGTTCCCCTGGCGGGCTTTCCTTCCAGGTAAAAGCCGATCACCTGAGGGGTCAGCAGATAATAAGGCCTTCCCAGCATGACAGCCTCTGCTTCGATGCCGCCAACTCCCCAGCCCAGAACCCCCAGGCCGTTGATCATGGTCGTGTGGGAGTCCAGGCCGACGAGCGTATCCGGATAAGCCACCGGCCCCAGCGGGCTGTCCCCCACACAGACGCCTCTTGCCAGATATTCCAGATTGACCTGATGGCAGATGCCGGTAGCAGGAGGCACCACGCTGAAATTGTGAAAGCTCTTTTGACCCCAGCGCAGAAATGCGTATCGTTCGGAATTTCGATGGTAGTCGAATTCCGTGTTCCGGTCTACAGCTTCCGAGGATCCATACACATCCACCTGAACCGAATGGTCAATCACGAGTTCGGAGGGAATGAGCGGATTGATTTTGGACGGCTCTCCGTAAAGCCTCTGGGCCGCATCCCGCATGGCTGCCAGGTCCACGATAGCCGGAACGCCCGTGAAATCCTGAAGCAGCACCCTGGCGGGCATAAACGGAACTTCAACAGCAGATCCTCCTGCGGGCGCCCATAAGGCCATTTTCTCGATATCCCGTGAAGTTGTCAGAAAGCCGTTTTCATGCCTGAGCAGGTTTTCCAGAAGGATGCGAATGCTGTAAGGAAGCCGGTCGATACCCGAGAATCCTGCCTGCTCCAGCAGGCTCAGGCTGTAATAGGTCAGCGGGCCTTCATCGGTTGACAGTATGGATCGGGCACCAAAACTGTTGGGATGTCCAGCCATGATAATCCTCCTGATCTCTTGATAATGGGATGTGGCGTGAAAAAAAATAACAATTTATCTTTCCAATATCATATAAAAAAATGCCGGAAACGACAACAGATTTCCGGCAGGCACAGTTTGTCACAGCCCGATGTCGCAGCTCGTTACAGCGATCATTTCGTTCAATTTGCTGCACAGACATCACGGAAAATCGCGATGACTTCAGGCTCTGGGCGCGTTGCTTTCGGACCTTCTTTTGAAAATAATTAACCCGGTGAAGAATTGTTGCATTTCCTCGGTTTTTGTCTATAGTTACCGAATAATTGCTACGGGAGCGATCTGGAGAAACATCTTTGAGATGCTATGAAATGCCAATCTTTTTGTATTCTGCCGTGTTGATCGCAATTGTTTCCGTCCAACCTCTATCTGCCGAGGATATCTCAAAGAGATGCCATTCCCAAAAATGGCAAAATCTGTCCCTCAGGGCATCGTTCTGATTGAGTAAGTGGCTGCTGTACGTCATATCGGGAAATCAATTCGGGATGTGACAGGTGATTGCTTATGCACTTAATGCATAGAAACAACAAAAGGTGCAAAAGCGGTTAATCCCCCAGCCAGTTCTCAACTTTCAAGCCGGGAATCCGAGAAAAATGTTTCAAATTTCCGGTGATCAGGGTCATATCATGGGTTATGGCAATGGCCGCGATTTGAATATCCGCCCATGCAATCCGTATCCCTGCTTTTTCAAGGTATGCCCGGATATTTCCGGCGATATAGGCGGCTCTGATGTCAAAATCAAGAACAGAAACCGTCGGAAGAAGAATTTCTTCAAGATTTTTCAGATGATACTCTGGTCGATGGCTTTTTTCAGCCCCGTAGATGATTTCCGCAACCGTGACCACCGTAATGAATTGATCATCATGCCTGACATTTTCCATGCGGCGGATCAGAGCCGCTGAAGGCTTCTTTTTGAGAAGATTTGTAATGACATCCGTATCAAAGAGATACATCCCGGCCGGCTCCTTCAAGATGACGATCCTGAACTGCGTTGTCAATTGCATCTTGCAGTTCATCAAACCCTTGCCACTTTCCGATCACTTCCATAAGCCCTTTTCTGTTATTGCTTTGTTCCAGAGACTGAAGGTCTTGCATATTGATCACTGCGGCCACCGGACGGTTTCGTTTTGTGATGATGATTCGGCAGTCGGAATAGGCGCTGCGGTTGATGATCTCTGAAAATCTTTTTTTGGCTTCTGCAACAGATATCATTTCATTTTTCACGATGTTCTCCTTTGGTCTTTATGGTCATTATGAGCTTTAAAATAGATTCTTTCTGATTTTCTGTCAAGTGATTGCATCATCCGGTAGTTGTGCAATCTGGCATAGACTGCCGGATAATGTTTTTGGCTGCAAACGGTATCGTAAAAGTCTATGATCCAAGAAAGGGGGCGCGGATGAACATATGTGGGACGCGAAGGACGGGTGATATGAACGAGCAGAATCTTCCTGAAAAAACAGTCTTTCTTTTGAAATATCCGGCCGCCGTTTATCGTTTCACTTTTGGAAAGAGAATCTCATGCTATCTGTTTTGCTTCGTCATATTTTTGAACGTGCACAGTGCTTCGGCCTTTTTCAGCAATGACAGAATCGATGATGATTTCTCATACCGTTCCTTGCATGTTGAGAAAATGGAAACGAAAAGCAAAAGCAAAAGAAAAACCAAACGTGGCGGTTGTTATCTTGTGGGCGAAATTGCAAACAATACGAATGCTGTCCAGGAAGATATTTCTGTCACATTTTACGCCTTTGATTTTTTTGATCATTCTTTGTGGAAGCAAACCGTGCATATTAATATTGTGGATCCTTTTTATAAAAGTGGAAAAGGGTTCAGCTTCCGGAAAAAATTGTGCAATTGCGAAGAGCCGGCTAAATTTCAATTCAAAGTAACCGGGGTTAAGGGAAAAAACCACAAAAAAACGATTCCGGACAAACCCAAATCCAAAACTAAATCCAAAATCGACTCCAAATCCAAGGATTCCGAGTCGGTGAATGGCCGGCAAAAAGGTGATTCAGGCTCTGTCGATTCAATCACAATGCCAGTTGCCCCTATCCTGAAGTATCTGATCATTTTGAAGAACGGGAACCAGATATTCACGGATTCTTATCGGGAACGTGACAATACGGTGTTTTTTAATAAAGATGGCGGTGAAGTTCAAATAAGTAAGGATAAGGTATCTGAAATCAGGAAACTGAATTAACATTTGCTGTTCTGAATTCCCCTGTTGGTTTTTGACTTACCACCACGGAGCAATCCGTGGGAAGTGGATGTGATTCAAGGCGGCGCAAGGTTTGTTTTAAAACCCGTCATTTCTTGTTGACAGGAAATGCCAAGTTGACTATAGGCAAGGACTTAAATACTTCACGGATGCGGCCCCTGGATTATATTCCCTGGCCGAGTTGCTTTTTGTTTTTAACTATTCGAATTATTAGCGTTAGAGAATAAGGAGTACCTTTTTTTTATGAAACTGGAAAAGTTGTTGTCCCAACACAAAACCGCCCTGGTCAAACGGTGGTTTGATGAGGTCGTGAGAACATATCCAGTTGATACCGCCAAGTTTTTGAAGCAACAAAAAGATCCTTTCGCCAATCCCGTGGGAAGAACCACGCTGAAGGGCCTTGAGGCTTTATTCGATGTTCTGACGACCGGAATGGACAGAGAAGCCATCAATTCTTTTCTGGACCCCATTATCCGTATTCGCGCGATTCAGGATTTTACCCCTTCCCAGGCCACTTCCTTTATTTTGTTCCTTAAGCAGATCATCCGGGAGACCCACGGTAAAGAATTTCAAGACCCGGATGTGATGACAGCGTTCATGGACTTTGAATCCAAAATCGATGATCTTTGCCTGATGGCATTTGATATATATGTGAAATGCAGGGAAACGCTTTACCAGATTCAGGCCACAGAAATGCGCAACACGACGTTTCGGGCGTTTCAGAGGGCCGGACTGGTAAAGGATGTTCCGGATGAGGATTGCTCGGGACTGCGGCTGGTAACTTCCCCCAAAAACGGCAACTGCAACAAATGACGGGTATTCGGGTCAGTGGCTTAAAGGCATAAAAGGGGCTTTATTCCCGCGAGCCACAGCGTTCAATATATTTTTTTTAGTCCCTGTTCATGCACGCTGATGAGCGGGGCCACAGAGCGAGGTGATGGTCAATGAATGTAAAGTACATGTATTCCCTGTTGGCAGTGATTGCGTTATTTCTGCTGGCCTATCTGGGTGTGGAGGCAGCAGGGCTCGAACATCTGTTCGGGATCGTCATACCCTATGTTGCGGTGGCTGCCTTTCTTGCCGGTTTTGCCTACCGGGTAATGGGATGGGCGCGTTCAGCCGTGCCGTTTCGCATTCCTTCAACCTGCGGCCAGCAAAAATCGCTGCCCTGGATCAAGCCCAGCAAGTTTGATAACCCTTTCACGCCGGGTGCGGTGGTTGTGCGAATGATCCTGGAAGTATGCTGTTTCCGGTCGCTTTTTCGCAATACCCGCAATTTCATCCAGGAAGGCAAGATAGCCTATCAGATGGAAATCTGGTTGTGGCTGGCTGCCCTTGCGTTTCATTACGCGTTTCTGACTGTAATCATCCGGCATATGCGCCTGTTTACGGAACCGGTTCCCGCCTTGATTAAACTGGTTGAATCCGTGGACAGCTTCTTCCGGCTTGAAATCCTGACCGATGCAGTGAGAATCGGGGTTCCCGGCGTCTACATGTCGGGGCTGGTGCTTCTGGCCGCGGTGACGTTTTTGTTTGTCCGGCGGATTGTGCTTCCCCAGGTCAAATACATTTCCCTGCCCGCGGACTTCTTTCCCCTCTTTCTCATTTTCGGAATCGCCTTTACCGGCATTCTGATGCGGTATTTTTCAAAAGTGAACATTCGGGCGGCAAAAGAACTGGCGCTGGGTCTGGTTTCCCTTCATCCGACCATTCCCCCTGGCATTGGTGCGATATTTTACGTCCATCTGTTTTTTGTCTGTATCCTGTTGGCCTATTTTCCCTTCAGCAAGCTGATGCACATGGGAGGTGTTTTCCTGAGCCCCACTCGAAATCTTCCGGGTAACAGCCGTGCAGTCAGACATGTCAACCCATGGAACTATCCTGTTGAAGTTCATACCTACGAAGAGTATGAAGAAGAATTCAGGGAAAAAATGATAGAGGCTGGACTGCCAGTGGAAAAGGAGTAAGTAAATGTCAGACTTTCCAAAACCAGATCAATTGTTATCCAATATAGATCGAACGCCGCCCCAGACAGATTGGATGGACACTCCGGTGAACATTCGAAAGGGAATGTACTGTTATGCGGCAAACCCAAAAAGCGTTGAATACACACACCTTCCTTTCGCGCATCAGTGGAATCCGATGGATGAGGACTGGAAGCTTCCTGAAAACTGGAAAGAAATCCTTCATGAAGGGTTCAAGGTGAGGCTGGAGAGATTCCGCTCCTTTAAGCTGTTTATGGACATTTGTGTGCGCTGCGGGGCCTGTGCCGACAAATGCCATTTTTTCATCGGAACCGGCGATCCCAAAAACATGCCGGTATTAAGGGCTGAACTGCTTCGCTCCATTTACCGCAATGATTTTACCGCTGCGGGAAAGATTCTGGGAAGACTGGCCGGCGCCAGACCCCTGACCGTGGAAGTTCTAAAGGAATTGTGGTATTATTTCTTTCAGTGCACGGAATGCCGGCGGTGTTCGATTTTCTGCCCTTACGGCATAGACACGGCGGAAATTACGATGATGGCCAGAGAACTCTTCAACCTGATCGGCCTCAACATCGACTGGATTGCAACGCCTGTAGCCAATTGTTACCGTACCGGTAACCATCTGGGGATACAGCCCCATGCGTTTAAGGACATGCTCGAATTCTTCGTGGATGACCTTGAGGAGATTACCGGGGTTCGGGTGGAACCCAATTTCAATAAAAAAGGCGCGGACATTCTCTTTATCACGCCGTCCGGAGACGTGTTTGCCGATCCGGGAACCTATACCTGCATGGGCTATTTACTTCTGTTTCATTATCTGAAAGAAGAATACGGCCTGGATGTCACCTGGAGCACCTATGCTTCCGAAGGCGGAAATTTCGGCTCCTTTACCTCTCATGAAATGATGAAGCGGCTCAACTCCAAGATGTACGCCGAGGCCAAGCGCCTGGGTGTCAAATGGATACTTGGCGGGGAATGCGGTCACATGTGGCGGGTTATCAACCAGTACATGGATACGCTGAACGGGCCGGCGGATTTTCTCGAGGTGCCTGTCTCTCCCATAACTGGCACGGTGTTTGAAAACGCCAAATCCACCAAGATGGTTCACCTCTCGGAATTTACGGCGGATCTGATCAAACACAAAAAACTGAATCTGGATCCCAGCCGCAACGATAATCTCATCCTGACTTATCACGATTCCTGCAATCCCTCACGGGGCATGGGAATGTTTGATGAGCCCCGGTATGTCATTCAGAGCGTGGCCAATAACTTCTATGAAATGCCGCCCAACACCATTCGGGAGCAGACCTTCTGCTGCGGAAGCGGTTCAGGGCTGAATGCCGGTGAAAATATGGAGCTGCGGCTGACCGGCGGTCTTCCCAGAGCCAATGCCGTCAAACATGTCCACGAAAAATACGGTGTCAACATGCTGGCAACGATCTGCGCCATTGACCGGGCCGCGCTTCCGACGCTGATGGATTACTGGGTTCCCGGGGTCGGTGTAACGGGAGTTACCGAAATGGTGGCCAATGCGCTGATCCTTCCCGGAGAAGGTGAAAGAACCACGAACCTGCGCGGAGAGCCGCTGCCAGGAATGGAGGATGAATAATGAATGATAAAAAAATATTTCTTATAAAAGACAAGAAATATATCATTGCGGGATTGGTCGTTTTTATCGCCTTGTTTACATTCCCTTTCTGGTACAATTCGGGAAAGGCTGCGCCCGCTCCGGAGCTTAAGCTGACCGAAAAAGCCAAGGCGGCCAAAGAATGCGTGATGCCGACAGCGTATATGAGGGCTGAACACATGCAGCTTCTGGATGTCTGGCGGCATTCGGTAGTCAGAAATTCCGACAATATCTATGTCAATCCCAGTGGTAAGGCATATACCATGAGTCTTTCCAATACCTGCCTGGATTGTCACTCGAACAAGGCTGATTTCTGTGACAAATGCCATGACTATGCTTCGGTGAGACCTTACTGCTTTGACTGCCATATCGACAAACCGAAGGAGATAAAGTGATGGAAAGCAGCAGAAGACGCTTCTTGACAATGGCCGGGGTTGCTGTTCTGGGCATCGGCGCCAAACCGGTTCTGGATGTTCTGGCATCCGGGCAGGGAGAGGCTACGGGCCAATTTGAAATCAAACAAGGGGATGGCGCGCTCAAGGCCAAGCAGTGGGCCATGGTGGTTGATACGCGCAAGATAAAAAAAGCCTCTGATCTGGAGCCCATGATCAGTGCCTGCCACAAGATTCACAACGTTCCCACGATGGAGAACAAAAACCACGAAATCAAATGGATATGGGAAGAAGAATACCATTACGCATTTCCGACGGAAACCAATAAATTCCTGAGCGAGCATGCGGAACATGTTCCGTTTCTGGTGCTGTGTAATCACTGCGAAAACCCGCCCTGCGTGCGCGCCTGTCCTACGAAAGCGACGTTTAAGCGGGAAAGTGACGGTATCGTCATGATGGACTTCCACCGCTGTATCGGGTGCCGGTTCTGCATGGCTGCATGTCCTTTCGGTGCCAGAAGCTTTAATTTCAGGGACCCCAGGCCCTTTATCAAGGACCTCAACAAGGAATATCCGACCCGGATGAAAGGCGTTGTTGAAAAATGCAATTTCTGCACGGAACGGCTTGCTGTCGGGAAACTGCCCGCCTGTGTCGAAGTGTCCAACGGCATCCTGACATTCGGGGACCTCTATGATCCCAATTCCGCAGTCAGGGAATTGTTAAAAGCCAATTTCACCATTCGTCGGAAGCAGAGTCTGGGAACAGAGCCTTCAGTTTACTATATCGTGTGAGGTGGTTATGCTTGAATTAGCCTTAAAGGGAAACAAAAAATATTTCGGCTGGATAACAGCCCTGCTGGTTCTTGTCGGCATCGGATTCGGAGTTTATCTTCATCAGCTCGGATTCGGTTTGGGAATCACCGGCATGAGTCGGGACGTATCCTGGGGATTTTACATTGCCCAGTTCACCTTTCTGGTCGGAGTCGCGGCCGGAGGCGTGATGGTGGTACTCCCGTATTATCTACATAATTACAAGGCATTCGCGAAGGTCACCATTCTGGGTGAATTCCTGGCCATTGCCGCCATTACCATGTGCCTGCTCTTTATTCTGGTGGATTTAGGGCAGCCCATGCGCATGTTCAATGTTATTCTTTACCCGACGCCCAATTCGGTCCTGTTCTGGGATATGATCGTCTTAAACGGCTATCTCTTCCTGAACATCGTGATCGGCTGGAATGTGCTCGAGGCCGAAAGAAACAATGTACATTACCCGATGTGGCTCAAGCCCCTGATCTACATTTCCATTCCCTGGGCAGTGGGCATTCATACGGTTACGGCCTATCTGTACTGCGGTCTTCCGGGCAGGGGATTCTGGCTCACGGCCATTCTGGCCCCCAGGTTTCTTTCCTCGGCGTTTGCCGCGGGTCCGGCCCTTCTGGTTCTGCTGTGCATGATTATCCGCAAGGTCACCAATTTTGATCCGGGCAAAGAGCAGATTCAGTCTTTGGCAAAAATCGTTGCCTATGCCATCTGTCTGAACGTCTTTTTCTTTCTCTGCGAAGTGTTCGTGGTGTTTTACAGCCAAATTCCCGAGCACATGGATCATTTGAAATACCTGTTTGTCGGACTTCAGGGAAAGAGTTCTCTGGTTCCATGGATGTGGACATCCATGGCCCTGATGGTTATCAGCATCATTCTTCTGGTCAATCCCGTCACCCGCAAAAATGAAAGTGTCCTGACGGTCGCCTGTCTGACGGTTTTTGTCGGCACCTGGATTGACAAGGGGCTGGGAATGATCTCCGGCGGATTTGTGCCTTCCCCCCTTCACCATGTCACGGAGTATTCGCCCACGTTCCCTGAGATTCTTATTACGATAGGTGTTTACGGAGCGGGATTCCTGGTGCTGACCATTCTCTATAAAATGGCGGTTGGCGTTAAGGAAGAAGTCCGGTCTTAATTACTCACTGCGTTACCATTTGAAGGGCATCTTTTGAAAAAAGAGATGCCCTTTTTTTATGAAACCAAGGGCAGGATCATGGAATCGTTCATGGAGCTTTCAGAAAAACTGACAGAAGAAGCCGGCCGGAAATGGGAAGCATTGCAACACGCTGCCCTGCGTCAACGGGTGACCTTTTCGGAAGATGCCTTCCATGGATCCCTTCGGCCGGTTCTTGCATTCAGCGACTTTATATCGCAAAACTGCACGCGTTATCCGCTGATGCTTCAGGACCTGGTTCAGGGCGGGGATCTTTTTCGGTTGTATTCGAAGGAAGAATACGGCCCGAAACTTCAGCAGTGCCTTCCTGACGAACCGAATGAAACTTCCATCGGGACGTGCCTGCGGCATTTCCGGCGAAGGGAAATGGTCCGTATCGCCTGGCGGGATCTGGCCGGATGGGCGGATCTTCAGGAAACCATGGACTGCCTGTCTTCCCTGGCGGATTCCTGCCTGAATCAAGTGGAAACAATTTTGTACGACAGGCTTTGCCGGGAATACGGAATCCCCGTGAATGCCGAAGGAACGGTGCAAAGGCTGGTGGTGCTGGCGATGGGAAAGCTCGGTGCCGGGGAACTGAACTATTCATCGGATATCGATCTGATTTTTGCCTATCCGGATTCCGGCAACACGGTGAACGGGCCTGCCCAAATAAGCAACGAGGCTTTTTTCATTCATCTCTGCCGTCGGCTGATTGCCGTCTTATCCAAGCCGACTTCTGAAGGGTTTGTGTTCCGGGTGGACACCAATCTAAGGCCTTTTGGCGAAAATGGTCCCCTGGTGATGAGCTTTGACAACATGGAGGATTACTATCTTCGTCAGGGCCGGGAATGGGAGCGTTATGCCTGGATCAAGGCGCGTGTGGCCGCGGGAGACATTGAGGCCGGTTCCCGGCTCCTTTTGAGTCTTAAGCCCTTTGTGTTTCGCCGATACCTGGATTTCGGTGTTTTTGACGCACTGCGGGAAATGAAAATGAAAATTTCCCGGGAAGTCAGTCGAAAATCGATGGCGGGAAATATTAAACTCGGTTCCGGCGGTATTCGGGAAATTGAATTTTTCGGACAGATTTTTCAACTGACCCGGGGAGGAATCAATCCCGAACTCCAGGATCGTTCGATTTTGAAGGTGCTGGCCCTGCTTGCCGGAAAACAGATGATATCACAGAAGGTGCACGACCATCTGTTTCAGGCATATATTTTTTTACGCCGAACCGAACACCGGCTGCAGGAGTTCGCAGATCAGCAGACGCATCAAATTCCTGCGGATTCAGAAGGGTGCGAGCGTCTTAGCGCTGCAATGGGCTTTTTAGACACGCAGTCGTTTTTTAACGAATTATCAAGGCAAATGGGCCGGGTCCATAAACATTTCAACACCCTTCTGGAAAATCCGCAACCAAACGCTGTGGCTGCTTCCGACCCATCCATGGAATCTCTTCTGAGCGCTGTCTGGCTGGCGCCGGCGGACCGGGAACAGGATAAAAAATCGCTTGAGAATATGGGATTTCTTCATTCCGATACGGTGCTGGATCTGCTGGACGGTCTTCGCACGGATTCCGCCACCCGTGCGCTCAGCAGTGAAGGCCGGCAGCGGCTGGATCGCCTGATTCCCTTTCTCCTCAAGGAAACGCTTCCCCTGGATCAGCAAGATCTGGCCCTTAACCGGACCCTGGACATTCTGAAGGCCATAGAGCGTCGCACCAGCTATCTGGCGCTTTTGCTGGAAAATCCGCACGCCCGGCTTCACCTGGTGAAGCTGGCTCATGCCAGCCCGATGATTGCCACGCTGCTGTCCCGGCATCCGGCCCTTCTGGATGAGCTTCTGGATACCCGCACGCTGTATACCCCTCCTGAAAAGGCAGAGCTGGAGGCTGAAATCGCGGAAAAAATGCGCCTGATTCCTTCACAGGATCTGGAATATCAGATCGAGCACCTTTGTATCTTCAAACAGGTCAACATGCTTCGTGTGGCGGCTGCGGACGTGACGGGGGCCCTTCCGCTCATGCGAACCAGCGATCATTTGACCGAGATTGCTGAAACAGTGCTGAATCAGGTGCTGGAGCTGAGCTGGAAGCATTTGGTTGCAAAACACGGAACGCCTTTCAGTTCGCTTGAGGGCATTGTCTGCAACAAGGGATTTGCGGTGATTGCTTATGGAAAACTGGGTGGAATCGAGCTGGGGTATGGCTCTGATCTGGATCTGGTATTTCTGCACGCCGGAGACCCGGGTGAAACCGATGGCGGCACTCCGCTTGATAATTTTCAGTTTTTCGCCCGATTGGGGCAGCGGGTGATACACATGCTGACCGCGAGAACACCGGCCGGAAAACTCTATGAAGTGGATATGCGGCTGAGACCCAGTGGCAGTTCCGGAGTCCTGGTCAGCCATATAGATGCTTTTGAGCAGTATCAAACCGGGAAAGCCTGGACCTGGGAACATCAGGCACTGGTTAGATCAAGGCCGATTGGCGGGGATACCCGGGTCTGCGAACGCTTTCAGGCCATTCGGCGAAAGGTGATCGCACAAAGCCGGGAACCCGAAGTTCTTCGCAGTGAAGTCGGGGAAATGCGCGAGAGGCTGCGAAGGGAACATGCCAATAAAGATCCGCAGCGATTTGATATCAAACAGGATATCGGAGGAATTATTGATATTGAATTCCTGGTCCAATATCTCGTGCTTTCAAATTCCCATGAACATCTGGCCCTGCTTCAGTGGACCGATAATGTCCGTCTCTTGCAAACCCTGATTGAAACCGGAATCCTGGCGGATTATCAGGCCCATTTTCTCAAGGAAGCCTATCTGACGTATCGGGCTGCTGTTCATCGATTAAACCTTCAGGAAAGACCGGCGGTTGTTTCCGAAGACCGGTTCCGATCTCTGCGGGAAAACGTCGCAATGATATGGAAGCACTACATGCTCACTTCATAGTCGCCGGTCACTCTAAACCTTTTTATTGTTATCATGCGCCATTCTGATCTGATCGTCGATTCGACCCAATCGATATCAGAATAATAATAAAAAAACGAATAGTTAACCTTTAGAATCTGCAAATAAATATTTCGTGACGCAGCCCGTGCCATGATTCCGGCCGAAAATATTGAATGAATCACCGTCAGACTCTACATTGGATTATTGACAATTCGGTCTTTTTTCTTAATATCAGATAAAATATTTCTGAATCAGTCAAGATAAATATTTTTCTTGACTAAATATCAGATATAAAATAAAAAAAAGTTTTGCAAATAAATTTTGTTCAGGAATAGTTACATGGGAATTCAGGAAAGAAAAGAAAGAGAAAAAGAGCGGCGGCGGCAGCAGATTATCGTGGCGGCCAAACGGGTGTTTTCGGAAAAAGGGTTCAATAAGTCGACAATGGAAGACATTGCCAGCGAAGCCGAACTCAGTCCTGGAACCTTATACCTGTATTTCAAAAACAAGGAGGAATTGTATGCCTCCCTTTCATTGAGGATTCTGCAGTACCTTCATATTCGGGTCGAGCATGTCAACAAGGAAACGGATCTCTCGCCAAGTCAAAAATTAGACAAGCTGATCGAAGCCATGTATGATGTCTATGATTTCGACCCGCTGATTATCATCAATATGTTTCACCTTCAGTCCAGCGAAACGCTGAAAAATCTATCTCCCCGGCTCATGACCCAGATTGAAGAGTTGTCCCGTAAATCCATCGGTGCTATTTCAAGCATTTTTCGGGAAGGTGTCGAAAAAGGCGTTTTTATCGACAAACACCCGGTTGCCCTTTCGGATATCTTCTGGTCGATGTTTTCAGGGGTTATCCTTTGGGAAGCCAGCAAGAAAATCATGAATGAAGATAAGGATTATTTGAAAAAAACCCTGGCCATTGCCTTTGAAATTTTCTCACAGGGCGTGAAAAAATAAATATTCGCACGCCAATAATGCCTTCTGTCACGCCGTCATTTTTGCGGCATCCTTAAAATTGATCGTCAGTTCATATTCGCTGGCGCCTGACACTCTGGTAATTTTAAACCCCAGCTTCCTGCCAAGGGCCAGCATCTGCGTGTTTTCGGTCAGTACAACGCCCATCACGCTTTCAATGCCGCGCCCTTTTGCAATTGTAAGGCACTGGCTGAGAAGCTCCGCGCCAATTCCCTTGCCCTGGCAGGCATCGCTGACGATAACGGCAAATTCCGCGTGATGCTGTTTGATGTCCAGAATCACTCGGGCGACACCCAGCATTTTTTCCTCCCCCGTGTTTTCCTGAATGGCCACGAGTGCAATCTCCCGATCATAATCGATCTGGGTAAATCGCACCAGCATGCTGTTTTGGAAACTTCTTAAAGGGGTAAAAAATCGCATGTATATGCTTCGCGGGGAAAGCGATTCGTAAAGCGAAAGCAACAGCGGCGCATCTTCAGGCCGAATGGGCCGAATCAGCAGCTCTCCAAAGCCTTCACGGAACACTTTGTTTTCGAACTCATTGGGATAGGGGCTGATGACCAGATGCAGGGGGGAAGGTATTGGTGAGTGCCTCACAATCACCCTGGCGCCCACCGCGCTTGCCCAGGTATCTCCCATAAACAGGGGATTGATGTCCAGTTCATCAATGTGTTCGATGTCGGTGATAAGCTGAGACACCCGCATGAGGATCTCTTCCAGAAGTTCAATGCATACCGCAGGCAGATTCCGGAATCCTGCCAGAAGCTTGCTGATCCGCGTTTCTTCAATGAATATTCTTGCCAGGTGCCGGTTAATGGGCGGCAGGGCGAACGCATGATCCCTGAAAACGTCGGATATGTTGCCGCCGCTTCCAAAAAACAGCACCGGTCCAAAATCCGGGTCCTTTTTAGCGCCGATCTTCAGTTCGTGATGGGGCAGGGTTA
Organism: Deltaproteobacteria bacterium; assembly: GCA_016219185.1. Lineage (GTDB taxonomy): Bacteria > Desulfobacterota > Desulfobacteria > Desulfobacterales > Desulfatirhabdiaceae > RAAP-1. The sequence goes on from JACRBZ010000071.1 coordinate 61,426, forward strand.
ACATGGGTTGAAGGGTGATGCCCTGAATGCCGGGGAGCGGAGGGGAAGACGCTACGCCGGTCATCAGATTCTGAAAGGCCAGCCTGACCTCAAGCGGGTTTTGAATATTTAAGAGAGTCCCGTTGGGGACGTTCTTATGCGAAATGTTGCTGGAGAAGATTTTCATGGCCAGGGGAAAGCCGGTTCCAATTGCTTTTTGAACAGCCTCATCTTCGCTGGCGGCAAACAACACAGGGTTTACAGGAATCCCATAAGCAGCCAGCAAAGTTTTGGATTCAATCTCTGTCATTTCATGGCGGCCGCTTTGAATATGGGCTTCAACCAGGCAGTTGCTCCTGTCCCGGTTGAATTCCAGCCTGCGATGAAATTTGGGCGGAATTTCCTGCAACACCTCGATATTTTGAGCATAGCGGTATAGATCCATAAAGGCGCGTACGGCCCGCTCCGGCGTATCGAAAGTCGGGATGCCGGCCCGGTTAAAAATAAGACGGGCAGGCTCTACGCTTTCTCCGCCCATCCAGGATGTAATGACCGATTTGGGTTTATCCTGAAGATAAGCGCCGAGCGATTCGGCGATTCGAACGGGTTCGCTCATGGCAAGCGGTGAAAAGAGGACCAGCACGCCGGAGACCTCCGGCGCGTTCAAACAGATGTCAACGGCTTTCAGGTAGCGCTCCGGGCTGGCGTCCCCCATGATATCCACCGGGTTGGAACGGCTCCAGTAAGCGGGAAGTACCTGCTCCAGCTTCTGAAAGGTTTCGGAACTCAGGGCCGCAGGCGCCTGCCCATAATCCTGCAGCATGTCGACCGCCATGACGCCCGGACCTCCGGCATTGGTGATGATGGCAAGGCCGGTACCGGCGGGGGGGGGCTGCTTGGCCAGAAGTTCCGAACAATCGAAAAGTTCTTCAAACGTTTTTACCCGGACAATGCCGGCCCGTTTGAAGGCGGCATCGTAAATGGCGTCAACGCCGGAAACGGCCCCGGTATGCGAGGCCGCCGCGATGGCGCCGGATTGCGTTCTGCCGGACTTCAGGGCAATGATGGGTTTTACACGGGATACTGCCCGTGCCGCACTCATGAAATTTCTGAAATGCGTCAGGCATTCGACATACATGACAATGCTGCCGACATAAGGGTCGCTTCCCAGATAGTCGATTATATCCCCGAAGTCCACATCCAGCATGGAACCCAGGCTGACCACATGGCTGAAGCCAATCTGGTCCGTGGTAGACAAGTCGAGAATGGATGAGCAGATGGCGCCGCTCTGGGAGATAAATGCGGTTTTCCCCGGAATCGGCATGCGGCGGGACAAGCTGGCGTTTAAAAACGCGCGGGAATTGATTATGCCGATGCAGTTGGGGCCGATCACTCGCAGACCAAAGGCCTCGGCTTTCTGGCGGATAGCAGCTTCGATCTGCCTGCCTTTTGCGCCGGTTTCCTTTCCCCCCGCAGATACGATGACCACGCCGCCCATTCCGGCAACGCCGCAGGCTTCAACAATTTTGGGTGCCTCTGCGATATCGGTTGCGATAATGCCTAAATCCACAGGAAAGGGAATCGCATCGACGCTTCTGAATGCCTTATACCCCATGATCTGGCTGCGTAGTGGATTTACCGGAAATATTTCACCGTCAAACCCGCTTCCCTTTAAATTTCGCATCATGACGGCGCCAATGCTGTCGGGTTTCTGGCGTGCACCGATGATGGCTATGGATTTAGGTCGAAACATTCTGTCCAGGTTGTGAATGCTCATGAAGATTTTGCCTTCTAAAAAAGTAGCCAGTGCCGGAAGCCGGAAGATCCGGCACCATTATCCATTGCAGCGGCTCTGGTTATTGGTAGATTTCCCGGTTATTGTTCCGATGGTCAACCATATAAAGAAGGGTTGCTTTTTCCTTGAGCGCGGATTTAAGCGCTTCCAGTTTGAGACGATCAATGCCGTACATGCGGATGTAGACATTCCGGTATCCTTCGGATGCCTTCTCATAGGAGGTCAGAATACTGGCCATTCTTCCCCCGAATCCGCGGATGATCTGGGCAACTTCCAGGATGGAGCCCTGCCTGTCTTCCAGGCAAAAGGCAAACTGAATCCCCTTTTTCCCGATGCCCGTCAGGGAAATGATCACTTTGAACAGATCGGTATGGGTAATGACTCCGACAACACTGCCGTCATCATCCACGACTGGAACACCGGATATCTTGTTGGCCAGCAGCAGTTCGGCGGTTTCTTCTATGGTGAAATCCGGCGGAACCGAAATCGGGTTCGGCGACATGATGTCTTTGACTTTAATGTTCGAGAGCAGATAGAGAAGCTCGTGTATTTCAAGGGTCGTGGCGTCGGATGCCGACGCTTTTTTCAGATCCCTGTCCGTTAAAACGCCAACGAGACGGTTTTTATCCATGACCGGCAGCAGGGTGATCCGATGGGTTTTCATCAGATTCATGGCTTCCTGCATGGAACTTTGTTTATCTATCGTAATGGCGGGTTTGTTCATCCAGTTTTTTACAAGCATGGGATTCACCTCCGGTTAAATGATTCTGGAATAGTATTGCGGCCTGAAATACGGATGCCTTGCTTCCGGTAAACCTGATAAACCTGAACTGTTTGGAAGTGCTTTGCAGCGTCTCCAAATTATAGCGAAACACATTCAGCCCGAAAACATCGACATGTGAAATACGGTCTGTATCAACGATGATCACCTGAAACTGATCTACGTATGGTTTCAGAGCATAAAGCAGTTGTTGGGCAGCTGATCCGTCAAAGCCGCCCTGAATCTGAACAAACAGGCATCTGTTCCGGGAAATCACACTGATGCTGAAACCGGTCGCCACGGATTTCATCTCCTTTCGCTCGGTTGATCATCCAACCCTTAGGCTTAGCAGCGGGACCGGTGATCTGCGGAATAGTTTTTCAGCGGTTGATCCAAACAGAACTCCGGCGATGTTGCCCCTGCCCTTGGAACCCATTATCGCAAGATCGGACTGAGTGTCTGTTATGGCCTGAACCAGCTCAACAAAAGGTGTCCCTGTTTTAATGATTCTCTGATACTTCAGATGCGTTACCCGCAGTTCGTGCATCATCGCATCCATGGCCTGAAGCCTTTCCTTTCGGGTCTGATCAATATATTCCTGAGTGCTCAAATTGATATTGAGGGATAATTTGCTGACAATATCAATATCCCGCTGATTGATGACGTTTACAAGAACCAGCTCGGCCTTCAAGGGTTCCGCCAGGCTTGCGGCATATTCAAGGATATATTTTGAAAATTGTGAAAAATCTATGGCTACAAGAATCCTGTGAATCGTTTTCATGTGTCTTCCTTTCGCGGCAGAAGTAATATATGATGTCAAAAGCAAAGAGCGTGCCGATAAAAATCAGGCCGCGCAATATTTAGTTTAATTAAACGATATTCGATAGATAAATTATTAATCCAGCCTTTATTCGGATATGAAGGATAAAAACATTTTGTCGAATTATTTTTCAGATTGTAAAGCCGGTGCGTACGCCCGCAACTTAAACGATGTTCCTCTTGATAATCATTGGCGAATAAGATAAATCTGGGCCGGGTCGAAATCTTTCAGACGACGCCTTGTATAGCTTTTAAAAAGGAGGAAATCGATGCAACGAAACAATTACTGGGCAGATCGATATATTGAAAAGCAGAAAACCGGCGAGGAAGCCATCCGCTTGATCCGGCCGGGGCAACGGGTATTTATCGGGTCTTCCTGCGGCGAGCCTCAACACCTGGTTCGCGTACTCTCCGAAGTTTCAAGCTATTATACAGACATTGAAATTGTCAGGCTGCTGTCGCTTGAAAGCACACCGCTAACATTAATTGCCAATAAAACTCAGGACCAGATCTTAAATATCAGGTCGTTTTATCTGGGATCGGCCAAGCCCAAAAGCCTGTCCCGAAACATGCGGTTCATTACGCCCATGAATCTATCGGCGATTCCCAGGCTTTTTAAAAGCAGAAAACTTCCCATTCATGTGGCATTGATCCAGGTGTGCCCGCCGGATGATTTCGGGTGGATGAGTCTGGGGATTTCAGTGGATATCACCATGGCTGCGGCCCGGTCCGCGGATATTGTCATTGCCCAGGTGAACCCTCGAATGCCTAGAGTTTTGGGTCGAAGTTTTATTCACGTCAATGATGTGGATGTGTTCGTGGAATATGAAGAGCCGCTCCTGACGGTCGGAAAAGCCCCGGAGCTCGAATCCGCCAATAATATCGGCAGGATGCTCGCAAGACTCATTGACGATGGCTCCACCATTCAGATCAGCCCGGGCACAACCCCTCACGCCACCATGCTGGCGTTGTCGGACAAGAATGACCTGGGGATTCATTCGCAGTATCTAACAAATGATATCATGAAGTTGTATGCCATGGGGGTTATCAATAACCGGTACAAGGGCTATAACGAAGGCAAGATCGTTGCCAGCTCGGCTATCGGGGATCAGAACCTGTATGAATTCATCAACGATAACCCGGCCATCGAGTTCCACCCTTCGGAATATGTAAATGATCCGAGGGTGATTGCCCGGCATCGCAATATGGTGTGCCTCAATGTGGCCACAGCCATTGACCTGACCGGACAGGTCGCCGCCGATTCCCTGCCGTACAATCAGTTTTCCGGTGTTACCGGCATGATGGATTTTATCCATGGCGCTGCCCAGGCCGAAGGGGGAAAATCCATTCTCATGGTGCCTTCCACGGATACCCGCGGAGAAAAGAGCCGGATCGTCCCCATGCTCAGCGACATGGCCGTGGTGGTCCCAAGAGCGGATGTTCATTATGTGGCCACGGAATACGGGGTGTTTAATTTGTTCGGAAAGAGCTTTCAGGAGCGGGCTCTTGGCATGATCAGCATTGCCCATCCGGATTTTCGGGATGAGCTGTTTTATGAAGCCAAAAAAATGGGTCTTTTCAGTGCCGAGAGAACCCTGACAGAATCCATCCATGGCGTTTATCCGGTAAGTCTCGAGGAAGTCCGAAAAATCGGCGGGGAATCGGTCACCATTCGCCCGGCCAAGCCGGTGGATGAAAGACGGATTCAGGAACACTATTATAACCTGGATAAGAATGATGTTGTTTCCCGGTTTTTTCATGAAAAAACCAGCTTCGTTCGCAATCAGGTTGAGGGCATTTCCCAGATTGATTATGTAAAAAATCTGAGCATGCTGGCCGTGGTCGGCGAATTCGGCTTTGGCAAAGTGGTTGCGCTGGGAGAATATCTGATTGATGAGAATAAAAACATGGCGGAAGTGGCTTTTTCGGTGAACAAAGACTGGCAGGGAAAAGGGCTTGCGCGCATACTGATCCTGAAGCTGGCCGAGGCTGCAAAGGGGAATGGTATTTCCGGTCTGATCGCCTACACGTCCCATGATAACATGGCCATGATCAATCTGTTCAAGATCCTGCCGTACAAGGTGAAAACCGCCTTTGATGATGATGTTCTGGTCCTAAGCTGTAATTTTTCAGAGCCAAAGGAAAGTAAATGAAGGATACATTCAAGATCAAGTTTTTCCCGCACAATAAGGAAATTGCCGTTAAAGAAGGGGAAACCCTGATTCGGGCCGCCATGGAAGCTGGTGTTCATATCAATGCTTCCTGTGGCGGCGAAGGCGTCTGCGGGAAATGCCGCGTCATTATCGAGTCTGGCGATGTGGAAGGCGGGATTACCGAAAAGCTCAGTCAAAAGGATCGGGAGGCCGGGTATCGGCAGGCCTGCCTGTCTCTGGTAAAGAGCGATCTAATTGTAAGGATTCCCGTGGAATCCTCGATCGATGCCAGCGTGCTGAATATGCAGAGCACCCCCCGCTGTACCGCCAGAATCAAGGAGATGAATCTGGAAGACCTGAAGGACAAGGGCCTGTTTCTTCCGCCGGTTGAGAAAAAATACCTGGAGCTGCCGCTGCCGACGGCTCAGGACAATCTTCCGGATGTGTCCCGTCTGGTCGGTTATTTGAAACTGGAACATGGCGAGCACCGGCTGGTTGTGGATCTTTCGGTAATTCAAAAGATTCCGGATATCCTGAGGGAAGCTGATTTCAAGATTACCGCAACACTGGCTAGGCCGGTTCATCCGGGAAGAAAAACCCACATCATCAACATTCAGCCGGGTGATACAACGCATCGCAATTATGCCATTGCCATGGACATCGGCACCACCACCATTTACGGTCAGTTGATCGACCTGATTACCGGCGATGTTCTGGCCCAGTTCGGTGATTTTAATGCCCAGATCAGCTATGGCGAAGACGTGATCAGCCGGATCATGTTTGCTGAAAAACCCGGAGGTCTTGAAAAGTTGCAGGAGGTGGTGATTGGCGTCATCAATAAGCTGATTCAAAAAATGGTTAAAAAAGCCAGGATCGACCTGGATGAAATTTCCACCATTACCCTTGCCGGCAATACCACCATGACCCAGCTTTTGCTGAAGGTCAACCCGCGGAATATTCGAAGATCGCCCTATGTGCCGACTTCTTCGATTTATCCGCCGTTAAAGGCCGTGCATCTGGGAATGGCGCTGGGAGATCATGTGACCGCCCTGGTTTATCCGCAGGTTTCAAGCTATGTTGGTGGGGATATCGTTGCTGGCGTCATGGGATCCGGGATGTATCTGACGGAGGAACTCACCCTGTATATGGACATCGGAACCAATGCCGAGATCGTCATTGGCAACAAGGACTGGCTGGCCTGCGCTGCCTGTTCGGCGGGCCCGGCCTTTGAAGGCGGCGGCATCACCTTTGGCATGCGGGCCACCAAAGGGGCGATCGAAGACTTTTCCATGGATCTCCTTACCCTTGAGCCCATGAATATTACCATCGGCAATGTCCGGCCCAAGGGGATCTGCGGATCGGGTCTCATTATCATGGTTGCCACTTTGTTCGAGCTGGGGGTGATCGATAATCTGGGGAAATTTGACCGAAACCTTCAAACGCCCCGCATCCGCCAAATCGATGGCATCTGGGAATATGTCGTGGCGTGGGCAGCGGAAACACAGATTGACCGGGATGTTGTTCTTTCAGAGCCGGATATTGACAACCTGATTCGCGCTAAAGGCGCTATTTTCAGCGGGTGCATGACCCTTTTGGAAGAAGTCGGACTGACGGTAAAGGACCTGGATCGCATCATCCTTGCAGGGGGATTCGGCAGTTATGTGGATCTGGAAAAGGCCATGACCATTGGCCTTTTGCCGGAAATGGACCCGGCCCGGGTGACTTTTATCGGCAATGGGTCTCTGATGGGTGCAAAAATGAGCGCTCTGACCAACAGGATTCGTCGGGATGTGGTGGAAGTGACTAAAAAAATGACCAATTTTGAGCTCTCGGAAACCCATTCCTATATGGACAATTATGTGGCGGCTCTATTTCTGCCGCATACGGACATGAACCAGTTTCCCAAAATCAAGGCTCGTCTGGAAGCCCGGAGGTCAGGGCGGAAAACAGGTGGACGTGATCTGTGATCACAAACCATTCATATTTTATCACATTATCAGTGTAAAGGGGGAAATTATGGCAGGAATCAACAAGGCCATCATCGTCGGCCGGCTGGGAAAAGATCCCGAAATGCGCTACATGCCGGACGGTACGGCCGTTGCCAGTTTTTCGGTTGCCACTTCAGAGGATTGGAAAGACAAGGCAACCGGAGAAAAAAAAGAGCGCACTGAGTGGCATCGCATCGTGGCCTTCAGAAAGTTGGGTGAGATCTGCGGCGAGTATCTTTCAAAAGGAAAGCTGGTTTATATCGAGGGTCGTATTCAGACCCGCTCTTGGGATGATAAGGACGGGAATAAACGCTATACCACCGAAATCGTTGCCTCGGACATGCAGATGCTGGGATCCAGGGACGAGGGCGCGAAAAAGAATTCCGGCGAGTTTGATTCCGGATTCAAGGGGGGCGGCAGTTTTTCTAGATCCGAAGGACCTGTGGGGGAAGATGACATTCCATTTTGATTTCTTATGATTTCAGGCCCTTCGATTACCAGATGCGATCTGGACGCCCTCTACCAGCAGTATAACCGTCGTGAACGGGTCCATCCGGACCCGCTGGTGTTTCTGTATTCGTATGCGGATATTCGGGATCGGGAGATCGCAGGGCTTCTGGCCTCTTCCCTGGCGTATGGTCGCGTTGCACAGATTTACAAAAGTCTGAGCTGCGTGCTGGAAAAGATGGGGCCGTCTCCCTTAAGTTTTTTGAACCAATCGACCCACCAGTCTCTGACCGCGGCATACGGTGGATTTTCCCATCGGTTTTCCACCGGCAGGAATCTGGTCAATCTGATGCTGGCGATAAAGGATGTGCTGGCTCGTTACGGATCGATTCACGGTTGCTTTCTTTCGGGCATGGGAAGTGAAGACGATACGGTGCTGCCCGCTCTGACGCGATTTGTAGCCGTATTCACCGCGGGAAATGCACGGGAACTGGGGCATTTGATTCCCCTGCCGGAGCGGGGCAGCGCCTGTAAGCGCTTGAATCTGTTTTTACGGTGGATGGTTCGAAGAGACGACGTGGATCCGGGGGGATGGGACCGGGTTCCGGCTTCAAAGCTGATCATCCCGCTGGATGTCCATATGCACCGGATTGGGATTCGTTTGGGATTTACCCGGCGAAAGCAGGCGGATATGCGGACGGCGCTTGAAATCACCCGCGCTTTCAGCCGGATGATTCCTGAAGATCCGCTCCGGTATGATTTCACCCTCTGCCGCATGGGGATGAACGGCGTAAGTATTTCATGAAATGTGACAGTGGGTGAGGTAATGGTGTATGCCGATTTATGAGTTTTATTGCAAGAGCTGTAATACCCTGTTTAATTTTTTTTCTAAAACGATTAATACATCCAAAACGCCGTTATGTCCGAAATGCGGGATTCATCCGTTGTCCCGGCGAATGTCTGCATTTGCTTTCACGGGAAAGGCTCGGGAAGATGGCGGTATGGATGACCTTCCTTTTGATGAGCACAAAATGGAGCAGGCCATGCAGATGCTGGCAGGCGAAGCCGAAAATATCAATGAGGACGATCCCCGGCAGGCGGCTGATTTAATGCGAAAACTTACGGACATGACCGGCATTGAACTGGGACCGGGAATGCAGGAGGCCCTTCGGCGGATGGAAAGCGGCCAAGATCCGGAACAGATTGAGTCGGAAATGGGGGATGTTCTGGGTGAGGAAGAGCCCTTTCAGTTGTCCGGAAAAAAAGGAAGGATAGCGACAGGCAGACAAAAGGTCCCGTTTCGTGATGATACGCTCTATGATTTATAAGACTGACTTCTGAACGATTACGATATTGATTTTAATGGCATATAAAAACAGAAAGACGAACGAATGAAAACCGAAAACCTGCGCTGCCCCGGTTGCGGAGAAAAACTCGACCTGCAGAAAACATGACGGTCGGCGGTGCTAAGCTGCAGGGTCTGCGGCAGACGATATCCTCTGGATAAATTTCTTCAGGACATGGACGACGCACTTGAGGAAGCTCTGGGAAATACCCGGTGCGATCGGTTGTGATGCCTGCGCTGTCCAGAAATTTTAAACTCATTATTGAATATGACGGCACCCGATATTTCGGCTGGCAGCGCCAGGTGGAAAAACCCACCATTCAGGCGGAAATCGAGCGGGTTCTCAGTCTGATCACCCGGCAGCCCGTCATTCTTAAAGGCTCCGGTCGAACGGATGCCGGGGTGCACGCCCTGGGACAGACGGCCAGTTTTCACTGCAATACCCGGCTGACCCCGAAAACCTTTCTGCGGGCGTTAAACGGGCTTCTCCCTCCTGACATCGTCATCCGGGATTGTTGCGAAGTGCCGGATGGCTTTCATGCACGATATGATGTTCTGGCCAAAACCTATCATTACCAAATCCTGAATCATCCGGTGCCTTCTGTGGCGGAACGGCATTTTTCATGGCACATCCAGAAACCGCTGAACGTCAGGGCCATGAGCGAATCCCTTTGTTGCCTGGTGGGAACGCATGACTTTAAGGCATTTGAAGGCATCGGAAGTCCCCGCACGCATACGATCCGTACGATTCATCTGGCGGAAATCATTGAAAATGGAAATGACCGCTGGCGGGTTGTCATCAAGGGGGATGGATTTCTGAGGTACATGGTCCGCAACATCGTCGGCACGCTGGTTCGCATCGGAATGGGAAAAATGCTTCCCGCGGACATGGAGCGGATTCTGCTTTCAAGGGACAGGAGTCTGGCCGGCGCGACTGCGCCGGCTCAGGGACTTTTTCTGATTGAAGTCCAGTATGAATGATGTCGTCTTGAGAAAAAACAGCTAAAGAGACAATGCCTGTTTTTCCCTATTGATCCTGGCTTGAGCTGAGATCTTTCACGCCTTGAAGAACCGTATCAAAAAGAAGTGGGATATCGGCTTCTTCCAGACAGGAAAAAGCCACCCGCAGATTTTCCGACCCGATGGAAATGAGTCCAACCCCATAGTGGTTCAGGAGGTGCAGCCGAAGGCTCTCGGCATTGACCGTTTTCAGGCGGATACACATGAAGTAGCCGGAATTAAAGGGATAGACCTGCCAGGCATCCTGATATTTGGGGTCCTGAAGCACCAATTTTACGCGATTTGCCCTGCGTTTGAGAATTTCAAATTTTTCCTTTTTTTCAGAAGGATTATTCTGGTCCTGCATGGACCTTAGCACCAGGGTTTCACTTAAATGAGACGCATTGGATATGGACCCCCGGACGGCTCCCGCAGTCTTTTTTTCAAGGGCTTCATAGACCGGACGGCTGTCTCCCTCAATGGCGGCGCCATAGGTGATAAAACCCACCCGAAGGCCCCAAACAAAGCTTTCCTTGGTTGCACCGTCCAGCTTGACGGCCATCAACCGGGGGTGCATTCCGCAAAGTCGGGCGAATAAAGACTCCTTAAGCGTGTCATTTTCGTAAAACAGTCCGAAATAGGCGTCATCCATTACTGCCAGAACCTGTGCGCCGTTTTGGGCCGCCTGCACTAAAATTTCAACGATCCGGTTGCCCTCGGATTCCGTAATCGTATACCCTGTCGGGTTGTTGGGAAAATTCAGCATCACGATCAGTTTGTCGCGAAGGCTGGCTTCGGCCTTGACCGTCTTTTCAAATGCCTCGATGTTGAACCCCCCTGATTCGGAAAACATGGGGTAAGTTTTCAGTTTGGCGCCTTTTCGAACATCCAGGATCAGGTTGTAATTGCCCCACATCATGTCCGGAAAAATCACCACGTCTTCCGGCTCAACCCATACATCAGCAAAAACGCTGATGGCATGGGTGATCCCGCTGGTGACCACCGGAAGACTGATGGCCTTTCCCTGAAGGGAGGGATTTTTCTGGTAAAGCGATTCCTGCCACAATTTTCTTAATGCCGGCAGCCCGAAAGACGGGGCGTATGTCAGGGAGGCTTCGGGCTGGATTCCGGAAATGGCGTTCATGACCGAGGGGAAATGCATGGCCCGGCCTTTTTCAGTGGCGATTCCGATGGTTGCATTGAGTTTATGGGCTTTTTCCTTTGCTTCGGCGCTCTGACTTAGAATTCCTTTGGGGAAGTAAAGGTTTTTTCCGATGGTGGACAGCATTTCCAGGATGCAGGAACTGCCTTTTTCAATGTCCTGATTTAATTGTTCCGCAAGCGGGATCATGACTTAACTCTCCATAAAAAAAGGTCTGACTGTATTCTGTTCTCGACTTGTCATTGTTTTTATGAATCATATAACCCAAAATGATGGCCGAATCAACAGAATAGGGGGGACAGGGGGCGTCATACGGAAAAAGGATGGCTGTGACGTTATGAAATACTTGACAAAGGGATTTCATTCACGTTACGAGAAATAAATATAAAACAAAGTATTCACGCAATTTCAGGAGTCATGCTCACCAGACTCACGGAGGAAAATATGAGAATAACGCCCCGATTTTCGATTGTTTGGTGGTTTTTCATCACAGGGGTATTCGTTTTATGGGGATTCACGCTTGCCGCATCTGCTGAAGAACCGTCTGTCATTGAACTGGAATCCGGCGTTTATTACACGGTTAAAAAAGGAGACACCCTCTGGGATATTTCCAACCGGTATTTTAACACTCACTGGAGATGGCCTCAGATCTGGAGTGAAAATCAGCAGATAATGAATCCCCACCGAATCTTTCCAGGGGAGCGGTTGAGGCTTTACCACGAAGCCTGGGATGCTTCCAGTGCGCTCGAATCGTTGGATCAGCCCGCGACGGACCAATTGCCCGTCATTGAATCCAGATATTATGTGTATTCCTTCATTCATCGAATCGGATTTGTCACGGCGCAGTCCATAGCGGCCTCGGGGCAGATTGTCCTGTTCAAAGGGGACAAAAATGTTCAAAAAACGATGTTTGGCCAGGATGAGAGCATCTATGTAACTCCATCTGGTAACACGCCTTTGAAGGTGGGAGATGTTTATGCGGCATATCGCCCGCCAGTGCCGGTACTAGACCCTGAATCAAAGGATTCTGTCGGCTTTCAGTATTACAAGACGGGGTTGCTTCGAATTGTTGAAAGCCGTGAAGATTATGCGGTCGCGAAAGTTGAAAAAGCCTTTCGTTCCGTTATGGTAAATGATATTTTGCTGCCGTATGAACCGATATCGTCAAAAATTAAGCTGATACCCGGAAAAGGCGGTATATGTGGGAAAATTTTTATGGCCGAAGAAGGCACCAAGATGTTCGGGGATAACGAGGTCGCTTTCATCAACAAAGGATCTGAAGATGGCATTCAAACGGGTCAGACGTATGCTATCTATGAAGAGTATCGTATTGGAGCTGATCTCGATTTTGTTGATTTCGGGTCGCTTCTTGTTCTGCATACCGAGGCAACAACCGCTACCGTGCTGATACTCAGCTCGGGCAGAAGTATTCAGGCGCCCGGTTATTTCCGAAGCCTGTCTTTTCCCCAGAATCCTTAACCGGAATAAATATGGAATAAGAAACCGTGATTCACGATTTCTTGTTCCATGTCCATCATCAATGACTCGGGGGCATGCTTACATTCATCTTCCCTTATGGATAACGAGTTATTCTTGAACGATTTTTTCGATGACGATCCCCCGGTTCTGAAGCTGCGATAGAAACGGATCGCTGGGAATGTCACGGATTGGAGAGAGTACCCCTTTCCCCGGAATCACGCCGGTAGCGATCATTTCCGCCACAATACATGCCGGATAGCTGACGCCGATGGCCATGCCCATGAGGCCGGTGTTCAAATCCCGTTCAATCAACACATTAAAGATAAGTGTTTTCCTTTTCCCGTTCTTGATTCCCGTGAAGACATTCTGCATGACCGCCAGATCTTTTTCATCGTCCTGATACTGCAGCCTGGGCTCCAGCATTTGGGTCAGGAACTGATGGGGGGTTATGGCACAGGGAAGTCCCGGAACCGGATCATCGCAGAGAAATCCCAGTTTTTTCAGAGGGCTCCAGAAATTACACCAGCCAGGCCAGCGAAGGGTATATCGTCCGGTTTCACGAATGGTCTGCCTAACCCCCAGCAAATCCGAAAAACGGACCGCATTGCCGTTCGGAAAAGCTTCCAGTCTGCCGAGCCCCGGAAATTCAATTTCGTGAATAAACGGATTGTCATGCTGGTCTTCTGCGGGGATGTCTATCTGCCGATGGTCTTTGATCAGGGAGGAACTGCGTTTCTGAGTTTTCAGGACCATGTCCCAGTTCCAACTGATTTTGTAATTCAAGGGGTTGGTGCAGGCTTTTTTTTCCGGAATTCCCCCGCAGTACGAATTCAGGGTATGGAGCTCATCAAACTGGCGCAATCCGTAACCATAGATTACCAGATCAATTCCCGGATCCAGGCCGCATTCCGGCATAATGGCAATCCCGCGCCGGCGGGCAGTTTCATGCAGATCCAGAACATCATAACCATAATTGGTGTTGACCACGCTTACGCCGGCTTCGATTGCGGCTTCGGCCACGGAACGGACGAATTGAGATGGCAACAGATCAATGACCACGTCAACATCCTGTTTCATCAATGAAACCATTGCGGTTTTGTCCTGTGCATTCAGACGTGCCGGAATAATTCTGTCATGTTGGATATAGCTTGCGGAATGAATACGTTCCGGATCTAAATCCGCGCAAATGATTCGATCCATGGATGGATTGCGGGACAGATCATACAATGCCCCTTTTCCCTGAATGCCGCATCCACCTAAAACAAGTACATTCATGATGTCTCCAGATGTTTTCTGTTAAATGGGAAGAGCAATTCTTCCGTCAAAATGAATAAAACGGTTCGTTTGTTTGCATTGTCTTGTAATAATGCTATAAAAATAGTATGACATATTCTTTTGAAATATAGCAATAGATTCAATGAGAAAAACGTCTGGTTCCCATGAGCGGTCATGGGTGGCCTCCCTGTGGACCCTGCGAAATGGGAATCGGATTCATATGTCACATCAAGGGAGTATCAACATGAAACGCGCATTGATTACCGGCGTTACGGGGCAGGACGGAGCCTATCTGGCGGAATTTCTGCTTGCCAAGGGCTATGAAGTTCATGGTATCAAACGGAGAGCATCTTCTTTTAACACCCGTCGCGTGGATCATCTTTACCGGGACCCACACGAAACCGATGTACATTTTATGATGCATTACGGCGATCTCACCGATGCGACCAACCTGATCCGAATTGTTCAGGAAGTCAAACCTGACGAGATTTATAACCTGGCAGCGCAAAGTCATGTCCAGGTATCGTTTGAAACTCCGGAATATACTGCGAACTCAGATGCTCTGGGCGCACTGCGGATTTTGGAGGCCATTCGGATACTGGGTCTTGAAGCCCATACCCGCTATTATCAGGCATCAACCAGCGAAATGTATGGAAAAGTGCAGGAAATTCCTCAGAAAGAGTCTACGCCGTTTTATCCCAGAAGCCCTTATGGCGCAGCCAAGGTCTATGCGTACTGGATTACGGTGAATTATCGCGAGGCCTATCGCATGTTTGCCTGTAACGGGATTTTGTTCAATCATGAATCCCCGGTCCGTGGTGAAACATTTGTTACCCGGAAGATCACCCGCGCGGTTGCCAGAATCCGGTTGGGACTTCAGGACCGGCTGTATCTTGGCAACCTCAATTCCCAGAGAGACTGGGGATATGCCGGGGACTACGTGGAGGCGATGTGGCTGATGCTTCAGCAACAGGCGCCAGAGGATTTCGTGATTGCAACCGGCAAGGCCCATTCGGTCCGTGAGTTTGTGGAAAAGGCATTCGATGCCATTGGTATCCATCTGGTCTGGAGAGGTTCCGGCATCGAAGAAACCGGTGTGATTGATACGGTCTCCTTTTCTGAAAATTGCGGTAGCAGCCTGAAAAAACCGCCCGAATCCGGCCAGATTGTTGTCAGCATCGATCCCCGGTACTTCAGGCCTGCGGAAGTGGAATTTCTTCTGGGGGATCCGACAAAGGCCAGAACGGTTCTGGGGTGGGAAACCAAAATGGATTTTGAAGAACTGATTCGAATCATGGTGGAAAAAGATTTGATGGAAGCGCGAAAGGATTTTTTGGTTGAGAAGGAAGGCTTTCAAATTTATAACCATTTCGAATAACCAAAGGATGGCTTGATGCTTCCCGTACCTCCCTTGACACTGGATTCACGGATTTTTGTTGCAGGCCATCGCGGCATGGTGGGATCGGCGATTGTGCGGTTTCTGAAGGCCGCAGGGTATCAGCGTCTGATTACGCGGTCTCACCGGGAACTGGATTTGATGGATCAGCAGGCTGTCCGGCATTTTTTTCGGTCCGAACCCATTGATTATGTTGTGCTTGCGGCCGCAAAAGTCGGCGGGATCCTGGCCAATAATACCTATCGGGCGGATTTCATCTATCAGAACCTGATGATCGAATGCAATGTGATTCATGAGGCTTTCAGCGCAGGCGTCCGGCGTCTGCTGTTTCTGGGAAGTTCCTGCATTTACCCGAAACATGCGCCTCAGCCCATTAAAGAGGCGTATCTGCTTTCCGGCTTTCTTGAACCCACCAACCAGCCCTATGCCATTGCCAAAATAGCAGGAATTGAGCTGTGCCAGTCATACAACCGCCAGCATGGAACCCGGTACCGTTGCGTCATGCCCACCAATCTCTATGGCCCGAACGATTCTTACGATCTGAATAATTCCCATGTCCTGCCGGCGCTGATTCGGAAATTTCACCTGGCCAGACTGGCGGAAGAAAGTAACTGGGGCGCAATCCGGAAAGATGAAGCAGTCTTTGGCCTTATTCCTGATTCATTCCGAACGCTTCTATGCATCCCTTCTTCTTCCGGGGCGGACATTCCTGGGAGACAATGCCCGAGTTCCTCCGACTCGAAATCTCCAGTCGTTCAACTGTGGGGTACCGGTGCTGCCCGGCGTGAGTTTCTACACGTGGACGATATGGCATCGGCAACGGCATTTATCATGCAGCTTGAGGACAGCCTCTATGACCAGGCAACGCAGAACGGACAAATTACCCATATCAACATTGGAACTGGCGAAGATTTATCCATTCGTGAGCTGTCGGAAAAAGTGCAAGCCGTGACCGGTTATTCGGGCAGGGTGCTCTGGGACCGCACCCAGCCTGATGGAATGCCTCAAAAGCTTCTGGATGTCTCTACCTTAAATCGCTTTGGATGGAAATCCCGCATTTCCCTGCCTGAAGGACTTCAGCAAACCTATCTGACCTATCGGAAGATGGCTGATATTCCATGAAAAACGTTCAGGTTCTGGAATGCCTGGAGCGTCGCATCCTTCACGGCCTGTCGTGTGAATGGGATGCAGCACTGTGGGCTTTCAATACGGAACTTCGAAAACAGATGTGCAAGCCCCTGTTTGTATTGCGGGATTTTAAGACCCGGTTGGGATACTGGTCATCTGAAAAGCGGGAAATCGGCCTCAGTCGGCAGTTTGTTCTGAACCACTCCTGGAACGACATCCGCGAGGTGCTTCTCCATGAAATGGCGCATCAGTTTGTTTCGGAAGTTTCAAACGCACATCAGGAATCAGCTCATGGCCGATCTTTTCAGCATGCCTGCCGGATGTTGAACGCCAATCCCAGGGCAACCGGAACATATATTCCTCTCAGCCGACAGATTTTTCAGGCATCGGAATGCGAGAGCGACAAGACCCGGCTTCGCATTCAAAAGCTCATGGCACTGGCTCAAAGCAGCAATATTTTTGAGGCAGAGGCCGCCATGATCAAAGCCCATGAGTTGATGGCCAAATATGAGATCGAGCAGATCGTTCAAAATACCCCCAGGGAATATTTCAGTGTTTTTGTTGGAAAGCCCGCGCTCAGACATTTCCGGGAGGATTATTCCCTCGCGCTTCTTTTGATGGATTATTATTTCGTGAAAGGGATATGGGTCGGGGCCTATGTGGTCGAAAAAGGAAAGACGGGCAGGGTTCTTGAAATCAGCGGGACTTCCCGGAATCTTCGGATTGCAGGTTACGTTTTTGATTTTATTCGGCAGTTTATTGAATCTGAGTGGCAGAGATATAACGCCGGTGGTAAATTGAACCGTTATCGGAAAACGGATTTTGCATCGGGAATTTTATCCGGATTCAGAATGAAGCTGGAACAGGAATCGCCACCCGGCAGGGACGTTTCTTTTTCATTTTCGCCGGTTCCGGTTTATGACACCCGGTTGAAACAGTATACCGAGATGCGTTATCCCCGCGTGAGGACCTTTCTGAGAAAAGGCGGGCGCTGTCACTCCGGCGTGGCATCGGACGGCACGGAAATCGGGAAAACCCTGGTGATTCGAAAAGGTATTTCGCAGCCGGCTTGCGACGTTCCGTCCCGTTATCTGGAATAACGATATGTTATTGATCCGCTGATTCGTCGTGAGTCGTGATTGGTAGTTCAATTATCACGCGAACGCCGGGCACTTCCTCCCGATTCTCGACCCGGATTCCGCCGCTGTGGGATTCAATGATGTTTTTTACAATGCCCAGGCCAAGTCCGGTTCCTTTTTCCTTGGTGGTGAAAAACGGATCCCAGATTCTTTCAAGCAGATCTTCCGGCACGCCGGGTCCTTCATCTTCAATGCAGACGGTGACAATACGGCTATCGGATTGGATGCCGACCCAAATTTTCCCACCATCCGGCATTGCCTGAATCGCATTCATGAAAATATTCAGAAAAGCCTGATACAGCATGTCCGAATCAGCCTGAATTTCGGGCAGATGATGGGAAAAATTCTTAACAATAATATACCCCTGATCCTGAATCTGAGGGGTGATAAAATTAATGTTTTTTTCAAGGATGTCTTCAAGCTGGCAGGCCAGGCGATGGGGGGGCCTGGGTTTGGCAAAATTGAGAAAATCCGTGATGATAAGATTGAGTCTGCTGGATTCTTCCACGATGATATCGGGGATGGAGTTGGTTGGATCAAATTGCGCAACCTTTTTCTTTAACAGTTCCGCGGAACTTCTGATTATGCCCAAAGGGTTCCGAATCTCATGAGAGATTCCTGCCACCATGCCTCCCAGGGAGGACAGTCGCTCTGATTGTGCCAGTTTTTCCTTTAAACTGAGCTGTTCCTGGGTTCGCTGCTGGATAATGGCTTCGCCGCGTTGAACCACATAAATCAGAACGCCTGACAGAATACTCATAACCGCGATACAGGTGGCAATCACCAGTAGTTGAAAACTGAGTATGGTTTGATAATCCTCGGAAATATCCTGAACTATCTCCACAACTCCCAGTACAGGTCCGGAGATACGCAAAAACTGCCGTTCAGCCCGAATCGGTGCAAAGGTGGTCAGGCGGCTTTCCTTGGGAAATCCCAGGGGAATTTCCCAAAAATTTCCGCGCTGGACCAGCGTGGATGTCGGGGTTCCTGAAATCGCGTATTCGTAGCCGGTTCCACCCATGTTTTTCCGTCCCACAAGCTGTTTGTCAAAACTATAGGATATGGTATTGTTGGTATCGTAAATATTCACCATTTCCACTTTGAAGCTGTGAAGCGTGCTACGGACAATGGTGTCCATCCGTTCGAACTGATCGGGATTGCTGAGCTCGATTTTTCCAAATTTAAGGACGACCGGAATAATAAATTGCAGAAAAACCTGATGGTTTAGATTTTCAACCAGAACCAGGGCATATTCTTCGCTTTTTTTCAATTGCATGGCCCTGGCCCAGTGAATGTTCAAAAAACTTAGAACAAACGCGCCGATAAAAATAACCACGAGGCTGATAATCGTAAAATATTTGACCAGCCTGAAGGGTTTTATCTTTTCTTTTTCTATCAGGGGCATTGGCGTATTGAAACCAGAACGGTAGATGAGGAGGGGATATCTTTATTCGAGGTCGGAAGGAGGGACCCAAGGATAAAAAAAACAGTACAAAAAAAATGCCGCGCAATCCGATCTATTCCATTGCACCGGCAGGTCGCGGGTCTGCCCGTAAGTTCAAGAAGTGATAGCATTAAAAAATTATAGGCAACGCTGATTTTAATGTCAAGGTAAAGTCAATGGAGAATCCGGAAAACTGTCAATCAGGAAACATCCGTAGTGTAATTTTTTATGCGGTCTGAACCAAAAAAAACTTGACTAATTCATAATTTAAAGGCAATTGTTAAATTAAAAATAATTTTTGTCATAATTATCAATTTGATATCGGATGCGTCAATCTATTGCCGTTTATTTGCAGTACTGTAGAAAGGGAAGGATAGCTGATTATCTCTCCTTGTTATGTCGGCCGAAGTATCCCTGAGTATCCATATACTGAACTCATATAGGTTCTCCCAGTCAAATGCTACTTGCGAAAAAAAATCACTTGGTCGGCCTCGATATCGGGTCAAAAACGCTTAAGCTGTGCGAGGTTTTCGAAACCCGAAAGCATGGGTTTGTTCTGAACAAGTTCGGAATGATCACTCTGCCGAACGGTGCGATTGAGGATGGGGTCATCAAAGATCCGGAAACGGTTTCCGAAGCTATCCGCGAATTGTTCAGCGTTCAGAAAGTTAGAGAAAAAAATGTGGCTATCTCTATCGGCGGATATTCGGTCATTGTTAAAAAAATTCAGTTGCAGAACATGACGGACGCAGAACTTCAAGATACCATTCAATTTGAAGCAGAACAGTACATTCCATTTGATATCAATGATGTGAATCTGGATTTCCATATTCTGGGAGAAAGCCCCATTGCCGCCAACAAACTGGATGTGATTCTGGTTGCCGCTAAAAAAGAACTGGTTAATGAGTATGTCAACCTGATTGAATTATCGGGTCTGCGGCCATGTGTGGTTGATATCGATGCCTTTGCGCTTCAGAATATCTATGAGGCCAACTACGATACCAAGGAAGATGTTGTTGCGTTAATCGATATTGGAGCCAGCAAGACATCCTTGAACATTGTTAAAGACGGCATTTCCCTGTTCACAAGAGACGTATCCCAGGGATGTAATCAAATTAATCTTAAAATTTCGAATAAAGTGGTCTGTAGCCTGGAAGATGCCGAAACGATAAAAATCACCGGAAAATCCAATAAAATAACTCCGCAGGAAATCGCCGGCATTGTCACGTCGATCATCGGTGATTGGTGCCTTGAAATCAGGCGGGCCATTGATTTTTTCTATTCAACGTATCCGGATGATCAGATCCGAAAGATACTGATTAGCGGTGGCGGCGCCAGTATAAAGGATTTTCAGCAGATCCTGGCATCCGAAACCACATCGGAAGTTGAAGTCATCAATCCTTTTGGAAATTTTTCCATAGATAAAAGACTCGATCCGTCTTTTCTCAAAAAGGTATCCCCGCAGGCAGCGATATGTATGGGCCTTGCCATTCGGAGAATTGATGACAAATGATACGAATTAACCTTCTGCCTTTTCGTAAGGCGCGAAAAAAAGAGAATGTCCGTCAGCAGGTCTCCATTTTTATTCTCGTTCTGATTTTTCTGACTCTGGGAATGTCTTATTTTGCTTTATCACTCAACCGGAAGATTCAGAGTCTGGATGATCACATCAAAATTTCAAAGCAGCAGTTGAGTGAATTGACCGTGTTGACCAAGGAAATTGATGATATTAAGAAAAAGCTCGATGTCATCAAGAAAAAAACAACAATCATAAAAAATCTTGAGCAAGACCGCAAGTCTTCTGTCATCCTTCTGGACACCATGACCAATATGGTGATTCCGGGTCGCATGTGGTTTACCAGTCTTTCCGCAGCCAGTGATTCCGTGGAAATATACGGACTTGCCCTGGATAATAAAACGGTTGCGGATTTCATGATCAGGCTGGAAGGCAGTAAACTGTTTTCCAGTGTCAATCTCAAAACTCTCAAACAACAGGCCATCAAGGATATCGGTTTGAAAAACTTTGAAATTTCATGTAGGAAAGTGGTCAGGCTCGAAGAGAAAACTTCAGAAAAGGCCGTAAAAAAATGAAATTATCAGACATCTCTCTTGAATCTCTGGAACCGGCGATAGAAAAAATTGCCAGCTTAACCCTGGTTCAACGGATTCTGATATGTGTTCTGACGCTTTTTCTTCTGTTGGGAGTATTCGGATATTTCTTTTTTTATCCGCAGTATACCCGCTTGGATACCATGACCACGCAACTGAAGCAGCTTGAACAGCAAGTGGCCAGTGCCAGGGCCAGCGCGTCTCAGATTCAAAAGTTCAGACAGGAGATGAAAGATGCTGAACAAGATTTCAATGTCACGCGGAATGCATTGCCGGATAAAGAAGAGATCCCGATGCTCCTGACCAGTATCTCACAATTTGGTCATGATGCGGGGCTGGAGTTTGTCCTTTTTGAACCCAAACCGGAGGTTTCCAGGGATTTCTATGCTGAAATCCCTGTTTCCATTACGGTGTCTGGAAATTATCACAATGTTGGCATGTTTTTTGACAAGGTTTCAAATCTGAACCGGATCGTTAATATCAAGGATATCAAGATGACGCCGCCTGCAGCCAAGGATGCCAAGACGGCTCCATCTGCCAAGGATTCAACCCGACTGGTTACATCCTGTGTTGCCGTAACATATAAATTTATAGAAACACCTGCGGCTCCGGCGAATAAAGCTGCCGCCAAGGGGGCTGCTCAGCCTGCTGTAAAAAAATAATTTATAAAGAAATTAAGTCATTCTAAAGAGATAATCGCAGTAATTATTTTTTTTGACAATTCCTTAACATGCAAACAGAAAACGGATATATGATTCAGCTATCCAAAATCGTGCTGATTTTTTGTTTAATGGGCGCACTTGCCGGCCATACAGGATGCAGTAAACCTGAAGCGCCGGCAGCCAAGCCGGAGATTGTTCGCAAAAAAATCTACGTGAATACCGGAGAGAGTATCGGGACCGAACCTGCTACAGCCAAGGCCTCCGGCAGCCCCGGAACGCCGCCCTTGAAACCTGAGATTGTCCATCAAAAGATTACTGACAAGCCAGAGAGTGTCAAAGCCGCGCCGGTTCCGGGCGCAGTCACTTCTTCGCTGCCTGTTTCATCTCCACAGCAGCTTCATGATCGGGGCGATCAAACAGGCTCCACGCAGAATAAACCTTCTTCAGAGAGCCGGAATCCTTTACAGGTGGCATCCGCCTCAGATGTGGGGAGATCCTACAATCCCGAGGGGAAAATCGACCCCTTCGTACCGCTGCTGAAGGATGAGCCCCTGAAGGGTCTTCCGGATGTCAAAACAAAAACGGAAAAACGTGAACCCACAACCCCGCTTGAACGAATCGATTTAAGTCAACTGAAACTGACTGCGATTATGCGGACCCAATCTGGCTTCAAAGCAATGGTTGAGGAAAGTACTGGCAAAGGATATATTGTCGCGGTGGGAACCTATGTCGGAATACATTCAGGCAAAGTGACGAATATCTTGAAAGATCGAATTATTGTGGAAGAAGAAATTGAAGATGCGATGGGTAATGTTACCAATCGTAACTCAGAGCTCAAATTCCAGAAACCATCCGGAGAATAGTAGCATGACGTGTAACTCTTTTAGGCTGTTCCGATTCATCAAGCTGCCTGCTTTGCTGATATTATGCTTTGGATTCGCAATGGGATGTGCCACGGATACGGCTATTCGGCCTGATGCTCAAGACAGTCAGCAAACGAATGTTTCCAAAAAAATCACGGATATTCAGGTAACTAAAGAACCCGATGCCGTTGTTGTTAACATTCAGGGCAACGCGATTCTATCCTATACTTCAGTCAAGCAACCTTCTCCCTTAGGTGTTATTCTGTATTTCCCGGAGACCCGCGTCGGTGAAATGATGCCGACATCGCCGGTTGATGACGATGTGATCGGAAATATCGCCATTTCGCAGGTGGAAAATGTACAGACATCCAAAATCGAAATCGCATTATCAAAAGATGTTCCTTATCAGGTGACGCGGGAAGGTAACGGCTTGAAAATTTCGTTTGCCAGGAAGGCCTCCGATGCTGCAGTAAATATATCCGGCCAGTCCATCCGGGAGACGTCAATCCCTGAACCGAGCTTGTCTTCGACTGCCGGCAGTGCGACAGGTCCAGCTACAATAAGCCGGACATATCCGGTTGATTCACGAAAAAAAGGGCCTTCCGCAAAATCCTCCGGCGCAGCATGGGTAAATCGAATCGATTTTTCCAGTGAATTAAAAGGGAAATCCACGGTCATCATCGGGACCACCCGGCCGGTTGAGTACCGCATGGAAAAGATTTCCCCAACCTCTGTTCAGCTAAGACTCCATCATACCAATATTTCGGATTTCCGAAAGCTACCATTGATCACCACCCGGTTTGAGAGTGCCATCGATCGGATTCGGCCCTTGCAGACGCCTGCCATGAAAACCGATTCCATAGTGGCGCTGGACCTTCGGGAAGCGGTTCCGTATTTTGTAGAGCAGGAAGGAAATGTGATCAAAATCCGATTTGGAGCCTCTTCCATTCCTCCCAGGCCAGATGCACCGCTCTCAACGACGTTTGTTGAAAAAGCCGATGAGCCGGCAGCAGCCAGGCCGGACATGACGGCGGCTGGAAAGCGTGATGGCCATGCGGAGCCTTCCGGAGAAGCAAAAATCGTTACAGCGGAGTCCAGAAGATCCGGCGTTTACCGAAGCGATGTCACCAAGGTGTATACGGGCGAGAAAATGGGAATCGATTTTTTCGATACGGATATCCGAAATATATTTCGGCTTCTCGCGGATTACAGCGGGGAGAATTTCGCCATTGATAAAGATGTTCAGGGCAAGGTGACGCTGGCATTTGACAAGCCGGTACCCTGGGATCAGGTTCTGGATCTGGTTCTAAGGATGAATCAACTGGATAAGATTCAGGAGGGGGGGATTATCCGTATTGCCAGGCTTAAAACCCTGGAGGAGGAAGAAAAATCCAAACAACAGTTCTTTGAGGCTGAAAGAAAGGCCAAAGAGCAGAGCCTTGAACTGGAACCGGTTGTCACGGAATACATACCGGTGAATTATGCCAAGGCTAAAGATGAGATGATGCAGCATGTTAAAGATTTGGTCACTCCAGGTCGCAAAGACTGTTCCATTACCGTGGATGAGCGGACCAATCAGTTGATTGTTACGGATACTGCCAGTAAGGTCAAACATATTCGTTCGATTGTTCAGAAACTGGACCGGGTCACGCCACAGGTTGTGATCGAGGCCAAAATCGTTGAGGCTACATCAGATTTTGAACGAGATCTGGGTATTACATGGGGGGCCAAGTGGGGAATTCAGAATAGCGATCCCAATGCGGGGATTGGGCCACAACCCGGATATGACACCCTGGGCGGAACCCATGGGGGGAATGCGGCGGTGAATTTTCCCCTGACCGCGACCAATGTCGGAACCATTGGATTTAATTTTACGCGGATTGCTGGAACCCCGATCGTTCTCAATGCCCAACTCCAGGCCATGGAAAGCAACAACAAGGGAAAAATCATATCCGCGCCAAAGATACTGACCCTGGATAATAAAGAGGCTAACATCGAACAGGGACTGGAAATCGGATATCTGGAAAAAGGCAAGACCGATGAAGCGCCAACCACTAAGTTCAAAAAGGTGGTTCTGCACCTGAAGGTGACGCCGCATATCACCCAGGATAACCGGATTTCAATGAAGATTGAAATCCTGAAAGACGATGTTCAGAGCTATACCAGCACCGGGGTTCCGACTATCGCGACTAAAAAAGCCACCACCGAGCTTCTGATTGATGATGGTGATACCCTGGTGATCGGCGGCATTACCAAAACCACCGAAAATGTAGGTGACACCGGTGTTCCTTTTTTGGGTAAAATTCCGTTTTTGGGGTGGCTGTTTAGAACCGACATTAATAAAAATAACAATGAAGAGCTGCTGATTTTTATGACTCCAAGAATCGTTCAACTGTAGCAGCGGGCAGCTCGAGTCAATACGCCGGTAAGCTGAAATCTATTGTTCTTATGTTGAAAAACCGGGAATTTATTTGTCAGATATTTATGATTGGGATTAAGGAGTGTTATGAAACGTTCTCTGCTGTTGATTAAGCCTGTATTGCTGGTTTGCATTGTGGTGATTTTGTCCGGATGCGGTGGATCTTCGTCGGGATTAAACGATAATACGGGTGGCGCGACGCTGACGCTGACCGCAAATCCCAATACAATAAATGCGGATGGCATCTCGTTTTCAACGTTAACCGCGGTGTTGACCGACACTACCGGAAAGCCGGCGGCGCAGGGAACAGCGGTGAGTTTTTCGACGACCTTGGGCTTGTTTGCAAACGGGGCCAATCGTTTTCAGACGGTAACAGATGCCACGGGAACCGCGCTTGCCGTCCTGTATGCCGGAACGACATCGAGTGACAATGTTACCGTGACATGCACCGGGGGTGGATTGACCATGATTGCAATACTGAAATTTGTCAATGCTACGCCCGGGCCGGTTGCCAATATCACTTTGTCCGTATCAAATTCATCGATCATCGCCGATGGCATCAGTTCATCCGTTATTACCGCTACGTTAAAAGATAAAAATGGCACAGGTGTCGCTATCGGAACTCCTGCCACCTTTACAACCACCCTTGCCGTCTTTTCTAATAACAAGAACAGTTTTGCGACAACCACTATTAATGAAAGCGGCACGGCAACCGCAACGCTGATTGCCGGAACGACGCCGGGAACCGCTACCATCACCTGTGCTTCCGGCAGTGTTTCCGCAATCGTAAAAATTGAAATCAGGTCTTTTTAATGGCTTTGAAACCTATATCGGTTACCGTTAAGGGCTCAGTGTTCCAATCCATGACGAAACCTGTGATAACGTACGAAACGGAAGTTGAAGATAATATTGATATGATAAACTTTTTTCGGTAGTCTTTTTTGTAGGCCAGGCATCTGGAACAGTCACAGTTATCTGTACCGCCAACGATGTCACCAGATAGAGATTGAATATAATATATTTGAGGCAGACAACCATGAATAGCTATTCCAAAAGATTGTAAACCTATAACGCAATCTAATAATTAAACATAAAATCTTGTTGTTTTACATGGGTGCAAGATAAAATATGATGTGTAATTGTTGCCAAGTTGTGTTGAAGGAGTAATATTCATTGGTTAACAATTGAGCATGATTAAACAACGGATGTCTGCGAACTTAAGAACGAATGGGATAGTTTATTGTGACCGTTCGCTTGATGTACGGCACTGTTTGTTTATGAAAAAATTCCGTTGTATGAATACGGAGGAAACATGATAACGAATTGGAAGTTGATGATAAAAGGGCTATTTATCTTTTTATGTCTCCTGTCTGCGGAGATGTATGTTCCGTCCTCTCTCATGGCCTTTGCGGGAAACAACATGTCTCTTTCCGCAGATCCGACATCCATCCAGGCCGATGGCCTTTCCACAACGACGATTAAGGCGGTTGTTGATAATAATGGCATATTATTGACCGGTGTAACGCTAACATTTACAACAACTCAGGGTTTTTTCCAAGATCCTACTACTGGACTTTTGGACAAAAAAACAATTGTGACTTATTCAGACACAGTTGGTGAATCTACAGTTGTTCTTTACTCCGATACGGTTCCTGGAACTGCTACAATTACATGTGTGGCTTCAGGTATCGGTACATATATTATTACAAATCCTGCTCCGCCACCTCCAACCATAACTATATCCGTCCCTTTCGATGTTACCCGGACAGTTGATGTGTATTTTACCGGGCCAGGGCCAACAAACTCAATCGTGTTATCTGCTGCTCCCTCGGCAGTTCCCGCAGATGATCTTACGCCTTCCACAATTACAGCAAAATTATACGATAAGTTTGGCACTCAGATTGTAAAACCAGGCATCCCGGTAAACTTTACAGTTTCTGGAGTTGGACATTTTTCAAATAATCCGGTTCCGACACCAATTACAGTTTCCACGGACGCTACCGGTACGGCGACAGCCCTTGTGTATTCTGCAGTAGCAGGTACATCTGCAATCAATGCCAGTACAAATGGTATCTCCAGTACTATTTATGTTATTTTTACGGAAGTAGCACCCAGACCAATTCTTACAACTATTGTATTATCCGCTGCTCCCCCGTCAGTTCCCGCAGATAATCTTACGTCTTCCACAATTACGGCAAAACTATACGACCAGAATAACAAACAGATCACAACACCCGGCATTTCTGTTAATTTTGTAATTTCATCTGGAGTTGGGCATTTTTCAAACAATCAGACATCGATTCCCGTTTCCACGGACGGTACTGGTACGGCGACAGCCCTTCTGTATTCTTCAGTAACCGGATCAGTCGGCGTCAGCGCCAGTGCTAATGGTATTTCCAGTGCTTCTATTTTCGTTATTTTCACGGCGCCTCCCACACCATCGCCCACACCCACGCCAACGCCCACACCATTTCTAACCAGTATCGTTTTGACTGTTAATCCTACGGCGGTTCCTGCGGACAATCTGACGCCTTCCACGATTTCGGCGCAATTATTCGACCAGTTTGGCAAGTCTTTGTCATTGCCGGGTGTATCGGTGACTTTTACAACAGCTCCTGCCGGACTTGCGCATTTTTCAAATAATCTGACAACGATCGCTGTTTCCACGAACGGTTCGGGTTTGGCAGCCGCGCTTTTATATTCTCAAGTTGTGGGTACGGCGACTGTCAATGCCACCAGCGGTTCAATAACGACAAATCCGGTTTTCGTTAATTTTACCGGATCGGGGCCAACGGCCGATATTCTCCTGAAGGCCAATCCGGCATCCAATCCGGCTGACAACCTGTCTGCTTCAACGATTACGGCAACATTATTTGATGTTTTCGGAAATACGGTAAATAGCGGCGTAAAGGTAACATTCAAGACAACCCTCGGGAAATTTACAAACAATGATGTATCGTTTGATGCCTTCACGAATTCCGTGGGCGTTGCAACTGCGTTTGTATCTTCCGGATCAGTCGGTACCGCACAGATTAGCGCCAGCTCGAACGGCATCACCCGCTATGTCAATGTCACTTTTACAGGTGAGGGTCCACCGGCATTCATCTCACTTAGCGCTTCCTCCAACTGGATACCTGCGGACGGATATACCTTTACGGCCATAACCGCCACCATCCTGGACAGCGCAGGACAGCCGGTTGCTGCGGGAACTGCCGTGACATTCACCACCACACTGGGGGTTTTTGAAAATGGAAAAACAACTTTAGTGGCTGCAACAACGGATGCAACGGGAACACTTACGGTTCATTTGAGATCAACAAGCACCATCGCAACCGGAACTGCCGTGATAACCTGCACGTCTGGCACTATTTCGCAATCCATTACCGTGGGTATTGTTAAACTGGAATTTGAAACAGAGCCCAACAACGACATGGCGCATGCTGATGCAATCTGTTTCAACAACGTGTTTTTAGCCCAGCTTTCTTCACCCTACGAGGAAGACTGGTATACGTTCACCATTAATACGCCCAGCCGGATAGGCATCAATTTCATCACTACGGCCATTCCCGCAATTGCAACGCAGTGCAAAACAGGGGTTTCTACCGTGGGGACATATCGGGTGGATATCCGGGATGGAAATAACAACATTTTAATGTCCTATCAAAATGTTGATTGTATTTTTGATAACGGCATATGGGAAACCGGCGTTGTGCCGGCGGGCAAATATTATGTAGTGGTTTACTGTCCCAGATTGCCGGACAATTCCCATTATCTGTCATCCGCCTATTATCTGGCTGTATTCGATAATTTCTATCTTCCCTGCGGGTACAACGATAAACTGGTGAACTCTGCATCCCTGTCCCTGGAAACCTCGGCATATCATCTGAATGTTCCGATCATTGATACCACCCCCTATTTATGGGCTGATTTGATGTACGATCCGGTTCAGGCGGCGGGTATTATGTTCCGGCTGACGGACTACGGAATCCTGGAAAATCTCAATGACTTCAGATCCTGCAATGTGTCAAACCTGTACCTGGCTGACGGCAATTATATCCTGCATATCCCGGTACTGATCTTAAATGGCATATCCTACCGGGTTGACTTTACTTATGTTCCTACCACTGATGGAATTATTTGGTTTATGTTGCGCGGCATCTGGCCCAATTAAAGGCAGCAAAACATGGATGTTTTAACTAAATGATATTGCAGATGATCCGGCGAGATTTTCCTATACAGATGATTTTTCCGATTCATGCCAGTCTATGAATATACTGCGCTGGATGTTAAGGGCAACACGCTATCGGGTATCGTCGATGCGGACAGTCCGGCCAGCGCCAGGCAAAAACTTCGCGCGGCCGGAAACTATCCGGTGGCTGTCCGGGAAGCCGCTAGCCTGTCAGCCCAACAATCCCCCCGGTTTTTTAAGCGATTTCGTCGCGTCAGGCAATCAGAGCTTGCGATAATGACCCGCCAACTGGGGACCCTGATGACTGCAGGGTTCCCCTTGGTTGCTGCTCTGGATGCCTTGATTCCGCAGACCCGATCTCTTCAGCTTAAAAATCAACTCACCCGGATCAAGGACGCCATTGTCGGCGGAAGCAGTTTTTCGCAGGCGCTTTCAACGGTTCCTACATTCCCTCCCCTCTACATCAACATGATCCAGGCCGGAGAATCATCCGGTACCATGGAGCTGGTTCTGGACCGGCTGGCGGAGATGATTGAGAAACAGCAGCAGGTAACGCAGCGAATAACTTCCGCCATGACATACCCGGTTTTTATGACCCTCATCGGTGCCGGAATTTTGTTGTTTTTGATTACCTATATCGTTCCGACGATTGCAGCCTTATTTTCCGACATGAAACAGGTTTTGCCCGTCCCGACACGGATTCTGATTGCCGCCAGCCAGATCCTGAAACTCTGGTGGTGGGTTATCCCCATTGCGATTATCTTTATTGTCCTGAGTTTTCAACGTGTTCGAAATGCGGAATCCGGTCGGCATGCCATTGACGGGATACTGCTGTCCCTGCCGGTTCTGGGGGATTTTCTGCGTAAGCTCTCTGCTGCCAGAATCGCTCGGACCCTGGGGCTGCTTCTGGAAAACGGGGTGTCACTGCTTTCAGCCCTTGAAATCGTCAAAAACATAGCAGGGAACGTACGCATTGCCGGTGCTGTGGAAGCGGCTGCAAATAAGGTTCGGCAAGGCCAGGGACTGGCCGGGTCGCTGAATGCCACCGGTCAGTTTCCTGCTTTATTTATTCAGATGATTCAGGTCGGAGAGCAAAGTGGGGCTTTGGAAAGCCTGCTGAAAAAGCTATCCGATCTTTTTGAAAACGAGGTCGAAACCGCGCTGATGCGCATGGCCGCGCTTCTTGAGCCGGTCATGATTTTGATCATGGGCGTGATGGTGGGGTTTATTGTGCTGTCGATCTGCCTGCCGATATTTGAAATGAATCAACTGATTCGTTAATTTGTTTCATCCCGATAATTCCCCTTCTGCCCAGCTCCCGTAAAAACTGGATCACGCTGACTTCAGATTCCTTACGGTAAAGTTGATGAAGCCCCGCAAATGAATCGATAATTTCCATAACCGTGGATTTGTTGTCCACCAGATCCCATACCCCGGTGCCCAGAATATCCAGTTGAAGTTTTCGCATGCGCCTCAATTCAGATTCCTTCTTCATTCTCCGCAGAATGCCCGCAAACCAGGGTCTGAGGGTTTCAGGATAGGATAGCAGGATTTCTCCGGAATCCAGGCGGTTTTCCAAAACCAGGGGATTGCGGATGGGGATGCAGCAAAGGGCATCGGTTCGGCTAAGCGGTGACGGTTTCATAATCGGCTGCGATCTGAGCAAAAAAAACGGGATCCATCGGATGTCTGCTCTCCGACCGTACTGCTAGAATCCGGTTGGTTTCTGTGTCATGGCGGATGAGTAACCGGTGATGGGAGAATCTGGCTGAAAGAAATGTCGCAATCCTGGTCAGAAGGCTTATAGAAGGGGATTTTTCCCATTCCATTCTGTTTACATCTTGCTGTTTTCCAGATGTGCTGCCGGGATAAAACGGCAATGATCCGGCAAATTCAGGCAACTTTCTTCCGGCAAGAAGCACGGAAGCCGGACTCCAGCGATAGAGGCTGATTCCAAGTCCTTTTGCTGAAAAATCCATTGTCATAAAGCCCGGAGAGAATTGATACGACTTGATCTGAAGTGCTGCGGGAAGGATTGCGCGAACATCGAAAACCGCCCACTGCTGGCGGTTATCCTCTGAATGGTCCCTGAAGGTTGACAGAAGTTTGGAAACAATTTTGTGAAAATAGCTGGGATCTTCGCTACTGCACTGATAAAATTGGAACAGGGAAGCCCTGTTGCAGAAAGTGCAGGAAACGATGAGAGCGTTTCCTGCCGATTCTTTGAACGAAATACCGCTGACCTCGTGGGCCGGTAGTGCTTGTAACCAGTCTTGTGGGGGAGTCCAGGGGTCGGTAGTCAGATGATGCTTCCTGCGAATTTGAGTTTGAAGCTGTTTCAGGCTGCGTTTATGGGATGTTTTTTTGAAGAGGTTTCCCCAGGTGATTTCCATTCTGGGATCTGTCCGTGTCCCCAGCATCAAATAATTCCGACCAATGGTGGCGATCTCCCAGTGGGAAGGCTTCCGGAACGCAATGCCGTTCCAGGCGATTTCATCCCACCGGGTCATATCTGATGTTTCATCCATGGGTGATTCTCGGGCAGGGTCAACGGGGGACCAGGATATCCCAGTCCACTGTGACAGGTGAATTGCCTGATAAAGATTCGCGGACTTCCGGATGGGATTTGTCATAGCATTGACGTTCCTTATCCACGGCATCGATCATCGTCAGTTTGATGGAATTGCCGATTTTTTCATCCGTATCCTGCTTGTTATGCTGAAGAATGAGGCTGATGCGGTTCTTGGACTTGTCCACAAAGGACCATTTCCAGGCAATAACGATGTGGAAAGGATCACCGCGCCATTCGGCGGGCTTTCCGAATTTTTTCTCAAACCGGGTCAGAAGCATGTCATAAAACTCCTTGCTGGAATCGGCATATTTGAGTTTGATGCGAACCACTTTTCCCGGAGTGGCGCAGGTTCCGTAGGCAATCAGGCCGCTGGCAAGCAAATCGGTTTTATTGATTGCCACTTCGGTAATGGATTCCGCGTAACGGATGGTCAGGGCCGTGGTCATATCCACGCGATCTTTGTAAGTGGAAATATCCGCGCCCAGTTGAAATCCCCCTACTTGATTGGGTGTATCCGCAAGGCATATCCCGTATGCCAGGCATATTCCCATGAATAGCAGAAAAAACCGTGTTTTTTTCATAATAGGACTCCTCAAGTCATTTTGATCCGCATCGTAATTTGAAATTATCATAATATGCGCTTGGAATGAAGGTATCAAGATATAGTTTCGTCTTTTCTTTTGGACGCATATTCGATTCTTCTTCTCGCGGTGTTTAATAAGCAAGTCTTCCCAGGGATTTCAATATGAGCGCAAATCCCATTGCAAACATGCCGGTCAATCCCATCCCGCATGAAAAACCTGCCAGAAGCACCGGGGCGTATTGGCGCCACATCTTTCCGTATCGTTTTAAAAAATAATAGCGACCCAGAAAAGCACCGATGACTTCCAGAATCAATCCATGAGGCGCGCTGTGGCCAAGCCCCCGAACAATGCCGTACACCAGAAGCGTGGGAAGCCCAAACAGGGACAGTATCATATAAATGATTACTCCGAGTCCCATGCCGGTCAAAACATACATTCCATTAAGAGCTTGATAAAAAAGGGAGTTTCCTTCCAGTGTGGATGTCTGCATCAAAAGGGTATTCAGTGCCTGAAGGTGCCATAATTTCTGGGCAAACGGGTAACTGCTGGAGGGAATCGGCGCCAGGCGCCAGATAAACTGAGAGAACAGCAGGCTTGCAATCATTACCACCGGAAAAACAACCATTTCCGCTTTAATGATCCCCCGAATGCTGGTTCCGGTCAATTCGATTTCCCGAAAATCGACGGTTGCCTTTCCGTAATTGTGGATCGGAATCGGCGCATACCAGATTTCAATTCCCTGATAACCGAAAAATTTTGCTCCCGCAATAAAGCTGGCTTCACGAACCATCGGCAGATTGACAAACTGGCCGGCGATGCCTTCCATGCGCGCGGAAATATACGAGATGAACGGGGTATAGATAAAGCCGTAGCCCAGGAAAAATATCCAGGGGAAATTGGGGACAAGCCATACGCAGAGACCAACATAGGAAAGGGTGGAAAAGACATAAATGCCTATGGCAATCCAGAAATTAAAATCCCCTCTGCCTTCCGGTGGGTGGAACAAATCTTTTAAACTTCCCCTGCTGCCGGCCTGTCCCTTGCGAAAGGAACTGATCACATGCCAGATTCCGATAAAACCAATGGCCAGACCCAGGCCGATGCCAAAGCTCATGTAAAAGTCGAAATTGTTGGCAAAAATTGTGTCAACGGTTTCCATGCCCTGATGCCAGCGCTGAAGAATGCCGTGATGATAAAGAATCGGATTGGCGATCATTGTGACGATCAGGCCGATCAGGCCGCCGATCACTGCCCAGAAAGGCAGGACCATGCCCACGAACAACAGGCCCAGGTCGAGCTGAATGCCGGTGGCAACGGCAGGCAGGATTTCCTCGGTCCTTCGGGTCAACTCGATCCAGGGAATGGGAATAAGTTGAATGGACTCGGTAAAGATCAGGCCCGAGATGGTGGGCAGGAGTACATAAACGCCGCCGAACAAAAGGCCGATGACCCCACCAATGGAAAAAACCCGCCATTTCCAGCCTTTTTGCCGGTCTTCCGTGGATTCAGCCAGGGCCATCGTTCCCAGAGCTCCGACCGGCGCCATTGGGAAGGGCAGTTTTTCAACATCCGAAGTGATGCGATACAGGGCATATCCGAGGCCGAAATGGTCGATTCGTTGAATAATCTGAGAGCCGACCAGCAGAAGAATGGGGATCATCCAGTCCCTGTGAAAAAAAGTTCGTTCAACCAGAGACATCGAGTCGTTTGCCGGCGCAACCCACAGGGGGATATATTCCGTAAGTCCCAGCATTTTTGCGGCATCGGACTGAACCAGGTATTGACTCCACAAAAGCCCCTGAAACGGAGATGCCAGCGCGGCGCCCGCCATGTAGTACAGGATAAAAATCTCCTGTTGCTTCAGATCGGTATAGGAGCGCCGGGCGATTTCAGCGAACAGAATGATCGTTACCCACCGGGCCGCGGGACCGATGCCGGTCCCGATAACCAGTTGAAGGTACATGCTTCCGGGCATCATGAGAAAACCGATGAAAATTGCGCCGACGATGGTTTTCCAGTCAAAACCTTCTTCAAAATGATCCGGAGTGGTCAGAAGGTCCCGGTATTCCTTGAGCTCTTTGTCTTCGTACATGGATTTGTATGATCCATTCAGGATTGCGGGTTATGTGAAAGAAGTCGGAAGTCTGTAGTCAGAAAGAAAATTTCCCTGTTTCTGAGTTTACTGGATTAAGTGAATGAGATTTCCATCCGATTAATCCGGCAACACCAGATAGCTGGTGTTAGCCCACAGGCCGATGATTGCCCAGAGTCCACCCATCAGAAAATCACCGATAATCAGGCCGATAAAAAAATACCGCAGCTTTTTGAATAGTGAGATGCCGCCATACCGCATGCAGAGGGCATTACAAAGCCATCCCAGAAAAAAACTGAACCACAGGATTCGCATGGCGGAGCTGTATGCCGTCAGGTAACCGATGGGATGGATCGGCCACCAGTAGATGCGATGGTAACAGATCACCAGGCCGGTCATGACCGCAGCCCCTGCCAGAGAAAAAATAAGGACCCAATCGGACCGGGTTGCGGGTGTGCTCATGAATTCCTGGATGTTATCGTAAACACCAAGGGTGGTTCGGGTCGCCCAGTCCAGTTCGAGCTCCCGAATGCCGAATTTATAGCACAGAAACAGCATCGAGAAAAAGGACACGATTACGCCGGCAACCAGAACAAATCCGATTCCGGTGATGATCAGCCGTTGGTGTCTTATCCGGTTCGTTATTTTTCTGGCGTGGAGCAGAGATGGCATCAGGGATTCGCGAAGGTCCACAAAAAGAACTTTCTGAATAACCGCTGCCATCAGAATGCTGGCGCCGCTGAAAAGTCTGGGGCCGAAAAATGCCACCAGACCGTCAATTGGCGCGGCTGTCAACGTAAAATAGGCAATTCCGCCCTGGCAGATGACCCGGGTGGCAACGACCATGACCATGAAACAGGCCAGGAGGAACAATGCGGCAACCCAAAAAGGCATACCGAAATAATGGCACCAGGCAATCAGCCCGAAAAAACCAATGGTCAGGCCCCAAAAAGACATTCTCAAAGAAATCCACTCATCTTTCGTACGGTCAAAAGCGCTTCCGGTCGATGAAAGACCGAATGCCTGCCGGATTACTTCACCGAGGTGTTGTCTGCCCAGCCAGAGAAGAAAAACGAAAAAGACGCCGTAAGCCCCGAGCATCTGGGTTTCCTCAGGTCTTGACAGGGTAGGGCCGAAAGTGATTCCCAGGGCCGCATCGGGAATACTGTAGCCAAGGACGCCGAGAATTCCAATTAACAGACCTCCGATCAGGTAAAAAAACCAGAACGAAAAGGATATCTGCTTGGATGTCAGGAATGCAAAGCCGATGAAGGCGGGATAAAAATAAATCTTCAGTTTGACAAGCCCGGAAAAAATACCTTGCGATGGAATGTAAGGTCCTGCCAAAATCAGGGTCGGGATCTGGGGGATGGACGGAAAATAGAAGTTCAGCCCATTCAAGAGATGAAGGATGACCGGAATCAGAATTCCGGCACGGACATAGTGGTTGGATAAAAAACCGGCCAACTGGCGCTGATCCAAGGCATCTTCGATGATCTGGGGAACCTGAAGCAGCGGCAGATTCATCCGTTCATGGTCAAGCCACTGCCGGCTGGCAATATTCACTATTAGGATCATCATTGCATAGCAAAGAAGAATAAAACCGCTCCAGACCGCAAGCGGTCTTATCCAGGTACCCCAGGGAATTCGGGCAATTACTTCCAGCCAGGCCATCTGCCGGCCGCCGGGCAGCCCATCGTAAAGCATCTGGATGGCATTTAAATTCTGGGGATACCAGGCTTGGGGAAGAAAAGGCTGAAGGGTTTCCTCCCACCGGTTTTCTACCGTGGCAAAGTGAAACGGTGCCGTCAGGTTGATAAAAAAAGTCCTCATCAGACCCGTATAGGCAATTCCGGATACCAGCACCATCAGAATCCAGGCAATCAGAAGCTCCTTTCCGGTCAGAAGCGTCCGGTTTCGGAAAATTACATTAAGAAGGGCAATCAAAAGGGTCAGCCACACCAGAATGACAAAAGGCGCCAGAGGGAAATGGCCGCCGCCAAGCGGTGTCGCTTGAAGAAAGGCATTGTTATAAGGTGTTACGGCGCAGATGAATATCGCCAGAAATACCCCAACGGCAAATGCACGAAATCGGATTTTGTCAGCAGGTGATTGTGAATCGTTCACGGTTGAGATGATCCGTTTATGGGAATAAGGATAAAACAACAGAAGGCTAAAGGTTTTGCCGGTCAACCTTCACTAATGGGGTTAGGCCCTGAACACTTTCCGAATCAGCAAAAACAGGCAATTGTTATCGGTTATATATTCCCTGATGGTTCAGGGTCAAGTACAAAACAGAAAATTCTTAAGGGTTACATCAGACGATCCGGCGAAAAACATCCTGAAATAAAAAACGCATGAATCCATGGTCTTTCTTTATAGAATCCGTCTTCCCATGCTGGAGGCGACAAGCTCCGTGGCCAGTCTGGCGCTGATATTTCGATTGTCCAGGATGGGGTTGACTTCTGCGATATCCAGGGATGCCATGCAGCCGCATTCGGCGATAGTTTCCATAATCAGGTGAACTTCCCGGTAGGTCAGACCACCGGCAACAGGGGTCCCGACGCCTGCGGCCACGGAAGGATCCACGCTGTCCAGATCAAAGCTGACGTGAATATGGTCCACATGGCTCAGGGATTGCAAAATATTTTGAATCGCCGCGTGAGCTCCTTTCCGGTCAATATCGCTCATGGTATGGACGGGGAGCTGAAGCGTTTTAACAATTTCTTTTTCAAGAAGATCAATTTTTCGAATTCCGATAAGCGCACAACAGGACGGCTGGACTTTGGGGGCAAACCCCAGAATATGGGTCAAAGATTTATCTCCCAGCCCCAGGGATACAGCCATTGCCATGCCGTGAATATTTCCGGAAGGTGTGGTTTCTTCGGTGTTCATATCGGTGTGCGCGTCAATCCATATCACTCCGAGTGTCCGGTTGACGCTTCGGCAAAACGCGGAAACACCGGCAATCGATCCGATGGCCATCGAATGGTCCCCGCCGATGCATAAGGGAAAACGTCCCTGCTGAAGCGATTGCTCCACCTTTTCAGCCAGAAGACAGGAGGTTCTGACAATTTCATCCAGATATTTGAGTTTCGGATTGATGATTTTCTGCCGTTCTTTTGAAAGAATGGGAATATCGCCAAGATCCTGAACATGGTATCCCAGCGTTTCCAGCTCTTCCATCATTCCGGCGATGCGGATGGCGGATGGCCCCATGTCCACGCCTCGGCGGTCTGCGCCCAGGTCCATGGGAAAGCCGATGATGTCGATATATTTTTTTAAGGGTTCCATAGACATTCTCCCGTGTTAGTCAGGTGTTCAGGCCGAAGATTATCAGGATGGTTTCCAATCATCAATAGCCTTTCGGCCATTCTGTCCGAGTCGTTAGGTTAAAATGTGTATCCGATTGAAATATGAAATCGTCCCGGAGCCTCGCCGGGTTCGCGATCCAGCTTGAAACCATAAACCAGGCCAACTGGACCTATGGGTGTCAGATACCGGACCCCGATGCCCGCAGAAGTTCTGAAGCCATCGGGTATGTTACTGACCTGATACTGACCGAGGCGTCCTGAATCCGTAAAAAAACAGAGTTCGATCTGGTTGCCGAGATCGATTCTGGCTTCAACCGTTCCGGATGTGGACGAAAGGGCACCAACCGGCTCATTGTTGGTATTGAACCTCAGCATATTTTCATCAAATCCCCTGACATTCGCTGAACCGCCCAGGTAAAAAAGCTGATCATTGGCGATAACCCGCGCCGTATTCATGGGTTCGATATATCCCCACTTGGCTGTACAGGCAAACGTGAGCCGGTTCATCGGCGAGATGTAGTATCGGGTGTCCAGCCGGTATCTCAAAAAATGATCCAGATCACTGTCAATTCCTCTGGAAACATCCACATATCCTGCGGCGAAAATGCCTTTGCGGGGTCTGACAAAAGAATCCCGGGTATCATACTGAAGCTTGGGGGTTATCATCATCAGACTTCTGGGGGCAAATCCGTTTGCCGTCAGATAATCCGTCTGAAAAGACTGAGAGAAAAGATCGTTATTCTCGTAGAGTTGCCGGTTTTCGGCATTGAAGGCGATGCCTGTACTGATCTTATTTTCCCATTTGCGGGAAAAAGCCAGTGAAGATCCCAGGATTCGGACCCCAAAACTCTGATTGAATTCAGACCGATCCTCTGCATATACCAAAGCATCGGCGGAAACACGGCTTTCCATCAGCCGGGGTTCGGTCAAACCCGTTTCACCTTTATACCCGATCTGGCTGATTTCCGTTTCAGCCCAGGCTTTGATGTTTGAACCCAGTAAATTACGATCTTCCATGCGGGTATGGGCAAAAGCGCCTTTTTCGGTTTCATAGCCGATGCCGGCATCCAGGATGTATGGCTTGGCTTCTTCAACCGCGATGATCAAATTGACCTGGTTCGCCTTTTCTTTGAGTCCGCAGGATTGGAATTGAACGGATCGGATGATCTCCATGTTCCGGATATTTTTCTGGCTTTGAAGCAGTTTTTTCAAGGAAAAGGGATCTCCGGTCCTGATCTCCATTTCATTTTTCAGAATGCGTTCCCGGGTCGTGAAATTGCCGGATACGATCACATCCCCCATCACCACATACGGGCCTTCATCAATCCGGTATTCGATTCTTGCCTGAAAAGGGTCATCCGGAAAACTTGCCTGTGCCTGCACCTGAACATGGGGGTGGCCGGTTTCGGAAATCAGTTCCGTCAATTTGTTTTTGTCATTATTCATCATGTCTTCAAAATAAGGGCTTCCGGTTTTCAGGCTGAGCGAATCCAGGGCAGCTTGCATCGGAAGGGTGTGCAGTCCGATGATCGTGATCTCGGAGACAATGGTTTGCCTTCCCTCATGGATATTGATTTGAATATCCGCCCGGGTCCGATCCGGAGTCAGTGAAATGTCGGGAGTGATTTCAGCGGTTCGAAATCCCTTGCTGAAGTACAGTGCGGAAATGGCCTGTACATCCTCATCCAGGGTTTCCCGAATCAGAACGCCAGGTTGAAAAATCCTTCCGGGCTCAGAAAGGATCTGTTTTTCAATTTCGGTTGAGGGAAGGGTGTTATTGCCGGCAATCCGGATTTGGTTGATCCGGGTTTTAGGACCTTCAGTGATGGTGATTTCAAAGACTTTTTCAACTATCGTTTCTTCAGAAGGACCGTGTATTTCCCGGATATCGATTCGTGGTTCCAGATACCCTGCTTTTTGATACCGCGTCTTGATTTTACGGATACTGCGCTTGATGTTGATATCATTTATTTTTCCATCGTCCCAAAAAACCAGATCGCTTTTCAGTTTGGTTTCAGAAAACGCTTCATTGCCCTTCCAATCAAATCGATAATGAGCGCCTTCAGATATGGATATTTCAAGGTCTGCCTGATGGGGATGTTCCGGCAGCGGTACGATTTTATAGTCAATCCCAACGTCCAGATATCCGCGAATTCGGTAAAATGCCGTGAGATTTTGAATGTCTTTCAGAATGTCGGCATGAATCAACCGGCCGGAAACCCCCGGTAATAGGGCTTTTTTCCAGGTCGTCATCCGGGTTTTAAGCCTTATGTCCGAAATTGCATGGTTGGTCGCCAAAGCTCCGGTACCGGTGAAACGGATATTCCGAAGATGCTGGTACTGGCCTTTGTCCATATTCACCTGAACCACATAATTCGTGTCCGATGCATCCAAAAAGGCCTGAACCGTGACAGAAGGATGGATAAATCCCTGTTTCTCCAGGTGGGATTCGATCAGGGATTTCTGTTCGGACAGGTCAATAAATATTCTGTCATGATCCAGGGCAGAGCCGGTATAAAGCGTCATGACGCTCAAGATATCCCGTTCAAGCAGGGGAAAAGCGCCCTGTATCCGTATGTCTTTTATCCGGCCCCCTCGGTCATTTGAAAAGCAGGAAATCTCTTTTGGGGATGAATCGGCAGAGACGTTTTGAAAGGATGACAAGAACAGGCAACAGATGAGCATCAAAGCCGAAAAGCCATTCATCCGGACTTGCCGGCCGTTTAGCTTCCGCTGTCCGATACCTGTCATCCGTCCCTGTTTTTTAACGGAATTCATGGCGAAATTTGACTTCTCCCCCAAAAACACCCCGGCTGTCCTGGAACCCGCTCAAAAGAATATTTTCGATGAACATGTATTCGGTGATGGCGCGCTGAAATGTCACGCCGCCCTTGGTCTCAACCGAATATTTGACTGTGATCCGTGGAGAAATGATTTTTCCGAATGTCACTTTCAAGGGATCATCATGGATATAGCGGCGTTCGCCGGTCGTATCCACTTCCAGGATATCAAGCCCGGAAGCTTTTTTTAAATCGCTGCCGATAGAAGCGGACAGCAGATCTGCAAGCATTTTTTGCGAAGAGGCGGAGCTGTCGGATGTTTTGTTGATTGCGGCGCGTGATGTTTTTCCCGTTATCAGAAGGGATAACAGATCGTTGTCATCCAGAAAAGGAGAGGATGACAGTTTCAGGTTCAATTTATCCAGTGGCCCCGATATATCCAGAAAGACGGTCCAGTTCTGGATGACCGTCTGACTTTGAATGTCCAGGACGGATTCCAGCGTATAAGGGTTGGTAAAATCGATGAATCCTTTTTTGATGGTAAATGTCGTGCTCTGGTATTGAAGGCTTCCGGAATCTATCCGGGTTCTGCCCTGGATGACGGGGCGCTGAAGGGTCCCGGTGATGCGCATGTCCGGAGACAGATTCAACTGAGCCAGATTGTTGTCCACAACAAACAGGTTGCGGGGCGGAATCCGTATATCCAGGAGCGTATTCTGGATCGCGGAAGGAAAAACAATTTCCGGATGGCCCTGATAGCCGCGTTCATGTTGGATCAGGGACCGGATCGGATTGATGTTCACATGTTTATAATACAGGCCTTCCAGGACGACGATTTCTCCCTGAATCGCAGGTGCCTGGCCCGTGCCCTGAAGGGTCAGATCGGCGTTCAGTTTGGCATCGAGCGTATCTGCGATTTTAACCGGAAGCTGCGATGCGGTCATCTGAAAATCCATCGCCTGTATTCGGAAAGCCTCGACCTCCGCTTTTCCCTTGAGTGTGATGCGGCCGCTGTCCACTTGACCTTCAATGCGATCAATGGTCAGGGCCCTGGGGGTGATATGAATCCGGCCGTTCACATCATGAATATCCTGAGCGACATTATCAAGGGTCAATCCGGCATTCCGGATATCCATAAAAGCTTCGGTATCTGGACTGTACCAGGGACCTTTCATCTCAGCGGAAATGATCAGATTCCCGCGCAAGTCCGAAAGCGCGTCATCGAAATTTCTTGCCACATTCATCGGAATATCGGCATTCAGTCGAAGCGATACGGTCTTTCCTGGTCTGGCTTCGCCGCCGATATCAAGGGTTCCTTCCTGAAAAAGAGTCAGACGATTGCCGGGGATGATAATGGCTTCGTCTTGAATGCCAAGATGCAGGTCCCGGCCTTCGATGATGGGATGCCCCTTTGCGTTCAGTGAAAGTTCGGAAAAGCCGGCACTGGCTTTCAGGGTTTTCAGCGAATCGAAATTTCCGGAGGCCGAGAGTTTCCCTGAAACCGTTCCGCCAGCCCCCGCCAGTCCCGCGAATTGAAAAAAAGGCGAGAGCTCCATTTGAAAAAAATCCAGTTCGGCAGCATAATCCCGGGTTTGAAACTGATAGGAAACCGAGCCTCTAACTGGGGATTGAACTTGAAAACGGGCCTGGTCATCGGCCAGTTGTAATTCAATACGGGTATGGTCCCAGTTGCTATTATAAAACCGGAAGGGATTTAAGACGACTTCACCCTGAATCCGGGGATGATCCAGGTGTCCGTTTCCCGTGAGATTTAAAAACAGTTTTCCTTCTCCGGTCGGCCAGTTGCCGGCCAGTGCATCCACGTGATTCAGAGAAATGCCATTTGCCGCAAGCGTAAAGTGAAATGTCCTGTCCAGAGAAACCCAGCCCGATGCGTTAAAGGATTCGCCGGGGGAAACAGCCGCATGGACTTTGGAGATATTCAGTCTGTTCTCCTTGAAATCGGCTGCCAGTTCAACGGCTGTCAATTTCTGCCAGAGGGTCTTTTGACCCATGTTCAGGTATTCGGATTGAAGGACTGCCGTTCCCATGATCTCTCCGGGGGTTCCTTCCAGTTCTGCGGCCATTGAAAATTTCCCTTTTAAAAAATCCGTGAAATCTTCAGCAAACAAGGCGGTTCCGGCTCCGCTCAAATGAAAAGGCATGGTCCGATGAAATGATAACCCTGCGGGTTCAAAAATCTGGACAAAACCGGAAAAATCCGCATGTGAGCGTTGATTCTCCAGAAACAGCCGTTGTATCTGAATCCTGCCTTTGGAAAGCTGGAATTCTCCGGCTACATTTCCCATCCGAACGGTCTGGATTTTCAGACTTTTTGCTTGAATCTGCAAGGACCCGGACAGTGATTTTTCCGTTCCTTCCAGCTTGCAGTTGCCGTCGATGATGCCTTGAACGTCCGGGGATTGTAAAAAATGAACGGGTTGAATCTGGCGGAAGGCAGCGGTTAAAGCAAAATGTTTCCGGGAGTCTGCGGCCTTGCCTGAATAAATAGGAATCTGGCCTTTGGCCGTCAATTCAGACCCCTGGTTTTTCAGGGACAGGGTAAAGATGCGAAGCATGCCCGAAGGCCCCAGCTCTGCATCCATTTCCAGCGTGCCAAGCTGTATTTCGCGAAACTCCAATCGGCTGCTTTTTAATTTAAGGGTACACTCCGGTTGATCCAGCGTACCGGATAATCCGGCCTGAATGTCCAGGCTTC
The DNA here is from genome assembly GCA_016219185.1 of Deltaproteobacteria bacterium. GTDB lineage: Bacteria > Desulfobacterota > Desulfobacteria > Desulfobacterales > Desulfatirhabdiaceae > RAAP-1. The sequence goes on from JACRBZ010000071.1 coordinate 105,037, forward strand.
CTGCTGTGCCTTGAATTCCCAGCGGTAAAAGGCTTTTGGAAAGGTTGTCGGATTGACAGGCGAGATCGCCGGACACCTGGTTGTCCGATGAATTCCAGAATCCTTTTGCTGTCAGACGGGTGCTTCCGGCCTGGGCCAGGAGATGCTGAATCCGAAATCCATTGCTGTCCCATTGGGATTTAGAATTAATCCGGATATCGACGGGTTCTGTTCCCGGATGCACCGAAATCCGCGCTGCTTGAAGGTCAATGCCGATATCCGCCTTCGGGGAGTGATCCGGATATCCTTTGCACTGCAGGGCAAGGGTTCCGCTGGCAACGCCGGTTGCGGACGGGTGAATGCTTTCCAGACTCACGGAATTGAGAAGCACCTGCAAATTGCCGGATAGCGTGGACAGATCGACCGGAGCGGAGAAAAGTCCGGAAGCAAACGCCTGTCTCAGATCAGCGGCACCGGTGATGCGGATTGCGCCCTTATCCGGAGGCTCGGAAAAGGAATCCAGAGAAATGACCCGGTCTTTGAGACTTGCGGTCATTCGAAGACGGTCCAGCGAATATTCGGAAATCTTTGCCTGTTCGCTGGTGACGTACAGGGAAGCATCAGGGTTTAGCAGGGGGCCGGAAATAGTTCCGGTGATATGAACTAGGCCTGAAAGCGTTGTTTTCAGATCGAAACTTTGCCGAAGCGCAGAAAGTGCGCTGTCCAGGTTCGTACTCAGGCTGAGCTGAGGAGCTTGCCAGATTTGTGAAATGCTTCCCGAAATATCGGCATTCAAACCAGGGGATAACAGACTGAGATGAAGCGGAAGGAGTTGCCCGTCCTCAAGATTCCCCTGAAAAGAAACGGGGCCGAAATCGGAATGAAAAAACGGACTCGAAATCTGGCCGCTTCCGATCCGGATATGGGTCTTACCCGCCTGTTTTAGAAAATCGGCCGACAGATCCGCGTTCATGTTTTCAAGACAGATCGACAGGTTTTGCGAGACGTCGCTGTATAAGATGCTGGCATCCGAGATGGTTGTGTTATCCAGAATAAACGGAAAAAAATAACTGGATTCAGCATCTGTCGTTTCTGGGTCAGAAGCGGATTGAGAAAAGATATGGGAGAAATTCAAAGAGCCGTTGGCGTCGAGCTCTGCTGAGATCTTTGGTTTTGAAATGCTTGCGGATTGGATGTGAAGCTTTCCCCGGAGCAGTTGTAGCCAGGAAAAATTGATTGAAAGATGCTCGCATGCTGCGGCTTCTTTCAGAGAAGCATCCATGATTCTAAGATTCCAGATTTCGATCCGGCCTGACATCAAAGAGAATCTGTGCCTTTGAATGGAAACAGATCCGGGAATCCGGTGATTCAGTGCATTCAGGATGCGCGTCCGGGCGTCATCGGAATGAGGATACCAGAGGGCTCCGATCCCCGAAAGGATGCTCACCCCAAGCAGAATGCAAAGTCCCGCAATGAGATATCGGAAAGGCTTATTCATCGGTTTTCCGAAAAAATCCCCCTTTCTTGGCCCTCAGTTCATCTGGATGCGGGAGTGATCTGGATAGGAGCTAAAGCGCATCCAGAAGGCGTTCATGGATCCTGTCAAAACCGCCGTTGGACATGATGAGAACCAGATCTTCAGGTCTTGCTGCAGTAATCAGAAAATCAATGATGGCGTCGGTATCCGGGAAAAAATGGGCGTCAATGCCGCGGCTTTTTAAATCGCTGACTAAAAGCTCGGAGGAAAACCGCTCCGCAACGGGAATTTTGTGAAGAAGCGGGGGATTTCGGATGCACACCAGGTCCGCGCCATCAAAAGACAGCGGATAGTCGTTTTGGAATACCCTTCTCATGCTGGAATTGGTGCGGGGTTCAAAAACGGCAATGACGCGTCCGGATGTATAAAACGATTTGACCGCGCGCAGGGTTTCCCGGACCGCCGTGGGATGATGGGCAAAATCATCCATCACCGTGATGCCGTTTTTGCATCCGCGGATTTCCTGCCGGCGTTTGACGCCTTCAAATGCCTTCATGGCCGTTGAAATCTCTGCCGGTGAAATTCCCAGGCTATCGGCAACCGCAATGGCCGAAAGCGCATTCCACAGATTGTGTTCTCCGATCATTCGAGTCTGAAATCGACCCCAGAATTCTCCATCTTTGATGACGTCAAAATGGGTCCAGGGCGGAGCCGCCGAATGATTTCCAAGTCTCCAGGCAGATCCGGTGTCCGTGCCGTAGGACAATATCCGGCACGGACGGTTATGAGTCAGTTCGCGGATAATCGGGTCCTGATCAAAGGCAATCAGCGTACTTTGCGGGGACATACCTGATATAAAGGAATCAAAAGCATTCTTGACAGCGGTTTGATCCCGGAAGATATCCGCATGATCAAATTCAATGCTGGTCAGGATGGCCGCTATCGGATCATAGTGAAGAAATTTCGGGCCCTTGTCAAAATAGGCCGTATCATATTCATCCCCTTCCAGCACCATATAAGGGCCGAGGCCCAGTCGGTAGTTTGTGCCGAAGTTTTTCAGAATGCCGCCGATGATGTAGGTCGGGTCGAGTCCTGCGCTGAACAGAATCCAGGCCAGAAGAGCGGATGTGGTGGTCTTGCCGTGGGTGCCGGCGACGACCAGGGATTTTTTCCCGAAGCCCGCAAAATGATTGATGGCCTGGGGCATGGAGCAGAACGGAAGATTCAGCTCCCGCATCCTGACGGCCTCGGGATTGTCTTTCCGTACGGCATTTCCCACCACCACCAGATCGCAGTCCACGGTGATGTGATCCGGATCAAAACCTTCCAGGACCGGAATGCCTTTATCTTCCAGAAGGAGGCTGATGGGAGGGTACACGTGTTGATCGGACCCCGTCACCTTAAAACCCAGATCTTTCAACAAACAGGCCAGTGCGCCCATGCCGGTCCCGCACACGGCGATCAGATAAATCCGGTGAACTTTTTCAGGGATGCGGTTTAAAGCGGAACTCAAGCTGCAAGCCCTTGAAACACCGCCTCCGCGGCGCGAACGGTTTCGGCGATGTGGGTTTTGCCGTGAGCCGCGGATATAAAGAGCGCTTCAAACTGGGACGGCGCCAGGTAAATTCCCTGCTCCAACATTCCGCGATAATAAGCCGAAAACAGGGTCAGATCGGCGGTCTTGGCATCGTCGAAATTGCGAACGGTTTTGTCGGTAAAAAACAGACCCGCCATGGAGCCGACCCGCCCGGCCCTTGCTTTGATGCCGGTGCGTCGAATGGCGGCTTCAAGGCCGTCAATCAGCATTTCAGATACGGCATTCAAAGCCTCATAAAAGCCGGGCTGCTTGATCTGTTCCAGGGTGGCAATGCCTGCGGCCATGGCCAGGGGGTTTCCGGAAAGGGTTCCGGCCTGATATACCGGGCCCTGCGGCGCGATCTGTGCCATGATATCGCGTTTTCCGCCATAAGCGCCGACCGGCAGTCCGCCGCCGATGATTTTCCCGAGGGTGGTCAGATCCGGTGAAATGTTGTACAGGACCTGGGCACCGCCATGTGCCACGCGGAATCCGGTCATGACTTCGTCAAAGATCAAAAGGCTGCCACATCGGGTGGTTTCGGATCTGAGGGTTTCCAAAAAGCCCGCAACCGGCGGCACCATTCCCATGTTTCCGGCAACCGGTTCAACGATGACTGCCGCCACTTTCTCCCCCATCCTGTCCATGATTTTGACAAAGCCGTCGCTGTCGTTGTATATCAGTGAAAGGGTCTGGGAAGCGACGGCATCGGGAATACCTGGGCTGCCGGAAATGGCAAGGGTGGCAACGCCGGAGCCTGCGGAAACCAGAAGTGCGTCGGCATGGCCGTGATAACAGCCGTCAAATTTGATGATAAGATCCCGGCCGGTGACGCCGCGCGCCAGCCGGATGGCGCTCATGGTGGCTTCGGTGCCGGAATTGACCATTCGAACCATTTCAATTGAAGGAACCGCGTCAACCACGAGCTGGGCCAGTTCAGTCTCCAGATCCGTCGGGGCGCCAAAGCTGGTCCCACGTTCCAGGACGCGGCGAATGGCTTCCATTACCGCGGGGTGGCGGTGGCCCAGAATCATGGGTCCCCAGGATCCGACATAATCAATGTAGGCGTTGCCATCCATATCCACGATCATGCAGCCATCGGCATGATGAATAAATGCCGGAATCGTTCCCACGGATTTGCAGGCCCGGACCGGGCTGTTGACGCCGCCGGGAATGAGTTTAATTGCTTTTTGAAAAAGTTCATGAGAATTATGATGATTTTTCGCCATTATGGTTTCCTTTATTCTTTCCACCCCTGTTCGCCTATCAGTTTGACAAAACGGCATCCACCCAGGGTTGACTGGTGGATTCCGTTTTCATCCCGGATCAGTCTGATGAGCTCTTGTGAATGGGTGTCTCCTACCGGTATGACCATCCGGCCTCCGACAGCCAGTTGACTGACGAGGTTTTCCGGGATCCGGGGCGCTCCCGCGGTGACGATGATGGCATCAAACGGACTTTCTCCGGGCCAGATGTTCGTTCCATCCGAATACCGGGTGACGATGTTGTGATACTGCAGGCTGTCAAAAAGCTGGCGGCATTTTTTATACAGCGAAAAAATTCTTTCGACCGTATAGACACGATAGACAATTTGAGCCAGGACCGCCGCCTGATATCCGGATCCGGTTCCGATTTCCAGCACGCGATCCCCTTTTTTCAGAGACAGCGCCTGAGTCATTTCAGCGACAATGAAAGGTTGCGAGATGGTCTGCTGTTCTCCAATGGGAAGGGGAAAATCCCCGTACGCCTGATCCATCAGCGCTTCGCTGACAAAGAGATGCCTCGGTACTTTTCGCATGGCATTCAGGACCGGGACATCGGTGATGCCGCGGGCTTCAACCTGCCATTTCACCATTTCATCACGGAGACGCTCGAATTTTTTTGAGTCTGTAGCCATCATGCACCTGAAATTGATTGTTGTTTATTTAAAGATAAACCAAACACAGGGGATAGTCGAGTTAATTTTGACGTCGGGTTATCTCAAAATGATTTCAGGGTAATCTTGTTACGGTCCTGCCCGGCAAGCTATAAACCGTAGCGGATTATTTCAGGTGCGGATCTCAACCTGATCGACGCAATTGACTTTGAAAAAGCGAGGGTTATGACTGTTTAAAGTATAATAAACAATTCGGTTGTGGTATTATTCCCGTAACTGCTCAGGTGTTTAAATTCGGAATACCCCGGAGGAATTGAATGGAATTTATTACTTGGTTTATCAGCTTCATTACTTGGCTTATCAGCTTTATCATGCACATTGACAGACATTTGGTTGACATCATCCAGCAATATGGCACGTTGACTTATTTTATCATGTTTCTGATCGTATTCTGCGAGACAGGCCTCGTTGTCACCCCGCTTCTTCCCGGCGATTCCTTGATCTTTGCTCTGGGAGCACTGGCTGCCGGCGGAGAGCTGGATATTGCTTTGATAGGCGCGGTGCTCGCGGTTGCGGCAATATTTGGCGACACGGCTAATTATCATATCGGAAAGTATGTGGGCCCGAAAATTTTTACACGGGAGGGTAATCGATTCTTCAAGAAAGAGCATTTGATGAAAACGCATGCTTTTTATGAAAAGCACGGGGCAATTACCATCATCATCGCCAGGTTCATACCCATCATCCGTACTTTTGCGCCGTTTGTTGCCGGAATAGGTATCATGAACTACGGCAGATTTATTGTGTATAACATCACCGGAGCCATCATGTGGGTTGCCTTATTCATCACAGGCGGATATTTTTTTGGAAACCTGCCCATGGTCAGAAAGAATTTTACGCTCGTCATCATGGCGATTATTGTTATATCCGTTCTTCCGATTGTGATCGAAGGATATAAGGCATGGAAAGAAGGCAGACAAGGCCTTCGGGCAGGCCTGTGAAATGTGTTCAGGCGCTCAAGAAGGCTTTTCCCGGGTGCGATCTTTCCGCAGGGCTATGAAAACAACTTGGTTGACGAGCATGGTAAGAATAATTCATTACTGGCGCATGAGTTCATATTTAACGGCTAGTCCGATTTTTTCCAGGGTGTAAGGTTTTCGAATATACCGGCCAGCGCCCAGCGCCTGAACCTTCCTTACGCGGTCGTTTTCCGCAAATCCGCTGGCAATAACGGCCCGCTGGTCGGGGTGGATAGCGATGATTTCGTGAAAGGTTTTCAGGCCGTCCATTCCCGGCTCCATGATCATGTCCAGAATGATCAGGTCTGCAAAATGCGTTTGCAGATAGGATACGGCATCTTCACCGCTTGGGGCCAGAGAAACCGAATATCCCAGCCGGGTCAGAATGCCAAAGGCGATTTCTCGCTGCTCCGGGATATCGTCAATGACTAAAATGGATTCCCCGTTTCCCCGGTAGTCTTCAACAGGAACATTATCCGGGTTGCGGATCAGGTTTTCCCGCGACACTGGAAAATACAGCTCAAATACCGAGCCCTTTCCTTCAACGCTTTCAACATGGATGTACCCGCTGTGGTCCTGCACAGTGCCCCAGACCACTGCCATTCCCAGCCCGGTTCCGCTTCTGCCCATGACTTTCCGGGAATAAAAGGGTTCAAAAATCCGGGGCAGGTCAGCCGGTGAAATTCCCGTTCCCGTATCGGCTACGGATAAAACCACATAGTCTCCTTCTTTAACGGTCTCATATCCCATCAACGGCTTATCCAGATAGCGGTTTTCCGTTTTAATGGTGATGGTTCCCCCGTCCGGCTGGGCTTCGGCTGCGTTGGCCACAAGATTCATCACCGATTTTTTCAAATGAATGGCGGAGCCTCTGATCAGGAGCAATTGCGGATAAAGATGAGCTGCGACTTGAACGCTCCGGTGATGGGAGAGAAGCATTTCATGCTCGGGCGAGTTGAGGTATTCAGACACGATTGCGTTTAAGCTGAGAACATCGCAGTTGGCCACCCCTCTTCGCGCAAGGGTCAACAAATCCTGAACAATGGCGGCTGCCTTTTGGCCCGAGGACTGGATGGTGAGGATGGGTTTCCGTAGCGGGCTGTTGATCGGCAGGTCCATTAATAGCAGGTCCGGATAGCTGACGATGCCGGAAAGGACGTTGTTCAGATCGTGGGCCACGCCTCCGGCCAGAAGACCCATTGCTTCCATCTTTTGAGAACGGGAAAGACGCTCCTGCAATTCCCGATTCTCCTTGGAGGTATGCTCTGTTTCGATGATTTTTCGCTGAAGTTGATCATTGATCTTGAGAAGATCGCGGGTGCGTTCTTTGACCCTGTCCTCCAGCTCGATGTTCAATTTTTCAAGTGACTGATTCGTTTCCTTGATTTGCTGTGAATAGGCTTCTTTATCCTGAATGGCCTCAACCAGTTCCAGATGTTGTTCCTGCAATTGGGTGGACATCGCATTAAAGGCGACCGCCATCTGACCGACTTCATCGCTGGATGCGACCCGGACCTGTTCTCCCAGTCTGCCTTCCCGAATATGCCTGATGGCATTTTGAAGCAGGGTTGCCGGCTTGATGACCATATTGGTTAAAAAAATATTCAGAAAAACGGATACTGTGAAAAGCAGGGTTGACAGCAGCAATATAAATAACAGCAATGATGTGTTGGATTCCCTTTTCAGGTTGGACAGATCAAACAGCAATTTAAGATATCCGACGTGTTCTCCAGTGACCTGGATGGAAGCGGCAAATTCCGCAACATACTGCCCCCGAGAAGTCTTTTCGGAAAACAGGGGATTCGTTTTTAGAATCTTGCGCTCATCACCCGTCAGCTCAGACACTGCGGATTTGTTGGTGGATATCAGTAAGTTCCCATCTGAGTTGAACGCGGCTGCGGCGGTTATCCCGCTGATGTTCAATAATTCCGAAAGAGACATGGACAGTGCCTTTTCCTGTCCGGCAAAGATTTCATTGGCGATTTGTTCTTTCTGCTGCTGAAAAACAGTGCTGAGAAGGGTAAAGATATGGTTGAAATGAGCCTGGCGGCGATTGATTTCGACCGGGTATAAAACCACTCCGTAACAGGCTGTGATAATAAGACATGTCGCCAGAATGGCCGTATTCACCTTGGTACGAAGACTGTTCAGTTTCATCGGGTAACCTATCGGAAAAGAATTGAGCTCTTTTTAAAACGGATCAACAGGACAATACCGATATCCTCTTAAGAGAACGATAGTTGTGAGGTATGTTCATTTGCGCTTGATTTACTGCAAGAAAACAGCCTCTTATTGAATCGGGTCACGGCTTTCAGTAAAGGTAATGGTTCCGGCGGCGGCCTGTTTGGCCAAGAACCCACTGTTCTGAGTCAGCATGGGACTGATTGTAACGGGTTGGGGGAGTGGACCCCGCGTCTGAAGAAGAAAAAGTCAAGGACCCAAGCACGGTGACGAAAACGATTCGAAAGAACATGAGATGCTCGGCACATCGGAAAATTGAGTCTATTCGGGTGAAATGCTTTTCACCATAACCGCGCTGTTCGGTACGATTTTCATGATGACCGCGGATTTGTTTGGATCGCCATTCCCCCGAAAAGAAATGGTTCCGGTAACCCCTTTAAAATCATGGGCGGTGGCCAGGGCTTGACGAATGGCGCTGCGGTCGGCGGAGCCGGCCCGCTGAATGGCATCAGCCAGCAAGAGTACCGCATCATAGGCCAGGGCGGCAGGAGCCGTGCCGATATCATTTTGAGAATAAGGGTAATACTTGTTGACAAAATTTTGAGATGATTCCGAGTCCATGTCCTTGGACCAGTGCGTGCAGTAATACCCACCCGTGGCCTTGCCCGCGGACTTGATAAAGAAATCGGGCATATCCCATCCGTCTCCGCCCAAAAAGATGGCCGTCAGCCCGGCAGCGTGCGCTTTGTTGATGATCGCTCCGCTCTCGTCGTAGCCGGGGATAAACAGGACATCGGGGTGAACCTGTAAGGCCTGTTCAATGATTTGTGAATAATCTTCCTGCCTGTCCTTGTATGTAGATCTCAGAAGGATTTTCCCGCCGAGTTTTTCGAAATTGCCACAAAATTCACCGGAAAGGCTCATGCTGTAGTCGCTGTTCAGATTTTCAAACACAACGGCTGTGGCAGCCTTCAGATCCAGTCGGGCAAACTGAGCCATAACCCTTCCCTGGAACAGGTCTGTAAAACACACGCGAAAAATGCAATCGCCGATTTCCGTAATGCCGGGAAGCGTTGAGATGTTGGTGATCAGGGGAATGCCGGCAGCCTGTGCAACCTTTGCGGCGGGCAGGGTGTGAGAACTCCACGCAGAACCGATAATGGCAACGACATTTTCTTTAACGGCCCTGTCTGCAGCCACCTTGGTGCCGATGGGCGAGCTTTTGTTATCCAGTTCGATGAGCATCAGTTTTTTTCCCAGAACACCTCCCCGGCTATTGACTTCCGAAATGCCTGAGCGAACCCCCTTGATGGATAACTCCTGCGATAATGCAGCCATGCCGGAAAACGCATAGATCGACGCCACCCTGATAACTTCATCCGTCCGAGCGGTTGAGACCCATATCAAGATGATCAGACAGGTCATGATTGCAGCGGTGGTGGAATCCCTGAAAATGGCTCTGTGTGTCATTTGCCTTCCATATCAGGCGGCTTGGCTGAATGGGGATTTTGCAATAACCCGATCCTGTAAGTGATGTCTGGATTTGCCCGGCTACTTTTTCGGTTGTTCTTCAATCACTTCATTGACCCAGGTCATGGCCGCCATCATATTGGGAAAGCCGATTGTTGTCAGGGACAGGAGAACGGCGTGAAAGATTTCTCCGGGGGTGGCACCGGCTTCCAGGGCTTTTCGCGTATGAGACATAACACCGCCTCGAGAGTTGGAGCCCATGGCAATTCCCAGTTTGATCAGGTCCTGGGTTTTGGCATCCAGGGGGCCTGCATCCCGGCAGGAAATGCCCAGTTGCTTATAGTCGTTGAATACGTCGGGATATTTTTCAGTAAATTTTTTATAGATATTCGGTAGATACATGCTGCCTCCTTCAAATGGGGTTATGTGTTGTGTGTATGGCATCAACTCCTTTTCCGCATATGCTCAGGAAAGACATGATGGGTTCCCCACGGAAATTTCCGGTTGATTGATATCGAAAGAGCGTTAATTACCCGAGCAAGAAAGAAAAGCTTTCTAATTGTATATACGCATGCCATTTGTGATTATCAACTCAATTTTTCATCCTTTGTTGTGCCCGTCCCGAGCGTAGCTGTTATTGGAAAATACACTTAACTGGCTGTGCTACCTACATTTTTGGTTGCTTGATTTTCGGCTACGGACGTTCGAGGTAGCCACGACAAGTTGCAATCATGCGGCGGACGAGATTTGTGGCTGTTAAATACAATAATACCGGAATATTAATAAAGAATAAAAACAAAAGGTATTTTGCGATATTGTCACGGATCAAAAAAATAAATTGACAACAGGCTTCAGGCAATATAAATAAGGCGGGCTTTCGGTGATGAAGTTCTTTTGCAGGACAAATCATCAGTGCGGTTTTTTCGAGCAGCGAAAAAAACACAAAATAACAGTTGACAAAGCGGCTCAAAAAAAATAGATTAGACGGATTGGATGTGAGTTTGAAGTTGAGAAAAGAGTAAAGAAGAGATTCAAATATTTTTGTTTTTTTGAAGTAGTGATTTGATCTTTGAAAACTAGATAGTGACAGCTTGTGAGTTTAAGGAACCCAGTTAATTTGTCTGCGAGAGCGGGCATTAAATAAGTTTAATTGGAGAGTTTGATCCTGGCTCAGAATGAACGCTGGCGGCGTGCTTAAC
>JACRBZ010000072.1 GCA_016219185.1 Deltaproteobacteria bacterium
ATTACCATCAGTCTTACGGGAGTCAATCAGGCAGGGCTCCTTGCTGACTGGTGGCTTGTCGAAAGTACACCCTCGGGTTTGTTTTCATGGGTTAATCCAATCGGATGGACCCCCGGACTCATTACAGCGATTCAGTTCCCACTGGTTGGGTTATCGACCGTAGAAATGTTTAACGGTTTGCTGCCTTCCGGGGACTATGCATTCTACTTCGGTGTGGACACAACCCCGGACAATGCTCTTAACCTGCCACTTTATTACGATTTTGTTCAGATACATGTAAATTAGAATTTATACGCACACGATCTTACCCATCGCTTTGGTTTGCCGCCCGCGTAATAAAAAGTTGCAGGCGGTAACTAATGGAAAAATAGTATAATTTCGGATAAATATATTGTTGAGTGGTTGGGGCCTATGTAATGGCATGGAGCAGTGGCTCGCTGAAATTTCAATTTTACTTTGCCCAGAAAGCGGTGATGCTCATGTCCGCCTTGCGGATGGCCGCACTTGCCGCTTTTATTCTGTTCTTCCCGGCCTCGGATACCTTTTCTCAGGATGGCGAACTCTGGACATATACCCGGTTTCGCTATGAGAACGATGATCGGGGTTCCCAGAATTACCTCATGATGTATAATGACCTTAAACTCACCGATATTGTTAAAGACCGGTTGGAGGCACGGTTTTCCGGTTGGTTCAATATCAATTCCGGGGGTGGGGCGGATAGTACGATTAATTACGACTATCTGAGGGTTTCCCAAGCCTACCTGCTTTTTAAATTCCCCGAGCCCAATTTGCGGTTATCCCTCGGGCGACAGTACATCGAGAAGGTCGATTGTTTCAACATTGACGGGCTCCATGCGGATTTAAACCCGTCCGGAAAGCAGGAGTATTTCCTTTTTGGCGGCAGGCCGGTGTCATTTTACAGTTCCACGAATGACGAGTACATGTTCGGTGGCGGGATGATCTTCAGGCCGTGGTGGCAGACCTCTGTTCAGCTCGATGCTTTTGCTCTGAAGGAAAACGATGTTCTCTATGATGCGGCGGCAATTCGCCTGAACCAGTATCTGCCCCTTAATACCCGCGCCTACGGTCGTTTGAGATTGCTTCAGGATGGGGTCCGTGACATCTATGCCACGCTCTCGAGCTTTTTTGAGGAATACGGGGTCTCTTCAAACATCAGCTATTTTGTGCAGCCGCAAACGCGGGGGACGGGCAATGACGCGGCCTCAAGGGATTTTTCCCATTATGGACAAATATTCAATGCAAGCTATGCCTTCCAACAGGCCGGTCTCCAGCTGCAAAAGTACACCGGTGACAAATGGATCATAAATGGGGGCGCCATGATCAAGCGGCTGCTTCAGGACCCCGGAACCTACGCCTGGCCTGTGGATTCAAATGTGTTCAATGCCGGTTTGACCCGGCTGGATCTGTTTATACCCGACCTGGACATGACTGTTCTGGGCAATTATGTGGATAATAAGAACGATTGGTTCTTTGATGTGACCGGTGAACTCGACTATAAAATCACCAAGGGACTGTCTGCTGCCGTCGGCATGACCTACACCGGTTACCAGTTCGCCTATGTGGAATATCCCGATACCCTGAACGGCCAATCCGCTGTCTATAACCTGGCCGATCACGTTGGCAGCAAGATATACTTTGTTGATTTCAGGTATTCTCCAACCAAGTCGCAGCGGATAACCCTGGCTGGATCATATGAAGCCATCGACCAGCGTTATTCAGACGCAATCGTATTGCAAATAGGCTATCAGCATCGATTTGACCTTGCCGAATTGAGCAAAAAAGTTAAAAACTTGTGGAACTCTCAGTTTATGAACGGCCCCTCGAACTGATCCGCCAGATGCCGGGCCAACGGAAAAAACAATGAAACACGCTCATTTTCATGCTTCTATTCTGATAATCACCGCAGCCTGTCTTGTGCTGTTCCTGAATGGGTGCATGGAGCTCCTGCGCGGCCAATTCGGAGACGAATCCGGGCTTATTTTCAGTCATAAGCGTCACGGCGACCGAGTTCCGGAGTGTGTTTCATGCCATAAAATCGATAAAGAAGAAATAACAAGGGCTTCGCATCCGGCATGCGTGCAATGTCATGTCATCGATGAGGCCGATCCGGGAAGTGAGAAATGCCTGCTCTGTCATTTTCGGAAAGACGGACAAATTGTCCCGTCCCGGCCTGACAGAAGGCCAAATTATGCGGTTGCCCCACCTCAGCATGGGATTCATGCCGAGGAGAAAATCGGTTGCAGGGAATGCCATGGTGAAGTTACAAAGGCCAGGCGGCTGTCCGCGATAGACTTCATAAGGATGGAAGGCTGCGTTGGCTGCCACTATAAAGGAAAGACGGTTGCGGATATCGAGCAGTGCCTGTTGTGTCACGGTCAAATGACCAGGTCCAAAAAGCCGTCCACCCATGCAAGTCCGGCATGGAATGGAACCTTGCATGGCAGGAGTTCACAGATTGAGCCTTTTATATGTTCCAGGTGTCATAACCAAAACTATTGCGACCAGTGCCACAGGGTCGCACCCCCCAAGGACCATACCAGCGTGTTCAAGCTCCGCGGACATGGCATGCATGCCGTTTCCAATCCGAACCGGTGTGACACCTGCCACAAGCAGGATTTCTGCATCCGGTGTCACACGACCACGCCGCCCAAATACCACACCACGGTTTTTAAATCATCGCGTCCTTTCCTTCATTGCGGCATGTGCCATTTTCCGCTTGAAGAGGGAAACCGCTGCCGTGCCTGCCACTTCGAACTGAAGCATACACTGGCAATAGCTACCGCGCCGCCCCCACCGTCCTTTGTCGACAGATCACAAACCTGTTTTATTAATGGAACATGTCATCCGGTGAATCAGGTTCCGATCAAGCACCTGTATAACACCGTCCTGGGTACTGAATGTATTCGATGTCACTAGCAGTCATGCCCCGTAAGGCATGGGGCATGGTTATTTCCTTAAAGGGAATTTTATTCGGAAAAATTTAGTTTAATCCAGAGCTGAAGGCGACGGCGCCGAGGATAAGAACTTAACGACGGCATCCTTTTCCTCCGGAGTGAGTTTTGCTCCATTTATCAGCATCTTGTTAACCAGGTCGGTCCATCCGGGCATGTCGAGTTTGCCGATGTAGGCCTTAACGCGTCTGAGGTTATGGCATTTTGTGCATTGCTCCTGCACGATGAGCTTTCCATGGTCGTTCGCATCCAGGGCAAGGGGCGGATGTCCGACGACAATCAAGACACTGATTACGATCATGGAGACAAGAATAAATGTACGTTGATACAACGCGTGCTCCTTTCATTTTCTTTAGCGCTAATGGGGTCAAATTATCATTTATTTACTTGCCGTTATCGGCATGAATCAGTTCGATTACCGTTACTTCAGGCGGAGCCAGAAAACGGATCGGAGGTCCCCAGGTGCCGGTCCCTCTGCTCACGTAGAGTGCGGCGTTTTGGGAAATTAGTGAAAAACCGGTCTTTACGGGATAAAACAAATGGGTCACCAGGTTGAAGGGGAAGATCTGCCCTTTATGGACATGCCCTGAAAGTTGCAGGTCGAAAAGGCCCGGGCTTTCCCGATCCACAACCGGGCGGTGCTTGAGAAGCAGGGTAAATCTGTCCGAGGGGAAACTCGACAAAATGGCCTTTTCCGGGGCCGGTCGGGAATGAGTGGCTCTCTCGGTCGTCGGATCGTCAACCCCCACGACATTTACCAATCCACCTGCAATTGATCCTTCATTACGAAGTACCTTGAAACCTGCCCTTTCGGTAAAATCAATGGCCTGGTCCAGTCCTGCGTATGTCTCGTGATTTCCCGTCACGGCAAATTTGCCGAATCTCGGCCGGATATCCTGCAAGAGTTCAGCCAGCCCCGTCATCCGGTTGATCTGCCCATCCACCAGGTCTCCGGTGGAAACAAGAAGATCAGGCGAGGCCCCATTGATCTCGGCAACGATCCGCTTCAGACGCGCGTTCCGGACGATCAGTCCCAGATGCACGTCGGAAATCTGGACGATGGTGAGTTTTCCGACTTCGCGCGGAACTTTCGGCGTGTTGATGACAACCCGTTCGGTCCTGATGTCGCGGGCTTCGAAATAACCATACAGGGACGTTGTCAGTCCCCATACGAGCGGCAGGATTAAAGCGGTGCGGCTTGCCAGAAGGAGTGTTGAAAAATCCCGGTGAAAGAAAAATCCGGCGCCATGAAGAAGCCCATGGTAAATATCGATGATCAGTGAAGCGGAAAAGAAGAGGAAGATGAATCCCATCCAAAGGTACCCGGCATAGGCCGCAATGCGTGCAAAAGCTTCCAGACCCTGATTTTCCAGCATCCTGACCAGCACCGGCGTAAAAACCATTAAGAGCAGAAAGAGCGCCAGAAAGAGGGAAGAAAGAATTCCCGGAGAAAGCGCTGCTTTCACTTTGAGGAAAAAATAGAGATGGGTACCGCCATAAATAAGGAAAAAGGTCAGGAGAAACAGGCTCATAATCACCCCACGATAAGTTGCCGCCGATTTCATATTACACTACCATGCCGCCGCCAAATTTTCCTCCCCACTTTTCTTTGTTTTCGCACCGGCCGATTATCGGTCGTCTGTTTCACTTCCGCCGCCAATCAAAGTCTCGATGCTGGTGGCGGCGATATCTCGGCCAACCTCTTTTGTGATCTCCATGAAGGACCGTTTCAAGACAATTCCCTTCAGGATCTTGTCGACAAAGACCTGCAGCAATATCGGGATCAAAATGCCAAAAACGGCCGCAAAGAAAAAAGGGTCTGTACTCTGTCCGGCCGCAATCGGGAAGGATACGCCAGATTTGCGCAGGATCAAGTTAAATAAGAATACGCCGAGCAGTATCATGCAAAGCCAGGAACATGCCCGCCATAAAAAGGGCACTTTGACGCGTCTCACTTGATGGCTGGTTCTCATTTCACGGTCACCCCCTGTTTATATTTACCTTCTCTGCTTCCTTCAAGAGACAATACGGACGCGATCCGCTATTCCAGTCGGGTCAGATACGCATCCCTGGTCAGCCAGAGCTCCTCCATGCGGTACATGTGCCAGTAATCATGCATCAGAACATGTCTGGTCAGAATGAAGAGGGAATAGTACTCATATTCCGGGTGGGCCCCTGTCTTTTGCCATGTCATATCATCAGCGCCTTCAAGCAGCAACAGTTCTTTATTCCGGTAGCGAGCGAACTGATCGAGGGCAGCGGTCATGTCCAAACGGGGAGGAAGAACAGGCGCGCTTTTGCAACTGCCGGGAATGAACGGGACAAATTCCGGGTGATCCTCATTCATGAACCGTTGAAAACGCTCTAATATGACCGGCTGCACCTGAGCCAGGTGGCTGACATGCTCGGCGATCGTCCAGAAGCCTTCGCCCCGTCGCAAGTCCATTTTTCCTTCCGGAATGGTTTTTACGAATTCAGACAATACGTTGGGTGTTCGTTTCAGTCCTTCCAATAAATCTTGTATGTCCCGCAAGTTTCTCCTCCCCTGTCTCATTTGAATAACGTCGGTGTAACCGGCGGCATCCGCACCCGACATATTTTCATCCGTGTTATTTAACCGACAATGCCCACAAGTATAGAGATGCAACCGAACCGCAAGGCGAGTATTTTTTACGATACCGGTCAAATTGTTTTTTCGTAAGCTCTTTTAATCCATAGAGATTCATCATGCCGCGCCGTATGGCTAAATCGCCCCAACTGACAACATCCGGCCGGCATAGCGAAAAAATCAACAGCATCTCGACCGTCCAGACACCGATACCAGGCAAGGAAGACAACGCTTTTATAATCTCATCATTCGACTTTTCACTTAATTCTGAAAAGTTCAGTTCACCGCGGGCCGTTGCCTGGCCTATTCCCTTAATATATCCCGCCTTGCGCATCGACAGGCCACATTTTTGAATATCGGAAACATCGGTGTCCGCGATGCCGCGAGGGGTAATTTCCAAACATTTTTCACACAGCCTGCTCCATACGGTCTCAGCCGCCTTCCTGGAGATCTGCTGTTCCACAATACACTTGACAAGTGCGGTGAACAGATCGGGCGTAACCTGCCGCTCGATAATGCCAATATTGTCAATTGCCTTTCCAAGCTTTCGGTCGCAACATCTTAAATATTCGATTTCCGCTTGTCCGTACGAGAAGTAGTTGCATGCTGTTTTTTCGTCTTGCCTGTTGCCGTCTGTGGTTGGTGCTGCCGTCATAATCTGTCCGCTATTTATGGAGCCGATGCGCTGGTTTAGCCTGGTTGAGACGGTCATCTCCTTATTATTCATGGTCTTATCATCCTACAACTCAATGGAAGATGCAAGCTGTTTACCGGGAAAAAGCGTCTTGACGAAACCGAAACGAAGATCGGTCGGCGTTTCCGGGATACTTGCCGGAGGCCATCGGAAAGGGATTTTTGAAGCCTTTTAAAAAAAAAGATTGACGTAAGTTTCGGCATGCCGTATAAGTTTAGTCACTTTGAAACTTAACAACCCAAGAGGTGAGAAATGACTTTGACCGATACGCTGACAGCCAGCTTGGAAGACTATCTGGAGGCCATTTTCCACATCATCGCCGAAAAACAGGCGGTGAGGCCCAAGGATATCGCCAGGCGGCTGAAGGTCGGCAATTCGTCGGTAACAGGCGCGCTTCGCTCCCTTGCCGACAAGGAACTGATCAACTACGCTCCTTATGATGTGATCTCCCTGACACCCACCGGCAAGACGGCTGCCAGGGATGTGGTCCGTCGCCATGAAGTCCTCCGCGATTTTTTCGTCAAAATTCTCGCAGTGGAAGATGCGGATGCCGACAAAGCGGCTTGCCAGATGGAGCATTCCATTCCCAAAGTCATTCTGGAGCGGTTCATCCAGTTTGCCGAATTCGTCGAGGTATGCCCCCGTGGGGGGGCCAAATGGATCGCGGGATTTGGATATCACTGTGATCAGGGCGATTCACAGGAGAACTGTGAAAAATGTATCTCAATAACCATGGAAGAAGTAAGGCAACGCAGGCAGCAAGGAGGTCGAAAAGCAATGACAATGGTGAAGTTGAAGGATTTGAAACCAGGGCAAAAGGGAAAAGTGATGAAAATCCATACCCGAGGAGAAACAAACAGGCGGATTGTCGAAATGGGCGTCACGCCCGGGGCTGTGGTTGAAGTGGAGCGCATGGCCCCGCTGGGTGATCCCATCGATATCAAGGTGAAAGGCTATCATCTCTCTCTGCGGAAGGACGAAGCCGAGGGGATCGAAATTGAAATGTTGTAGGTGGTGGTTAAATCCGGTTGAGAGGTGCTGACAATGCCGTTGGTAATCGTGCAGGCAGGCAGGCGGGTGCGACTCGTTTCCGTGGAGGCGGGTCATGGGCTCCAGGGCAGGTTGGCTGCCATGGGACTGGTCCCGGGCGTGGAGATTGAAGTGCTCGGGAATTCTCTTCATGGACCATTTCTCATAGCGGTTAAAGGCAGTCGGATCATGCTGGGCCGGGGAATGGCACAAAAGATCGTAGTTGCTTAATTTTGGTGGCTTTTTTACGAAGCCATCATATGAAGAGTGAGAAAAACTATTGGGTAATAGATGCGTCGTCTGCCCAGTGGTGGCCTGACTCGGGAGAAATTCATAGTGGATACACAAGATTCATCGATAAGTCGTCTCTATCAAAAGGCCAGTTGGCTGGCCTTGATCACCATTTATTATAACCTGCTTGAAGGTGTGGTTTCGATTTTTTTCGGATTTCAGGATGAAACCCTTTCGTTGTTTGGATTCGGCGTGGATTCTTTTGTCGAGGTAATCTCGGGAATCGGAGTCTGGCACATGATTCACCGGCTTCGCCAATCAACGGACGGAAATCCGGACCGTTTCGAGCAGGGGGCATTAAAGATCACGGGCACGGCATTTTACCTTCTGACAGTGGGACTGACGGCGACAGCACTGTACAATATCTATTCTGGCCACCATCCGGAGTCCACATTCTGGGGGGTCGTTATTTCCCTGATATCCATCGGGTCCATGTGGGCACTCATTCATTTCAAGGTCAAAGTGGGAACAGCCTTGAATTCCCAGGCCATTCTGGCGGATGCGGGATGCACCCGGATCTGTTTGATCCTTTCCGGAGTTCTGCTGGGAGCCAGCCTCATTTATGAGCTGACCGGTTTTGGGTGGGTGGATTCCCTGGGTTCTATTTCCATAGCCTGGCTGTCTTTTCGGGAAGGCAGGGAAGCCGTTGAAAAAGCCAGCGGTATAGGGGGATGTGGCTGTTGTTGCGGTAAATGATTCCCCTTTGGAAAAAGGGGAAGGAAGTAAATTTTTCAGCAAGATGGCAGACTGAAGACAAGAGATCTTTTGGTCCACTTGGGCCCTCTTTTCAAAGGGGGGGATCATTTTTAAGAAGTCGTCATTTTTTTTTGCAATAAAGTTTCGGCAATCCTAAACATATACGTTAAGCCTAATATTGCGTTAAATATAAAACAGGAGGACAAGTAAAGCGCATGCAACCCAAGATAGTCGTGGCCCTTGCGGGCAACCCGAACTCCGGGAAAACCACCATATTCAATGAGTTAACCGGCGCTCGCCAGCATGTCGGGAATTATCCAGGTGTGACGGTGGAGCGAAAGGAAGGTTTCCGCCGGCATGGCGACATCGACATGCAGATCGTCGATCTGCCCGGAACATACAGCCTGACCGCCTACTCGGCTGAGGAACTGGTGGCCAGAAATTTCATCATCGACGAAAAGCCCGATGTCGTTGTCGATATCCTCGACACATCGAACCTCGAGAGGAACCTGTATCTTGCGGTTCAACTCATGGAACTCGGCGTGCCCCTCGTGCTGGCTTTCAACATGAGCGACATGGCCAGAGCGCGCGGGCACGAGTTCGATATCGAGAAATTATCGCGGTTCTTCGGAGCCCGTATCGTTCAGACCGTGGGGCACAAGGGAGCGGGAATGGATGAGCTTCTCGATGCCATCATCTTGACCGCAAAAGAAGGGGTACCGGAAGCAACGCCAAACGGGGATAAGCCATGGGCCGGCGCTCTATCCTCCAGGGCCAGCATTCGGGGACCCCACCACCCGGCCCCGGCGATGAACTACGGACGAGAGATCGAGGAAGAGATCGCCAGGATAGAGTCTCTTATCAAAGCAAGCGGTTCCATCAATGGAAAAACCGATGCCAGGTGGCTGTCCGTGAAACTTCTTGAAAACGACAAGGAGCTGCGGGCCACGGTCGCATCTTCCGAAATCAACGATCAGATCGAGAAAAGTGCTTCGCAAATCGAGAAAATTCTCGGAGAGTACCCGGAGACCGCCATTGCCGGCCGCAGGTATGGATTTATCTCCGGGGCCTGCCAGGAAGCGGTACGTTCCACCATAGAGATCCGCCATACGATCTCGGACAGGATAGACGCCGTGGTCACAAACCGCGTTCTGGGCATTCCGGTGTTTCTGGGGCTGATGTACCTCGTCTTTCAACTGACCTTCACCCTGGGGGAGCCGCCCATGGGGTGGATTGAAGCATTTTTCGGGTGGCTGGGCGGGGTGGTCCAGGGGTGGTGGCCGGAAGGCTCGGAAAGCCTGCTGAAGTCTCTGCTGGCGGATGGCATCATCGGCGGGGTCGGCGGGGTCATCGTATTCCTGCCGAACATTCTGCTGCTGTTTCTGGCCATCGCCATCCTTGAAGATTCCGGCTACATGGCCCGGGCGGCCTTCATCATGGACCGGCTCATGCACAAGATCGGATTGCACGGCAAGAGTTTTATTCCGATGCTGATCGGATTCGGCTGCTCGGTTCCGGCGA
The DNA here is from genome assembly GCA_016219185.1 of Deltaproteobacteria bacterium. Classification (GTDB taxonomy): domain Bacteria; phylum Desulfobacterota; class Desulfobacteria; order Desulfobacterales; family Desulfatirhabdiaceae; genus RAAP-1. Next base: position 9,812 of record JACRBZ010000072.1, read on the forward strand.
TCATGGCCACCCGCACGCTCGAAAACCGGCGGGACAGGCTGACGACGATGCTCGTGATTCCGCTCATGAGCTGCGGCGCCCGGCTGCCGATTTACGCGCTCATCATCCCGGCTTTCTTTCCACAGGCCTGGCATGCACCCATGCTCTGGATCATATACGTTATCGGCATTCTCCTTGCCGTCGTCAGTACCAAAATCCTTCGAAGCACGATCCTGAAGGGTGAATCCACGCCGTTTGTGATGGAACTGCCTCCGTATCGGATGCCGACCCTAAAGGGCATACTGATCCACATGTGGGAACGAAGCTGGCTCTATTTGAAGAAAGCCGGAACCATCATTCTCGGCATTTCCATTCTGTTGTGGGCCATGACGATATTCCCCGGTTTGCCCGATGACGAGTCCGCACGTTTTCAAATGGCGCGGCAAGTCATTCAAACCGGGAATGCAGGAGAAGAAAAGACCGATCAGCTTGCCTCCATTGACAATGAAGAGGGGGAGGCGAAGCTTCGGAACAGCATCGCCGGCGGCATCGGGCATGCCATGGAACCCGTTCTGAAGCCGATGGGATTTGACTGGAAAATCGGCACCGCGCTGATCGGCGCGTTTGCCGCAAAGGAGGTCTTTGTCGCCCAGATGGGTATTGTCTACTCCGTGGGTAAGGCGGACGAGAAATCCGAAACGCTCAGGGACAAACTCAAGAGTACCTATACCCCATTGGTCGGCTTCTGCATCATGCTCTTCTGCCTGATCAGCGCGCCGTGCATGGCAACCATCGCCGTAACGAAGCGGGAGAGCAACTCGTGGGGCTGGGCACTGTTACAGCTTGGAGGACTCACGCTTCTGGCCTATGTGTTGACCGTGATCGTCTTTCAAGCGGGCAGCCTGCTTGGCATCGGGAAATAGGAGGCTTTCATGTTGGAAATCATCATTGTTATTGGAATCGTTGTCATTGTGGCTGTCATGGCGGGAAGATCGTTCTATCGAACCTTTCTGATATCTGGGACGGGCAAGAATGACGGATGCGGCTGTGCAGGCGGCTGTCAGGGCTGCGCTTGCAAGGATTCGATGTATTTGGACCGTTAATCAAGCAATCATAAAAGGAGGAGACCCGAAGAATGGTTTTCATGAGATTTATCGGAAAGTTATTACTGATTGGAATGTTGATGTCACCGGCAACGGTCTGGGCCGCGCATCCGCTCATTACGGACGATGCGGGTACGCAGGGGAAGGGAAATTTTCAGTTTGAATTGAACGGCCAGTACGACAGTGATGAGGAAACCGTATCTGACATCACTGTGAAGTCAACAGGGTGGCAGGTTGGAACCACATTGTCCTACGGGGTTATCGATACCGTTGATCTTGTGCTCACCCTGCCCTACCAGTGGGGGAAAGTCGAGGAAGACGGATTCACTGTCTACGATGAAAAAGGCATATCGGACACGGTTTTCGAGGTCAAATGGCGGTTTTTCGAAAAAGACGGACTGGGCCTGGCGCTCAAGCCGGGTATAACCCTTCCGACCGGTGATGATGAAAAAGGACTTGGCACCGGTAAAACCGGATATCAACTGTTTTTCATCGGTTCGCAGGAAGTCGCTCCCTGGGCGTTTCATCTGAACTTAGGATACATCGGAAACGAAAACAAGGTGGATGAAGAGAAGAACATCTGGCATGCATCTTTGGCAACGACCTATGATGTTGTCGAAAACCTGAAAATTGTCGGAAACATCGGCGTGGAGAAGAATCCGGACAAGGCTGCAAACAATGATCCGGCCTTTATCCTCGGAGGGCTCATCTATTCCATCACAGAGAATCTGGACATCGACTGCGGCGTCAAGTACGGATTGACTTCGTCCGAAACCGATATGTCCGTATTGGCGGGAATGAGTTTCCGATTTTAATTCCAGAGCACGCCTGGAGCATGAAGTTCCGGTGCTCGGGAAAACTCCAAACATTGGAAAACAGGCAAGACAGCCGGGCGCCGCGGCTCGTGATCCCTCTCATGAGCCGCGGCTGTGCCGGCAACCGTCAGGGCTGCGCCGGCAAGAATTTCACGGAAACACACATAAAACAGGACAATGACAAATGACGGCTTTCGACTTATTGACCAAAAACCTCGAAGACATACAGGTGATGATCGGAAATCATGCAAATCTTCTTGGCTGCCTGAAGCAAAGCGGTGACAGCCCGGCTTTGCATCCGTGTTCTTCATCGTGCCCCTGCCGGCAAAAACTGAAGGAAACTTTGATGGAGACCATCCAGGTACTGGAAGCATCCAGAAAAGCATTCAAGTCCAAACAACTGGAGGGGTTGCGGAAAAAATTGATCGCGGCCCTGGCAGAAACCGCCTGATTTGAAGTAGACCCTCATTTTCATATTCTCTTCATCCGATCAAAAGACGATTTTGTGAAGAGCTGCCGATGCGCCTATCCGACAACCTTATCTGGCGGGAAAAAACGGACACCAAGCGGCTCAATAACCGGCCCTGGATTGGCGACATTTTAAAATCATGACGACCCAAAAGGAGACAGGTATATGATCGGACGTTTCTCTCATCAGGGAGTTTACCGGGAATTGATCAAGTCCCAAGAGTTCCAGAGGATTGCCTTAGCAGGAATATTGGCTCTTGCCAGCTTCTTTTGGGGAAAAAGCGGCGCTTCACCGGAGTTTTTATGCACGGTTTTTGCGGTTTGTTCTGCTGCACTCAATGGCCTTCCCATCATCTGGGGTGCGATGAAAGGGCTTCTGGAGCGCCGGGTCAATGTGGATGAACTGGTGAGCCTGGCAGTTATCTCCAGCGTGATTCAAGGCGAGTTTCTATCCGCTGCGGTGGTAAGTTTCGTTATGGTGCTCGGGTCGCTCATCGAACAGGCAACCAGCGAATCGGCACGTAAGGCAATCCAAAGTCTTATCAACATGGCCCCTGATACTGCAACGGTAATGGCGGGGGGGCAGGCCAAAACTGTCCCGCTGGAACGGGTAAGGGTCGGCGATTTGTTGCTGGTCAAGCCTGGCGAGCGCATCCCGGTAGACGGGCACATCTCGAAAGGGATAACGGCGATTGACGAGTCGTCCATGACCGGCGAGCCAATCCCCGTTGAAAAGAGCATCGGCGATTCCCTCTGCGCCGGCACGCTGAATCAGAACGGGGTCATTGAAATGGAGGCAACTCGCATTGGTGAAGATACCACCCTGAGCAAGGTGATAAAGCTGGTCGTGGAAGCCGAGGCGCACAAGCCTGTATCCGTAAGGATAGTCGATCGGTACGCCCGCTGGTTCACCCCCGCGATACTGATGAGCGCGGGAATCACCTGGTGGGTAACCACGGATGTGAGCCGGGCCATTGCCGTACTCATTGTCGGATGCCCTTGCGCCCTCATTCTTGCTGCTCCCACGGCCATCATTGCCAGCATCGGACGGGCGGCAAGAGCCGGCGTTCTTATAAAGGGAGGTGTTTTTCTGGAAGAGGCCGGCCGGGCCGATGTCGTCTTCTTCGATAAGACCGGGACCTTAACCGAAGGTAAGCCACGCGTTGACGGCATTGTCACTGTCGAAGGTTTCAGCACGGATGAGGTTCTGGCAAGGTCGGCCAGTGTCGAACAGCACAGCACGCATCCCCTTGCCAGAGCTGTCCTGAAAGCTGCTCACTATGCACGGGTAACAATCCATCATGCGGAAGAGATGTTTACCGAAATTGGTCTCGGGGTCCGCGCACAGGTTGATGGGCGGTTGATTGAGGTCGGCAGTGCCTATCTGGGCGGGGGAAGTTTGCAGTTACCCGTGAACCTCCGCCACCATCTGGAAGCTTTCAAGGAAAATGGCGCCACGCCGCTCGTCATTTACGAGGAACGACAACCGATTGGCGTGATGAGCGTTGCAGACCACGTACGACAAACTGCACATCAAAATATTGTGCAGTTGAAATCTTTAGGCATGAAACGGATCGGCATCCTGTCCGGTGACCATGAAAAATCGGTACGGCTCCTGGCTGATTCGGTTGGAATAGCCGATGCCTGGTCGGAATTGAAGCCGCGGGATAAGCTCAAGGTAATCGGCGAGTTTCAGGATGCCGGAAATACGGTGATCTTCGTTGGAGACGGTATTAATGATGCCCCGGCACTGGCAGCGGCCAATGTTGGAATTGCCATGGGAGCCGCCGGAACCCACGTTGCACTGGAAACCGCCGACGTCGCACTGATGAACGACGACATCTCGAAGATACCGTTTTTGATTCGATTGAGCCGAAAAATGCTGATAACCATCAAATGGAACATCGCCTTTGCCATGCTTTTCAACGTTGTGGCGGTTGTGGCCAGTGGGACTGGTTTCCTGACCCCGATTATGGGAGCGGTTGTTCACAATATCGGCTCGGTCCTGGTTGTTCTTTCCTCGGCCAGTCTTGCCTTTGCCTCGGAAGATTAAGCATGACCCGTGTCCTTTTGCAGGAAAGAAAGCGAAGACACCCGCATCGATGTAACGGCAAAATCAGTAAATGCAAACTTGATTGCGACCTTTTTGTTTGGCCCGATACAAAGCCTTGTCAGCGGCTTTCAGCAGCGCACTCAAGCCGGTGAACCCCTCGCCGAGATGGCACATGCCGATGCTGATCGTGATGTGAATCGTCTCCCGGCATGCGCGGATGGCTTCTGATTCCACGCTCTGACGTAACCTTTCGGCGATCTGTTCCGCCTCGGCTTGATTCACTTCAGGCAGGATCACGGCAAATTCCTCGCCTCCCAGGCGACCGAAGACATCCTTTCCACGCAGCACATTCTGGCAGGCCGCCGTTATCCGTTGGAGCACCTTATCTCCTGTGTCGTGTCCGAAGCGATCGTTGACGGATTTAAAAAAATCGACATCGATCATGATGAGAGCCAGGGTGCCGTTCCCCTGGCGTGCCCTGCGGATTTCCTGATGAAGGATTTCCGTAAAACGCCGGCGATTGAAAATTCCCGTGAGCTCATCCCTGTGGGCCAGTCGGGTGAGTTCTTCATACAGTCTTTTCTTTTCGGTGATATCCGAAAGCAGACCGTCGATGTGCGACATGATACCGGATTCGGCATAAAAGGGCTGCGCTTGAAACTCCACCCATATCGTATCGCCGTTTTTGCGGATCAGTTCGGTCTGGTATCGACGGTGTTCACCGCATTGCCGGACGGTTGCCAGAAGTGCCTGATACCCCTCCTGCCATTGCAATGTGCAACGATCATTTTGCCGGTGCACCATCTCCTGCGGGGACGCGTATCCCAATATCCTTGCCATGGCCGGGTTGACCTCGATCAGTTGCCCGGACGGATCACTTCGGAAAATACCCTCGATGGCGTTTTCAAAAATATTGCGATATTTGACCTCGCTGTAATATAGACGTCGATTGAGCCGGTTCAAGTCATTTTGCATGCGGTCGCTGAATTTGATCAGGCGACGCGCCTGTTTGAACAGCTTGGTGTATTTTTCAAGCAGCCGTTCATACTCTTCCGCGGACGAACCCACGGCAATGCGGCCTTGCTCAAGCGTTTTTCGTGCATTTTCAATCACTTTCATCTCGGTATGGAACAAATCGTGTGTAACCATCTGATTCACCCTTGCATTGGAATGACGATGAGCCGGATATCCAGAAGATCATAATCTTCCTGGAATTCTTCCCCGCTTTCCTTGATAATTTCGTTTTCAGCATGGAAGCGCCACGAGACATCGATATCCCAACCATTTTCAGATGCCGCCTGCAACAGGTCCAGCAGGTTCATGATCGCCTTGGATGTGCTGCTGTTATAATAGCGCAGCTCAAATTCGACGTTCAGTTCTTTTCGGTCCGACACTTTCAGCCATTGTCCGATACGGGTTAAGACCGGTTCATAAAAAGCGGCTGCATTTTCCGGATAGGATTCGCCCTGGATGACGAAATCGCAGGCATCCGGGTCGAACCGGACATAAGGCGAAGATTTGGTCGGATTAATATTTAAGGAGAACATGTCAGATTCCTAAATTACAGCTTTAACGGTAAGAAAGGCGATACGTGCGTTTATGGGCTGGATATCGAAGGCCACGGGCCCGGTGGAACGGCGGGCAATTTCGATCAGGCCCAGGCCGGCTCCCATGCTGTCGGACGGTGGATCTGCCTTTCGCCTCTTTCTGTAAAGTTTCTGAAGAGCGTCCGGTGCCAGATCCCGGATTGTGGAAAGCTCCTGTTTGAGCGATTCGACTTTTTCCATGGAAATATAGTTTCCACAGCATACATAATGGTGCGGTTTCTCGAATCCGAGCACCAGAACCCCGGAGCGTATGGTTTCATCCCCGTCACCTGCCGCTGGGGTGATTTCGGCCGAATAACTGAGTATGTTCTGGGCCTGTTCCACAAGAATCGAAAAAACCCGCTGTATGGTCCCGAACCCGGTTGACTCCATCTGCATCTTTTTTCGGACGGTTTCCCCGATGCTTTCCAGAATCACCTGGGACAGCGGTCCGCTGAAGCTGAAGATGATGCCATCGCTTTTCAATTCTTCATAAAGCCGTTTCAAATGATCGAGTCGCATATTATTCTCCTGAAAATGGCGGCAGGAAAAAACCAAATACCGTCAGATCGTCCCTTTTGTTTTCATCGCCTGCATAACCTCGCCAGGCCGTCAACAACGCTTTTTTTTGTTCGGCGAACGAGAGCGCATGAACACGGCCCAATATGCGTTTGAACCGTTTTTTTCCGAACGGCAACCGATTCGGGCCGCCGATTTGATCGATAACGCCATCCGTTGACAGATATATTTTGGATATATCGGCCAGATCAATGATATGATTGGTATAGCGCGTGTTTTCCGGAAACCGGCTGTCTCCGACTCCGGCACGATCCCCCTTGATTTCGAGTATCTCGCCATCGGATTCGTAATACAGGGGCAGTCCGGCGCCGGCAAAAACCATCCGATCATACCGCCTGCCAATGTGGCAAACTGCCGCATCAAACCCGTCATCAACAGGGTCGGCTGCATCACCGCGATGGAGAAAAGCGTTCAGCCGACGGTTCATTTGCGACAGCACCAACGCCGGATCATCGCTGATTTCGGACCGAAGACATTGTTCAAGCAAGGCATGAACGATCAGGGTCATAAAGGCGCCGGGAACGCCATGGCCGGTGCAGTCGATGGCTGCGACAAAATACCCGTTCCGGTCTTCAGCCACGCAATAGGTGTCACCGCCCACCACGTCACGGGGTTCCCACCAGACGAAATGATCCCGAAATGCCGCCTTCAGAACCGACTCCGACGGCAGCAGCGTTTGCTGAATCCGGCTGGCGTATTCGATACTCTCCATGACCTTTGCCTGGGAAATACGCAATGCATCATGGGCGGTGATCAGTTTTTGCTCTCGGGAGGCGATGATTTGCCCCATCCAGTAGAGGTTACACTTTGCCCTGAGGAAGTCGTTTTCATCCCCGTTTTTCGGAGGAAGATCAAAGCTCGCATGGTACATCCCTTTTTTGACTTGCCGGCAGTATGCATTGACCTTTGAAAGGTTTCGGAGCACCAGCAGATGGCTGATCAGGTTACAGGCCGGAAACTGGATGACGATCATCAGGACCAGGTACAATCCGGCAAACGGCATAATCTTATGAATGGGAAAGCGATCCAGAACATAGAGATTCAGGCATGCGGGCAAAATTGAGAGGATAAAAAAACAGGCCAGCACTTTATAGCTTGTGTCCACATCCGCGATCCGGTCGAGAATTCGACGGATCGTCATCTTTTTGGGAGTTTCCGTATTCCGGGGTGATTGTTGCATACTGTCATCCATTTTTCAGAGGCTACTGACGGGCTCTTGCGACGCCAGCAGCCGGATTGTCGCCAACCGTGGGGGATTCTTTCAGGCCTGGGTTCGGACCTGATTCACCAACTGCGCCAGCCGGAGCGAACTGAATGGTTTGCGCAGAAACGCCCGTATCCCGATGGACTGGAGGTTTGCCGGCGTTATCTGGGGGCTGTAACCGGAGCAGAGGATGATGGGTATCTCCGGCCGGACTCCCCGTATCTCCCGGGCCAGCTCAAGACCGGTCATCCGGGGCATCGTCTGGTCGGTAATCACCAGATGAAATCCATTCGGATCCCGCCGAAATATCTCCAGCGCCTCCGTACTGCTGTGAGTTGCCACAACCCGATATCCCAGAGAATGCAGCAGCACCTTACCCATATCAATCAGATCCACCTCATCATCCACCAGCAGGATACTGCCCTCCCCCGAAGGCATGGTCGCCTGCAAGGGAAGGCTGTGATCCTCCGGCTGACCGGCAGCACTAGGCAGATAAACACGGAAGGTTGTCCCCACCCCCACCTCGCTTTGCACCGTAATACCGCCCCCGTGGTCCAGCACGATCCCTTTCACCACAGACAGCCCCAGACCGGTTCCATGGCCTTTTTCCTTTGTGGTGAAATAAGGGTCGAAAATCCGTTCCATGATGTTCGCCGGTATGCCCATGCCCGTGTCCGCCACATCGATCTGGAGATAGTCGCCGGCTGCCAGCTCAGCAAGGCATGGATCCTGATCGGGAATATGTCGATGGCGGACCAGGCTCACCCGCAGCGTACCTCCTTTTTCGGTCATGGACTGGGCTGCATTGGTACAAAGATTCATGATGAGCTGATGTATCTGGGTGGCATCAGCCCGAACCGTGTCCCAATCAGCAGCCAGATGGCTGTCTATTGAGATCGTGGTGGGCAGCGAGACCCTGATGAGTTTCAGCGCCTCCTTGATCACCACGGTCACGAACATCGGTTTTTTTTCATGTTCGCTCTGGCGGGAAAAGGTCAGAATCTGCTGCACCAGGTCCCTGGCACGATAAGCCGCCTTCAGCATCTGACCCAGTGGCTTCTGGGCCTTGCTGTCCCTGGGCAATGAAAACATCTCCATAATTTCGCCGTAACCGATGATCCCGGAAAGGATATTATTAAAATCATGGGCGATCCCGCCAGCCAGGGTGCCGAGGGCTTCCATTTTCTGGGCCTGAGCCATCCGTTTTTCAAGTTCCACCTCATTGGAGATATCTCTTGAAATCCAAACGAAATTCAAGATGCCGCCATCCCTGTCTTTTACCGGTGAAATGGCACATTCCGAAGTATAGAGGACTCCATCCTTACGCCGGTTTATGAAACGACCCGTCCATCGCTTCCCGGACAGAATCGTGCGCCACAGATCCCCGTAGAAAAACTGGTCATGATCGCCGCTTTTCAGGATGTGCGGGTTATGTCCGATGGCTTCCTCTTGTGAATAGCCGGTAACGCGTACAAATGCCGGATTGACATATTGAATGGTGCCATCGGGACCGGTAATGGCAATGCTCTCACCCGCCTGTTCTATCGCTGTCGTCAACCGTTCATGCTCCACTTCCCGATTGGCTTCGCGCAGAGCGATGGCCGCCAGTTTTCCAAATGTAGACGCAATCCGTGCATCCCTGGCATCAAAATCGCATGATTTGTTGGCCAGCCCCAATAATCCCACGACCTTTCCATCATGAACCAGGGGGGCCAACATCACGTTTTTCAGATTTATATCCCCATGGGACATGAATTTCATCCACTCACTGTGTTTAAAATCATTGTGATATGCCGGTTCCGCGCAGGTATATACCGGTGCTCTCAGGTCCGGCATCGGCATGGGCAGCTCGGAATTGACGGTACCAGGCAGTTCATCGGAATCCAGAAACAACACCTCATTTTCAGTTCCATTTTCGCTTAACAAGGCAACGTAACCGGACCGGGCACCGATCTGTTTTTTACAGAGTTCAAAAAGGGACCGGGCGGTGTCGGTAAATCCCTGGTACTTCAAAACGCTTTGCGAACCCTCGATAAATGCATCGAGGATGGAATCCAGACTGGCTTTTTCTTCCCGGGACCGCTGCAACTCGGATTCAAGGGTTTTCAGCCGTCTCCGCAGATCCTGACAAGACAGGTTGTCGATCATCTTTTCCTCAGATTGTGAACCCCTTTTTGATTAAATCCTGAATGCGGATATTTCCACGCACAGCCGCTTTCTCATTTTTCATAATCGATCCTCAGAATATTGTATTATCGGGGTTAATGCGGTTTTGCTTTTCCTTTGCACAAACAATTGGCGCAATTTCCGGTGCAACGATGCTTTTTCTTTTCCGGAGGCACAATGACCCTGCTTCCATCAGGCGCCAATTCAAACCCGTTTTTCCCTTTGAAATAAAGTCTGTCGGCCGGCAATTGTTTCCGGTTCAGTCGGCACTTGAATGTGCTGCAACCAAAAGGGTGGATCTGCCGCAGGCGGCTGGTATCGATAAAGACATTGCCCTGCCCCCTGTACTGATCATGGAGTAAGTTGAGCAGTTCCCAGGCCGACGCGCCGTCAAAATCACCATTGGGCTGGACATGCAGGTTGCCGTTGCTCTTTTTGAATTCGATATGAAATGTTTTGTTCATGTTTTCTCCTGTTGTAATGAGGTTACAGGTCCCGACTGGACCATCAATTCCCGGCAGCCTGCCTGGCGCCGCCTGTGCTAATTACCTGCGAGACAGCGTTCAGGCTGAAGTTTGCCAGCATGTGAACGGGTTTGTTGTGCTTTTTCCCAAGATTTTTGACCAGGGTGCAGGCTGCGTGGCTGTTGCAGTTGACCGGACAGAGCACGATGTCCGAGCGCTTCAGGCTGCTCTCAAGCTGTTTTGCGCCGCCCTTCATATACCCGTCATGGTATTCGAGAACACCGCCGTTGTTTTCGATGATCTGACGGTAGAGCGCTTCCATGCGGGCGATGCCGCCGACGATCAGCACGCGCTTGCTGCACAAGTCAAATGACGGGCAACCGGCATCGCAGCGGTTCATTTCAATGAAGGTGCGCAAGGTTTCCTGAGCCTCTTTCCTGAACTGGGTTTCCGATTGTCTCTGATCTTCCAATTGTTTTGAAATCCGGGCAATGTGCTCGATCAGCGACAGCAGCTCGCGGTCTTTGGTTTTGAGTTGCCCGACATGGTCGGCAAGGGTCGCGCCAAGCCGTTGATTCTTTTGTTCCAGTGCCATCACGTGGCGGTGCATCTTCATAATAGCCGGTTCGCTTCCCATGCGCTCCTTCTCTTGTTCAGCGCCGAGCAGACTGCTCTTTGCCTCCCCAAGCATGCGCTTCAGCGCTTCGTTTTCCTCCTGCAAGGCCCGACGGTCCAGATTGATTTCCTTGTTTTTCCGATTCTGTTCGATCGCCTTGCTTTTCAGTTGCTCCAGACGGCGGGTCGCATGGGCCGATTGATCGGCATTGGCGTGCATGGCCATATGGATGGCACCGAAAATTTCCTTTCTGGACACAACCGACAAATCGCGCCTGCTGACCGCGGCCCAGAATTCCGCCAGGTATTGTCCGGCTTCGAAAGCGGCTTTCCAGCAGTTCATGAATTCCTGCTCACTCAACGGATGCAGTACTGCCGCACGACTGCCGAATTTGTGATTCAAAAGGCGATCCACTTTTTGAGACAGGCGATTTTCGGATTCCGCGCAGGCTACTATGGTTTCGTGAACATCGTAAGGGCTTTTGTTTTTTATGGAAATTCCCGCTTTTTTCAGCACCTGATTTTGCTCGCAGGGCATCAGACACATACCGATGACGGGGCATCTGAAAAAATGCTCGATCTGCCAGAATTTAAGCCCGGTCATGTCCGAAGACGTGATTTGCGGCATTTCAATTTCCCGGACGCTTTCCGGTGCAATTTGGTGTAATGTACACATGGGTTTGGCATCTCCTTTCTTCATACATCGCCAGGTGCGACCACATCCGCGCCTGGCATGAAACACTTGATTTTATTTTCGACAAGATATTGATTTACTTTCGCATCCGATCCGTTGTGACATTCGGCTATCAGGCCCGGAATTTTGCATAAAAAAAAGCGCAACCCAATTCTTTTCAAAATCGAGTTACGCCTTCACTTTTTCCATGCCTATTTGTAAGGCATGGAACCCGTAAGACATCCCTTCAGGTCCTATTCCGTTTCCATGAACACCGGGTCAGCCGCCCGGTTACGGAATATCCAACAATGTTTATAACAAAAACGATACGGACGACCTCACCCGAAGCACGTCATGCCGGCATCCTGTTACACTTGAGATCCTTGGGATCAAGATCACAACAAATAACCTCAGCGCAACCATTGCATTCTTCAGGCCTATGTCCGATATTGCGATATTTTTCAAAATAGTGCAGCCAACTGCCTCCGGTTCGCGGGCAGGTCTGGATGAATTCCATGAAATCGGTCAGGCTCTCCAACGTGTTAATGCTGAGCTTGTGTTCCATCTTGCACGCCTCGGCATCTGCGGTTTTTACATCAATTTTCAAGATAGTCGTCAAAAACCTGAACAACGCCTGATGCCTGCGACGCATTTCGCGGCCGACATCGGCCCCTGTGTCCGTCAACGCCACATATTCGTATTTTTCATAATTGATCAGCCCCTTGTCATTCAAGGACCTGAGCATACTGGTTACCGTGGGCATTTTGACATCCAGCCGCTTGGCGATGTCCTTGACACGGACCACTTTTTTTTCTGTGTCCAGATCGAAAATTGCCTCAAGATAGTCCTCCATGGTTGAGGTTAGAGGCTTTTCCACTGTTTGATCTTTGGCGGATGCTATCATTGTGCCCACGAATTTATTTAGTTGATCCAAAATTTGTTTTATATTTCTAATAAACTATGCGACAACCGCAGTCAAGTTATTTTTATTCATCCGGAACACCTGATCATGGGTATGAAAATCCTTCCTGCGTGGCTGCACGCTGCTTACCTTAGGATACATCGGAAACGAAAACAAGGTGGATGAAGAAAAGAACATCTGGCATGCGTCTCTGGCAACGACCTATGATGTTGTCGAAAACCTGAAAATTGTCGGAAACATCGGCGTGGAGAAAAATCCGGACAAGGCTGCGGACAATGACCCCGCCTTTATCCTCGGCGGGGTCATCTATTCAATCTCAAAGAGTTTCGACATCGACTTCGGCCTCAAGTACGGATTGACCTCGTCCGAGACCGATATGTCCATGATGGCGGGAACGTGTTTCCGATTTTAATTCCAGAGCATGTCTGGGACTCAGGGTCGCATGTTATGTTTAATTTCAAAAATAACAAGAAGATACTCATTGTGCGGGCAGGTTGCGACTGCTCCAACCCGATTCAATGAAGCTATATAATTGAGAACGTATCATGTCCGGCAAATTCCGGAACTCGCAACCAAAGCCGACATGCTTCATTAATCGATAGTCAAGCACCCATTTTATCTCTGTTTCAACATCGGTAACAATCCGTAAAGGAGAGTTTCCCATTAGTTTTGTAAGTATCAATCGATCACCGGTTTTAAGTGAAATCATTTCTTTTCGTTTTATTGTAAAGTGGAGTCCGCCAACACTGATATTCATGACATGGGCTTCCAATATTTTTTTTTTATATCCCGGAAAGACAAATAAACCAATCATTCGATCTTCGGCAGAGTAAAATACACGTTTACAGCATCTTCTTTCCTTGTCTTCTATCTTTAATTTTATCTCGTTCATCATCTACTGAGCCTCCAATTTGGTGGTGGACCCCAAAGGAAGGGGTATATATGCTCTAAGCCGATTCGTGGCGGGAGGCATCGGGCCGCCACCGCGAATGGATGCGTTAACATTATAATAAACCTCATCCAAGGCCAGATTGTCAAGAGATTGGTGAAGGCGATTCATGTTTTTAAATCGAACCCATGGCCGGGCCCGATCCGCAGCACTGACCCGGTGTCAAAAGAAGGGCTTAAATAGACATGGAACGGGCGTGCCGGGACTGCTCCAGAACCGGGGTGGCATAGCGCGAGTATTTCCATACATTGCCGTTATCGAACCGCGCAATCACAGTCTCTATGTGGCTCGATCGGTCATATTCAAGTGCCGCGGCAAAAACGCGCTTTTCCTTGATCTTGCTAAATGGGGGTGTTATACGGCAGGTAATCAAGAGGGCCCGTAACCCCTATTGATTGCGTCTTTTCTTGCGGTCGAAAACTCCCAGGGCTGCTGTTTGAGGAAAGGAACAGACGATTTGTTCGGTTGGAAGCATCCGTGTGAAAATGGTATGGTAGCGCAGGCTTGAAAGATAAATAATCCATGAATATCCATGCTGATTTGTCAAAAAAAATCGGAATTTCATTGGCGCTGTTATTCCTGGCGTGCAATCTCTTGTTGCTTTGCTGGTATCTTTTTGTCGGCTATATACCGGGCTTCCATTCAGACAGCGCGGCCAAGGTACTGCTAGCCAGAGAGATAGTCGAAACCGGCCAGTATTTTCCGCACGATTGGAATTATGTTAATGGAGATCTTTTTGTCCTGTTCGGGCACACATTTATTATCCCGCTGCTCGCATTCATGCCTGCGGGCTATCTGTCACACGCAATTTCGGGGTTGATTTCCGCAGTGCTCATTCTGTCCGGGGTCTGGTTTTTGACGGGACTGACCCGGGTTGGTATTTCGCGTCGCATATTGATCGTTGCAATCGTAGCTTCGGGAATCTCCGGTTGCATGGCGGAGAATCTTTACGGACAGGTATCCTATGGGGTGTTTGTTTATTTTTCATGCTATATCCTGTTTTTCTCATACAAATTTCTTCATGCGAGCCAAAAGCAAAGAAAATTTCATGGATTTGCGCTTTTTTGCATTCTATGTCTTGTATTCTGGTCAAATCCGCAGCGTGCAATCGTGTCGTATGGTATTCCAATAATAGCTGCAATTGTTTGGTATATGCTGGGGTTGGCTCATACCGAATATCTCGATCGGAAAAAAACCGGTTGGTATTTGATTGTGATTGTTTTTGCGGGCATTATGCTCGGTGCTGTCCTTCATGCCGTTACCTTGGCTGGATTCAATTACGATTTTGCACCACCTCACGCATGCTGGCTTTCCTATGATAACATGCTGAGAAACGTTACCCTCGTTCCAGAAGGCTTTCTTGCCTTATTCGGCGGACTGCCAACCGCTGACGGAGAAGTGGTGAGTATAGTAGGCATTTATGAAGCAGCCAGGTTCGCGGCAAGCCTGGCTCTGTTATGTTTGATACCATACTCAATCCACACGTCGTTGCGGCAAAAGGGGAGCGGCGTCGCCTTCCTTGCGTCATTTGCTTTTACGGCGCTTGCCGGCGTGCTTTTTGTGCAGGTTGCTACCACCGTGCCGGACATGACCGACCCCATTTTGGTCTCTCGTTATTTTGTGCCTTCCCTGGTGCTGTCGTTGATACTATCACTCTCACAAAAACTGGATTGGCCCAAGGCACCGATAGTCTCGCTTTCCACTGCGGCCGTGGCAATATGCTTTGTGGCAAGTGCTTACCCGGCGTTTGTGAAGATGGGGAATACTTCGGAATATGACCGAAGCATCACTGTGCAGCACCAAAATGCTCTGGATGGACTCAAGAATTTCCTCCTGGAAAATGGGTTGCACTATGGTTATGCAAAATTTTGGAATGCAGGTGTCCTGAGCGTTCTCAGTGACGAAAAACTTCTCGTTCGTCAAATCGTGATCGATCATGGGTTGCCGATGCCGGATCGCTGGTTATCCTCGAACCGATGGTATCGTCCCGGCGCATGGCAAGGGGAGACATTTCTTCTGTTGACCACCCAAGAAGATGAAGAAGAAGGAGATGAAGCCGTTGATTGGGATTTGCTGGGACGCTATCACTGCAAACCAGTTCGAAAACTCTCATATGAGGGGTTCAAGGTTTTTGTGTTCCCGCAGAATTTGGCGAAATATCTATCCAGATGGGATAGGCGTTTCGAGGTTCCCGGGAGTTTTCCTGCTTCAAGGGAATCGCTGCACCAAGTGGGCAAACTCTATGACGACTACGAGTACGCCGGCAGCGCCGTGGTCGTGGAAAAGGGAGAAGCGGGTGCGCTGCACTATGGGCCGTATGTCGATGTCGAACCCGGCACCTACACGGTCAGCTTTGATGTGGCGGTTGAATCAGCACCTGAGGGTTCAGCTCGGTTGGATGTCGTGGCATCACCCGACCAGAAATTACTGGCCGAAACGGTTTTAATGGATAATACTTCTTCGCGCCGGCTTAGATTTACCCTGGACAGATTGGCAACGCTCGAATTCAGGGTTTGGAGTTTGGGTAATGCGCGGGTTGTATTTAAAGATGTGAGCATTGTCAGAGATAACGCGACATGGGCTGCCGGATCACGGTCTTCCATTTCCCGGGATCAGCCTTCCTGATGTCACTCAGGTAAATCTCGTGATGCTTTCCGATGCGCTTGCATCCGCACGCATCGATGAACCGATGCACTTTCGCCACGGCCGGCCCTTCTTCGGTAAAGGGGCCTATGTGCATGATCTGTGCACAAACCCCTTCTGGCCATGCCACGAAGCGGACGTTTGCAAGCGCGGCCGGATTTTTCTTTTTTCTCACTTCCGAAATGGCGGCAGCAACCATTTCTCCGGTGATCACATCGGGCTGCATGATCATCAGCGTCCATTTCCAGTTGGTCTTATCAATAACGGAAAACATTGACATGTCATCGGCCCACCAAAGCCCTTCAAGTGGCATGACCCCGTAGTCAATCGCCGGTGTGCCTTTTTTGACCATGAACTTCAATGCATAAGAAAGTGGAAACACCACCTCCACGGCATCCTTGAATGCCTGAGATGTGTTGGGGTCTCCTTCTCCGTCTATCATCAGAAAGTTCATTGCCGGCACCTCGACCCGAGCAACATCCTTTGCCGATGGTTGGTACAGATGCTTAAGCGTTTTCTTAAAGTCGATTTTCTCCATTATTGCTCCCGAAGGCAAATTGCCTGACACAGAGGAGACGTCGACTTGCCGCCTTTCGCACGATGAAAGGGCTGGGCGGCAAGATGTCTGGCTTCCATACGCATCCGATCCCGTGGGACTATTGCATGTTTGTATACGTAATGGCGTTGATTACGGCACCTTGCGGGTCTTGAATCACGCAAAATCGTCCGACGTTTGGAATGTCCGTGGGTGGCACCAATAGCTTGGCGCCAAGCTCTTCGGCGGTTCGCGCCGTCAAGTCAACATCATCGACGGTGACGTAGGCGCCCCACATCGGCGGCATCCCCTGGGCTTCTTTCGGAATCGCCATGATTCCGCCGACTCCCTTGTTTCCCGCTTTGAGCACGGTGTAGGTCATTCCCGGCATTGACATGTCCTCGGTGTCCCATCCGAACAACTTGGTGTAGAAGACTTTCGCCGCATTCACATCAGTTGTTATCAGCTCGCACCAACTGAAGGCCCCGTGTTGTTTGAATTGCTCGTCCATGGTCTTTCCTCCTGTTTTCGGTTAAGGTTTGATGGCTTCGCAAAAAGTCCGGATGCTGCGTTGCCTGGCAACATGCTCAACTATCGAGCGCATTGCAGCGTACGACAAGTACGCAAGGCGGAACGCCGGTCCTCAGGATTTGCGCGCCTTGCCTGCGAACTTTTTACGAAGCCGTCCGAATTTTGACTTTTTACGAGTTCATCAGGTTTAACAACTCTGTTTTTTTAACGACAGGCATTGTCCCCTGAATTTCAATCCTGTTAAAAATGAAATGAATGGAAGGCGCCGATCTCCCTGTTCCGGAAACGGATCTTTTGCCGCTGTTTATTGACAAAAATAAAGCGTGAAATATGTTTTATATGGGATTCATCTCTTTTAACAGACGCTGAGAATCTGAGATGAAACTTCAGGCGAACATCGATTCATAAGGAGGGTTGTTACTATGGAAAACGAAGATAAATCAATAGAAAAAAAAGAACAGGATGCGTGTGCCATGGATGTTAAGGATGCCAATGGAAACACAAACATGTGCTGTTGCTATGTGATGAATCCGGATGGCAGCTATGAAGATCCCTGCTTTTATCCGGCAGGTAGTTGTTGTTGAATTAAAAGGTTAAGGCAACCCTTGGAGATAACGGAACCCATGAATACCCGACCCAAAAACGGCACGATGTCGTCATTGATCTTTGATAATCGTTTCACCCGTGAGCTGCCTGCGGATCCGGAGACCGCCAACCGGCGTCGTCAGGTGACGGGGGCGTGCTATTCCAGGGTGTATCCGACCCGGGTTGCAGCTCCCCGGTTGGTTGCTTACTCGGAAGAAACGGCGTCGCTGCTCGATCTTTCGGTTGAGGCCTGTGAATCCGGGGAGTTCACGCAAGTATTTTCCGGCAATGACCTGCTTGCGGGAATGGACCCCTACGCCACTTGCTACGGCGGCCATCAGTTCGGCAATTGGGCCGGACAACTCGGGGACGGACGCGCGATCAATCTTGGCGAGATCATCAATCAACGCTCGGAGCGATGGGCGCTGCAACTCAAGGGTGCGGGCCCCACACCTTACGCTCGCACGGCGGACGGCTTGGCGGTATTGCGTTCATCCGTGCGGGAGTTTTTGTGCAGCGAGGCCATGTTTCATCTGGGGGTGCCCACCACCCGCGCGCTAAGCCTGATTGCAACCGGCGAACCCGTGGAACGGGACATGTTTTACGACGGTCATCCCAAGGAAGAGCCGGGCGCGGTGGTGTGCCGCATCGCGCCATCTTTCACGCGTTTCGGCAGTTTCGAGATTTTTACATCTCGAGGTGACATCAAGGTTTTGAAGCAACTGCTGGATTACACGATCCGCACCGATTTTCCCCATCTCGGCGATCCGTCACCGGCTGTCTATCTTCGGTGGTTCGAGGAGGTGTGCCGCAAGACCGCCGACATGATCGTGGAGTGGATGCGTGTCGGTTTTGTCCACGGCGTGATGAATACGGACAATATGTCCATTCTTGGTCTCACCCTGGATTACGGCCCTTACGGGTGGCTGGACAATTACGATCCCGACTGGACTCCGAACACCACAGATGCGGCCGGCAGGCGCTATCGTTTCGGCCAACAGCCGCAAATCGCCCATTGGAACCTTGCGCAGCTCGCCAACGCCATTTATCCGCTGATCGAGGATGCCAAACCCTTGCAGCAGGCATTGGATCTTTATGTTGAATGCTATCATCGGGAATGGAAATCCATGATGGCCCGAAAGCTTGGCTTATCTGCCTTTGAACCCCACACGGATGAAGCGCTGATCGCCGAACTTCTCTCTATTTTGCCATCAATCGAGACGGACATGACGATTTTTTACCGCAGGCT
Organism: Deltaproteobacteria bacterium; assembly: GCA_016219185.1. Taxonomy (GTDB): domain Bacteria; phylum Desulfobacterota; class Desulfobacteria; order Desulfobacterales; family Desulfatirhabdiaceae; genus RAAP-1. The sequence goes on from JACRBZ010000072.1 coordinate 28,931, forward strand.
TTCCTCCATGGACACCTCCATAGAATCATTGGCTTCCATCAGCGATGACGCCCTCATATCCCCGCTGATGGAAGCCTATTACGTTTCCGCGCAGGTAACCAGGGAGTATAAGGCCGCCATCGGGCATTGGCTGCGCGGATATATCGCCCGTGCGCGAAAGGACAATACATCCCTCGAAACGCGGCGTCTGCAAATGAACGCCGTGAATCCGCAATATGTACTGCGCAACTACCTGGCTCAAGAATCCATCGACAAAGCGGAAGCAGGGGATTTTTCCCTGATTCACGATTTGCTCGATCTGCTTCGTCGTCCCTATACCGAACAACAGGGAAAAGAAAAATTTGCTGAAAAACGCCCGGACTGGGCACGCCACCGGGCGGGCTGTTCGATGCTGTCATGCAGCTCCTGAAGCAAATCTTTAGCTTGTCATATTCGTTTTCAGGCTAACTTGCCCGTTCTCTACTCAACCCATACCCAGAACTCTCTCAAATAAAGTCAAATGTGTTCACTCTGGAATGGATGTGCGTTTGCGCATTACTCATTAGATGTTTCATATGATATAACAAAAATATGATATTATGAAATACACTACTATCCATTCTCGGCAGTCCGTACATGCCTCCCGCGCCCTATCAGGAGGTTAATCGTCGATTGCTGGCCGATCTTACCGTGCGCGGTTTGCAGGTAACCGTCCTGACCAGCGTGCGACGTTGCGGCAAAAGCATCTTGCAGACACAGCTCATGCGTTTTGCTGCAATTTCGAGGACACCCGTCTTTTTGGAATGAGGCCCGATGATTTCCCCGCTTTTTTGTCGGTCAGGATGAACTGGCCGGTCCGGAGCAGCCGGTATTTTTGGACGAAGTTCAGGAAATTGAGCAATGGCAACAGTTAGTTCGAACGTGAGGATGGCGTGGATATTGAAGTGATCCTTACCTTGGCGTTGGATGCCCTGATTCGTCTGCCATGCCCTTGGCTTCATCGACGCTTTAGCTACACTGACAACGCATGAAACGAAGCAGCGTTCCCCTGGCCCTGCTTGTAAGCCGAGAGTTCAAGATTCCGTCCGCAGTGGTCTGAGCCAGTCACCCACATACTCTGCGATCTCTTCCCAATGAGGCTCGGTTACGACCCAGTGAGCGTGATTCTCGAACTCTTTGTAGGTCGATACAGCCCTGTACTTCCTCGCCACTCGGCGGACGACCGATGCAGGGGTGATGCGATCTTGAGCGCCAGCAACCACCAAGACGGGGCAGGTAATCCTGGACTCATCGACCCTCGACGCGCCTCTTGAGTCGAAGAGCCAGTAGCCGATCTCGAACGCAGCCCTCCCCGACTCAAAGACAAATTTTTCGTATGTTTTCCTCTGTTCTTTTTCCGGCAGCAGGTGCAGCATCGAGTAGACTGCTTCGCAGAATGGTTGGCGCATCGGCTTTCTCCAGAAGCCCCACTTTTTTTGCACGCTCCAGAAGCTCTTGATCACTGAGGGCGTGAGAGCCATGATACCTGCAGGAGATGCGGGAGTGAGCAGGACAAGTGCTTTTGCCAGTCCGCGCGCGCCCAGAATCTGCGCCAGCAGACCTCCCATGGAATGGCCCATCACGATCGGCTTTTCGCCTAGTTGCCTGATCTCCCGCTCGAGGGCTTCGGCGTAATCCAATAGACTGGTCGTCCCGAGACGAGGGTCTGGAAGATCTTGCGGGTCCATGTTGTGGTAAGACAACGTCGTAGCGACACAACGGTAACCATCCGCCTCAAATACGCTCCGGTAGTTCGCCCAATACGACGGCCCGCCCCACATTCCGTGAATCATGAAAATCGTATCCGCCACTTTTCACCTCCCGACGCATCTGAGTGCAGCCCCAAAATAATTAGATTCATCCACATAACGTGCCTTGGGATTACTTTCCGAAGGGTTGTTAATTCCTTTGTATCCAATTGTTTTCTGCCTGTCCAGCGGTTTATTGCGACATCTTATGCGGATCGGCATAATCGTTAATGGAAATGAAAAGCCTTATGGGTTTGGCCTGTTGTAGTACCGTTTTGCTTCTACAGTAATCCTCCTGATGAAGTCACTCTTGGCCTGCGTGTAGGCAACTCGGTCACAATGATGCGCATCGGAGAGTTTCTTTTTGAGATTGCCATATTCCCGGGCAATGTCTGGATGCGCAATGAGGTAATCCCGAAACAGGAGCCTGTCCCAATGCTCGAACCAGGCTTCAACCATGTGGATGTGATGCGTCCGGCTTCCATTCCCATCGCGCTTGATAAACCAGGCATAGAACGGTGGCGTATCATCGCCCCACGATGGCCGCCAAAAATAGTCATACCCCTGCGCTTCGAGGATGGGCGCAATTCTACGTTTGGTTTCTTCAAGACGCGTTACCTCGACCAGAATGTCCACAATGGGTTTGCTCAAGAGGCCGGGTACGGCGGTGCTGCCGAAATGCTCGATTCTCTTAACCAAATCAGCAGGCAGGCAGGATTGCAAATGAAGGCGTTCCCGCTCAAACACAGCCGGCCAGCAAGGATCGTATGGCACCATGGCCACTTCCTCTTTCACCACGCGGGCAATCTTTTCTTCAAGCGTTTCCATTCGTTTTTTCATACAGTCCAATTTTTGGAATGTGCGGGGCAGATGCCGGCTTGCCGGTGGATGTTCGCCCGATGAAAGGGTTAGCCGCCTTGTAGCGCATAGGACATGTACTTTACAGAGAACGGCAGATGCGGGAATCGCTTGGTCTCGCCGTCCTTGAAGCCGAGCTTGCGGTACCAGCGTTGCAGATCGGTGTGCTCACCGATTACCCCGATGCTGATGGTTTGAATTGACGCGAACCGAGCGTGTTGGACGATGTGCTGAACAAGACGGGCGCCCACTCCGTGGTTGCGATGCAATGGAAGGACCGACAGGCGATTCAGGTACGCGAGTCCGGCGCTCGGATTCTCGTATGCGACACAACCGATGGGCAGACCGTCTTCTTCGAGGATGAAGTACGTCTCACCGCGTGCAAGATCGGCTTCGATCCAGCTTTCCGTGCAGAACGACGGGTGCTTGGGGCAGTTCCCATCGTTCAAGCCGAACTTCACCGCGACATCCTTATTTGATTCGCTGACAAGCATTGCAATCGCTGCCAGATCTTCGCGCGTGGCGTTTCTTATTGTCATTTTGATGTCATACTCCTGGCTTCATCGATGCTTTCAGCTTGGAGTTTTTTCTTCACAGGATTGATATGGGAGCATGGGACCGCAACGAGACATTTGCCGCATACGTCGGCGTACCCTATGGAACTGAGCTTTTTTACATTTTCAAGCAGCAAGTCATAGCATTTGAACCTGTTGAAGGAATCTTCAAAAAGGGCTTCATTCACACATCTCTGGACACATTTCCTGCAGCTCCCGTCATATTTGAAAAGGCAGGCGGGAACATCGGCACGAATATCCGGCGCAATCTTTGCGGATGTAATAAAACTTCCGACTCTCCCGCAGCATCCTTTGTCCGTGATCAGCATATTGTTTAAACCGAAGTTGCCAACCCCTGCGATATAAGCAATATGCCGATGCGACCAGTCACTGATCAGCTTCTCTTCATCCCAGTTATGGGTGGCGGGGATGCTGTGGGATTGAAATCCCCGGGAATTAAAAAATTCCAGTAAATACATGCTGAGCTGCCGAATCAGCTCGTTCGTTTCGATATAAGCAACGCCCCACTCCACAGAACTATTGCGGTTTTTTATATTTGTACAGGTCAGCGATTTTGGAAACGGAATAAAAAAGGCGATTACGGTTTTCGCGGTTGCAAGAAAATCTTTTGGAACTGCGTGAGTCGGGCTCGCAACCGAACGCAGTTGATCGAACATCGTGTCATCAGCCGAGGCAAACCCGACTATCGGCACTCCCCATCGGGTGGAGATATTCTGACTGGTTTGATAATCTTTCAAAAAATCCTGTATTTTCTTAATTACAATTTCTTTCATGTCGCTTTGCCGACCTCCCGCCCTTATCCAGGTGTGGGCAATAACCGCCACACCCAACAACGGATTATTTCAACCACTTATCGAAGAGAACATCAAGGTCTCCCCGGAGTTTTGCGTCGATCCATAAAAAGTTCATGATCTTTGTGAACTGCGGATCATCCTGCTGGATCATGAATCCAATAAAGCTTTTTTTCGTCAAAGGCTTGTCGGTAAAGGCCGGATAGAGTCTTTCGTCCTTTTTGGAGTACACCACGGCCTCATAAGCCTCGGTAATCATCACGTCTCCCTTGCCTTCGGCGATCATAGCCGGAATTTCAGCATTGCTCGGGTGAACAACAACCCTGGCCTTTTTAATATTCGCCTGAACGAATTTTTCGTTCGTTCCGCCGGGATTGAGAATGATCGTCGTTTCCGGAACGTCAATTTTCTCAAGGGAGCTGAACTTGTCTTTGTCCGCCTTCCTTATCAAAGCAACCTTACCGTTGGGAGCGTAAGGCGGAAGGAAATCGGCTTTCATCATGCGAGCAAGGTTTCGGGTAATACCTCCCACGGCGATATCGAAATTACCGGCAAGGTAGTCATCCATCAGCTTGGGCCAACTGGTTGGAACAAACTCTACAGCAACTCCCAGATCAACTGGACAAGGTCAATATCGTGCCCCTCATATTTCCCCGTGGTTTTGTCAAGCATGGAAAAAGGCCGATAATCACCAGGAGTTCCCACCCGCAGAACTTTATTTTCGAGTATCCGGTTCAGCCGGGTCGATTCGGCGGCTTCCGCCGACAAGGAAAGGATCGTGGCCAGACAGATAACAGCAACAAGAACAGATATTATACCTTTAATTCTTAACATCAGCAGCACCTCCCGTTATTAAATTTACCGGATATCGATAGTTATCTCCAAAGCTGGATGTGAAGATTATGTAGATCGGCTTTGTATGTCAATGGAAAAGAATCCGTTGGAAATTGGTACCGCTTGACAATACTATCGAGCAGGGACATGGTAAGTCATGATCAAGCCTTTTAAATGCAAGGAAACCGAGAGGATTTTTTGGCGGCTTTTTTCTAAAAAGCTTCCGCAGAATATCCAGCGTTCAGCATTAAAAAAGCTGTGGATGATTAATCGTTCCGTATCGCTGGATGATTTAAATATACCACCCAATAACAAATTGGAGTCATTGTCGGGAGACAGAAAAGGCCAGCACAGTATCAGGATCAACGAGCAATGGCAGATTTGCTTTAAATGGAAAGGAAATGACGCCTTTGACGTGGAAATAGTGGATTATCATTAAGGAGATCAGAAAATGAACCGGATTCCCCCTATTCATCCCGGAGAGATATTAAAGGAAGAATTTTTGCTGCCGATGGGTATCAGTCAATATAAACTGGCAAAGGCCATTCGCGTGCCGGACATGCGCATCAGTGAAATTGTACGATGTAAGCGATCTCTGTCTCTGGATACTGCCTTGCGACTTTCGGTATATTTTGGGAATTCACCCCAATTCTGGATGGGGCTCCAAATGGATTATGACCTGGCGGTCGCGGAAGACACGGTGATGAACAAGATTCAAAAAGAAGTTTTGCCGCACGCTGCGTAAAGGAATGGAGCTCCGTCATTTGAGGCATCGACACGGTTGTCTTGCTGTCACAATAATTCGCTGGTGTTTTGAAGGGCTGTGAACAGAGTTCTGCAATTCTCATTATTCAAGTCCAAGCTTTGAATGAGTTTCAATCAAATTGCAGATTGCCTGAATATCCTCGAATTGAAACACCGGAACCCTTGCGGAATATGGGGAATCCGTGACAATTGCCACAAGAAGGTCATCTTCCGGAAAAAGCGTAGTTTGATTTATTTGTGATCGGAAGACTTCAATTTTGGTCTTTTTTTCCTGTTTAAACCCTTCCACCAGAACGATATCCATGTCCTGAAAATAGGGCAGCAGACTGTCCAGACCGTTCCTTGCCATGGATTTCACCAGGGCAATCTGACCTGGTGATGCTGCCAGAACGGCATCCGCGCCGGCGGCGCGGTGACGATAGGTGTCTTTTCCTTTTTGATCCATCGAAAAACCATGATGGGCGTGCTTGATGGTTCCAACGCGATATCCCCGGCGTTTCAGCTCGGGAATGAGCTTTTCAATCAGGGTGGTCTTTCCGGAATTTGAATGGCCAACAATCGTGATTACAGGCGGCATGATCATTCCAATATTAAATCGATATGTGGATAAGGGTTCATAAACACTCCATGACAGGAACAAAGTCGTTTCATTGTTCGATCGGCAGCTCCGGCCTTGCGGCCCACTCGGTCCAGCCGGCGTCGTACCAGTAAACATTCCGGTAGCCCAGCAGATGCTTCAGGACAAAAAATGTCTGGCTGGCCTGATGGCCGGTATGGCAATAGACCACAACCGAGGTATCCAGGGACGGGATGATTTTGGCATAGTTCTCGGTCAGCTCAGGCAGCGGCTTGAACCCGGTGTATGCACTGGTCGTGGCCAGGTCCGCGCTGAAAACCCGGTTGACGGCTCCCGGAATATGCCCGGCACGGGCTTCGTCTGATATCTTGCCGGTGAAATATTCCTCCGGCCCGACATCCATAATCAGGGCGGTTTTATTCTGAACATGGGCAAGAACTGTTGCATACGAAACGCTGAAGTTGTCTGTATCCGGTTTTGCGGGGTAAGCCGATCTCTGAACCCGGGGCAGGGTATTATCAATTGTTTTGCCTTCGGCCATCCACTTGTCGAATCCGCCATCCAGAATCGCGTACCGGTAGTGCCCGACCCGTTCCAGGGCCATGGCGATCAGGCCGGCATTCCGGATTCTATCGCCGTCATACACCAGAACGATCATGTCCTTTGGCTGGATTCCCATCAGGGATAATTTGGCGGCGATGATCTCCGCCGGCATCAGCATGGCGGGAACGCCGTCCACAACGCCAATGAAGCTTTCCGGGGAAACGGAAAACGAGCCGGGAATGTGCCGGGTGTTGTAATCCGGCTGATTTCTGGAATCGATGATTCGGATGTCCGGGCTGGTGAGGTGGTCTGCCAGCCAGTCCGTATCGAGCATGGCCGGAAGCCTCAGTCCCTGAATCACCGGATTCGGCGCTTCCGGGGTCGCATGGTCCGGTGCCGAAACCACATCGGAAGGAAGTGCATGCTCAGAAACTGCTGGGGGCGTCGTTTCAACAACGGGAGGCTTCGTTTCAGCAGTGGTCGGCTTAATTTCAATCACAGGCGGCTTTAATTCCGCGGCGGGCGGCTGCTTTTCCGGGATCAGATAAAGAACGCCGGCCGCCAGAATCAGCGCCAGGCTGAACCGGGCCAGAAAAGGGCTGTTAAAAAGGACTTTCCTGCCTTTTCTTACTTCGATATATTCCGCGCCCCAGAAACAGGCCACGGCAATAAGGGTGATTCCCGGAATCATCATACGCCGGGATACGCCCAGGCTGTCATTCAAAAAGGCAAGGCCCGGCTGGCCATATGCCTGAAGGCTGCTTTGTCCCCAGGTGCAGATCGGTTTAAGGATGAAAAAGAGTTCATTGAACAGGATACTGCCGATCACGGTGCCGCCCAGAAAAACAACGGCGTCAATTTTGCCGGAAGCCAGACCGACAACGGCGGTTCCCGGACACCACCCGCTCATAGCAAATCCGGCGCCGAACAGCAGGCCGGCTACCACATAGGTGCCGTAATACGTCTGCATATAGTAGATCTGAGTGGCGGGGGCCACAATGCCGGTCCATATGGCGATGGAAAGTCCCATCATGGCGGTGACAATGGCCGTGAGCATTACCTTGAGAACCGCCATGTCCCTGAAATAGAAAATGCCGGCCAGCCGTTTCGAACTTCCGAAACCGGCCTTTTCCAGGGAAACGCCGAACAAAACGCCGATGACCAGGGACGCGATCCATGCGCCGAGAGAACCCAGGGAATTTGCACCAAAGAAGGTATTAATCATTCCATTGCCTCCTTACCAGCCAGGCCGTTGTATAACCGCTGGCAAACACGCAGATCAGGAACACGATGCTGCCGGAAAGAAGCTGTGCGCCGGCGGAAAGGGCAAGGTCGGACGCGCTGCCGCCGATAAGCTGGCTGGCAAAGCCGGAAAGAACGCCGCCCGAAGCCGCGAAAATAAGACGCAACCGCAAAGGGCTTGCCTTTCCGCGTTCCACACCTGGCTTGATCCGGCGGGATAAAACGGCGGAAAAAAGACCGCCGATAAAGACACCGATCAGCATGAAGACCGAATAATATTTCAGGGGAGTTGCCCCCCAAGCCCCGAAATATTCAGTGGCCTGCGTATGGGCCGGAAACATGCGGCCTTCCAGAAAGGCGCTGATCCGGGCAAGTCCCCCGGATGCGCCAAGACCTTCGCCCAGAATCAAAAAAGACGCCAGAAGCGTCAGCCCCAGAAAAATCCCGGCGATGTAGGGATTGATCGGGGGCATGGTTTCTTTGGACAGCAATTTCATCGTGTGACCTCCAATTATTTACATGAATCCTTACTCAGGCGAGTTGATCATCCAAAATGGGCTGCCTGTCAAGAATTATTTCAACGGGTGCCCATGGATTCAGCACCGATCCATTGCGGGGATTCCTCCTTGACACCAGCAGGGGTTTTTCATAAACTGCGACAACATGACGATTCATTCACAACCAAACACCGCTCACATGCCCATGACCCCGCTTCTGGAAGTCAGGCATCTTAAAAAAAACTACAAATCCCTTACAGCAGTTGATGATGTCAGCTTTGCCATTTCAAAGGGAACCTGTTTCGGACTGCTGGGCCCCAACGGCGCCGGCAAAACCACCACCATCGAGATGATGGAAGGCATCCTTTCCGCAACTTCCGGCGATGTGTATTACAAGGGAAGTCCCAGAACCAACGATTTCAACGAGGAAATCGGCATTCAGTTTCAGCATACGGCCCTGCTGGCTTTTTTAACGGTCCGGGAAACCCTGAAAACATTTCAGAAACTGTACCACAAGACGGCCGATATTGACAGCCTTCTGGCAATGTGCAATCTTCTGGACATTCAAAATCAGTACAATGACCGGATTTCCGGGGGTCAGCGCCAGCGTCTGCTTCTGGCCCTGGCTCTGGTGAACCAGCCGGAACTGCTCTTTCTGGATGAGCCGTCAACGGGCCTGGACCCTCAGGCCCGGCGAAATCTTTGGGACATCGTGCTGAATATCAAATCTCAGGGAAAAACCATCATTCTCACCACCCATTACATGGAAGAGGCCCAGTTGCTCTGCGACGAAATTGCGATCATGGATTATGGCCGCATCATTGCCCGCGGCACCGTAGCGGATCTGATCGGCCAGTATTGCCGTGAAGACGGTACTGGCCAGCCTTGCCCGGAGGAGAATCTGGAAACCGTGTTTATCAAATTAACCGGCCGGCAACTGCGGGAGTAACGGATGCGCTTTAAACGTCTGTGGGCCATGTTTGCCGCCAGAAATATGGAGTTTTTCCGGGATCGCGCGGCATTCGGCTGGAATTTCCTGTTTCCTTTTTTGATTGTTGCCGGGTTTGCCATTATTTTCGGCGGAAAATCCTTTTCGGAATACAAAGCAGGGGTGTTCCCCGTTGACACCCCCACGATCATTCATCACAGGGTTGAAATTCCCGAAGGCTTTCAAGCATCGAGATATGTCGAATTTGTGGGCGTTCCGTCCCTGGAGGCTGGGCTTTTGCTGTTGAAACAGCACAAAATCGATCTTCTGATTCAGCAGGGAACAGCGCCTTATGCCTACTGGACCAATGCGTCTTCTCCCAAAGGCTATATTCTGGAAAAGCTGCTGATCGCATCCCTTCAGCCCAAAGATGCCGGGAAACAATTGGACCGACGGGTGATTCAGGGAAAGGAAATTCGTTATATCGACTGGCTTTTTCCCGGCATTCTGGGCATGAACATGATGTTCAGCGCGTTGTGGGGAGTCGGATACGTGGTGGTACGGTACCGGAAAAACGGCGTTTTAAAGCGCCTGAAGGCAACGCCTCTTACGGCAATGGAATACCTCAGCGCACAAATGCTCTCGCGGATATTCCTGCTCATGTTCACCCTGATCGTCGTCTGGGTCGGATGCGATATCGTTTTATCTTTCGAGGTGGCGGGTTCTTATTTCGATCTGGCCGTGGTCTTTTTCCTGGGATGTCTCAGCCTGACTTCCATGGGCCTTGTCCTGGCGTCCCGGGGGACCAGCGAGGAATTCACCAGCGGGGTCCTGAATTTTATCTCCTGGCCCATGATGTTCTTGTCCGAGGTTTGGTTTTCCATTGAAGGCGCGCCCCAATGGGTCAAATGGATTTCCGCCACCTTTCCCCTGACCCATCTTCTGACGGCAGCGCGAAAAATCATGAATGACGGGGCAGGCCTTTCCGATGTCATGCCGGAAGTGATGATTCTATCGGCAACGACGGTTGTGTGCCTCATTCTGGGAGCGACCCTTTTCTCATGGAATGAATAAATTCCCCCCTTTGGAAAGGGGGGGCCAAAAGATCTCTTGGCTGACGGCTACCCTGCTGAAAAATCCCCCTCGATCCCCTTTTCCCAAAGGGAGAAGATATCTTTTTCATTCTTGGGAGGGGCCCAGAACGCTATGGCCATGCCCGGTTACAAGTTCATCTTTCCGGGCCGTGCATCCCAATTCATCAGAAATTGCAGAAATGCGACGCCATTTTTCACTACCACGTGGGTTCCGGTGCGCCGGGCAAAGTCCTCGTCATATTGAAATGCCGGGCCTCCGGCAATCAGCAGGGTCGATGGAGGGAGCCCACGGACAATTTCCGCAACCCAATCGTCCGAATCAAGCTGCAGAACCGTCAGCCCCAGAAAACGGGGGTTCAGTTTCCGGCAGGCTTCGCTGATACTTTCCGGAGACTGAAGCAGGCCCAGGGAATGAATCCGCACCCCTGCTGCCTCGGCCAGTTTTTCGATCACTTCAAGACCATGACCCAGGCCATCGTCGATGGTTGCCGTCACCATGAGCGGCGGTAATGCCCAAAGTCCGGGATGATTGTGGTCGGATCGCCACATCGTCAATTCCCTTGCCGCATTCAGATAAGCTTCCCGCGTTGGCGAAACACGTTCCCAGCCGTGAAGACAGTCCAGGAGTTTTTGTTCAAATTCCGTGGATACGCATGTGTTTGGCATAATGTCAATTCCCGGATCAAAATCATTGAGTTAGGGTAAGTTGAGCTGTTTTCGGCTGCGGTTCATGGGCTGATACAATGAAAAAATGGCGTGTTGGTTATTCTGTTTGTTTGGAAGCAAGCCATGCAATTCGGATAAGGCCTTTTTTTTCGAGGGGCTCAAATTCCGGATCGCCGGTAAGTAGCTGGCAGTGGTTTATTTCGGCCAGAGCGGCAGCAAAGGAATCGGCATACGAAATCGGAAACGTGGCTTTGAAGGAGCATGCTTTTTTAAGCAGTCTCTCTTCGATATGTTCGATGATTATAACAGGAAGGGCTTTAATACGGTCATATGCCAAATCTGCCAACTGCTGGCCTTTTTCACGCAATATAATATAATAAACTTCACTCAGGTGAATACAGTGTAAAAACAAAACAGCTCGATCTTTTTGGGCCTGACGAAGAAGTGCTTCAATTTGATCGGAAAACAGTTCATTTTCCAGAAAACCGATTATCGCAAAACTATCCAGCACATACCGATTTCCGCCTGGCAGCGTTTTTATTCTCCCGCTCATTTTCCTCCGCTTTTGCTTCTTTGAAGGCTTTTAAGAGGCCTGAGCCCTGCAGCATACCTCGAACCGCAAGGATCGGGTCGCGCGTTTCGGGAACCATCAGCATGCCGTCTTCTTTATCAATCCAGCGAATTAAAGTGGTTGGAACAATGGCATATTTTTGTCGTAATTGTTTGGGAATTACAACCTGCCCTTTTGAAGTAACCCGTGTTACGATTGATTCCATTGTACGGCCTCATGGTGATTTTTGAATTTTCACAGAAAATTTAGTATCAAGAATAGTAAAAAAGTAAGATATTGTCAATTATCAATTCTTACTTTATTGGGCTCTCTTCAATTTTATGTCCTTGGCGATGGTTTCTTTTTCGGCTTTGGACTTTTTGCTTTACCAGCGACTTTCCGGGGTTGTTTGGTGGATTTCGGGGCTTTTGCGGATACGGCGGGCGGGGCATCTGCAGCCAGTGAAACACCGAACAGCGCGCTGATATCGGACAGGCGGTTATCGGAAGACCGGATGATTCTGTCGGATTTCCCGGGTTGTTTGCGCAGCAGCTTTTCGGTTTCTTTTTTAGCCACCTGACCGATGAGATCAATCATGTTGACTCCGCGGAGCGTGAAAAACAGCTCCGGAGAAGTGTCCAGACGGGCGCCGACGCCGTACAGAACCGCCGCGACATGCTTGCACATGGATGCCCAGTCCGGACAGGAGCAGTCAAACTTGATTTCATTGGGTGCGGGGAAAAGCCCGGCGCCTTTGGCAAAAAACAACTCCTTGAGATCTTCCGGAAATTTGCCTTCAAGCAGCGTCTGCAGGGTCTCAACCTTTCCCAGGGCCTTTTCGACCAGGCGTTTCCAGACCGAATCGGAAATCGAGTTGATACGGATGGTGATCTGGTAGGGTGTGCTGGCTGTTCCGGCGACAATGCCTTTGATCACTTCCTTGTCGATCCGCAGATCCAGCACCATGCCATTGCTCAGATAGGAGCGGCCCCGGGGGAGACGGTTGGCATAGTCCGCGTAGCGTTCCAGGTTCTGGTTCCAGGATTTTCCCCACCAGGATTTGGCTGGGGTTCGCCCGGCAATTGCAACCGGTTCCAGATTGCCGAGCTTCTTTTTGAGTTTTTCAGCCTGTCGCAGCGCTTTTGCGCGTCGCTCCGCCACTGACACATAGGGAGGAAAGCCGCCATACCGCATCACTATTTTTCTCCTGTTAATGTCAAGGTAAACAGCTTTCGGATCTGATCGTTCGACATCTCGGTGATCCAGGATTCGGCGCCAGATGAAAGCAGTTTCTGGGACAATTCGATTTTGCTTTCGATCATGTCGTCAATTTTTTCCTCGACGGTTCCCTTGCAGACGAATTTATGAACAACAACGCTGCGCTTCTGCCCGATCCGGAACGCCCGGTCCTCGGCCTGTTTTTCCACGGCTGGATTCCACCAGCGGTCAAAATGGATGACATGATTGGCTGCGGTCAGATTCAGTCCCACGCCGCCGGCTTTTAGGGACAGCACAAAATAGGGGACATATTCGTTTTCGTTCTGAAACGCCGCGACAATCTCTTTTCGTTTGCCCACGGCGGTTCCGCCGTGAAGCTGAACGCCCGGACGCCCGAACACGGACTTCAGGAACTCATCAAGCGGCCCCACCATTTCCCGAAACTGGGTAAAGATCAGCACGCGCTCCCGCTTTTCATGAATGGATTCGCAGATTTCGCGCAGGCGCTGGAGCTTTCCGCTGTCTTCTTCCCGGAACCGGCCGGATCCGGCAACCTGGTCCGGATGATTACACACCTGTTTGAATTTCATCAAAAAGGACAGGATCAGGCCTTTTCGTTTCATGCCCTCGGACTCCGGAACCGCATCCGACAATTCATCCACGAAGCGCTGATAGAGAACCCGCTGTTTTTTGGATAGAATGGCCCAGGTCTTCATCTCGATTTTTTCCGGAAGGTCCGAAATGATGGATTTGTCCGTTTTCATCCGCCGTAGAATATAGGGCTGAATCACCTGACGCATCCGTTCGTATCCTTCGGGCCGGTCGCTGAGCGATTTTGCAAATTTCTTGAAGCTCTGGGCGGATCCCAGAAGCCCCCTGTTGGTAAAGTCAAACAAAGACCAGATATCGCCGATCCGGTTTTCAACGGGCGTTCCGGTCATGACAATTCGGTGGGCCGCCGGAATTTCCTTGACGCTTTTGGTCTGGGATGATCCGGGGTTTTTGATGGCCTGGGCTTCGTCCAGAATCAGGAAATACCAGCGCCGCTCCTTTAGCCAGGCCAGCTTGCGTGCCATGGCATATGTGGTGATCGCAAGATCGAAGGTTTGCTTGGACAGTGTTTCAGGCCCCAGGTCTTCGGCGTATTGCGGGTGTACCACAAGGGTTTGAAGGCCGGGTGTAAAGCGGCGGATTTCGGTCAGCCAGTTGTCGATAAGAGACGCGGGCACGATCAGGAGCGAAGGCCCGTACAAGCTGTCAGCCAGTTCTTTTCTGGACTGAATAAGGGAAAGGATCTGAATGGTTTTCCCCAGCCCCATGTCGTCCGCCAGGCAGGCCCCGAACCCCAGGTCATGCAGATACGTCAGCCAGTTGAGTCCGGTTTGCTGATAAGGTCGCAGTGCCGTCCGAAGCCCCTTGGGAACGCTAACGGCCTGAAGAGAAGCGGGCGAGCGGAGTTTGCCGAGCACATCCTTTATCCAGTCTCCGCAGAGCACATCTCCCTGCCACGGGGTTTTGTCGTCAATTTTTGCGGACTGAAGTCCCAGTAGCATCCGGATGGCATCCGGAAACGAAATCCGCATGTCTCTGCTCATTTTTCTGGCTTTTTCAAACAAATCCAGGTTCTGTTGAAGCGACTGGCGGTCGACAACCGTCCATTTGCCCTTGATCATCGCCAGTCCGTCATACTGCTCTAAAATCTCCCGCGCTTCATCATAGGATATTTCTTCCCCGTTGATATGAAGGAGCGGCGCGCAGCTTAACAGCGCCTGAATACCCAGTTTTCCACCGGCGCTGTCGCCGATGGACAGGGCAACGGAAATCTTTCTGGGCGATGCGCTCCACCATCTCGGAATGCGGCACAGGATTCCGGCCTGTTCATATTGCGGAGCTTGGTGAAGGAACTGAAAGGCTTCCGCGGGAGTGAACCGGAGCGGGTGAAAAATCTCTCCGGAATCCAGGATGGAGCGAATCAGATCGCTGCCGGCTGCGGCCGTGTGCACGGAGGACAGCAGCGAAACCAGCCTGCGGGTATCGTCGCCAAACTCCTTCAGTGCATGGCCCAGCGGCAGATGCCTCAGCCCGCCCTCAGCATCGCTGTGCGTGGAATACGTTGCCAGAAACGCAAACGGCGTTTTTTCTTCCTGTCTGTTTTCAACGAGATGAAAATGGATCCGATGCTCCAGCAGGGCCTGTCCGGGGGCCAGCAGGCGCAGAATCTCCTCGACGGACTCTCTGCGGTCGCGAGCCTCGCGGACAAATGCGTTATGAAAAAGCGTCCAGACAGCGGCGATAAAGTCTGCGTCAACCCACTCCGCGCCAACCATCGCCGGTACAAGGCCTGCCCAATGGGCGGCTTTTTCAGGCGGCAGATCGATGACCTGTTTTTCACGGAGCACTTCGGTTTGGGGATCCACGAGGAGTTCGTGAACATAAGCCGCACTGATCGAGCGCCAGTACTCAATGGACGGCGACAGCCGAAACGATCGGCTGATGCATCCTATTGCCAGAAATGCCCTGGCGTGATCCGCGGCATAAATTTCATGGATACGGGCCTCAACCTGCCGACGGTCGGAAGAAACAACATCCTCGCAGGCCTCAAATTCAAGCGCCAGTCTTCCCGTGGGCAAAACGGCAACCGTAAGGGTTTGATCGGATAAAGCCAATGCCGGTATTTCCTTTCGTTCCGAAACAGTAAAATTCCGGATCCGTGATCCTGAAAATCCGAAACTGATGCGGGATCTGCTTTCATGTTCACATCCATTTCACCATACCGGTTTTTGATGATGGGGGCAATGCAGATCTCATGCTTCGGAAAAATTCATCATCCCGGGATGCTTCTCCCCATTTTATATTGACAGATGCCAGTGAAGACTTGTACGAAAAAGAAGACTGATTCACGGCGGAGAGTGCTTTCCGAAATCCGGATCGAGGTATGGGAATCGGTGGTGCTCTAAAAACAGGATTCGCACCAGCAGGCGCAAGTCAATCTGAATGTCAGAAACAGAGAAAGGATGATCGATGTTCAATAAATGCAGCAGCAGTGGATATAAACAGGTTCTGGATGGTATCAAACTGAAAACGCTGGTTCATGGCGATAAGACGCTATTTGCGGAATTTCACCTGGAAAAAGGCAGTCAGTTACCCCGTCACGCTCACCCGCAGGAGCAAACAGGGTATCTGATATCCGGTCGAATCCGGCTTTCCATCGGAGAGGATATATTTGAAGTGGAACCCGGCGATAGCTGGTGCATTCTCGGAAATGTTGAGCATCGGGCCGAGATTCTGGAAGATTCTCTTGCCATCGAAGTTTTCTCGCCGGTGCGGGAAGATTATTTACCGGACAGACCGGCCTGAGCCGCATTAACCTTACCAAATGCGGATACTGACCCCCGGGAGGAAAACACCTATGCCCGGATACCAGGGGGATGGGGCATAGTATACAGGCGCAGGCTGCTGAACCACTACTGGCGGCGGAGAATAATACGTCACTGAAGGAGCGGAATAATACACCGTCGGCCGAGGGGCATAATAGTAGTGGCGATAAGGCCGTGGGCTGACCACGACGGCAGGTCCTGCACAGTAAGTCGCCCTACTATATCTCCTGTAGTAGTCTGCATGCGAATCAACAACCAAAAAGCCTGTAACCAAAAAAAACGTCAGTATGGTCAATATGATTTTTCTCATGGGTCCCACCTATTATCAAACCGTTAAGAATAAGACACTGTCGATTTTCACGAAGTCGTCCACTACGACCCGTCCAACAATCGCTTAATAGAGCAAAACCAATGCCATTTTATTTTAACAATAATATATGCATGTTATAAAGAATGTTCAACAGTGAGCTGTAATCTATATGGATAATAAATATCCACTGCTGGTTATTATGCACCCATTCTCATGTGAGAAGGGCTCCGGCGGAAAAATAAATAGCCAGAGTTGGCCCGGTTGTCGTGACCGTGCTATGCCACAATCGTGATGCGGGTGGATCCGTCCTGTCCTTTTTCCAGACGGATCTGGGTGGGGATTTCCTCGGCCAGACGCTTTACATGAGAGACGATTCCCACTGTCTTGCCGCTGGCCCGAAGACTCTTGAGGGCGGACATCACTTTGTAAAGCATCTCGTCGTCCAGTGCACCGAAACCTTCATCCAGGAAAAGGGATTCGATATTGCGATGTTGTCCGGCCATATCCGACAGCCCCAGAGCAAGGCAAAGACTTACCAGGAATGTTTCTCCGCCCGAAAGTGTTTTCACGGATCGGAGCGCTCTTGCCTGAAGGGCGTCTTCGATATACAGCCCCAGGACGTTCTCCCTGGACGGCCTCAGGGAATAGCGGCCGCTGCTCAGTGCGGTCAGATGTCGGTTGGTTTCTTCCATGAGCTGCTTCAGCAAGAGCTGTTGCAGCTTTCCGCCGGCTTCGCCTTGCCCTTCAACACTTTGACGCACTTCCATGGCCTCTGCATATGCCTTTTCCTGAACGGCAATGGCCTGGAGCAGTTCGCGATACTCCTGCTGCGCCTGTTGCTGTTGTTCCAGGGCACGTTCACAGCCGTCGATATCCTGTTCCAGGGTTTTTTGACGCCTGATGGCATCGGAAATTTTCCAACGGACCGTATCAAGAGAATCCTGCGTGGTGTGTTTGGGTCGGAGTGCTTCCAGCGCTTCGCGCGACGCTGTCAATGCCCTCTCGGCGCCGGCCAGGCGACTCATGACTTCCTGCTCGCCCTGAAGAATTGCGAGTCCGTCCCGAATGTCGTTCAACGAGAGAAAACCGGCGGCACTGGATTGTTCCAGGAGGTCCCGCTCCGCGTCATCCGCCTCTTTTCGGGTTTGCAGTGCCTGGTCGGCCAATTGCTGAAATGCTTTCCGATCTGCCGCCATACCCTGACGAAGGGCGTCGACTTCTCGGGTCAGGGACTGCTCCTCGGCATTGATGGCGGCCACCTCGCTTTCCAGAGTTTGGCGCTCTCGGGTAGGATCCAGGATGCCGTATCGGGCTTTGCGATCGGCTTTGAGTGTATTCAGCCGCGTCTGGATGGCCTCGCTTTCCGTGGATAGAGGCTGCGCTTCCTCCTGAAGCCGCTGAAGAACTCCGGAGAACGTTTGCCGCTGTATTTGGAGCAACCGCAGTTCGTCTGCCGCAGCCGTTCGCTCCCGGCGTTTCAGGCTGTACATTTCAGATCGTTCCCTGAGGCGCTCCACCGGCAAGTTCTCGCTCCCCGGGTCCGGCAGCGGCTCCTGCCAACGCTGAAGGTGGCCGGAAAGCTCCGAGCGGACAGAATCCGCGTTTTCGCCCAGACGATCCATGTCGCCATTGATCTGTGCCAGCGACTTTTGACGGGTTTCATGCTCATCCCGTGCCAACTCCAGGAGTTTCTCCCGTTTGGAGAGTTTTTCCAGTTTCCGTTCCAGACCGCGGTCCGTCCACTTTGCCCGCCATAGATGCCACCAGGCGGTACGCATTCGGGACCGGGCGCTCCGGATTTCCTTTCGGACGATACGTATACTTTCCGAAGGCGAATTTATATCTCCGAAATCCCATGCCTCACCAGCCACGGCGCATTGTCCGGCCCATTCCTGCTGCAGTTCCTCAAGAGCCTTGATGCGTGATCGAAGTGCCATGTCTTGGGTTTGAAGGGACTCAAGTTCGATCCGGAGGGTCCGGATTTTATCTTCCCGCTCTCTTACGATATGATCCAGTTCCGTGAAATCGATTCCCCCATTGTCCAAAAAAGGATGAATCGATGCGCCGCAAAGGGGACAGGGTTCTTCCGGCTGTAGCAAGCCTCTGTCCGGGTCGAACCGGCGAATGGTGTCGCGCTGTCGGATCTGTCCTTCCAGGGCCTGAAGGCGTGATTGTTCCATGGAGATGGACTCGGTCAGGGCTTCCATCCGGGAGTTGTTTTCCGGCAATTCATCCCGGACGTTTCCGAAAGCATCGGCTTTGCGGCCGATGCGAATCAGGGCCTTGCAGACGGCCAGTTTTTTTATGCCATGGTCAATGCCGGCTTTCAGGCTGTCTTGCGTCTCTCCTCCGAAAACAGCCTGAAGACGGGCATCCCGATCTGTTTTGCGGTCTTTCAGCAAATCGGCCTTGCTTTGGGCCTTTTGGACCGCTGTTTCGGCATGCCCGAGCGCCCTGGCCGCGCGTCGGTCGGCCTTGAACGCATCGCTCCGGGTGTTTTCGTATTTTTCCATCTGTTGGCGAATCGCGGTGAATCGCGTCAGAAGAGATTCCATGGCAGGAATCTCCGCCTCCAGGTTTTTCTCCCCCGCGTGTGCTTCGATCCACTGCAGAAGGTCCTGAATCCGTCCGTCCAGATCCTTTGTCCTTTCTTCCAACTCCGATTGCTTGAGGGAAGTGTCCCGCTGCTCACGCGAAATGGCTTCGAGACGGGAGACGGTCTTTAGGAAACGCTCCCCCGTGGCGACGATCTCGCGATCCAGGGTTGCGGCTTCTATGAACACCCCGTTTCGCGCAGCCAGACGCTCCCTGGCTGCGTCGAGTTCTGTGCGAATGCCGCTGAGCCGCTTCTCCAGTTCCCCGATCCGTTCTTCCCGGGCCGGAACCTGAGCTTCCAGGCGCAAGCCTTCACGCTGAATCTCCTCTGCCCTTGCCTTTAACGTCTCCCCACGTGCCAGGGCTTTTTTGTAACGTTCTGCAGGTCGCGCTAGTTCCAGTTGCTGAAGACTTTGCCGAGCCTCGGTAAACCGTGTTTCCGCCATCCGGAGCGCCTCGACGGCATCTTGTTCGGCCATGGGCTCTTGCTCCATCCGTTCCAGCCAAGCTTCCAGGTCCCGAAGCGTTTCCAGGGTCCGGTCAATTTCCCGGCTATCTTCCCGCGCCTGTTCCATGGACAGCCGGATTTCATCCATGTGGGCCCTGCCCGGGGTCTGGAACCCGGCTGCTTCCTCCTTGAGCTGATGCAGCCGCTCGGATTCAATGTCGGCCCGCGTGCGGATGGATTTTTCCAGGTCTTGGAGCATTTCCGGGCCGATGATCTTCTCAAGAATATCCGCTCGCTCGTTTTCCAGGGCATCCAAAAAGGCTGAAAACTCACCTTGTGCCAGGAGAATGGAGCGGCAGAAGCGCTTGAAATCGAGCCCTGTCAATTCGGCGATGCGATTTCGAACCGGAATCGTTCGGCTTTCCAGCAGGGTTTTTCCGCCGTTCAGGGCGAAAAGCGACATTTCGGGAGGCTCCGGGTTATCGCCGGTCTTTTGCACGGACCACCTGCTGCAATAGCGATGGTCCATCACCGAAAAAGTCACTTCCGCGTAGGATTCTTTTTCCGAAAGGTTCTGTATGCCCGTTTCGGGACTTCCGAGACGCGCCGTTTCTCCGTAAAGCCCGAGGGTGATGGCATCCAGGATGGAGGATTTGCCCGAACCATTGGGACCCACAATGGCAAAAAGCCCCGTGTCGGAGATCGGAGACCGGTCAAAACGGATCTCCCATGCTCCGGTCAGTGAGTTGATGTTCTTAAAATTGACGCCCAGTATCTTCATAATGGTTTTCCTTGGGTGACCGCATTCCCAGGGCCAGACTCCCGAAGCCCGTTGTACCCGGCAAGATGAATTTTGGCCGATCCGCCCGTTTCAACCCAGGATCAGGCGCTGAGGATCACATTTTTCCCGCAGGATTTTCAGCTCGAAATCGGTTGGCGGCGCCACTTCCGTTGCCCGTGACACATCGATGTCAAACCCCATGTTGTCCAGAATCTGTTGCGGCGTGATGCCGGGGAAAAAGCCGGTCAGATACATTTCCCGGGTGACATCGTCAAATCCCATCGTTGCCATGTTGGTAATGACGGATTCAGGTCCGCCGTCGGGAAGCCCTGCTTTTTTGCGACCTTCGGGGCCGTCCAGCCAGCCGGGGCTGGTGATGTAATCCACTTTGGGGACGAATTTTCGCTTTTCATGCTGCATGAAGGTGATGGTTCTGCCCACGAACGAGGCCACATCGCAGGCACCGCCGCTTCCGGAAAAACGGACCCTGGGTTTGAAATAATCCCCGATGGCCGTTGAATTCAGGTTCCCGAACCTGTCAATCTGGGCCGCGCCCATGATACCCACCACGTGCGGGCCGGTGATCCGGTTCTGCATGGTGGCAAAGGCATCGGCCAGGTTTCCGTTCACCGATGTCCAGAACATCACCCTGGAGTCTGCCACGGCCAGCGGGACTTCTTCCAGAAGGGAGTCAATGGCCCCGGTTTCAAAGAAAATGACGCTGTTCGGGGCGCAGATGTGCTTGGCGGCCATGGCGGCCACCATGGAAATGCCCGTGCCGCAGAAGACGATATCGCCGTCTTTGATCTTGCGCGCGGCGGCAAGGGTCATCAGTTCTTTTAAGGTATAATCCGGCATGTTCGCTTTCTCCCCCTATCTTCTGTCCAGCCCCACGGCATAGCCGGTTCTGGGATCCGCCTTGATGGCATTCAGTTGCCCGTTTCCGATCTTGTCCAGAAGCCCCTGGTGATCGGTTACGCCATAAACGAATTCTTCAAGATAGGCTTTGTAGCGCGCATCGTCTTCGGCGCTCTTTCGGTACGCGTTGAGATATGCCGGATCATAGTCGTAATACCGGTAACAGGCCGTGGGGTAGGCGCCGTAGGGCACATGGACAACGGCGTCCACGCAGAAAGAGGGTATCTGGTTCTGGTCTGGACCGGCCTTGAGAACATCGGATGACACCAGCTCCTCGCAGGTGACGATCACATGCCTGGCGCATTTGGCCTGCTCGACATCGGAAAAGGACAGCCCTTCCATGCGCACGGTGCCTTCCCGGTCCGCCTTCTGAACATGAATGATGGTGACATCGCAGTTGATGGCCGGAACCAGGACGAGTTTCGGGACATTTCCCCATGATCCGAAGGGATTGTCCATAACCCGAAGTTTTTGATCCGGAAGCCGGGGATCAATTGCCCGCACCTGCCTTGAAAACCCCCATTTTTCGATGATATCGGTTCCCAGAGACGACCGTGTGGGCAGAAACGGCACGCCCATGGCGCCTGCCATAAATCTTAACGTCATCTGATAATTGGAATAATCTTCGATGGCAAGGGTGCCGGACTGGGCGGCTTTTTTAAACCGGACGCAGGTCGGGGCGAACCGACCGCTTCCGGCATAGGCGATCTCCAGTCGGGACACGCATCCGGCGCCAATCAACTCGTCCACGCCCTGGCCGTTGGAGTGGGCATAAAGATGGATGCCGCTGATTTTCTGGCGGATGATTTCATAGACCGCTGCCATCGGATTCCGGCTGGTTGTAAATCCGCCGATGGACAGATGGCAGCCGCTGAAGACGAATTTATTCACAGCCGCTGAAAGGTTGGTTGTTTTATCTTGATTGATGTTCATGCATACTTTGTCCAAATTCAAAAAAATAATATTTTACGAGTGAATGGGCGATGTCGGTCTGCCTTTGACTTTCCCAGCGCAAAAAGTGGAGCAGAATCCAATCTGTCAAAGCGGAAATGAAAGGCGAAATCTCACGATGGGCTATTGAGATCCTGAACGATTTTGATTCCGATATCCAAGGCCTTTCGGTTCATCTCCAGAAAGCTGGGGGGAATGCGGGTTTCCAGCACGCGAATGATGGATTCGGGCCTGACCAGGCCGGTGATGGCGATCACCGCTCCCAGCATGCAGATATTAAAGACAATGGGCTTTCCAATGGCCTTCATCACCGCCTGATACATGCCAAGCTCGAGCTGCCGGGCATCCACCTTCAGCTCGGTCTTTACAAAGCGGGAGTCCGTGATCAGCGTGCCGCCGGGCCGGATGATGGGATAGAACTTGTTGTAGGCCTCCTGGGTCAGGCAGACCAGGAAATTGGGCTGGGTGACCTTGGGAAAATAGATTTCCGAATCCGCGATGATGACATCCGTGCGGGTGGAGCCGCCTCTGGCCTCCGGTCCGTAGGACTGGGACTGTACGGCAATCAGGTTTTCAAACAGCACCGCGGCTTCGGCAAGGATAATGGCCGCGGTAATCACGCCCTGGCCCCCGGAGCCTGAAAAAACCATTCTGCATCTTTCCATGGTTAACGACCTTTCCTTATTGCCTCTTTCTGTGCGTGTTCGATGATTTTATTATATTCGCTGCAGTACTCCGGCAACTCCTTTCGAACAAAAATACCCCGCTCGATCAGCTCCGGATGCGCCTCTTTGGCTTTGGAGCCAATGGGCGTCGTCATATCCTTCATCCGTTTCATCATCTCAACGGCCCCGCCTTCCTTGTTCTTTCTGCCGAAATACGTGGGGCACTGGGACATGACCTCCACAACGGAAAAACCCTTGTGCAGGATGGCCTCCTGAAGAATGTCGGCAGTCTGCTGAACATGGTAGGTGGTGGTGCGGGCCACAAAGGTGGCGCCGGCGGCCTTTGCCAGCTCCACGATATCAAAGCCCTGATCGATATTGCCATAGGGGGCGGTTGTGGCGGAGATGCCATATCCGGAAAGCGGAGAGTACTGGCCGCCGGTCATCCCGTAGATTCGGTTGTTCATCACAACGGCCGTCATGTCGATGTTGCGCCGGGCCGCGTGAATAAAATGGTTGCCGCCGATAGCCAGCGCATCCCCGTCACCCATGGGAACAATCAGGTGAAGCTCCGGCCGGCTCATCTTGACACCGGTGGCAAAGGCAAGTGCCCGTCCGTGAACCGTGTGAAGGGTGTGAAAATCCACATATCCGGAGATACGGGACGAGCACCCGATGCCCGAGACCATGACGATGTCGTTCTTGTTGAGCCCCAGATTCTCGATGGCCCTCAGCATGGCGTTCAGCACCACGCCGTGCCCGCACCCCGGGCACCACATATGGGGAAAGAACCTTTCCCGGATGTAATCTTTGATCGCCATTATATTCCCCTTCCCTGTATGAGCCGCAGAATATTTCGAATGTCCGTGGGATTTATAAAGACCCCGTCCATCCGGTTGGCCAGAAACACCCGTTCCGGGCGGTCCACGGCCAGTTTGACCTGCTCAAGCACCTGACCCATGTTCATTTCCACCACCACGATCGTCCGGGCGCGCCTGCATCTTTCCCGGACAATGTGATCGGGAAACGGCCACAGGGTCTGAAGCTCCAGAAGTCCCAGCCGCTCTCCGCGTTTTCTGCGGTTCTCCACCACGTGAAGGCTGGATCTGGCCGATGACCCGTAAGAAATAAGAATGCAGTCCGCATCCTCCAGGTAATACTCCCGGGTCCGGGCGATCTCGGCAGCATTGTTTTGAATCTTATCGATCAGATGCCGCATCAGCCCGTGAACCACCTGGGGATTATCCGAGGGAAAACCCCACATGTCATGCGCAAGTCCCGTCACGTTGTAGCGGTGAACCCCCCCGAAATCCGACATGGGCAGCCGGCCGTCCTCGCGGGGAAGGTAAGGGTGATAGTCCACCCCGCTCTTTACGGCCGTCCGAAGCCGCTCCACCAGCGCCAGTTCGCCTTTTTCCGGAATCGCCACCCGCTCCCGCATGTGCCCCACGACTTCATCAAAGAGCAGAATGACCGGCGTGCGGTAGGTTTCGGCCAGATTAAAGGCATCCACGGTCATGGCAAATACATCCTGATGGTTGGATGCGGTCAGGGTGATGATGGCATGGTCCCCATGGGTCCCCCATCTGGCCTGATTCACATCCCCCTGACTGACATGGGTGGGAAGACCGGTGGACGGGCCCCCGCGCTGCACGTTTACGATCACCGAGGGGATCTCCGCCATGACGGCATAGCCCAGGGCTTCCTGCATCAGGGAAAAGCCGGGGCCGCTGGTTGCGGTCATGACCTTGTTGCCGGTAAGGGATGCGCCGATAATGGCGCAAATGGAGGCAATTTCATCTTCCATCTGAATGAATCTGCCGCCGATTCTCGGCAGCCGGGAGGATAGAATCTCGGCGATTTCCGTGGAAGGGGTAATGGGGTAGCCGGCAAAAAAATTCAGCCCCGCATAGAGGGCGGCTTCCACGCAAACCTCGTTGCCTTGAATAAATTTGATGGTCTTGCTCATGTCTTCGCCCTATTCTTCAGTAAGAATTTCGATGGCCAGATCCGGACACCTGAGTTCGCAGAGTTTGCAGCAGATACAGTCCTCGGGGCGAGCCGCAACCGCCTTTTCCCGGTCATCCAGCTCCAGAACGCTTTTTGGGCAGAATTCCACGCAAATCCCGCATCCCTTGCACCAGTGGCGGTTAATGACGTGCTGTTTCAATTTGGGTTTTCCCATTCATTCATCCTTTGCCATGACGAATATGAATCCGCGCTCCCCGTCTTCGATATAGGGGGGAGGCCGATCCGTTTTTTATCTGATTTCACCCATGCGTAATGCGATCAAAGCCATTTTTAATATATTATTAAGATTAGTAATATTTGCCAATGAAGTCAATAAAAAGGAGATTCCCGGTCGTTGATTTTGCCGTTGACCTCCATGGCCGCCTCAGGGTACAAGGCAGTAAAAAAAACAGCAACTATCGAATATCGCCGGGGTGAAGCATCCAGCGGTATCCGGCAACCCGGCAGGTGATTATGTTGAATCGCATGATGAAAATGACCCTTGCCTACGGCGTGATCCTGGCAGCGGTCTATGGCTTCTGGTATGCCGTCGGCCATCCGCGCCTGGTAAAGGAACCGGCCCTGAGCATTGATCATAAATTACAGAGTGTGTCCTACGCCCCGTTTGAAAAAGATCAGTCGCCGCTGGACATCGGCCTGAAGGGGCTGACCATTTCAGACCGTCGGATTGACGCGGACCTGGCCATTCTCTCACGCCGGTTTGACGGTATCCGTACCTATTCCGTTGCCGGATTGGAAGCTGTACCGGCCTTTGCCGAAAAATACGGATTGAAGGTCTTGCTGGGCGCATGGGTCAGCGGCGATCCCGTTCTCACTCAGAAGGAATTGACAAAAGTCATTGAACTCGCCAGACGCCACCCGTCCAGCGTGCGGGGGATCGTGGTGGGAAACGAAGCCCTGCTGCGCCGTGAAGTTACCGGTCCCCAGCTTGTCGAATATATCCGCCAGGTCAAATCCGCCCTGCCCGATATGCCGGTCACCTATGCCGATGTCTGGGAATTCTGGCTCAAACACCCGGAGGTGGCGCCGGCCACCGATTTTGTGATGATCCACATTCTGCCCTACTGGGAAGATGATCCGGTTTGCATCGATCAGGCCATGGCCCATGTCCGGAAAATCCGGGAAGAGCTTGCCCGAAAAATTCCGGGCAGGGAAATTGTCATCGGAGAAACCGGATGGCCTTCGGAAGGACGCATGCGGGAAGGCGCGCTTCCCAGCCGCGAAAACCAGGCGCGTTTCATGCGCGGCTTCGTTAGCCTGGCAGAGCAGGAACAATGGCAGTACAACCTGATCGAGGCGTTTGACCAGCCGTGGAAACGGGCCAAGGAAGGCGCCGTGGGAGGGTATTGGGGACTCTACGACAAGGACCGGGCTGATAAAACGGTGTTTTCCGGACCGGTTTCGAATTTTCCGAACTGGCCGGTATGGTTCTGTCTGTCCGCCGGCATCATCCTGCTCACCTTGTTTATCACGGGCCGCCATTCCGGTATGAGCGGGTTTCAATGGCTGCAATTTTCAGGGGTTGCGGCTGCAGGCGCTGTTTTAATCGTGATGCAGGGCCATCAGTTTTCGATCATTTCACGAAACGGCTGGGAATACCTCTGGGCCGTCATGGTTCTCGGGCAGGCAGCCATCGTCTATTTTATGGCGCTTTCCGCCATTGCCTTCGAAACCCTGCCCCAATATCTCAGTCTGAAGGCTTCCATGGATTTGCTGCGGAACCCGTCCAGCCCCGTGATCGATGACATCAGTTTGAAGGCATCGGACCGCTGGCGGTTCCCACCTTCATTTATCCTTCGCCATCTGCCGTCGGTGATTTCCATCAATCGTCTGGCCGTTGTCACATTTGCCTTGATTGCGGTGATCGGCCTGTTCTTTGATGCCCGCTATCGCAGCTTCAACAATTGCGGGTTTATTATTCCCGCCCTGGGCTATGCCTGGTTCTCACGCAAAGATGGCCGACCGGCTCAAGCGGGTGGGCTCGAACGGTTCAGCGCTTTAATGCTGGTCATTGCGGGCCTGGGGGTTTTTATCAAAGAAACGCCACTGAACTGGCAGGCCGATGTGTGGGTGGGCATCTGCATGCTGCTGGCGTATCCGCTTTGGCGGCAAGGAAGAACTGGCTCGCTTCGCCCCCTGCTTTTCGATGGCATGCTGCTGGTTGCGGTGTATGCGGCCTTTGCGGTCATGCGCTATGTCATTCTAGATTCGAACATGGTCATGAACCTGTGCGCGGAAAAACCAGCAGGGGTCTATTGTCTGATCCGAACCATACTGGGAAAGCTGATGTACCATCAGGTATTTGGCCTGACGAGCCTGGTCCTTGCAGGGCTTGCAATCTGGCGGAACACCGTGTGGCTGTGTATCCTTGCGATGATCGCAAGCCTTAGCAGCTTTGCGTTCTATAATGTCAGCATGGGCGCCATTGCCTTTATTCTTACCGGACTCACGCTGGCGCATAAAAGGCTCGTACCGTTCCCGATTCACAGCCGGTCCGGAGTTAAAGAACGCATGAGAACCGATTAAAAAAAATCCGCCGGCATAAAAAACATACCGGCGGATTTGAGGTTCTTACCCTGCCCGGTTCACATGAGTATGGGGGCAGGGGGCATGCCTTGAAAGGTTATTTTCTGGCTTTTGCATAACCAATGGATGTCAACGCCACCGCCATTTCATCCAGGGTCGCCGGATCATCAATGGTTGCCGGCAGTTTGAACTCTTTGTTGTCCGCAATCTTCTGAATGGTGCCTCTCAGAATCTTCCCGGAACGGGTCTTGGGAAGCCGTTTTACCACCGTGGCGGTCTTAAACGATGCCACCGGCCCGATGCGGTCCCTGACCATCTGAACGACTTCCTTGACAATATCCTTATGATCACGGGTCACGCCGGCGTTCAAGACAAGAAATCCGATGGGAACCTGACCTTTCAAGCTGTCCTCCACACCCAGAACCGCGCATTCGGCCACCTGGGGATGATCCGCGAGAATTTCTTCCATGGCGCCCGTGGAAAGTCTGTGCCCGGCGACATTGATGATGTCATCGGTTCGGGACATGACATAGATATAACCGTTTTCATCCATATATCCGGCGTCCGCAGTCTTATAATATCCGGGGAATTCATCGAGATAAGATTTCACAAATCCGTCATCATTGTTCCACAGCGTGGGCAGGCTTCCGGGCGGAAGCGGAAGCTTAACCACAAGCGCTCCGATATCTCCGGCTTTTACCTGCTCATTTTCCGGATTCACCACCTGAACATCCCATCCCGGAACCGCTTTGGTGGGCGAGCCATAGACAACCGGATAGTGATGCAGCCCCATGCAGTTAGCGGCAATGGCCCATCCGGTTTCCGTCTGCCACCAGTGGTCAATGACCGGAACCTTGATGTTGTTTTCCGCCCATTTCAGGGTATCGGGATCGGATCTTTCTCCTGCCAGGAAAAGCGTGGCAAATTTGGATATGTCATAATTCTTCAGCAATTTTCCTTCCGGATCTTCTCTTTTAATGGCCCGGAAGGCCGTGGGCGCGGTAAAAAGAGCCTTGACCTTGTGCTGGGAAATCACGCGCCAGAACGCGCCGGCATCCGGGGTCCCGACGGGTTTGCCTTCATAAAATATGGTGGTGCAGCCCTTTAATAGCGGCCCGTAAACGATATAGGAATGCCCCACGACCCAGCCCACGTCCGAGGCCGCCCACCACACGTCTCCGGCATCCACGTTGTAGACCGCCTTCATGGTCCATTTGAGTGCCACCATATGGCCGCCGTTGTCGCGGACAACGCCTTTGGGAACTCCGGTGGTGCCGGAAGTGTAAAGAACATACAGGGGATCGGTGGCGGCAACCGGCACGCAGTCATGCGGCTTGACGCCCTTGATGGCGGTCGCCCAGTCAATGTCGCGGCCGGCAATCAGCGTTGCGGTTTCCATGGGGCGCTGAAAGATGATGCAGGTCTCGGGTTTTGAGGCGGCCATTTCAATGGCGCCGTCCAGCAGGGCTTTATAGGGGATCACTCTTTTGATTTCAATGCCGCAGGATGCCGAAACAATCACCCTGGGTTTGGCATCGTTGATACGGGTTGCCAGTTCGTTTGCCGCAAACCCGCCGAAAACCACGGAATGGACGGCTCCCAGCCTTGCGCAGGCCAGCATGGCAATGGCTGCTTCCGCGATCATGGGCATATAGATCAGGACCCGGTCTCCTTTTACAACCCCGCGTGCTGCCAGGGCACCGGCGAATATCGCAACTTCATCCCTGAGCTGCGCATAAGTATATTTTTTGATGGTGTCTGTGACGGGGCTGTCGAAAATCAGGGCAGTCTGATCGGCCCTGCCATTTTCGACATGATAGTCCAGCGCATTGTAACAGGTATTGACGATCCCGCCCGTAAACCAGCGGTAAAACGGCTTTTTCGAGTCATCCAGCACTTTGTCCCATTTCTTGTACCAGAACAGATCTTCGGCTGCTTTTGCCCAGAATACATCCGGGGATTTGATGGAGGATTCAAATGCTTCGACATAGGGGTTACTCATGGTTCATACTCCTTTCTGATAAGGTATATAGGTTAATAAAAACATTGTGATGGCAGTTTTCGACATATTATTCATAAATGATGCATCAGCTTTTTGCAGTTTCTTGAATTTCCGCCCAAAGCGGCCGCTTGGTCATGAATGCCAGAATGACGCCGACGACCAGAAGTGCACCTGAAATATAAAATGCATAGTTGAGGCTTCCGGTAAGGTCCTTGATGGTGCCTCCCAGTCTGGCCATGAAAAAGCCAAGGCCCCAGCCCATGAATACCAGTCCATAATTAAAACCTAGATTTTTTGGGCCATAAAAATCGCCGACGAATGACGGCATCAGTGAAAGCCCGCCGCCGTATTGCCAGTAGGCAACGCCGACAGCCAGAAACAGAAGGAAGATATTCTCGGATCCGATGATGTAGGGAAGGGTAAACAGGCACAGGGCGGACAGTCCGCAGTTCAGACAATAGGCGTTCAGTCGTCCGATCTTATCCGAATAAAATCCGGTTCCCACACGGCCCGCGGCATTGACCAGTCCCCCGAAAGAAACCAGCAGCCAGGCATTGGCGGCAAAGAAGGGAATCTTGGCGCCTGTTTTGCTCAGGAGCCCTGCGGCATTGGCAATGATCAGAAGGCCGGACTGGGTGGTCAGGATGAACATGAACACCAGCGCATAAAACTGCCAGGTTTTGATCATCTCGCCGGCTTCCCAGTTATGTTTGGTCGAGGCGGCCAGTTGTTTGGCGGTTTGCGCAACCCTGGGCGGGGCAGGTACATAACCCGGACCGGGAATCTTAATGAGCTGGCCGGCAACGATCACCACGGTGGCAAAGGCAATCCCGAGAATTACAAAGCTCTGGGTGATGCCGAAATCGGTGATCAGGTATTTTGCCAGGGGACCGATATAAAGCGCTGCGCCGCCGTATCCGCCAACCACCAGGCCTGCGATGAGCCCGCGGCGATGGGGACCGAACCATTTAAGCGCGGCCGGGGTCGGCGCGGCATATCCGATTCCCATGCCGATGCCGCCGAAAATACCGAATCCGATAACCAGGCCCGTATAGCTTTTCATCATGCCGGCGATGATACACCCAACGGCCAGAAACAGTCCGCCCACGGTGGCTCCGAATTTAGGGCTGATTCGATCCTGAATTCTTCCTCCGGGGATCATCAGGACCGCGAACATAATCACGCAGAGCGAAAAAGGCGTGGCCGTCTCCGCATTGTTCAGGTAAATCCAGCCGACATTTTTACCTGTCATCGGCTCTCCGGCTTTTGTGATAATATCGCCGGCTCTGAGATCGCCCTTAACGCCACTCAGCAGTTCATAGCCTTCTTTTGGATTTGTTCCGAATTTAACTTTCAGTGCTTCGGCTCGGGGAACAGCCTCTTTTGCCTTTACCACCATGTTTCCAGGTAGCATTTTATCTGCTTCTGTCGCCTTGGCGGCGGCAATTACCGCTGTTTTGCTCACAACATCTCCGGTGGCCAGCGTGACCTCGCTGACCAGGGCCGCGCCCCACATGCTCCAGGCATAGAGTATTCCCAGGCAGAGATTGATGGCTGTGCCTGCAAAGGTTGTTATCCAGGCCTGCGCAGGTTCCTTTTCATAAGCATCCGACATGTCTCATCTCCTTTCATTAAGA
Source organism: Deltaproteobacteria bacterium (assembly GCA_016219185.1). Taxonomy (GTDB): domain Bacteria; phylum Desulfobacterota; class Desulfobacteria; order Desulfobacterales; family Desulfatirhabdiaceae; genus RAAP-1. The sequence goes on from JACRBZ010000072.1 coordinate 60,076, forward strand.
GTTCCGTTATGCGTTAATCACTGAAAAAAATGTTTACATAACCCACTTTGCTTCTCATAAACGCATTCGCTAAACTGTTCGCTGAAACGTTTTGGCAAATCCAGAGCAACATGCGTGCCAGGGCCGGTCTAAACGCGGTATCTCACTCAATTGATGACAAATATAAATAATTTTGAAGATAAAGTAATGACTGAATATAAATAATTTTTAGGACATAATTGTCCCATTGTTGGGGAATTTAATGAGAAAATTATTTAATGCAGGATAGTTACACACATGGGGCAATAATGACCCATAAAATGACTACAATAGCCCATGCAACTTCATTTTTCGAAAGAGGGTCCGTCGGTCGATACCGAGAATCTGCGCCACCCGACCCCGTTTCCACTGGTGGGCTTGCAGACTCTGCACGATAACCGATTTCTCGGCGTCGTTAAGGGCTTCGGCGAGCGATGCCAACGGATTGTTCCTGAAGGGCGGCATGGATGAGGCGATTTCGTGCGCATGCGGCGTGTCCGGTGCCAGGGGCAGGTCGATTTCCCGGAGAGTGACATAGCGATGGATGACGTTTTGCAGCTCCCGGACATTGCCTGGCCAGTTGTAGCACTGAATTTCACGCATTACCGACTCCGGCAGCGCGTGCAGGGAGTTGCCATGGCCGAGGGTATTCAGAAAATGGTGAACGAGCAGGGGCAGGTCTTCCTTGCGTTGCCGTAGCGGAGGCATAAAAAGGGGGATCAGGTGAATGCGGTAATAAAAATCCTGGCGCATCTTTTGCTGTTCCACCCGTTCCCGCAGATCCCGGTGGGTGGCGGCAACGACCCTGAAATCGGTTTTCACCAGTTTGTCCCCCCCGACCGGTGTGTATCCTCCCCCTTCAATGGCTCGCAGGAGCTTGACCTGAAGGCTCAAGGGGATTTCACCCACTTCGTCCAGAAACAGGGTGCCTCCGTGGGCGGAGTCGAGGAACCCGGGCTTGTCCGTGGCCGCCCCGGTAAACGCCCCTTTTCTGTACCCGAAAAACTCGCTCTCGATGAGGGTGTCGGGTATGGCCCCGCAATTCACCGTTACAAAGGGCCCGGGGCTGCGATCGCTCAATTCGTGAATGGTTTTGGCCACCAGTTCTTTACCGGTACCCGATTCTCCGTATATGATCACGCCGGCGTCCGCCTGAGCGGCCTTGAGGATGGTTTCGTAGACTTTCTGCATGGCGGCGCTTTTGCCGATGATCCGGCCGAACTGCCCGCTGCCCTTCAGGGAAGAGCGCAGCCGCGTGTTTTCCTCCCGCAACCGGACTTCCCGCTCTCGCATGGCTTCTTCGGCTTCCTTGCGATCGGTAATATCCAGGGCAATGGATTGGACCTTCAAGACTTGCCCGTCCGGTCCGAAGATGGGGGTATTGATTCCGTAATACCATCGGTTGTCCCGGGGATTTCGGGTTTCCCAGCGGGTGGTTTCTCCCTTAAAGACCTGCGTGTTGACGCACCAGGGGCAGGTGGAAGTCAGATCAAAGAGCGCCGCATGACATTTTTCACCGGTGGCATCCCGGCCGATATGGTCCATGAGTTTACGGTTCATGAATTCGATCCGGTGGTCCCGGGTGCTGGTGTAAATCAGGCCTTCGAACAACTCGATGATGGCCGATAGCTTGGCTTCGCTCTCTTGCAGGGCTCGGGTGCGCTCCACCAGGTCAATGGTCCGGCAACGGATCTCCTCTTCCAGGTGTTCCCGGTAGCGCCGATTTTCCACCCGAAGCCGGGCCCGTTCCAGCGCCGTTTTCGCCGCATGCTCCAGAACGGCCATGTCCAGGATCGGTTTGGTGATAAAGTCCAGTGCCCCCATCCTCAGGGCTTCGATCGCATCCTGAATCACGCCGGTACCGGAAACCACAAGGGTCGGTGTATCCGGGGATTCGGCAATTACCGTTGACAATACCTCCAGACCATCGATTCCCGGCATTCTCAGGTCCACCACGACCAGATCGGGTTTCTCTGTGCGAAAAACCGCAAGTCCCTCTCTGCCGTCTCTGGCCTGGCAGACCACACAGCCACTGTCTTCCAGATAGGCGGTCATGCTTTCGCGGATGATCGATTCATCGTCGATGACGAGGATTTTTTCCATGGATCGGCTTTCAGGTTTGAGTGTGACGGGGAAATTCCCGGCTGGACGACAGCGCCGATTCCGAATCAATCGGAATCCGGATAAGGAATTGTGCTCCGTCCTCGGGACTCGAAACCACGGACAAGGTGCCGCCATGATTGCTGGTGATAATAAAATAGGATACGGACAGCCCCAACCCCGTACCGATGCCCACATCCTTTGTTGTAAAAAAAGGTTCGAACACGCGTTTACGCGTTCTTTCGTCCATGCCCGGGCCGTTGTCTATCACTTCGATGCAAGCGGCGTTCTCTTCACGGAACAGGCGCAGGGTGATTCGCGGCGGTTTTTTGGCCGGCTCCGATCCGGTCATGGCCTGGGCCGCGTTTCGAAGCAGGTTCAGAATCACCTGCTCGATTTCCGACGGGGTGCAGAATACCGGCGGCAGGTCATGGGGATATTCCCGAACGATTTCGATACTGCGAAAGTCGTATTTTTTCTTCAAGTCGTAGTCGTGTGCAGCCAGCGCCACGGTCCGGTCCAGGAGTTCCGACAGACAGGCGAATGTTTTCCGGGAAGGGCTCTTTCGGCTGAAATTGAGCATATCGCTCACGGTTTTGGAGGCCCGTTCCCCGGACTCCCGAATGCCTTCGATGAATCGGATGATCCCCCGCTGTTCCAGATAATTCCTGACCCCTTCCAGTGTCACACCGCAGTCTCTGGCCGCCTGCAGGTTGGCGGGAATATTCGGGGAAATCCGTCGCAGAATATTCTGGGCGCTCTGAAGCATGCCGCCCAGGGGATTGTTGATTTCATGAGCCATGCCGGCGGCCAGTCCCCCGACAGAGACCATCTTCTCGGTCTGAACCATCATATCCTCCATGCGAATCCGGGCCGTGACATCGTCCAGACGAATCACGGCCCCTTCGACCCCTTCCACGTGGATGGGATAGATGACGATGTCTGAATATCGCAGATCCTGACCCATCCGGTCCGGTACTTTTTCGAGCTTTTTTACGGATTTTTCAGCCATGGCCTGTCCCACCACGCTCATTTGATTTCGAAGCCGGGGAAACAGCGCGTCCGGCCGCTGTCCCAGGGCCTGTTTCCGGGACACGCCCTGAGCCCTTTCCGCTTCCTGATTCCAGAAAGTGATGCGATGGTCCTGATCCACCCCCACCAGGATGGACGGCATGGAATCGATGATGGCCTGAAGATATTTTCGAAGCCGGTGCATTTCCCTCTGGGACTGAACGGCATCGGTAATGTCGTTGCCGATGCAGAGATATTCCATGACATGCCCTGAGGGATGACGGATGGCCTTTCGGGTCCAGGATATCCAGACCGTCTGGCCGTTCCGCAGGATATTTTCCGTGCCGTGGTAGCGGTACCCATGCTCGGGCCCGCCGATGACATCCGGAATGGTGCCCGGTGTATCGGTTCCCCACTTGTTTTCCGGTACAATGATACCCACAACTTTTTTGCCGATGACATCTTCTTCGCTGTAACCGAAAAAAATCTGGGCGAATTCATTAAAAAAAGTGATCCGACCATAGGTGTCCATCCGCAGGATGATGCTGTTGGCGTTCTGGACCAGCTCGCGGTATTTGGCTTCGCTCTCCCGAATGGTCGCCTCTGCTTTTTCCCGGTCGCTGATTTCATTTTCAAGGTCCGTGCGATAGGCCTGAAGGCGATCCATGAACAAATTGAAATAGCGGGACAATTGGCCGACTTCGTCCTGACTGCGCAGGTTCATGCGAACGGAGATATCGCCCCTGGCACCGGTGGCAAAATGACGCATGAGTTCCTGAAGGGGGTTGGTGATGGAGGCACTGATGAGAAACGTAATCGGGGGAAAAAGCACCAGGGTCAGTATCACGGTGATCATGAAAATATCCGTGACAGTGGCCAGGGGGGCTTGAAATTCTTCCTGGTAGCTCGAAGATGCCACGATCCATTCAAATTCAGGAATGTCATTGAACAGCACGAGTTTTTCGCGAGGGGTGCTTTCGCCGGGGTTGGCCCAGGTATAGACGATTTTCCCGTTCTTGCGGCGGCAGATCTCTTCAAAAAAACGATGGCCGTTGGCATCAGTTGCATTAAGAAAATTTTTACCTTTCAGCGCCGGATGAATGATCAGGGTACCCTGGGTGTCCGTGACAAAAGAGTAGCCCGTTTTACCGAAACGCAGGGAAAGAATCCGGTCCTCGAAATCGTCCACATTCACCAGTTCATTGAATTCGCTCCGGTAGGAAGATACGGAAATGATCCAGTCCCAGGGTTCGAAGTATGTCATATACAGGGCCTTGGGCCGACTTTCCTGCTCTTCGGGGTTTTTCCAGTCATACTCCAAATATCCGTTTTTTCGATTCATTTGTTCCACGATGAAGGCATGGTTGGACAGGTCCGCGCCGAGCAATCCCTTTTTGGGATGAATTACGATGACCCCATCGCTGTTGACGCAGTAGATGTAGCCGGTTTTACCGATGGTCTGGCTCAGTAGAACCTCCTGGGCTCTGGATTTGGCTGTGGCTTCATCGAGGATTCCCTGTCGGAACTGGTCGTTAAAATAGCTCACGATCTCGCGGTTTTTCTCTGCAACGGCTCTCAGATGATTTTTAATCGAGACGTCCGCAGCTGTTTTGACCATGTTGAGGATGGTGGTGGTGGTGTTCTGAAGTTCGCTCTCGATGTTTTTCTCGAGGGTTTTGCGGACAAAGGAGTGGATAATGAGGCTGACAAGTGCCAGAGAAAGGACGAAAACCGCGGAATAGATGATGAGCAGTTTAAATCGGATTCTAAGGTCATTAAATTGAGAAAATAACCTCATGGCTGGTTTTCCCGGAGTTTCATGTTTCTCTTCTCCCGCGGCTTCAGGAAATGCGTCGGGTGAAGCGTTTCGGTCCCGAGACGATCGGCTGGCCCACTGCCCTGGCAACGGCGCGGAGCATGCCGCTGAAAATCATTTCGTGAAACGGATACAGCAGGTACCAGTAGAAAATTCCCATCAAGCCCCTGGGCATGAACCGGGAAAGGAGCTGAAGCTGAGTGAGGCCATTCGGCCGAGGGGTCAGCCGGATCTCCAGAATCGCATCGCCGGGGGTCTTCATTTCAGCAAGCAATGTCAGACGATGGGGCGCATCAATTTCCAGAACCCGCCAGAAATCGAGCGCATCGCCGATATACAGCCGGGATGCGCTTCGCCGGCCTCTTCGAAGGCCGACTCCGCCGGACAGCCGGTCCATCAGCCCGCGAACCTTCCATAGAAACGAGGCATAATACCATCCGCTTTTCCCGCCAATCCGGCTTATCGGAGTCCAGACCTGCTCGATCGAGGCATTCAGGACAGCCCTGAATCCGCATTGCATGACGGTTCCGCCGGCATATTCCGCATCACCGCAATAGGCCCATTCCGGGGGCAGAAGCGGCCCGGCATCCATCCAGCAGGTATCCATCCGATCCTGAGTCAGGCGTTCCAGCGCCAGCCGGATGCTCTCCCGGCAGGAGAGAAGCTCCTGCGGAATGATCAAACGGATCCGGTTTTCACCGCAGACCACCGGCGTGCCGAGCCCCTGGGCCAGGGGAACGGCAATGGACGACGGCACGGGGGTGACCAGGTGGATCCAGTATGCGCTCAAGCTTGGTGTAAAAAAGGGAACCGGAATCACCCATCGCTTGGGGAGCCCGGCCGCCTCGGCATAGATGTCCATAATCTGCCGGTAGTTCAGTACTTCGGGTCCGCCGATGTCATAAACCTGTCCGCTGGTTTCGGGGTGTTCGAGGCATCCGGTCAGGTAGTTCAAGACATTTCGAATGGCAATGGGCTGGCAGGGGGTAAATACCCAACTGGGAGTGATCATGACCGGAAGACGCTCCACCAGATACCGCAGAATCTCAAACGAGGCGCTTCCCGATCCAAGAATCATTGCCGCGCGAAGGATGGTACAGGGAACCGTGCCGGATTGAAGGATGACGCCCACCTCATGCCGGGATTGCAGATGTTTGCTCAAGGCCGCGCTGTTACTGTCGCCGAGTCCGCTCAAATAGATGATGCGTTCCAGGCCGGCTTCTGTTGCGGCTGCAGCCATATTGAGAGCGGATATCCGGTCTGCTTCGGGAAAATGCCGCTTCTGGGAGACCATGGAATGAACGAGGTAATACACCACGCCGCAGCCGGGTGCCGCTTTTTTAAGTGAATCCAGATCCAGCACATCTCCCTGAACCAGCTCTATGTGGGGGTGGCCGGACCAGGGTCGCGACCTAAGTTTTGCCAGGGATCTGGCAAGTGCTCTGACCCTGTAGCCGGATTCCAGCAGCAGGGAAATCAGGCGACCGCCGACATAACCGGTTGCGCCGGTCACCAGAACAGGCTTAGAAACCATGCCGCACTCACCTTTCAGGGACGAAAATCGATGGCCGGCGGGCTCATCCTCCGAAACCGCCATGCGTTGTGCATTATGCCCTACCCGACTTGTACGTCAAGCATTTTTTTGAAACCAGCGCTCCCGAAAAAATTACATATTTGTAACCACTATTCCCGGATATACGACAATATTGTATTTTTAAAATTCACGATAAAAACCGCTAAAATTTTTATCTACCCGGAATTTCAGTTTATAATTTATTTTTAGGTAATGGCACGCAAGTTGCTATTTATTTTCGAACAAATGTATAATCGAATGTTCAATCTGCCTTCAGGTGATTATTCCAATGCCCGATAAAGTTTCATTGATATTGAAACAAAAACGAGACCGTCTGATCTCTGGTTTAAAGGGAAATTCTCAAAATTTCATGATCGAGCATACGGGTATTCTGGATAATTATTTTCAGACCTGTTACGAAACCAGCCTGGTCGGCCCTGGCATTCACATCGAAAAAAATCCTTATGCCATTATTGCATTGGGTGGGTACGGCAGAAAAGAGCAATGTGTCCACTCGGACGTGGATTTGTTGTTTCTGTTTGAAAATACCGTTCCGGATACGGCGGAGGCACTGATCCAGGAAATGGTATATCCACTCTGGGACGTGGGTCTGGATGTGGGCCATGCCACCCGCTCGGTTGCGGAATGCGCCGAAATTTCCAAAACCGACATCGAAGCATTTACGGCGCATCTCGATGCCCGTTTTGTCTGCGGCATGTCCCCGCTGTACACGCGGCTGATGAGCCATCTTCGGGAAAACATCATTCACAGCCAATCCGCCGATCTGATTTCATGGCTGATTCAGACCAATGCTCTCCGTCACAAGCATTTCGGGGATTCGGCCTATCTGCTGGAACCCAATCTGAAAGAAGGAAGGGGGGGACTCAGAGACTATCACACCATTCGATGGATCGCCAAAATCAAATCCGATATTCGAACCCGGCGTGATCTGGAATATTACGGGTATTTTTCCAACGATGAATTCCTGTCGCTATCCCGGGCACTGACTTTTATCTGGAATGTCAGAAACCATCTTCACCGGCTGGCTGGCAGAAAATGCGATCAGCTTTATACGGAATACCAGCCAAGGCTGGCCAGGATATTGGATTTTCATTCAGCGGAAGGGCAGTCTCCGGTAGAAAGGATGCTGGGAAAAATTCAAGGCGAAATGGAGTTTTTGAATCAGCAGCTACAGATGTTTCTCTATGAACTGTCGCATGATACCGGTGCGCACCGAAAACGCAAACCCAACCAGCGAACGCGTAACCCGAATCTGGAAATCCGTAAAGGCGCTATTAATTTTGCTTCTTCAGAGGCCATTCCTGGCGCGCCGTTGTTATTGATGCAGATTTTTGAGGAATGTGCCCGATTCCAGCTTCCCCTGTCCGCTGAAGCCAAGCGGCTGGTTAAGGAATTTCAGTATCTGGCGGATGAGACGTTCATCTCTTCAAAACGGGTTGTCAGATTGCTTGAAAAGCTGCTGATGTCTCCGCCCGGCGGAGTCAATGCCCTGGATGAAATGCTGTCTTCGGGGTTTCTTGTCCGAATTCTTCCGGAATTCAATGGAATTGTTCATCGGGTTCAGTATGACGATTATCACCTGTTTCCGGTGGATAAGCATTCCCTGCATGTCGTGCAGACCTTGAAAAAATTCGCGCTTCCGGAAAATTCCAGTGAATGCCAGCTTTGCGGACAGATCTATCGGGAGCTTGTCACTCCCAAATGGCTGCTCTGGGCGGGCCTCCTGCATGATATCGGCAAGGGCGGGGCCGGAAACGACCATTCGAAACGGGGAGCGATCATTGCCGCAGTTCTTCTGACCCAGAAGGGATATCGGCGCAAGGACATCGAAACCGTCTGTTTTTTGATCGAGGAACATCTGTTTCTCATCAAGCTTGCTACGCGACGGGATATCAATGATGAGGAAACCGCAATTTTTTGCGCCCGAAAAATTAAAGACATTGCCCGGCTTAAAATGCTTTATCTGCTGACCGTTGCGGATTCCATTTCCACGGGTCCAAAGGCATGGAATGAATGGACAGCGGCGCTGCTGAGGGATTTTTTTCTCAAGGTATTGAATATTCTTGAAAAAGGTGAGCTTGCCAGCCGTGAGGCGGTTGACACCGTTGAAAAGAAAAAAGAACAGGTCGTGTATTCCGCTAAAACCCAGAAGGCCGCCAGGGAACTGGATGTCCTGTTTAACGTCATGTCTCCGCGATACCTGCTCTATTCATCGGCCCAGGACATTGTCTCTCACATTCAGCTGTACAGACAACTGAAAGATAGCGAATTTATCTGGAAAATTGATGAAACTCCTGATGTGGGGACCCGAATTGTCACGATCTGTGCCAAAGACCGTCCCGGCCTGTTTTCCAGAATTGCAGGGGTTTTTACCCTCAACGGCCTGGATATTCTGGATGCTCAGATATTTACCTGGAGAAATAACATCGCCCTTGATATTTTTCATGTCAAGCCCCCGCTGGACCAGTTGTTTGAGGAGGAAAAATGGGAACGCGCCAGGGATCACCTTCAGGCGGCGCTGACCGGGAATCTGGATCTGGCCCAGGCACTTAAAGAGAAAATGGAAGCATACCGGACGGATAAGCTGCGGGAAACTGAAAGACCGCTCCGCGTTGTCATCGACAATCGCAGTTCCAGCTTTTTTACCATCATCGAAGTCTTCTCCAGGGATTTTCCGGGTCTGCTGTTTGGCATTACGGATGCCCTGTTCCGGTGCAAGCTGGATGTGTGGGTTGCCAAGATCGCCACAAAGGTGGATCAGGTGGTGGATGTGTTTTATGTCAGGGATTTTGACGGACAGAAAGTGGATTCCCCGGACCAGGTGTCAGCAATTCAGGCGGTCATCACGGATGTGCTGCAGGGATCGCAACATAAGGAGAATGCAGGATGAAAAAAATTGAGGCAATCATCAAGCCGTTCAAGCTGGACGATGTCAAGGAAGCCCTGAATGAAATCGGGATTCAGGGGATGACCATATCCGAAGTCAAAGGATATGGTCGTCAGAAAGGGCACAAGGAAATCTACCGCGGTGCGGAATATGTAGTTGATTTTATTCCAAAAATAAAAATAGAAGTTATCGTAACATCCGTCATGGTGGATCAGGTGGTGGAAAAGATCAGAACATCGGCCAATACCGGAAAACTTGGCGATGGGAAAATCTTTATAATTCCCGTGGAGCAGGTCATTCGCGTGCGGACCGGGGAACGGGGAAAGGACGCGATTTAACGTTTGAGGGCTATTACATACCCCTTGTTCTTTCAGTCCACCATGCATGAAATGCGGTTTGTTGTAATTGTTGTAACTTTCATATAAACAGTCGTGTAGGGTTAATGCATAATCATCATAACACATTTATACTGGAGGCGTATTCGCATGAAACCAAGTGAAGTATTGGCAATGGCAAAGGAAAAAGGCGCAAAGGTTGTCGATCTGCGGTTTATGGATTTTCCCGGAGTATGGCAGCATTTTACCGTGCCCCTCAGAGAACTGGAAGAATCCAGTTTTGAAGAAGGATTCGGATTTGACGGGTCCAGTATTCGGGGATGGCAGCCCATCAACGCCAGTGACATGCTGGTGATTCCCGATGCTAACACTGCTAAAATGGATCCATTTTTTGAAGTCCCGACCCTGGTGCTGATTTGCGACATCAAAGATCCGATCACCTTCGAATCCTATTCACGGGATCCCCGCTTCATTGCCCGAAAGGTAGAGAATTATCTTAAATCCACCGGCATCGGCGACACCGTTTATATCGGGCCGGAAGCCGAGTTTTTCATTTTTGATGACATCCGCTTTGAATCCGGGCAGAATCGGGCATTTTATGAAATCGACTCTGTTGAGGGTGCCTGGAACACCGGCAGAGACGAAGGGCCCAACCTGGGCTACAAACCCCGATACAAGGAAGCTTATTTCCCGGTTCCCCCCATGGATAAATTTCAGGATCTGAGAACGGAAATGCTTCTGGTACTTGAAGGACTCGGAATCGATATCGAAGCCCAGCATCATGAGGTGGCTTCCGGGGGTCAGGCAGAAATCGACATGCGGTTCAAACCCCTCCTGGAAATGTCCGATCAACTGGTATGGTTTAAATATGTACTGAAGAATGTGGCAAACCGGGCCGGCCATACGGTAACCTTCATGCCGAAACCGCTTTTCGGTGATAACGGCAGCGGCATGCACACCCACGTCAGTATCTGGAAAGAAGGAAAGCCGCTGTTTGCCGGCGATCAATATGCCGGGGTTTCCCAGATGGCGCTGTATGCCATCGGCGGCATCTTAAAGCACTGCAAAGCCCTGTGCGCATTCTCCAACCCCACGACCAATTCCTATAAGCGTCTGGTTCCGGGTTTTGAAGCGCCGGTGAACCTGGCATACTCCAGCCGGAACCGAAGCGCGGCGATTCGAATTCCCATGTATTCCTCATCGCCAAAAGCCAAACGCATTGAATTCCGCACTCCGGATCCTTCCTGCAACGGATACCTGGCGTTTTCAGCCATCACCATGGCGGTAATTGACGGTATTCAGAACAAAATGGATCCAGGTGATCCGCTGGATAAGAACATTTACGATCTGCCGCCCGAAGAAATGGCCAATGTGCCTTCTGCGCCGGGGTCCCTTGAAGAATCCCTGGCAGCCTTAAAGGCGGATCATGAGTTTTTACTGAAAGGCGACGTATTCACAAAGGATGTCATTGACATGTGGATCGAATACAAAACCGATGCCGAGGTCAATCCGGTCAAGCTTCGGCCGCATCCCCATGAATTCTCTCTGTATTACGACATTTAATTCTTTCGGGTAGTCTCCTTCCATTTCCAAGGCCCCTCTGCCGGGGCTTTGGAAATCCCTCCTATTGAATCCTTTCTTGCAATTTCTCACGGATCTGTATAATAATAATACGATGTAATGCCGCCGCAACGGCGGCATCAGGTGAGGAAATAGAGATACGGATGGAAGTATATTTAAGAGAATTCGGATACTTAGCGCTTTTTATCGGAACATTTCTGGAAGGCGAAACCATATTGATCATCGCCGCGTGTCTGGCGAGCAAGGGGATGCTGAATATCTATCTGGTTACACTGTCGGCTGTGGCCGGAACCATTTTGGGCGATCAAACTTATTTTTATATCGGCCGGATTCAGGGAATATCATTTATTCAGAAAAGACCCAATTTAAAAAAGAAATGGGTCAGAATCAGCGGCCTCATCGAGAGGCGGGAAAACATCATCATTTTTGCGTACCGATTCGTTTACGGATTCAGAAATGTAACACCATTTGCCCTGGGCATTTTAAATATCAATGCGATGAAGTTTTTAATACTGAATGTCATTGCCGCTACGATCTGGGCAATATCCTTCAGTGTCCTGGGATACACGTTCGGAGCCATGATCAGAAACGATATCGAAACGTATGAAAAAGTATTTGCCCTGGGAATTCTATTCATTGTCGTATTGGCCGCTTTTATTTTTTGGCTGAAGAAGAGAATGAAAAACGAACCGATTATCCCCTTTTGAGGGCAATCAGAAAAACTCCCCGCAGTGAAAACTTTCCTTAACATGGCCAAAACGATGGCCGAGACCCGCATTTTGATTTCTCATGGATAAAAGGCAGCAACCGTGTTTGGAACCTTTGTCAACACCCTGGCCATTGCAGCCGGAAGCCTTGTCGGACTGGCTTTCCGAGGCGGAATTCCACTCCACTACCAGCAGACCGTGATTCAGGCCATCGGACTTGCCGTTGTTCTGATCGGTATGACCAGCGCGCTGAAGACCCCGGATATTCTGGTGGTCATCTTCAGCCTGGCCCTTGGAAGCATTGTGGGAGAATGGCTCCGGATTGAAGCACGGCTGAATCATCTGGGCAGGTGGCTGGAAAATAAATGTGCGCAATCCGCCGAAGGGGGAATCGCCAAGGGATTTGTTACGGCCAGCCTGATCTATTGTGTCGGCTCCATGGCCATTGTGGGCTCCATGGAAAGCGGACTTACCGGAAACCATCAAACCTTGTATGCCAAGTCTGTCCTGGACGGCATATCCGCCATTATTTTTGCGTCAAGCCTTGGCGCCGGCGTATTATTCTCTGCAATGTCGGTGGGGGTCTATCAGGGAATTCTGACGTTGTCGGCGGTTTTAATGAAACCGTATCTGATTCCGATGGTTGTGGATCAGATGTCGTCGGTCGGCGGTATTCTTATCATGGCCATTGGGTTCAATCTGCTTGAAATCAAAAAAATGAATGTCGGGAATATGCTGCCAGCCATCTTCATGCCACTGGCTTATTACATGATTCAGCAGATGATTCGTTAAAAACGCGGCATCGAAGCCCGTCAAAATAAAGACCTTAATCATCGTTGCGCAAGCTTATCCCCCGCTTTGAAAAAGGGGGGATATCGGAGAATTAAAAACAGCGACCCGGCCGCTCGCAAGGATGAAATCCTGGCCTTCCTCCGGCCGGGGGAGCCCCGTGCGTCGTTTTATCTGTACGGGTCTATGAAACCGATGGATAGAACTGATGGCACAGCTTGGAGACGGTCTGACTGTGCCAGGCGCCCTTTCCTGAAAATGTGGGTATCCCCCGGGCTTCCAGCGTGCGTGCAATTTTTTCGTAACTCGTCTGTTCTTTCCGCAAAGCACCAATCATCTCAAGAACGTTTTTCCGGTCCATTTCGGCTGCTGTGCCCTCTGTTTTTTCAACTCCGGAAATGGCATCCGGAGTCGCGGGTTGAGAAACGTGCACCGGTTTCGCGGTTTCTGGAATGATTCGGGAATCCCGGTCGTTTTCCGGCTCAGCGGCATGGACAGCCGGATTTTTCTCGAAAAAACTTGAAGCGATTCTTTCCAGTGCCGATGCAATGCGTTCTTCCGCCGTTGCCCGACGCTCATCAATGTCGGCCAGGCGTCGCTGACCCTCCGTGATATCTCCAAGAAGTATTTTGATGGCGGGAAAATGGTCTACCGGAGGCGTTCTCTGAAACGCGTCTTTTCGACGGTTGTCATTGGGACCCTGTCTGTCTGGGTTTTTATATCCATTGTTATCGAATTGTTTCCGGTTTCGATCAAAAGGTTTGTTTTTTCCGGTCCGTAAATTATGAAGGAAATCATCCATCACGAGGGCTCCTTTAGGCAGGGATTGGGAGATGTTATCAACCCATAGGTTTTTCTGCAGAACAGATCATACGAAAAAAAACGCAGTATCCTTAAAAAATACACGATTACAGGTGGCCATAAAAAGGCTTTTTGGAGAAAACGGTGTTGTGAATTCAATTCCCGAATGTGTCGGAATCGTTGTAAAAACAACGAAGACAAAATCAATATCTTGGCGTGGGTGTGGGACTGAAACAGCAGCATCAGCCGTTATCTAACTCTGACAATGATATGCGATGACAGGGTCTTCTGTCAATAACAGATTTCAATTGAGAAACCGGCTTTGCCATACCGTATTGCCATTTTCCATGCTGTAAAAAATATCGACAATTTCATGATCCACGGGATCTTTCATATGGAAGCAGCGTGTCTGGATTATATTATAATTTTGGAATGTTAAAATCTTTTTATCTTTTTTTCCTTCCTTGGTATATGAATTGCTAAGTCAGAATGCAGACCATATCATTTTCAACTGTCCTGCGGATTCGCCGCAGGACAACGACTGTTTATTAAAGGCAATTCGTGAACAAATCGGTAATCCTGTTGATTGCAGATCGAAATCCCCATGTCCGAGAATTTTTAAAGCGCGAGATGATGGCAGAGGGCTACCAGATCCGGCTGGTCAAAAGTGGCCAGGAACTCATCGACGATGTTCACAATGCCGACACCCTGCCGGACATGGTAATTCTTGATCCGGACCTTCCGGATGTAAATGACCTGTCGCTGGTTTACCATATACTCCAGATCGTTCCGGGATTGCCGATCGTGATTCATACGCTGCAGACCGAGATGATTCATCAAGTGGATGCGAAGCATTCCGTTATCTTTATTGAAAAGAAAGGAAGTAGCGTCGACCATTTGAAACAGGCCGTCAAAGACCTTCTGGGTATGGAATGAAGACATGGAGAATCCATCCGTGCAGCAGCCTTATTATCGAAGTCTGACCCGGAAGATGTTCATCGCCATCATCACGGTATCCTTTATTCCCGTTTTTCTGGTCAGTGCGACGATATTTTATCAATTCCGGACCTCCTACCGGGAAAAGATATTCGTCCATTTAACCGAGATGGTTCAGAAGCACACGACGAATATCGATATGTTTCTGATGAACAAACTTTCCGATATCCGGTACCTTTCAAGAAGTGCCGGATTCAACAATCTGAGCAACGAGGCATTTCTGCAGAACACGCTGACAATCATGCAGCAGGAGTACGGGTCGGTTTTTGTGGACATCGGAGTCATTGATGATCTGGGAAAGCAGGTTGCCTATGCCGGACCTTATCACCTGGCAAAGGCCGACTACACGGATGCGGACTGGTTTCAAAAAGCGATGAACAGTCAGTTCTTTATCAGCGACGTCTTTCTGGGCTTAAGGGGAGTTCCCCACTTCATCATTGCAGTCCGCAACAACCGGGACGGAAAGCCATGGATTCTGCGGGCAACCATCGATTTTGAAGCGTTCAATTCTCTGGTCGCCAAGATCCGTGTGGGCGAGACGGGGTTTGCATTCATCATCAACCGAGAAGGCAGTTTTCAAACCAATCCGGTCTTTAACGTAATTTCCAATAAAGAGCTGTATATGTCAATTTTCCACCGCGAAACAGCCTTTGAGAAACCGGATGCGGTGCATATCACGGAACAGGCGGATAAGTTCGGTAAGAAAAATATTTACGTGGGTGCGCTGTTGAAAAACGAGGATTGGCTGCTGATCTACCAGCAGGATTCTGCCGATGCCTTTTCCAAACTGAATCAGACCCAGGCGTTTTCGATTATAATTTTTATGCTGGGTGGTATCGGGATTGTGATCATGGCCTTCATTCTGTCCGGAAGAATGGCCAATCGCATCGCGGCTGCAGACAGTGAAAAAGAAATGCTGCATCAGCAGGTCATTGAAACCGGCAAACTGGCCTCGGTCGGAGAGCTTGCCGCCGGAATTGCCCATGAAATCAATAATCCGGTTGCCATTATGGTGGAAGAGGCCGGATGGATTCAGGATCTGCTGGAAGAGGAGGAGTTCCAGGCCAGCGAAAACTTCTCCGAATTCAAACGGGCATTGGTCCAGATCAAGACCCAGGGAACCCGCTGCAAGGACATTACCTATAAACTCCTCAGCTTTGCCAGAAAAACAGATTCCCGGATTCAGGATATTCAGATCAATGACCTGATCAATGACCTGATAGCCTTATCGGATCAGCGTGGAAAATACAACATGGTGGAAATTCGCAGCCAGCTCGCTGAAAATCTGCCGCTGCTGCGATTGTCAGTTTCGGAGCTTCAGCAGGTGTTTTTAAACCTGATCAACAATGCCATCGACGCTATGGAAAGAAAGGGCGGCAAGTTGTTCATTTGCACGCGACAGGAAGATCGGCACGTGGTTGTGGAAATGGTCGATACCGGCTCAGGAATTTCCGAAGCCAACCTGTCCAGGATATTTGATCCTTTTTTTACAACCAAGCCCGTGGGCAAGGGCACCGGGCTCGGGCTGGCCATCTGCTATGGCATCATCAGAAAAATGGGCGGAGAAATCAAAGTCCGCAGCACGTTGAACGTGGGCACGACATTTACCATTTGCCTTCCGATGCCCGAAGAAAACCGGACCCCGGAGCCTGCGGAGTCTTTTATGGATTCGAAAAGGGGGACGGTGAATTATTTTAACCCATCTTAATTCAGTTTTAGACGATATCATTACCTTGAAGGAGAAAGCGGATGAGTCTGGCCAATATACTTTTAGTCGATGATGAAGTGCCTTTTGTAGAAACCATGACCAAGCGCCTGAACAAGCGCGGATTTGAAATTATATCCACACATAGCGGGCAGGATGCTCTGGATCAGCTTTCCAAACGCCGTGGCATCGAAGTGGTGATTCTGGATGTTAAGATGCCGGGAATGGACGGCATTCAGACCCTGGAGGAAATCAAACGCAGATTTCCCATTACCGAGGTCATTATGCTGACCGGTCATGCCACCGTCGAATCCGCTATCGAGGGCATGAAGCTTGGCGCCTTCGATTACCTGATGAAACCTTGCGATATGGAACAACTGGTTTCCAAGGTCGAAGCCGCTACGCAGCGACGACGATCCCATGAGGAGAAAATCATTCAAGCAAGAATGAAGGAAATTGCATCCAGGCAGGCTTAAGGGGAACATGCATGGCCGAGAATGATGATATCGGAATATCTCCGATCCGGCTGCTGTTGGTGGATGATGAGGAAGATTTTGTTAATGTTCTTGCCAAGAGAATCGGGAAACGCAAAATTCAGGTCCGAAAATCCTGCAGTGGGTTTAATGCCATTCAGATACTTCGCCAGGAACGATTCGATGTCGCGGTGCTGGATCTTAAAATGGAAGACATGGATGGCATCGAAGTTCTGAAAATATTTAGAAAAATAGCTCCAAATCTTCAGGTGATCATGCTGACAGGACACGGCAGCGAAATTGCGGCCCGCGAAGGCATGAAATACGGGGCTGTGGATTACCTGATCAAACCCTGCGATTTTGACGTGCTGGTCGATAAGATCCAGCAGGCGGTTTCCCGAAGGAGGTAACAGATGGAAGAGTTTAAGGTACTCTTTGTGGATGACGAGGTAGATTTCCTGGAAACCCTGCTCAAACGGATGAAAAAGCGGCAGTTGAATGCATTTGGGGTCAACAGCGGGGAGGATGCTCTGGCGTACCTGAAGGACCATGTCGTGGATGTTGTGGTTCTGGACGTGCGCATGCCCGGAATGGACGGCATTGAAACGCTGAGGAAGATCAAAAAAAACAATCCCCTGCTGGAAGTTATCATGCTGACCGGACATGCCTGCCTGGAAATTGCCCGGGAAGGCATGGAGGTCGGAGCCTTTGATTATCTGATGAAACCCATCAATATCGATGAGTTGTTATACAAACTTCAGGATGCGTTTAAAAAGAAATCCATTCAGATGGAAAAAATAAAACATCTCGAGGAGGTGATGATTTCCTGTAAACTGCCCCAGTCCGACGATTAACATTTCCATAATCACAACGTTTACCCACTTATCAACAATGAGGAGCAGCATCGACATGAACTTTTTTAAACAATGGGGACATTTCATGATGATGGGCACGAGAGCTCACGCCGCATGGGAGCTTGAAGTGTCTAGAACGATTTTAGGTTCGAAAAAACGGCTTGCCATACTTGGCCTGTTTTCAATTCCAATTCTTTTGGGAGGTTATGCTTTTGCAGATCAAATCGCAGGGGCACTTCCCAATTTTATCGGTGACAAAAGCGCTTACAGCCCGGCCTTTTATTCAACCGGGATATTTATCGCTTCCATCCTGATCGGCATCTGCGCCGGTCTGATCACAGGCTGTATCGGCGCCGGCGGCGGATTCGTGATCGCCCCTGCCTTGATGAGCGCGGGCATCAAAGGTATTCTGGCAGTCGGAACCGACTTGTTTCACATTTTCGCCAAAGCCATCATGGGAAGTGTGATTCACAAAAAACTGGGAAACATATCCGTGCCCCTGGCCCTCATTTTTTTGATCGGAGCCATGATCGGAGCCACTACCGGAGGCGTGATCAATCGGTGGCTGTATGAAATCAATCCGATCTTAAGTGATGCTTTTATTACAACGGTCTACTGTTTTATGCTGGGCGGGCTGGGGATTTATTCGCTGCTTGATTTTTTAAGCGCAAGAAAATCCGGGGCTTCCGGCGGTGCGCATGGGGGCAAAACGGAAGGTGCTGAAATGGGCAATCTGCCCAGAAAACTTCAGGCCATTAAAATTCCTCCCATGATCACCTTTGATGAAGGCATCATTCCCGGAGGCCGTCAGATCTCCTGCGTGTTTCTGATCCTGAGCGGCGTTCTGGTGGGATTGGCGGCCGCAATCATGGGTGTGGGTGGCGGGTTTCTGACTTTTCCCATCTTTGTCTATGTCCTGGGGGTCTCATCCCTGACGACCGTTGGAACCGATATTTTTCAGATCATCTTTACTGCGGGATATGCCGGAATCGCCCAGTATGCCATTTACGGGTTTATTTTCTACACACTGGCCATGGGCATGCTGCTCGGGTCTTTGCTGGGAATTCAGATGGGAGCTCTGGTGACCAAGGTGGTGCCCGGGATCACCATCCGTGGATTTTATGCCTTATCGGTTCTGGCCGGATTTGTTAACCGGATTTTTGCCCTCCCCAAAAAACTGGCGGATCTGGAATTCATCTCCCTTTCCAAAGACACTTCCGTTCTTCTGGATAAAATTGGCGGCATTCTCTTTTTCATCGTGATCGGGACTTTTGCGATATGGGTGATCGGCACTTTTCTGATGAACCTCAATAAACTTAAAGGGGAGGAGGTGGTCTGATGTTAGCTAACAAAAAAGAATTCTTTGGCGGCATGGGGCTGATGGCCGCTTTTCTCGTGGTGCTTGCCATCATGTTCTCGCCGGTATTCGGAGGCCAAAACGGTCTGAATTATCTGGATGGCCTCTATAATTCCATTTCCAAGGGCTCCGCCTATTACATCCCGGACCTGAAAAAGAAGGCCGCCAAGTACTCCGGAAATGTGATTACCGCATCTGTTGAGATGAGGGATGAAAAACAAGCCAGGGAAACCGCTCTCCTGTTCGTGAAATCCGGAGCCACGGCCGATGTGGCCGACAAAGTCATCAAGGTCAGCGGGGATCTGGGCAGCATTTTGACCAACTGCCTGGAAGATTCGGATCAAATGTTCAACAACAAGGGCGACGGCGTAAAGGCCAAGTACGCCATGGATGAACGGCTGTCCCTGTTTAACTGGTGGGTGGGGCTAAAGGCGTTGACCAAGGATCTGAACAGACAGAAAAAATTTGTCGAAACCAAGTTTATCGGCGATATCAACAAAAGGGCCGTTGAATGCGCCTATAATTACTACAAGGTCATACCGGAAAACATCTCCGCCAAATGGGGCCTTGTCGTGTTTTCACTGGCATTTTATGTTATTTACACCATGTGGTACGGCTTTGCCATTCTTTTCATGTTCGAAGGGTGGGGACTGAAGCTGGAACATTAGTCCTGTACAGGAATCCCGTTTGAAAGAGGGGGATACGGGGGGACCCGCATCCCCCTCTTTTCGAAAAAACAGGGGAATTCATCCGCTAAACCGTTCGTTGCGATACATCCCAGATATGAAAAAAATCCGTAATTTCTTCAAAAATCTGTTTTCTTTCGATACTCAGCCCGAGGATCCCGAAAATATTGAAGAGCTTCGCGTTGCGTTCAAAGAGCGGTATCACAATTTCAAGCTCCTGTTAAGCGCCAACAACCGCTCCCTTGAAGTCATGGCGGAAATGGAACAGGCCCTTCAGGGAGATCGGCCCTATGGCATGTCCTTTGTCCGGTCCAGCGCCACATCCATTTCCGTCAATGTGTTTCGCATGATCCAGAACCTTCACCATCTGGCGCCTGATAAATATGCGGAACTGGATACCCGATTTACCGCCATTGAAAAAACCGTTGACGCCATCCTCAAGCAATCCAGAACCCTTCCAACCGGCCGCCTGATTCTTCCACTGAATGCCTTGGACAAAGACATGGCCGAAGTTGCTGGCAGTAAAATGGCCAATCTTGGTGAAGTCAAGAACCGCATTCACCTGAAAGTCCCCGCGGGGTTCGTGATCACATCCTCTGCTTTCAGGCGGTTCATGGACTACAACAGCCTTCAGGTGGAAATCGATCGTAAGCTCCAGTCCATCGATTCCGATGACATTGAGAATCTCTATTCATTCAGTGCTGAAATCCAGCAGTTGGTGATCCGCTCCCGGATCCCCGATGATCTGGAAGCAGCTATTCGCGGTGCCTGGGAAGACCTGGAAGCGGAAAGCGGCGGCAAGATAACGGTGGCGCTTCGCAGCAGCGCGTTGGGAGAAGATGCCGAAGGCAGCTCGTTTGCCGGCCAGTATCGCTCGGAACTGAATGTCAGCTTTGAACACGTCTTTCAGGCCTATAAGGAAGTGATTGCCAGCAAATACAGCCTCCAGGCCATAACCTACAGAATGAACAAGGGCTTCCGGGATGAAGACATCCTGATGTGCGTCGGCTGCCTGGTCATGGTGGATGCAATATCCGGCGGGGTTACCTATTCCCAGAGTCCGGTCTCGAATCGGGATGACCGCGTTTTCATCAATGCCGTATGGGGACTTCCCAAATCGGTGGTGGACGGCAGCGTGACCTGTGACCTATTTATTGCCTCCAGACAGCCTCCGATGTCGATTGTTCAGAAGATGATCAACCCCAAGGTGCGAAAATTCGTTTGCTATCCTCAGGAAGGTGTCTGCCGCATGGATCTGACGGATGAAGAGAGCACCCGTCCCTGCCTGACGGACGATCAGGCCTGGCAGCTGGCGCAGATCGCCATCCGCATCGAAAACCATTACGGCATGCCGCAGGACATCGAATGGGCGATTGCAGAAAGCGGGGAGATTCATATTCTGCAATGCCGGCCACTGAAGCAGATTCACGCCGGAGAAACCGATGACGCTGCATTCGATCCCGAGCTGAAAAAGCGGCGCATTGCGGGCGGAGGCATTACGGCAAGCCCCGGTGTCGGCAGTGGTCCCGTCTATCTCGGAGACCGCGGCGTGGATGTACTTGCTTTTCCGGAAGGCGCCGTGCTGGTGACCCGCCAGGCCCTTCCCAGATGGGCATCCCTTTTAACCCGTGCCTCTGCCGTGATTACAGAACAGGGCGGTTTTGCAGGGCATCTGGCCAATGTGGCCAGGGAATTCGCTGTTCCGGCCCTGTTCGGCATTCCGGATGCCGCAACGATTCTTAAGCAGGGTCAGGTGATCACCGTGGATGCTTCCCATCTGGCGGTCTATGAGGGATCGGTCCCCATCCTGCTTTCCGATACCGGCGTTTCCAGAGCCCATCTCATGGAAGGCAGCCCGGTACATGAGATTCTGAAGCAGATCAGCCAGCACATCATTCCGCTTCACCTGCTGGATCCGGACTCCCGCGAGTTCTGCCCCGCCAATTGCACCACTTTTCACGACATCACCCGTTTCATTCATGAAAAATCCGTCATTGAAATGTTCGATTTCGGAAAGGACCACAATTTTTCGGAACGCTCCAGCAAACAACTGCATTACCGGGTTCCCATGCAATGGTGGGTGCTGAACCTGGATGACGGATTCAGGGAAGAGGTGCCTGGAAAATATGTCACCCTGGACAACATCGACTCCATTCCCATGAAAGCTTTCTGGAGAGGCTTTGTCGCCATTCCCTGGGACGGGCCGCCGGCTATGGACAGAAAAGGCCTGATGTCGGTGATGTACCAGTCCACCACCAATACCGCCTTGACCCCCGGCATGAGATCGGCATACGCGGAGCGCAATTATTTCATGATTTCCAGGCACTATTGCAGCCTGAGTTCCCGGCTGGGCTATCATTTTTCAACGATCGAATCCCTGATCAGCGAACGGCCCCGGGAAAATTACATCAGCTTTCAATTCAAGGGCGGGGCCGCCGATACCCACCGGAAGCTCCGGCGCGTGCATTTCATCAAGGACATTCTGGAAGAGCAGGGGTTCAGGGTCGAAATCAAGGAAGACCACCTGGCCTCCCGGTTGGAAAATCACGACATGGCCCACATGGAAAAGCAGATGGAAATCCTGGGGTATCTGACCCTTCATACGCGCCAGCTCGATATGATCATGGCCAATTCCGGATCAGTGAATTATTATCGGAATAAACTCAGAAAGGACATTGACAGCCTGAAGCAGGAAAGCGTAGAAGCATAGCGGGATGCGGATGAATTCTCGCTTTTACGAAAACCACACGTAATGGAGGTGACCATGGCAGAACGAGAAAAACAGGAAGCCTTCGGCAGCCGCATGGTCGATATCCTCAATTACGGCGCCCTGAACCTGGCTATGGCCGTGGGCTATCGGACCGGGCTGTTCGAGACCATGGCATCTTTTTCGCTTCCCAGGTCCTCGGCGGCCATTGCGGTGCGGGCTGGCCTGAACGAGCGTTATGTTCGGGAATGGCTGGGCGTGATGTTCACCGGAGACGTGGTCGAGCTGGTCATAGGAGAAGACGGCATCGAGCGGTATCTGCTTCCCCCCGAGCATGCCGCCTTTCTGGTGCGAAGCGCCGGAAACGCCAACCTTGCCGTCTACACGCAGGAAATGCCGCTGCTGACCGCCTGCGCCATGGAGCCGGTGATCCGGGCGTTTCAGACCGGAGAAGGGGTTCCCTACCGTGTTTATCCCCGCTTTCAGTCCTTCATGTCCGAGCTTGCCAATGCCAAGCACAGGCAGGTCCTGATGGAGACATTTCTGCCATCGGTGGCGGACGGCCGGTTGTTGGAGCGTCTGAACCGCGGTATCCGGGTCTGTGACTTCGGCTGTGGCGAAGGCGTGGCGATGCTGCTGATGGCCAGGGCCTTTCCCCGAAGCCGGTTCACCGGTATCGACAGCGATGCGGAGGCCATTGAAACCGCACGGAGCGGAGCTGCTACGCTGGGCCTGAAGAATGCGGACACCTGCCTGAAGGACGCGGCCACCCTCAAGGACGACATCCGGTGGCGCGAGACCTTTGATTACGTCGTTGCTTTTGACGCCATTCATGACCAAAGCAAACCGCTGGAAGCCCTGCAAAGCGTATACCATCTGCTGACGGACGGCGGCATGTTCAGCATGGTGGATATTGCCGCCCACACCCGCCACAACGACAATCGGAGTCATCCGATGGGCCCGTTTCTCTATGCGGTCAGCCTCATGCATTGCCTGCCCGTCGGCCTGGTCAACGGCGGCGCGGGACTCGGCATGATGTGGGGACAGGAACTGGCGACAGACATGCTGCACCGGGCCGGTTTTGCAGTGGTGCAGGTTCATGAAATTCCCGAAGATCCCTTCAACCTGCACTTTTTCTGCCAGAAAATCGTCTAATTCGGAAAAAGCTGCTGTTTGAGGCCGGCCCGGTCACCCGCTCCTTCGAAACTGCCCCGCTTTCCCTCGAAACTGAACCGCTTTTCGATGATCAGATTCAGGCAGGTCTCTGCCACGACCGCATCGTAAAGCCTTCCCTTGTTTTGGAACAGCTCGTCGATGGCCCGGTCTTGGCCCAGGGAAGGCCGATAAGGTCGATGCGAGGACATCGTCTCGAACACGTCCGCCACGGCAAGAATCCGGGCTTCCAACAGGATCTGCTCCCCTTGGAGCGCATGGGGATATCCCGAGCCGTCCATGCGTTCATGGTGCTGAAGGATGATCTCTGCCAGGGGCCAGGGAAATTCTATTTTTTTCAGGATATCATATCCGGCCTGAACGTGATTCTTGATCAGTTCGTATTCCAAAGGGCCAAGGTGACCCGGTTTGCAGAGAATTTCGGACGGAATGGTGATCTTCCCCAGGTCGTGAATGTTGCTGGCCATGCGCAGCCCGTAAATCCTGTCCGCCGAAAGTCCCA
Source organism: Deltaproteobacteria bacterium (assembly GCA_016219185.1). Classification (GTDB taxonomy): domain Bacteria; phylum Desulfobacterota; class Desulfobacteria; order Desulfobacterales; family Desulfatirhabdiaceae; genus RAAP-1. The sequence continues at coordinate 84,168 of JACRBZ010000072.1, forward strand.
TATCCCGGGCGATGGCGGCGGCCAGATCGGACACCCGCTGCTGGTGGCCGGCCGTATAAGGATCTCGAAGTTCCACGGTAAGCGAAATGGCATGAATGATGCCGTCCATGGCGCGCTGGAATTTTTCAAGATTCAGGCGCAAGCTCTCTGCGGCCTTGTCCCGTTCGGCCAGGGTTTCCCGCTCGAACAGCACCCGTTTTAAGCGGGCGATGAATTCCGAAATCCGGACGGGTTTCTGAATGAAATCGCTGGCGCCGCGGCCGATGATCTCTTCATAGGTGAAATCCTCGATGTAGCCGGTCATGATGATGACATCACAGTCATGCCGTTCCTTGATGACCTTGATCAGCTCCAAACCGTTCATTTCCGGCATGTTGATGTCGGAGACCACCACATCGACGTGTTGCTGATGCAGGATTTCCAATGCTTCATTGGCGCCGTTGGCCGTCAGGCACGCATAGCCGCTGTGTTGAATGCCGTATTTGAATATGTCTCGGATATCCGGATCATCATCTACGATAAGGATGTGCACCGGTCCGTCAGCAGAATTCTGACCCATGTTTCCCCCCAAAGGTGCTTTTCTTTCGTCGCTATGTCCATCAGCATAAGGCCAACCCGTCTGTGTGTCAAAGAAAAAAAGGCAGGATTGCGAAGGCTTCGCACTTACCATTATTCCAATCAGACCTCATGGCATATTGAACAGATTTCATCATCCGGATATGGATCAACGCCCGCATTGTCAGGATGTTGCAGCATATTTTTTTGGCAGGTCGTTGTCAATGACGTAGATGCAGACTTCTTTTGCGCCTTGCTGAGTATAACGATATTTGCTGCAGAGATTGGCTATCAGGAAAGTGACATCGTTTCGAATGCGTTTGTCGTAAGTTTTAAAATCGTCGCTTCCATAGTCCTTGATGGCCATTCGGAAATTTTTGTTATCCATAAAGGGATCCAGCGCTTTTTCCTTCAGGTTGAAGATATAGCGCTCATGAAGAGCGTCAAACAAAAAGGTTTTCGTAATGGATTTTTCCTCCATCAGGATTTCCTGAGTCAGGGTTCGGGAAGTATATTCCTTTTGCACATCCTTTCGAAAAGACTGTCGTCTGGCCTGAACGGTTTTGGCTCCCAGCAGGTGATTTTCAATGCTTCTGAAGAATTCTTCCGTGATCTCAATCCGCTCTCCGGTATATTTACAGATTTCCGATGTATCCGGCTCAAAATTCACGGCAAACATATAATTTTGTATGTCTTTTGAAATCTGGTCCTCATTGAAATAGTAGAGTGATTCCTTGACCTCCTGCAAAATGGTGTAGTTGTACATGTGAAGCAGGGAATCCAGGAATCCGGATGGAACCGAGCGGGCCAGATCCTTTCGAACGTTGGTAAAAAAATTATACAAGGCATTCATGTTGATCAGGTTGTCTTCTTTTGAGCAGGTGGAATAAAACTCGTTAAAAATCTTAATGGCATCGCGGCCTGAAAAGCCGTTTATTCCTTCGAATTCAGATTCAGCAATGATTTTTCGTCTGCGCTGGGCAGTAAAGCGTTTCCGATCTTCTTCCGTGAGCCATGGCGGGATGTATCCGGTGTAGATCTCCATTTTCAGCAGTTGAAGATTGTCGTCGCAGTACTGGCTATATTTTTCAGGGCTTCCAATCCATTCCAGAAGTGCTTCGGAACGGGTTTTGAGGCGTGAGGAAATGATAACCCGCGCAAAATTGTGAAGAACTCTGGGCAGGAAACATTCATCAATGTGTTTTCCAAAAATATTGCGGTAAATATTCACTTCCGTCTGAAGATCCAGGACATAAGGAATGTTGATATAGGCGATCCGATCTGAAAACGATTGAAAATCCTGAATGTTTTTCTTGTCTTCGGGATTCATGAGCGCCATGAACAGGGAATTGACATTTTCCTCGATATCTTCAACCTTGTGAACCGCCTCGCTGATAATGTTGTGGAGCTCGATCAGCCGTTCGATATTGTGCGATTTGATATCCATCAAGGCGTAAATCCCGTTGTTGGTCTTGGCGTACTGTGAATAAATGTATTTTACCTGATTGCTGTCCTTGAGCAGGCTGTTGATGCGAGTTTGTAGCATGGGGTTGGTCAGGACATTCTGGCGCATGGGTCTGTCGCCGGGATTGAAAACAGTAATCCCTTCTCCAAGCCTGCGGTTGAGCTGATAGGGCCTCGCATAAATCATTTCGAATACTTTTGTGGGGCTTTTCAATTTTTTAAGCAGGGCCTCATACAGGGAACTGCAGATGGTGCAGGGGTTATCGTGAAATACCCATTCATATTCCTTTTCTGTAAACAAATTCCACTTGAATTCGTCATTTTGAAACAGATCGTCCAGAAAACCCCGCCGATAGTTTTTGGGTATCATGAGAATGGGATGATCATGGCTGGGGCAGGGAACCTCGACAAAATCTTCCGGGAGATAAGCCGAAGAATATTCATCCAGAAATTTCTTATCCTCTTGTTCGCAGGATTCGACGGATTCGCAGGATGGCTCCAGAATGTTCTGTGGGGATCGGCTGAGCAGGTGAAGCATTCGATCCATTATCGGAATGCTGTCGGATTCGACGAATCCGCCCAAATCCTTTGAAACCAGCCGCCAGACGGTTTCATAGCGGAAACCTTCCTCGGTATCGGTGTATTCTTCAAATTTCTTTAACAGGTTGTTGAGAAATGTGCTTTTGCCGCAACCCGGAGGGCCGTCAAAAATGTAGATTTTGTTTTGCTGTGCCCCGCGCTTGAGCGCATCCACCTGATTGATCAGACGATTGGCAAACAGACGATCCGCAAAAAAGGGGTGATCTGCTCCTTCAACAAAGAGTTTGCTGCAATCATAATTGATAAAATTAATCGACTCCGGGTCATCCGGATATTCATCCACGCCTTCTCCAACGGAAGTCGTCATCATATCATGAAAGACCTGAAAAACATTCCGGAGAACCCGGGAAGGTTTTGCGGACATGATTTTGATGAAGTCCTGAAAGGAAATGGGAGCGTGCTGATCCTGTTCGCTGATGATTTTGTCCAGATGCTGAAGGGCAAGTTTGATATTTTCCATAATCCGGGATAATACCTTTATGTGAAAGAAGTCAGAGATCGGGAGCCATGAAGTCAGGATTCCTTCTCCGATACCGAAGTCAACGGCCCGTTTTTTTAGGGAAAGAATTCCGATCGGTTTTCATGCCTTGAAAGAATCGATATCTTGAACTTATAAGATTTTCTTCGAAAGCTTTCGTTTTTCCATAGTATAGACGATTCGCTGCCACTTGATTTGCGGTTCCTGGGGTGCATCCAGTTTCGGCTTTTTACCCGTGGCGTCGGTTTTGGGTGTGGGCGGGGATACCGAAACCACTTCACTGGTTTCGAGCTGAACCGGGCCTCCCCAAAGGTATTCTATGCCCATCAGGGTATTGGCAATAAATTCCGTAATCAGCGGTTTCTCTTCAAACCGGTGATTCAGGTAGAGGGTATTGTTGGTGCGTTTCTCCGGTATGATTTCAATAAATGGCGGATGGTAGAGCGTATCCATCAGCATGGTGCGATAGTCCCTGACTTTTCGGCTTTTCACATAGTATTCCCAGACCATCCGCTCTTCATTGAGCCGCCTTCCGGCAACAAAAAGCTTGTTCAGCGTCATGAAATCCTGATCCACAAACGTATTGATAAACGAAAAATCACTGAAGTTTTCACGGATATGGAATATGGCTTCCCGGCCTGCGCCGGTTTGGGCGTCAAAACGATCCCGCTGAATTTCGTTTTGTATTTTTTGAAACTGGTACGAAAACTTTCCCTTGTTGGCCATGTCTTCAATATAATGAAATATGCGCATGCCCAGAGCATAAGGATTTAACCCCACACGGGGCATGGAGGTGACGCCTGCATTGACCCTGGCAAACTCAACCTCGTGGCTTCGAATCCGGTCATCCTTAAGATACAGCGTTTCGTGCCAGTAACTGGCCCAGCCCTCATTCATGATCTTGGTTCGTATCTGCGGCTGAAAAAACAAGGATGTGTTGCGGACCACCTGCATGACCAGCTTCATCCAACGGTTCTCTTCCTTATTAATAAAATCCGAATGATCCATCAGGTACTGAAGCACGTCCGCGCCCCGTTCCGAAGCGATGTTCCTGCTTTTGATGAAAAGTGCTTCAAACTCGGGATATTTCCGGAGCACGTCTGAAAAAAAAGTCTGTTCTCCGAGATCGCCGTAATTTTTGCAACAGGTGTTATAGGCTTCTATTTCCTTGATGAATTCCCCGATTTTAATTTTTTTGATATCCTGGAGAAATACATCGAAATAATAATCCAGCCGCTCGGATTGCCGCAAGGCTGGTGAACGGTGAACTTGTGACAGTCGATAGAAATAGCCGACAAGGTTATCCACGCCCCGGGAAAATTCGATGATGTAATCCACCCATCTGTTTTTTTCGGTTCGCAGTTTGGCGATGGCGCGCTTGTCCGACAAAGCCTGGCCGGTAAAATCATCATCCCAGGTGTGCCGGAAAAACAGGTTGTTCTGAAAAAAATCAATGTGGGCCAGAACATGATAAAAAATCATGACATTCAGCCAGTCCGGATTATTGTCGTTATAAAACGAAATGGCCGGGCGGGTATTGATGACGGTTTCATAGGGATTTCCGGGATACAGTTCATATTTTCCCTTTTCCTTCAAGACCTCGACGTCATGAACCCAATAATCATAAAGCGTTGGGATCATGACTTTCGGAGATAATTCCAGAAGGTCCCGGTTGGTGACAATGTATTCCAGGGTTTCGTCCTGAAACCGCAGTCCTGCCTCTCTGGCCCTTTCCTTGCATCCTTCCATGATATTCTTGGTATGCTGATCAATGAGTTCCATGTTTTCCTCAAGAATCCAGTACAGAACGGATTTTCTGGGATAGTGTCTGAATATTGAACGGTTTTTGAATAATTCCCTTACAGATTTATTTCAATTCAGGAAATCAGACGTTTGATGCCCTCGATCAACCGGGGTTCATCGGCGTCTTTACTCATCGTATCAATGCGAATCAGTTTTGGATTTGTGGTCAGGAGGTTGGATTTTTTTAGATATTTTTCAACTTCCGTTGAGCCGGATGTGCCGGTACCGTGTTCAGCGATGGTGATTCCAACCCGGCTGGTATAGGTCAGCATCCGGGTAATGGCAGGAATCGCCTCTTTGCCGTCAACGTCCCAGTCATCGCCGTCTGTTCCATGAAACACATAAATATTATAATCCTGAGCCAGATTTTCGTTTTGCACGATTTCATTGACCAGCTTAAAGGCCGAGGCAACCATGGTTCCTCCGGCAACTTGTGAATTGTAATAAGTGTAAAAATCCGGTACTTCCTTGGCTTCAGTGTCATGAAGGATAAAACGGGATTCCACCTGCTTTTCATATTGATACAAAAGCCAGCTATAGATCATCACATGCTGTGACACAATCAATTCCGTGGGTTTTCCGGACATGGATCCGGAATAGTCTCTCAGGAAAAACACCATGGCCTGAGATTCATAGTCTTTTTCCCGGGAAAGAATCCGGTATATTTTATCCCCCGGGGATATTAAAAACGAGGTGAGATCAATATCGGCGATGTCGGGCGCATTCCCCAGATGAATATTGGTTTCGAGAATTTTTTTCAGTGTGGCTTTTTTGTCCAGAAACTGGCCAAACCCCCGGTGCCTGTCGGTCATGTCGTAGGTATACCGGGTCAGGGATCGTTTTTTGCCTTTTTCTTTTAAATTGGGCAGCTCAAATTTTTCCGTCAGGATTTTGCCCAGGTCGTAAGCGCTTGATTCCATCTCATGAGGTCCGCCTTCTCCCTGACCCGGCCCCGCGCCGCTGCCTTTCTGGGGTCGCACGGGTTCTTCTCCGATGACTTCTCCTTCTTCCCCGTTACCGGATCCGCCAGCCGGTGAATCTTCCGAAGATTCTTTGAAAGAGTTGTCATGGTATAATTTTTCCTCAACCGTGGAAGGCACCACCACCACTTTGTCCTTGCCGCCCTTGCCTGGTTTGATAAGCCTGCCAACGCGGATCTTACGGGGAAAACCATCCTTTTCCCGCTGTTTGTCTCTTTCCAGAAGATCATCAATCGAGCGAATCTGGCTGGCCAGACAGGTTTGCATTACCGGCATATTCTGGCCAGTTATAGGATCGGCCAGAAGGTCATGATACGCGTAAATTGAAGAAGGCCGGCTCGGGGATGGGAAAGCACCCGTGTCGTCGGACAGGTTGTGGTCGCCGCCTGGCTTTTCTTCGAGCATGCGGCGGCTCTGCTCTTCGGTGAGACCTTGAGTCTTTAATAATTCATCGTGTTCAAACAGTTCAGATTTCATGAAGTCATGCCCGCTCCTGAAGGTGGACGTTATTTCTCGTCTTCCTGGGTACAGAAGTACTCGATGGTCTTTTGGGCGCAGGTTCTGCAGTAACCCAGTTTGGCCAGCATGGTCTGAATCATCCGGTCATGAAGCTTTTGATTTTCTTCATTGGTCCGGTTGGCCAGAGCGCCGATCAGGCTTCCGGCGCCGGCAATGTCGGATTTGAGCCGGACATCGGTAACCGCCTTGACCAGCTCAAGATTGTCCATAAAATCATAATTGGGTTCAACGGAAATTTTTTGGCCATATATCTTGCGGATGGATGTCCTGAACGTTTCGCGTTGTTCACGGGTTTTAAGGCCAATACGTTCTTCCACGCTGTTGATATAGCGTTCATCGATTTTCAGGGCTTTCAGCTCTCCGCTTTGGGGGTCCTTATACTTCCACATTTTATCCGGTCCCAGGTTTTCCGCATCAATTCCGATAATCATGTTCACGTAATTCATCACGTCTTTTCGAATGGCCAGGGGCTCATCCATGTAAGCGTTGAACATTTCGGTCATGATGCGTTCCCGGTAAAGCCCTTTTGCAGTCTTGAGATCTTCAAGGTATTTGGCCCTGTCGTTGGCGTCGCTGACATAGTCCAGAATGATCCGTTCGAGAGAGCGAAACACATCATAAGCAAACATGCACTGCCCCTCGTTGGTTTCCGAGCTTTCCACCAGCAACTGGATGGATCTTCCCACATTTCGCTGGCCCAGACCTTTTTGTCCGAACCGTTTGGTAATGTCCGGATCCTGGCTGAGGGTGTCAATCACTTCGGCCAGGGCCTTGATGCTTTTTTCGCCGGCAACTTCCCCGGCAGCCAGTTTCATGGTCTCGACCGGCGTCAATTTCTCGGAACGGGGAAGCCTGGACAGCACTGCGGCAATGGAAGCCGCATAATTGAGGTTGGGATCCTGATGCAGATATTCCCGGGTCAGGGTGGTGCGGGTTTCGCTACCAATGGCGTAGGCTGTTAAATCCTTTTGTTGCCTGTAGTTGGTATTGTGAGTGACATAGCTGAGCCTGCATCGGTCCACGATGGGTGCTTCTTCCTTTTCCGACAGAAACCGGTTGAATTCGGAGTTGTTGCTGGTTGCAATGATCAAGGTATCAATCGGCCATTTAAAGCCGTCGATTTCAATGGTCCGGTTTTGGATGACGCCCAGATACACCTGAACCAGATCTTTTTTGTTCTTGAAAATCTCATCGCTGAAATGAATTCCGCCGCCGGCAACCCGCGCCAGCGCGCCCCGGCGCAAATCAAACCGGTAAGGATTGTGAGTGTCGCTGATATGCATCAGGCGTTGAATGGATTCCTCGCCCAGAAGGTCAACCGCGGAAGAGGTGATTTTATCCTTGGCCGAATATTTTCCGGTAACGGTTCCCAGGCTTTCGATCAGCGGAACCGGAATGACTTCGACATTTTCCAGCATTTGTGAAATATCGCCTCCGCAATGGTTTCGAATATCATTCCACATGTAAGCCGTACAAGCCCCCAGAGGGCGGTAGTTGTCATAAAGACTATCAATTTCGCCGTCTGAAAAGCCGATTTCCCTGGATAAATAGGATTTGTTTTCATCCATGTCATCAAAGAGATTCATGGCCAGAACCACGGGATCTTCGTAGGTCTGGGATTCAATGGTTGCAATCTTACCGTAACTTCCCAACCTGTCCATATGGATAAACCTGAAGGTATATTTCCGGTTTTCTTCCTGAAAAAGGAACTGACGATATTTTGTGCAAAGGAATTCGACAAAGAAGGTTTTGCCGTTTCCAGGCTCTCCGACCAGAACATAAGCCATTTCCTTCGACGACCCGCCTTCAGCGGCATCCTTAACGTATGAAACAAAACTGTTGAGTTCATCATACATGCCGATGATATGTTTTTTTCCGGAACGAAAGATACCGAAATCATAAGTGGTTTTGCCATTGACAACCACTTTGCTGATTTCATTATCCAGAATCATCCTGGCAACGCTCTGAAAGGCATTCTCAAAGCATCGCTTTCCGGATTTGACTGCAGACAGGTGATGTTCAATCGAGTTGATTCGACCGTTGTCCATTTGACCTCCCCTCATAAAAAAATATCCCCTTCGGTGAATGAAAATCTGCGCAAGGGTTAGATTTGAATATAATCATGCTTTAAGGCTTTTCACGGATAATCATCGAGTATCGGTTATTTTTCTCATAAAATAATTGTTCCACTTCATAGTCATGATTGGGCGCCAGATCTATGACAACTCGGGTTTTGGGTTCCGGCGGCGGATGAATTCCCGTTCGAACCTGCAAAACATATTTGCCATTAATGGGTATCATCCGTTTGATGGTTTTTTCCATGAGCACATTCGGAAAATCACAAATAATTTTCGGGGTTTTTCCTTCGATCACCTGGGTTTCCGGGGGAAAAAGACCCGTCAAAACAATTGTAATCATTTCTGCGGAAGGCGATGTGAGATCCGACTCAATTTCAAGAATCTTTTTGGATGAATCGGCAATGACCGAAGCTTTCGGAGAAAGCGGCGCGTTTTTTAAACGGGGGCCGGCGAGTGATTTGGAGGCGGCTTTGGTTCCTGTTTTGGGGGCAACCGTGGCAGGTTTTCTTTCCCCCTTTTGTTGGTTTCCAGTGCCTGATTGCGTGGATTCTACCTGATCGGCGGAATGGTCGTCCGCGGACGTCGGTTGTTCTAAAACGGGTGGATCAATAGGCGGTGAATTTGGGGTTGAAACAGACTGTTGTTCAGGCAGGGATTGGACATCTGTTGTTGCAGCCGGAGATAATTCCTTCGGAGAAGGGGGGGGCGGGATTTTATAACGAAAGGGGGCAACGATCGAAGGCAATGGTTCAGAACCATAAAGCATGCCATCAAACGGAATCTTCTCGAATAGAAAAAGGATCAACCCCAACAACAGAATCCCCCCGGTTCTCAAAACGATCTGTTTTATACGGGTAAATATCATACGAACGCCTCCTGACTATAACAACCGGCTAAATTAATGCAAACCATTATTCATATCCTTCCCCATAAATGATTTTGCCCCGAAATACCCGATAGCTGTAAAAGATATACCCCAGGACGACCGGCAGAATCAATGCCACCCCCCAGAGGGTAAAGGAAAGGGTTTGGCTCTGAGAAGCAGCCGCGTAAATCGATATGCCGGGAAGGATGGCGAAGGGGAAAATGGCAGACTGCAGGGCAAGGTAAGCAGACAAAAACACCATCAGACTCCATATGAACGGCTGGATTTCACTGCGTTTTTTCAGATGTGAAAACAAAAAGACAAACGATATCGACCCCAGAACCGGAAGTATCCAGACAACATACACCCGAGGTTTGCTCAGCCAGGCATCGATAATTTCCGGATTATGGTAGGGAGTCCAGATAAAGACCGTTGCGATAAAAAGTGCAACGCCGCAGGCAGCCAGAAATGCCTGGCGATATGCGCGCGCCTGGACCGGCCCCGTGGTTTTGATAATGATGTAGGTTGAACCCAGAAGAACGTATCCGGTAACCAGGGCAATGCCGGTCATGATTGAAAAAGGCGTCAGCCAGTCGAAGGGGCCGCCGGCAAACAGATTGTCCCGGACCTGAATGCCTGAAATATATCCGCCCAGGGTGATTCCCTGGGCAAAGGCAGCCATAAAGCTTCCCCAGAAGAAGGCATGATTCCAGATCTGTTTTTTATGGGAATGGGTTCGAAATTCAAAGGCGACGCCCCGGAAAATCAGCCCGAATAAAAATGTAAACAGCGGGATATACAGGGCACTGAACAGCACCGTGTATATCATGGGGAATGAAGCAAAAAGCGCGCCGCCTCCAAAAACAATCCAGGTCTGATTGGCATCCCATACCGGCGCTATGGTTCCGATCAACACGTCCTGCTCGACTTCATTTTCAGCGCTGAAAAACAGCAGGCCGACGCCCAGACTGAAACCATCCAGCAGGACATAGAGAATCACCACCAATCCAACCAGTAATACCCATATATGAATCAGATTCATGTGTTCCCCTGCTTCCCTTTGTTAAGCTTTCTTGCGTCTATTGGCGACAGGAATTCGGCGGTGAGCTGCAGGTGCGGTATCGGGCTGGTGAAGTCCGGTCCACTGTGAAGGGTTTTCAGGGTAAAATAAAAATAGCTTCCGCCAAGGACCGCAAAGAAAAGCATGAACATTGCCAGGGACCAGACCACATTTCCGGCGGCAATGGGAGATGCGCTGTCCTGTGTTCGCATCAGGCCATAGACGGTCCAGGGCTGACGTCCGAATTCAACCGTGATCCATCCGATAACAGTGGCCACAAAACCAAGGGGCTGGACGGCAACCAGAGTTTTATAAAACAGCGGCGTGTCAAACAGGCCTTTTCGTAAAGACAGAAAGCCGGCCCAGATCATGACTGCCACAAATAAGAATCCGATGCCGACCATGATCCGAAAGCTCCAGAAGGTAACGGCCGCATTGGGACGGTCTGATTTTGGAAATTCCTTCAGTCCTGAAACCTTTCCATTCAGGGAATGCGTGGTCAGCAGGCTCAGCATGCCGGGGATGGCGACTTCAAAGCGGTTTGTTTCGGCAGCCATGTCTGGAAAGGCAAACGCTACAAACGCGGCGCTGCCTTGGGTATTGGTATCCCAGTGGGCTTCCATTGCCGCCAGCTTGGCTGGCTGATATTGAGCGACATTTTGACCCTTGAAATCTCCGACAACCGCCTGAAGGGGAGCAATTACTGCAGCCATCACCAGTGCAAGAGACAGGGAACGCCTGTAAAAGAGATCGTTTCGTTTTTTCAGCAGAAACCAGGCGCAGATCCCGGCCACGGCAAAAGCTGCGGTTTCGTAGGATGCCAGAAGCATATGGGTCAGGTGCGTGGGAAATGATGGATTGAATATGGCATCCACAAAACTTGTGACCCGGAATCGGCCGTCAATCAGTTCATAACCGGCCGGAGTCTGCATCCAGGCATTGGCGGCCATGATCCAGAAGGCCGAAAGCGATGCGCCGACAGCCACCAGGCAGGTGGACATGAAATGAACCGTGGCTGATACCTTTTTCCAGCCAAAGAGCATGATGCCCAAAAATCCGGCTTCCAGAAAAAAAGCAGTCATGCCTTCATAAGCCATGAGCGGGGCAAAAACATTGGCCACTGCCTGTGAAAACCGGGCAAAATTGGTCCCGAATTCAAACTCCAGGGTGATGCCGCTGACAACCCCGACGGCAAAATGAATGGCGAAAATTCGAACCCAGAAGCGGTACATGCGGTAGTAAAGGGCATTTTGAGTGCGGAGCCAGCACCATTCCACAACGACGAGGTAAAGCGCAAGGCCGATGGTCAGGGTGGGAAAGACGATATGAAAGGCAGTGGTCAAACCGAACTGGATTCGGGAAAGCAAAACGACATCCATGGGTGCCTCTCAAAAAGCATGGTTATGGCGCAAGGGCGCCATCTTTCTTGCCCTCGTGCAAGTGGGGAGATGTCACTTGATATGCTTTGATTGTGAATCAGGGCTATGAATGCATATTGGAATAAGAGGGACAAAATACGCTTTGAATCATTTTCACATAATTATCGACTTTGGGGGTTTATTTCAAGTGAAATTTTAAAAAGCTTCTTTCGTCAGATGGGGATGCAGGCTTGACAGCTTTGGAGGGAGAAATTAATCCGGATCTCTGCATTGGAGACGGTTCCTGCAGGCCAATCTGTCCGGTTCCAGCCATTGTTCAATAAATAAAATCGATGGTATACCAGTCCGTTTCAAAATCCCACAGGGAAACGAAGAAAAACACGTAGTGCAGATAAAACGGAAGGGTAAGTTTGCTGAGTTGTGCCTTGGCCTTAACCTGGTATTGCTTGCCTTTTTCCAGTTTGTTCAGATGGATTATCTTCAGCCCATCCACGTCGGACATCAATTTCTGTGCTTCCTGCAGGGATTGGGCTGTCCGGATTTTACCATTTTCCCACGAACGTTCAACGATAAATACTTTTTTCAGATTGTTGTATTTAATGGAGTTGGTAATTTCAATATCGGCGATGGCCTTGTCAAACCATATTGAACGTTTTTGATAAAGCTTAATAAAAAATGAAAACGAAGCCGGCACACCGCTCATGATGGCATTGACGGTTTGTTCGCGAAAGGCGCCTTCAACGTTTAAATAAACCAGAAGGTCGTTGCTGGTATTGGTGACAATAAGGTTTGAGAGGGTAGCATCCTGGGCTGCATACGGGGTTTGAATCAGAAAAATCAAAGTCATTATAACGGCGGCAGCCGATGTTATCAGGCTGTTTCGCTGTGTGTGCTTTTTCTTAACAGCAGTTGCCATTGAACCCATTCTTATCACAGTTTTTCGGAATAACGTAAGTTTCCCAGGATGATTTTTCTGAAAAGAATTTTTCAAGAAAGTCATGATGAAAGGCATGACCGGATTTATGGGTGACAATATGGCCAATGATGGAAAGCCCTAATAGCGAAAAATCGCCAATGCAGTCCAGGAGTTTATGTCGGACAAATTCATCCTGAAATCTCAGTCCGTCCTTGTTCAGTACGCAGTCCTTATCCACCACGATAGCGTTATCCAGCGATCCGCCCTTTGCCAGTCCGAACCGTTTGAGGTATTCAATTTCGTGAAGAAAACCAAATGTTCGGGCGCTGCAAATTTCTTGTTCAAAAAGCCGGTCCGTCACCTCAATCGAAAATGTCTGGCTTTGAATCAACGGGTGGTCGTATTCAATGGAACAAGTAATTTTATACGAAGGATAGGGATAAATGGAAACGGATTTGCCGTCTTTTTCAAGGGAAATGGGTTTTCTGATAACAAAAACGCATTTGGGACCATCCTGTTCCACGATGCCAGCAGCCTGAATCAGCCGGGTAAAGGGCGCCGCACTGCCGTCCATGATGGGCATTTCATGGGCATCGATTTCAACCAGGGCATTGTCTACGGAGAGCCCCGCAAAGGAGGCCATCAGGTGTTCAATGGTGGACACAATGAAACCTTCGACGCCGATAACGGTTGCCAGACTGGTATCCACAACCCTGTTGAAACGGGCGGATATGCACGGGGAGTCTTGCAGATCGGTCCGAATAAATTTTATGCCATGATTGATCGGCGCGGGCTTTATCTTCAGGTTGACTTTTCTACCTGAATGAACGCCCACGCCGGAACAACTTATGGCTCTGGATAAGGTTCTTTGGCGGCAATACATGCCAATCCTTTCTTCTGTTGAGGCCGAGTCAGGCCTGAGCATACCTCTAATTATCAAGTCCATTATAAATTGTTTTTGCAAGAAAAACCATCACTTTTATCCGAAGAAAAACCTTTTTCCATCATGAATCCAACCACTGGGTCGGCTAGTTTGAAAAAAGGTGGAACCAAGAGGGATTTCAAGACGATGCTTGAAAGAGAATCGCATTGCTTTTGTTGACATTGCTTCCTGTTTTGGATAGCATAACACGTTGTTCAGATGCAAAAAAAATGACGGTTTTCAAACACTTCCCTCCCCGCAAAAAGGGCGATGAACTCTATCAGGAAGATAAAATGATAATCGGACTGGATGTAGGCGGTACGTATACCGATGTGGTTCTTCTCGGCGATGAGGGAATTGTCAGGGCAATCAAGGTTCTTACCGACGCAAAAGCGCTGTTCAAAACCGTATTGTCCGGACTGGACATCATTACCGAAGGCATTCCCCCTGAGAATATCCGCAGGATTGTATTAAGTACAACCCTGACCACCAATGCCATTGCCCAGGCCAAAATCTCCGATGTCGGCATGATTGTCTCCGGCGGCCCCGGAATCGATCCGGAGCTTTACCGAACCCACCCGCACTATGTTTCGGTTTGCGGTTCCATCGATCACAGGGGCCGGGAAATCGAACCCGTCAATACCTGCGAAATCGAGGAGTTTGCCCGTCAATTCGCTGCAATAGGAATCCGCCATGTGGGGGTGGTGGGTAAATTCTCAACGCGAAATCCTCAGCATGAAATGCTTATTTATGAACGGATTCAACCTTATTTTGAAAAAGTATTCATGGGCCATCAGATATCCGGCAATCTCAACTTTCCCAGACGGATTGCCACAACCTACCTCAATGCCGCGGTCTTTCCCATTCACAAACAGTTTTTTGAAGCGGTTCAGCAGTCTCTTGAAAAAAAAGGGTTGAGAATCCCCATACATATCATGAAGGCTGACGGTGGTACCATGAATTTTGCCGCATCCATGGGCTTTCCTGCCCAGACCATACTCTCGGGTCCGGCTGCCAGCGTCATGGGCTCTCTGGCCTTTGCATTTGATGATGAAGAAAGCCTGGTCATGGATATCGGGGGAACCACCACGGACATGGCCATTTTGGTAAACCATGTCCCGGTTTTGAACCCCCTGGGAATATGTCTTGGCCCTTACAAAACCCTGATCCGCTCCCTGGAAAGCCATTCCATTCCAGTTGGTGGAGACAGTCGCGTGTCCATTCAGGAAGGCCGGATTCACATTGGTCCGGAGCGCATGGGTCCTGCCATGGCTTACGGCGGTTCTGTTCCCACCCCTACAGATGCCCTGTGCGTTATGGGAAAGCTTAAAAGCGGAGACAAGGAAAAGTCGGTTCAGGGTTTTTGCGCGATTGCCCATGATCTTGGCTGTTCCATCGAAGATGCCGCCGTCCGGGTGTTTGATCACACCTGCAGAACCATCCTGAAGGAAGCTTGTGTGCTGATCGATCGCATCAATCAGAAACCGGTTTACACCATCCATGAACTCCAGGAAGGATACCGGGTCAACCCTCAAAAAATTCTGATTCTGGGAGGTCCGGCCCCGTATTTTGCGCAGCATTTTGAGAAAATCTCCGGTTTCAGGGTTGGGGTTGTCCCCAGATGGGATGTGGCCAATGCCATAGGAGCCGCCCTTGCACGGACCACCTGCGAGGTGAGTCTGTTTGCCGATACTCAGCAGGGAATCGCCATGGCACCCGAAGAAGCGTTTACCGCCATAGTAACCCAGGATTTTTCAAATTCGGACGCAGTGCAGGCCGCAGGAGAGCTTCTTGAACAAAAAGCCGTCAGACAGGGCGCAAGCCGTGAAGAGATAGAAATTGAAGTTGTTGAAAATCAACAATTCAATATGGTCAAGGGGTTCTATACCGTTGGAAAAAACATTCGGGTCAAGGTGCAGATCAAGCCCGGACTGATTGACGAGTACGATACCATTGCCGGAATCCTCTCAACGGAGTAATTCATGCTGAAAGCCAGGTACAAAACAGGTCTTGTTTTTTTCCCAGCCTTTGACTGGGCCATCAGTCCGACGCACCCGGAACGAGAGGAGCGTCTTCTGTACACTCAGGACCAGGTTTTTGAAGAAGGTGTTTTGGATATTGACGGCATACGGGAATTCAAACCGGAACTGGTTACGGTTCAGGATGTCCAGCGGGTCCATTTCTGCGTTCCGGATGTTACGCGCATCATGACAGAATCCCATTTTATCAGCGCCGGCGGTGCCAAAACCATTGGCAGGGCGGTTATGGACAAACAGGTGGATCGGGGTTTTGCCCTGGTCAGACCGCCGGGCCATCATGCCATGCGGGTTGTTCATGGGGCCAGGGGGTTTTGCAATGTCAACATCGAAGCCATCATGATTGAATACCTTCGAAAGGCCTATCCCCTTCAGCGGGTGGCCATTGTCGATACCGACTGTCATCATGGGGACGGAACGCAGGACATTTACTGGCATGATCCGGATACGCTGTTCATTTCTCTTCATCAGGACGGCAGAACCCTTTACCCGGGAACCGGCTTTCCCAACGAAATGGGCGGGCCGACGGCCATTGGGACCACGATCAATTATCCCTTGCCGCCAGAAACCTCTGAAGAGGGATTTTTGTACGCCATACGGCATGTGGTGCTTCCCATACTCGAAGATTTCAAGCCGGACATCATCGTCAATTCCGCAGGACAGGACAACCATTTTTCAGATCCCATCACCAATATGAATTTTTCCGCCCAAGGGTATGCTGCCCTGACCGAGTTGCTGTCACCGAATATTGCGGTGCTGGAAGGCGGGTATTCCATCGAAGGCGCCCTGCCCTATGTCAATCTGGGGATTATTCTGGCAATGGCCGGGATTGATTACAGCAAGATCAGGGAGCCCAATTATGACCCGGAGCGCCTCAGGCAAAAACCGGAGATCAGCCGCTGGATTCAAAGAACCGGCGAGCAGATTCTTTCGAACTGGCGTCAGCGGGATAAAATCAAAACATACGTTCAGGACACCCAGCAATTTGCGGAACGCACCCGGAGCATTTACTACGACACGGACAATATTACTGAGAAACAGGCTGAAACCCTGAGGATCTGCTCTGATTGCAGCGGTGTTTTAAAAATTGATTCTTCAACGGACGGGGGCAGGCGGATTCTGGCGGTTCATATTCCCACCCGTGCCTGCAATCATTGCAAGGAACTGGGATATGAGTGGTTTGACGCAGCAGACAAAAAGAAATATAATGCCATATACCTTCAGGATCGGCCTGAAGACCATTACGACCAACAAAAACGGGATTTCTGATTTTTTGGATTGGGTGAACGTGATCCATGTCTCGAACCCTTAACGATATCAAACCTCCGCTCATTATCGGGCACCGGGGCTACCGGGCCAAATATCCGGAAAACACGCTGGCTTCTTTTTCCGCGGCCATAGCAGCCGGTGCCGACATGATCGAGCTGGATGTCACCCTCAGCAAGGATCGCAAGGTGGTGGTGATTCATGATGACACCCTGAATCGAACCACCAGCGGCTTGGGGCCCGTTCACCAGGCAACGCTTCAGGAACTCAAGCAGCTTGATGCCGGTAGTTGGTTTGATCCCCGGTTTACTGAAGAATCCTTGCCGACACTTGAAGATGTCCTGATTCTGGCAGGGAAAAAGATCCTGATCAATGTTGAGATTAAATCCAGCGCATGGGAATCCGGTTCTCCGGAGGATACGTCAAAAGATACGTCAAAGGATGCGATTGAACGACAGGTCGTTGACCTGATCATTCAGTACGATTTGCTGAATAGCACACTGGTATCGAGTTTTCACGCAGGATTTCTGAAAAACATCGGCAAATTGCCGGTTCATCCTGAAATCGCCTTTATCACGGATCGCAATACCCCTCAAAATACGGTGGATATGTGTGAACGGCTGGGCGTTTTTTCCTGGCATCCCCATTATAACTCTCTGGAACAACGATACATAGAAAAGGCGCATGCCAGAGGCATTCTTATCTTCCCCTATACCGTCAATTCGGTTGAGGATATGCTTATGGTGGTGAATATGGGTGTTGACGGTCTGATCACCGATGATCCCGGAGCAGCCATTTCCTGCATTGCCGCCAGCCGCAATACATCAGCTCGGCCCATAGATTGAATATACGAGTCTTTCCCTCATTCATTTCAGCACGATATCATCCTACAAATCACAGGAACCGGAAATGACCATGCTTGCATCTTCAGGCAAAACCCACCGCCAAGCCCTGATTCACAAAGGCAGGGTATTTAATGTTTTTCAGGAAAACGTCACGCTACCCAACGGGGCTGCAATGAAACTGGATGTGATCCGCCATCCGGGGGCAGCCGCCATTGTTCCATTGACCCGGAACCATACCGTGATTATGCTTGAGCAGTACCGTCATGCCGTCGGGGGAACCATATGGGAGATTCCGGCGGGAACCCTGGATCACGGCGAGTTGCCGCTCACCTGCGCCCAAAGGGAGCTGACCGAAGAAACCGGTTACCGGGCAGCCGACTGGCAAATGCTTGGAGAAATCACCCCGGTTCCGGGGTATTCCGATGAAAGGATTCGGATTTTTCTGGCCACGGAATTGACGCTTTCCGTTCAGAACCTGGATTCGGATGAAGTGCTGGTTGTTCGGGAAATCGCATTTACTGAAGCCCTGAAAATGATTTCGAGGGGCAGCATTCAGGATGCCAAAACCATCTGCGGGCTGTTCATGGCCGATGCATGGTTGAAAGAGCATTCCCGCGGGATTACATGAGATGCCGAAAACCAAGAAGCGAGACCATCTGAATCTGCTCTGTGATATCGGGGATCTGGCAACCCTTTTGACCGGAAGCAGCAATATCGAAAATTTCCTGCAGCGGACGGCCGTCATGGTTTCCCGGCATCTGGAGGCAGATGTCTGTTCCATATATCTTTTTGACGATCAGGCGCGGGAGCTGGTTTTGAAGGCCACGATCGGTCTTAATCCGGAAGCCGTTAATAACGTGAGAATGAAATCCGGCGAAGGACTGGTCGGTTGTACCCTGATCAAACAGCAGCCCATCCGGGAAGGTTCCGCCAGTCGAAATCCCCAGTTCAAGTATTTTGAAGAAGCCGGAGAAGACCGTTTTGAAAGTTTTCTCTCCGTTCCGATTTCAAGGGGGATAGAAAATATCGGCGTTCTGGTGGTTCAGCACGAAAAACGGGATTATTTCGATGAAATGGATGTGATGGCCCTGAGGGCTGCGGCATCGCAACTGGCCAGCGCCATTGAAAATGCCAGGCTGCTGATGAGCATGAATACGCCCCAGAGCTTGGCGGTGAATACGGCAGTGCTTGAGCAGTTGAAATTCATTCGTGGCGAAAGCGCGGGTATTGGTTACGCCAGAGCGCCTTCCACGATTTTCGGGAAGAGTCATGACTGGCTCCTTTCCGAAGTGTCTGAATGCGATGCCGATTACACGCTGAAACACTTTTATCGGGCCATTCAACTGACGATAGATCAGCTTCAGGAGCTTCAGTCCCGCGTTGCCGAACGGCTGCCTGAAAGTGCGTCCTTGATATTTACGGCGCATTTCATGATCCTCAAGGATGAGCGGTTCATTCAGGAGATTATTCAGCATATCGAAAAAGGGGTACCTCCGCCCGAGGCTGTCCGCATGGTTGCCAGGCATTATATTGCCCTTTTCTCCTCAAGTCCTTACATGTATCTGCGGGAAAAAGTCAATGACATGGAAGATCTGGCCGGCCGCATCCTGGCCAATTTTCAGCTTCGGGACATGGAGGCCCCGCTTCAGTGCAAAGGGCGTATCGTTATTGCACGGGAGCTGTATCCATCCGATATTCTTAAACTGGCTTCCGAGGAGGTTGCCGGAATTATTCTGGTCAGTGGAGGCGTGACCTCGCATGTCGCGATCCTTGCCAGGTCCATGCAAATTCCCCTGATCATTGCCGATCGGCCGGAGCTGCTGACGCTCCCGGAAGAAACAGCCGTGCTGATGGATGCAGCCAGTTTATCCTTGGGCGGCAATATTTATGTGAATCCTTCAGAAAAAGTGATTCAACAGTTTGAAAGCCGGAATCTGGCAAAAGCCGAAACATCTTTGCTGGCAGATGCCATGACGCCCATAACCGAAACACGGGACGGCCAACGGATTCATCTGCTGGCCAATATCAATCTGCTGAGTGAGTTGGCCCTTGCCAGGGATCTCAAGGCGGAAGGCATCGGGCTATATCGGTCCGAATTCCCGTTTCTGATCCGCAACAATTTTCCTTCGGAACAGGAACAATATCCGATTTATAAGCGCCTGTTTGACGAGATGCCGGATAAAACCATCACCATCCGCACCCTGGATGTCGGTGGAGATAAAATACTGGCCTATTCAGACGCGACCGGTGAATCCAATCCGGAGCTGGGACTGAGATCGATCCGGTTTTCTCTGAGAAATCCGGATATTTTTGAACAGCAGATAAAGGCCATATTGCGCGCCGGTGCGGAGGCTAAAAGCATCCGCATCATGTTTCCCATGATATCCTCTGTGGATGAATTCAAGGAAGCCCGGGCCTTGGTGGAAGACTGCGGTGATGATCTGCAGCGACAGCATCTGTCTCACCATCCGGGGCCAAAGATCGGTATGATGATCGAGCTGCCGTCTGTTATGGAAATCATGGATACGCTGGCTGTCGAAGCTGATTTTTTTTCCATCGGCACAAACGATTTTGTGCAGTATATGCTGGCGGTTGACCGCACCAACGAAAAAGTTGCCGAATACTACCAGCCCTGGCATCCATCTGTACTCAGGAGCCTTGCACGGATTGTCAGCATCGTGATTCAGCAAAACAAGGAGATTTCAATCTGCGGTGAAATGGCGCATGAGCCTGAATATATTTCTTTTTTTTTGGGGATCGGTGTTCGAAACCTCAGCGTCGATCCACAGTTTCTGCCCTTGGTTCAACGGACGATTCGGCGGCTGAGTCTTACAGATGCCATTGAATATGCCCGAAATCTCTTGTCGGAGTCAACTCTGAAAGGGACACGTGAAATCATGGACAGGTATCTGGCAGCCGCATGAGTTCGCTATAGGGTTGTGCCTTGCCGTTATTTTTCCTCTTGGAAAAAGAGGGGAAAAGGATGGTATGTTTTTATAATATATTTACATAACAATATATTATGTTTTAATCCCGATGGATCGATCAAAGGTTTATCATGTCGCCAATTCCAGATAATAATTTTGTATTTTTAGATAAACAGGGAAAACGCTGGCCCAGGTTCCGCCTTTTTATTTTGATTTCCAGTGTTATTGTTTTCCTGTGTTCCGTGGTGTTCGTGCAGTCCCTTTTTGTTATGTCCCAGCTTCATCTTCCGCCATCGATTCAAAAGCTGAAAGAAAGACTTAAGGTGCTTCAAAAAAAGGAATCGCTGCTTCAGGCTGTGACAAAAAAACCGTTATGGCTGGAATTTTCACGTGCATCCCAAACCGGGCAAAAGCAGGCAAAATCCGGTGCCAAATCACAGCCTCCGGTAAATACTTTAAAGAGAATCTGTCTGGGATTTTATGCGGGCTGGGATCCAAACAGTTTTTCGTCACTTCAGGCCCATGCAGATCAACTGACCCATGTGTGTCCGGAATGGCTGACCATGGAGGACGGAACCGGAACACTGATTTCAAGGCCTGACAGAACCGTTCAGACGATAGCTCAAAAAAAAGGGATTGTCCTGCTTCCCCTCTTGAGCAACCTGACCAAGGACAACTGGCAGCCGGAAGCAGTTGAAGGTGTTGCAAACGGTCCTGAAGACAGGCAGTTCCGTTTTGTTTTGAATTTAATGGCTGAATTGGAAACAGCCGGGGCAGGAGGTGTGGTGATTGACTGGGGGCAGGTGGATCCCACTTATAAGGACAATGTGACCCGGCTTCTTCAAAGAATCTCAGCTTCCCTCCATGAGAAAAAAATGGAGCTCTGGCTGCGGGTTCCCATGGGCCTGGAACTGAAGGTGTTTGACATTGAAGCTCTCTCTGCGAACGTAGACCGCTTCATCGCCGTTCTTCATGATGAAAATTCTGAAACGGATCAGCCCGGCCCCATTGCATCTCAGGATTGGTTCGACGGATGGCTCGATGCTGTAATCGCCTATGGAAAACCCTCCCAGTGGATTGTGGAATTGGGGCTATATGGGTATGACTGGGCAAGCGGCGAGAAAAAGGCTGAAACCATCAGCTTTGCAGATGCCATGACCCGTGCGGGCCGGGCCGGACTTCAGACCAACGAAGTGACGTCCCCGGCTTACAACCCCAATTTTTCATATACGGATGCCGGCGTTGAACATACGGTGTGGTTTCTGGATGTTGCTACATTTGCCAATCAACTGAAATCCGCCCTAAACCTTGATGTCGGGGGAATCGCCATTTTCCAGTTGGGTTCGGAAGACCCATCCATTTGGACAACGCTCCAGATGAATCCATTTGACATCAATTCCGAATTTCTTGCAAAAATCAGCGATCTTAAGTCAAGCGGCGCCACGCAGGTTGGTACGGGTGAATTTTTATCCATCGAAGATAGCCGTTCAGATGGAACTCGAAACCTCAAGATCGATTCCTCCGGGAGGATTACGGAAACCTATGAAAAATTTCCCAGCTATCTGACAGTCAGTCATCAGGGAGAGGGTAAAGAGGATGAAGTCGCCATCACCTTTGATGATGGTCCGGATCCGGAGTGGACGGTCCCGATATTGGACATCCTTAAAGCCAAAGGGGTAAAGGCCTCATTTTTTATGGTCGGATTGCAAATGGAGAAACATCCGGGACTTGTCCAGCGCATTGTCCAGGAAGGACATGAAATCGGGGTTCACACCTATACCCACCCCAATCTCGCGCTGGTTTCCGAAGAGCGCGCAAAGATCGAGCTGAATGCTACCCAGCGGCTGATTGAAACCATTACGGGAAGATCCACCATCTTGTTTCGGCCTCCGTACAATGCGGACTCCAGGCCCAGCTCTCCTTCAGAAATTCTGCCGCTGAAACTGGCTCAGGACATGGGATATTTGACAGTAACTGAAGACATTGATCCGGAAGACTGGGAGATGCCGGGTGTTGATGTGATTCTGGAACGCATCAAACAATCCCGTCGATTGGGCGGCAATATCATTCTTCTTCATGATGCCGGTGGAGATCGCCATCAAACGGTTGAAGTACTTCCGCAAATCATTGATTATATTTTGGCCCGCGGGGATCAGGTTGTTTCGTTAAGTAAGCTTTTGGGAGAACCTCCTGAAGCACTGATGCCGATAGTTCAGCCGGACCAACATCCGGTCACCCGGCTTGTAAGCGGTAGCGGGTTTCGGGTTTATCATGTTGTCGCAATCTTTTTATGGTCTTTTATGATCGTTGCCACCATACTGGTTGTCCTGCGTACCATTGCAGTCACAGTGCTTGCCCTGCTGCAACAACGACACGCTGCAGGTTCGCCAAAAACCAGCTTCAGCCCTTCCCTTTGTGTTTTAATTGCAGCCTACAACGAGGAGGCCGTTATCGCAAAAACATTGCAATCCGTATTGACAACAACTTATTCCGGGGATATTTCTGTCTGGGTTGTTGATGACGGCTCCACAGACAAGACGGCCGGGGTTGTAGAATCGTTTTTCGGTAAAGACCATCGGGTTCATCTGATTCAGCAGTCCAACAAAGGAAAAGCAATGGCGCTTAGAAGTGGCTTGGAGTCTGTTACGAGTGACATTGTGGTCATGCTGGATGCGGATACCCAGTTTCAACCCGATACCCTTCAAAGATTGGTTCAACCCCTTCTGGATAAAAAGGTGGCTGCCGTCTCCGGACATGCCAAAGTCGGCAACCTTAGAAAATTTATTGCCCGCTGTCAATCGCTGGAATATATTTGCGGGTTTAATCTGGATCGTCAGGCGTATCACTATCTCAACTGTATCACCGTCGTTCCCGGAGCTGTCAGTGCCCTTCGAAAAAGTGCAATTATTCAAGCAGGAGGCATCAGCACGGACACCCTGGCGGAAGATACGGATTTAACACTTTCTTTGCACCGGGAAGGATTCCGGATTGCATATGTTTCAGACGCCCTGGCTTTTACCGAAGCGCCAGAAACCATCGCCACTCTGGCAAAACAGCGCTTTCGTTGGGCGTTTGGAACCATTCAGTGCCTCTGGAAGCACAGAGACATGGTCTTAAATTCGCAATTCAAGGCATTGGGATATTTCAGTCTGCCAAGCATATGGTTTTTTCAGGTGCTTCTGGTAGCCATTGCGCCGGTGATAGATGCACTGGTCATCGGCTCATTGCTCCTGGGGATGAGCAGCCCATCGCTTTATGCCTATTTTGGGATTTTTCTTCTGATGGATTTTCTTCTGGCAGCGCTGGCTTGCCTAATGGAACATGAACCACTACGACAGGCATGGCTGACCATTCCCATGAGGTTTGTTTACCGGCCAATGCTGAGCTGGGTGATATGGAAAGCGCTTATTAAAGCCGCAAAAGGAGCCTTGGTGAGTTGGGGAAAACTGGATCGAACCGCATCCGTAACCTAAGGTTTGAGTTAAGCCGCCATGCATAACCTGAACAAAGTAACTCTAACCAATTAATTATTCAGTCAATAACGGCTTTCAAGTAAACCCATTAATTTTCTGTGATAATGATGAAGTATCGAATATATCGAGTTATCTGTTTTTATTCGTTTTTTTTATTCCTTGCCGGGTATGGGGTAACTTCTTGTTCCGTGCTGCTTTGGGCAGCCAGCAAGCCGGAAACGTCTGTCCAGGAACTTGTTATTCCTGAAAATGGAGCATATACAGGTGCTTATGTTGATTTTGGTGAACGTGAAGATGATGTTACGTTGGAAGCTATCCAAAAATTTGAAAAGATGGTAAGGAAACATCAGGCCATTATCGCATTTGGGAACTTCTGGGGAGAGCAGCAGTTTTCTACTAAAAATGTTCAGATTGTTACGCTCTATGGGGCAATTCCTTATATTTTCTGGTCTCCCTGGGATAAGCCCTATGCCGAGGACAATATACCGGATCGCTTTAACCTGTATAATATTCTCAGCGGCATGTGGGACGCCTACATTGACAAATGGGCGGAAGACGCAAGAGATTTCGGCAAACCCCTGCTGGTTGCCTGGGGGCTTGAAATGAATGGAACCAGTTTCCCCTGGTCCGTTTATTTTTACGGCGGTGGACAAAGGGATTTGACCAATCAACCTTCAGATTATCTGGGTCCAAAGATTTTCAAGCAAGCATATAGATATGTGGTAGATCGCGTACGCGCAAAGGGCGCCCGCAACATTCAGTGGGTCTTTCATGTAAATAACTACGCTTACCAATCTGGAGACTGGAATCGCTTTGCCGTTTATTACCCGGGTTCGGATTATGTGGACTGGCTCGGGATGAGTGTCTATGGTAAGCTGGATAACGAAATGGACTGGATATCGTTTTATGATGGCTGTAGTCTGGCATACCAGGAAATCTGTCAGGTGGACCCTTCAAAACCCTTGATGGTGGCGGAATGGGGTGTGGGGGAATATCCGGCTGCTGGAAACAAAGCAGAATGGCTGAGGAAGGCTTTCGAAGATTATCAAGAACGATTCCCCCGAATCAAGGCTGCGATTTACTGGCATGAACGGTGGCAGAACGAAGATGAATCCTACAGCAACCTTCGGGTGAATTCTTCACCCGAAGCACTCAGCGCTTATCGTGAAGGGGTTGGAGACGCTTACTGGATCGGCAATCCCCGTTTTCACATAAAAAGTTCAAGCAAACCGTGAAAAGTATTGTCAACAGCAACCGCAGGGTCCGGGTGCTGATCATCCTCGACAGTTCCCTTCCAGCCACGCGGGTTCAACCTTGACACAGGACAGACAGATGAGTGCCCGAAACTTATTTAAAGGAGAGTGGATGAAACGTTCCAGGCGCCTGCAGTGCATCAATTCCCATGCAGCCGGATATGTTTTCAAATGCAACCGGCGAACCGGCGTGCCGCTGTTCCGCCTGAAATTCAAGTGGATATCTGTGACAACTCTTATGGTTATCTTGCTCGTCGTTGCTATCAGTTCAAATCAATTTCTTGTTTGTGCGGCAGAAAAACAAGAGCCAACCATTCAGGAGCTGGCGGTTCCGGAAAAAGGCGCATATACCGGCGCTTTTGTGGATTTTGGTGAGGGCGAAGGCGAAGTGACGCTTGAAGCCATTGAAAGCTATGAAAAAATGGTGGGCAAACACCAGGCCATCATCGGGTTTGGCAATTTCTGGGGAGAGCAGCAATTCCCCGTCAAAACCGTTCATATCATCTCCTATTACGGTGGTGTTCCCCTGCTTTACTGGTCTCCCTGGGATAAACCCTATGCAGAAGGTCGCCTCCCGGACCGATTTAATCTCTATAACATTCTCGGCGGCATGTGGGATGCTTATATCGACAAGTGGGCTGATGACGCCAGGATTTTTGGCAAACCCCTGCTGGTTGCCTGGGGGCTTGAAATGAATGGGACATGGTTTCCCTGGTCCGGATATAATTATGGCGCCGGACAAAAGGATTATTTAAACCAACCTTCCGATTATCTGGGGCCAAAAATTTTTAAACAAGCCTACCGGTATGTGGTGGATCGGGTTCGTGCGAAAGGAGCCCGCAATATTCAGTGGGTTTTTCATCTGAACAACTACTCCAATCCGAATGCTGATTGGAACCGTTTTGCCGCTTATTACCCGGGTTCAAATTATGTGGATTGGCTTGGACTGAGTGTATATGGCAAGCTTAATAAATTTATGGGATGGGGTTCGTTTTACGATGTCTGCAATAAGGCATACCAGGAAATCTGCAAGATTGATCCATCAAAACCCTTGATGGCTGCGGAATGGGGAGTGGGGGAATATCCGGCTGCTGGAAACAAAGCAGAATGGCTAAGAAAGGCATTTAAAGATTATAAGGAACGGTTTCCCCGGATCAAGGCAGCGGTTTACTGGCATGAGCGGTGGCAGAATTCCGATGAATCCTACAGCAACCTTCGGGTTAATTCTTCACCCGAAGCGCTGAGCGCTTTTCGAGAAGGGACGGAAGACACCTATTGGATCGGCAAACCGCGTTTTCAAATCAAAGGATCGAGCAAACCGTGAACGGATTATTGAGGGAAATCATCCACTTATTTACAAGATGAAAGGATTCATGAATGCGATTCGGTTTCAGTGAATCCGACCGTTTCTTTAATGGTATACTGCGGTTTGGAATTAAGGCTGAGATACATTCGGCCCATGTATTCGCCAATCAAGCCAATGGAAGCCAGAATCAACCCGCCGATGATCAAATTAATTAAAACCAGCGTCAACCATCCCTCTACCTTATGATCGGACAAAAAGTATTCAAATAAATAATACAAGGCCAGCACAAAACCGATGGAGGCAACTAAAAATCCCAATAATGATGCAATTCTCAAGGGATAAACGGAAAAACTGGTCGCTAATTTAAAGAAAACGGACATGGATCGAAAAAAATTGAAATTGCCTTTTCCCTTGTACCGCTCATGATGCTCGATTGTTATCTGCGTGACGTTGCTGGTTGTTTGAAGCAGCAATCCCTGAACATAAGGGTAGGGACCCTTGTATTTTAATACTTCATCCACCACCTCTTTTCTGATGATCTGAAACGGCGAAAGGTAAATATGCTTTGGTTTGTCGATTAAAACATCAGCGATTTTTCCATTGAACCAGCTACCCATGTTTTTCCACAAGGCCTGATTTTTCTTTAAAAAATTCGCATAACAGACATCATATCCCTGACGGCAGACATCATAAAGTTTGATGATATCATAAGGAGAGTGCTGAATATCATCGTCCATGATCACCGTATAATTTCCATGGGAATACGAAAGCCCGGCCATAATGGCATTGTCCTGCCCGCTGTTCTTACGCAGATTCACACCGATGACATTATGATTCTGCCGGCATAATTGAACAATAATTTCCCAGCTTGCATCCTTGCTTCCATCGTTGACCAGTATGAGTTCATAGTTCATTTCCGATAAAGCATCATGAACCTGCCTGGCCAGTTCAATTAAATTGCCTTCGCTGTTATAAACCGGTATGACGATGCTGATGTCTTTCATTAATTATTATTAAAATATCCTTTTTTTCTGAAACAATTTCATAAGTAAAATCATAAGTTTCCTGAAAAGAATCCAGCATTTCAATCAACGAGTCATGATCAAAACGAAATGTCTCGGCGCCATTTCGTACGGCGGAAGCCCTGGCCCCGATTTTTCCGATGATATTATTGTTTGAAGTGATATTTTTGATCGGTTCGGAGAGAATAATCCTTGTCGCGCACGAAGTCATCAATTGCCAGATGTGATGCAGGTTCTCATTGAAATGGTATAAAGAGCCGGCAAAAATCAGAACATCCGCCGGAGGTAGTTTTTTCAAAGACAAAATGTCAGCACAAACGGCGTTATGACCGTGTTCCAAAGCATAATTGACGAACACGTCATTGATGTCGTAGCCGATCCACTGCCTTTCGCTTTTTTTACAGTATTCCGCGATGTAAATATCCCCGAAACATAGCTCGATTATCCGGCGATCTTCGGGAGCCATGACAGCGATGATGTCTTGAAATCGCTGTCGGTATCGGCCCAGATACAGAAAATTCATGATCAAACGGTAAATCCAGATTCTTTTGTAAATCCAACTGACTGTTTTTTTCACTTGAAACCCGAATATGTTTTAGAAATCTTTCTTGATGCTGCTTAACACGGCGTTATTCCGATGTATCGCATAGCGCCGGTCGTGTCAAACGAAGAATCTTATTGATTCCTGTTTCTCATCAATCAATCATTGTCTGAAGGCAAATACGTTTGAACCGGTTGGCGCCTGGGGAAAAATCCGTTGTTGCCTTATTGCTATGTCAGGGCATAAAAGATATAATATTTATAGATTGAAACAAATTTACCGTCTTTTAGCGTTGTTGCTGGACTGAGGTGGTATTGAAAAGTCGTTTGAGTCAGAAAATATACCTTGCTGCCGGTGCATTGATTGCTTATGTTTTTTTTTCGGCGTTTCTTCTTGTCCCCGGCGACAACATTATCGGAAGCCCATATTATCTTATTGGATCGGCGGGCATGTTCCTGAGCATGCTCTGGATCATGAAACACTGGCCTGGAAGGCAGATGCTTTCCGCAGTTTTGCTTCTGGCGCTCCTTATAAGAATTGTTGCAATTTTTCAGTTTCCGGAGAACAGCGACATCAACCGATATGTCTGGGAAGGAGAAGTCCAGCTTGCAGGGTATAACCCGTATCTGCTTGCGCCGGAAGCCGAAGCACTGAAACACCTCAGGAATGAAAACTGGCAGGACATCAATTTTAAAAATATCCCCGCGATTTACTGGCCTTTTGCGCAGTTGATTTTTAAGGCAGGAGCTGCGATATCGCCAACATTCTGGTTTTTTAAAACAATCCTTGTTCTCTTTGATCTGGGTACGATTTTCCTGCTGCTGCTCATGATACGCCCATTTTCTTCGGATTTCAGGGAAATCGTCCTGTATGCGCTGAACCCCCTGACGATAATCACCGTGGCAGGGGAAGGCCATCTTGAAAGCATCCTGGTTTTCTGGATCATGCTGTCCCTTTATGGGTGCAGGCAGAAGAAGCCATGGCTGATGTATCCGGCGCTCGGGCTTGCAGTCATGACAAAGCTGACGCCTGTCATTTTCCTGCCCCTGCTTGTGGAGCGCGGCAATCTCAAATATTTTCCCCTTTTTCTGCTTCCATTTGCGTTGATGCTGCCTTATGTTGATCCGGGAATCAATTTTCTATCCAGTTTCAATATTTTCATTGCCGATTTTCATTTCAATGGCCTGTTCAATTATGCCTGCCAGATCATCACCGGAGAAATACCGTCAACCTGGATTGCTGCGTTTTGCGCGGCAGGCCTCTCGGGATTTGTATTTTTTCTCACTCCGGACAGGCCCCGGTCTATCTTCCTGTTGTCTGCATTTTTATTGATATTCGCCCCGACATTTCACACCTGGTATCTGCTGCTGATCACGCCATTTCTCGTATTATACCGTCCCGTGCCCTGGATCATTCTTCATGCCACGATTCTGCCGCTTGTTTTCTTTTTTCACCCCTGGGCCACCAACCCTTTATGGCACAGCAAACCATTTCTGCAAGGAATTGAATTCTTGCCCTTTATCGCTGCCGGTCTCTGGTGTTTCTGGAAAAACCGTCCGCACTGGCCGGCCCGGTTTCCGCTGGCTCAAAGCGTTTCCGTAATCATAACAACGGATAATGAAGCACAGTATGTTTCCGAGTGTATCCAATCCATAGACAAGCGGGATTGTCCGGTTGAAATTATTGTTGTCGACGGCGGCTTCAGGGATGGCGCCTTCAACATCGTTCAAACATTTCCGGATGTAAAGCTTCTTTCATCCGGGCCAGGATGGGGAATGCAGATCAGAAGCGGCATCCACTCTGCGCAAAATGACGTTATTATCCTGCTCCATGCGGATTCCAGGCTGTTGCCGGGTGCAATTTCCCGAATGATGAGCGCGCTTCGGGAAAATGACAGTGCTGTCGGCGGATGCTTTGGCGCCATGTGCGATGATTCGGGGCATGGCATGCGTCTAAACCGACTTGCGCCTGTGTTGCACCGATTCTGGTTCGGTGCCTCGGGTATTTCCCTAAGGGGTCAGGTGAAGTTCTTCAGGCGCCAGGCTTTCCAGTATCCTTTCCCCGCAACCCACCTCATGGAAAATATCGAGCTGTCGCTCCGCATGAAAGAAGCCGGGGCAACTGTTTTTATCCCCGGCGGCGTGACCGGAACCGTCCGAAGGCGAGCGCCGGCCCGCAATTGGGCTGATTTTATAAAAGCACTCTATATATTGATCCGATATCTGATGCTAAGAAGGTTGGGCCTGATGTCGATCGACAGCATGGATGATTATCATGCCATACCGACAGTTCCGGCAAAAAAGCAGGCTGCCTGATGATCGCCATGAAGAACGCGCAGTGGCGGCTCTTTCTGGCTGCAGACGTCTTCTGCATACAGGCACCGCGTGTGAAAGCGGCAACCGGACGGCGGATCGATGGGGCTGGGAACATCGCCTTTTAAAATGATCCGATGGCGCTTTAAGGTGGGGTCCGGCAGGGGGGATGCCGAAAGCAGGGCCTGGGTGTAGGGATGAAGGGGATGGGCGTAGAGCTCGCTGCTTCTGGCGATTTCAACGATCTTCCCAAGATACATGACGGCCACCCGGTCGCTGATGTATTCCACAACGCTTAAGTCATGCGAAATAAAAAGATAGGTCAGGCCGAATTCATTCTGCAAGTCCTTCAGAAGATTGATCACCTGGGCCTGAATCGAGACATCCAGGGCCGATACCGCCTCGTCGCACACAACTAACTTGGGATTTAAGGCCAGGGCCCTGGCAATGCCGATTCTCTGGCGCTGGCCCCCCTGAAAACTGATGGGGATAGCGCCGCATGTGCTCCTGCCTGAGGCCCACGACATCAAGCAGGTCCAGAACCCGCTGGTCTCTTTCTTCCCTGGTTTTCATGCCGTGAATCAACAGCGGCTCGCCGATAATCTGGGAAATGGTTTTTCTGGGATTCAGGGATGAAAACGGGTCCTGGAAGATGATCTGCATCTGCTTGCGAAGGTTGCGCACCTGCTTTGGCGAGAATGCCAGAATATTTTCGCCTTCAAAAAAGACTTCTCCGGATGTGGGTTCTTCCAGGCGAAGAATGGCACGGCCCAGCGTCGACTTCCCGCAACCCGATTCTCCAACGAGTCCGAGTGTTTCGCCCAGCCGGATCGAAAAGGAAACGCCGTCAACCGCCTTTACGGCTGCGATCTGTTTAAGAAAAACGCCTCCCAGAATGGGATAGTGCTTGACGATATTGCTGGCGCAAATCAGCGCAGGGGGTTCGGGTTCAGACATATTTGAGGCACCGTGCAACATGATGGAGTCCTGTGGCAACCATTTCGGGTTCAACTTGCCGGCAGTCGGAAAACACATCCGGACACCTGTCGTTAAACATGCATCCGGACGGCAGATTCAGAAGCGATGGGACCATGCCCTTGATGGCGTTCAGGCGCTTTCCGGCATTTCTCCCCATGACGGGGATGGATTGAAGGAGCCCAACGGTATAAGGATGTTTGGGATCGCTAAACAAGGTGTTCACATCCGCAAATTCCACAACCTTTCCGGCGTACATGACGGCAACATTTTGGGCCATTTCGGCGATGACGCCCAGATCATGCGTGATAAACAGAATGGATGCGCCGATCTCGGATTTCAGTTTGTTCATGAGAGCCAGAATCTGGGCCTGGATGGTGACATCCAGGGCGGTTGTGGGTTCATCGGCAATCATCAGGCGGGGGGTGCAGGCCAGAGCCATGGCAATCATGACCCGCTGGCGCATGCCGCCGCTCATCTGGTGGGGATAATCGTCCATTCGCTTTTCCGGAGCCGGAATTCCCACCAGCCGGAACATGTCAAGAACCCGATCCCTAACTTCTTTACCGGTTGATTTCTGATGGATGCGAATGGATTCTCCCACCTGATTTCCAACCGAATAAACCGGATTCAAGGACGTCATGGGCTCCTGAAAAATCATGGAAATCCGCTTGCCTCTGATTTTTCGCATCTGGGGTTCGGATAGTTCGAGAAGATTGGTTCCCTGGAAATCGATTCTGCCGCCAACGATTTTCCCCGGAGGTTCGGGAATAAGCCGAATGATGGAATGGGCGGTCACGCTTTTCCCGCAGCCGGATTCCCCCACCAGACCCAGGGTCTGGCCGGAAGGGATGGTTAGGCTCACGTCATCGACAGCCCTGGCAATCTGGCCGCGCACATAAAAATAGGTTCGCAGGTGCTGAATATCAACAACCGGTTGTGTCGGATCCATTTATACCTTCAGTCTCTCAGCCGCGGGTCCAGGACGTCCCTCAAGCCGTCGCCGAACAGATTAAACCCCAGAACCGCAACCAATATCGACAGGCCCGGCATGGTCATGACCCACCAGGCGCGTAGGGCCATGGATCTGCCATCGGCAATCATGGCGCCCCATTCGGGCGTTGGCGGCTGGGCTCCCAGCCCCAGAAAGCTTAAGGCCGCCGCATCCAGAATCGCCGATGCAAACCCGAGCGTTGTCTGAACGATGAGCGGCCCCAGGCAATTGGGAAAAATGGTCATAAAAATGATTCGCAGGTTTTTTGCCCCGATGGCTCTGGATGCGGTTACATAGTCTTTTTCGCATTCTTCCAGAACCGATGCGCGGACAATGCGGGCATAGCGGGGAATGTAAATGATGCCGATGGCCAGCATGGCGTTTCTCAGGCTGGGGCCAAGATATGCGACCATGACAATGGCCAGAAGAATGTGGGGAAAGGCCAGCAGGATGTCCATGGAACGCATGATCAGGTTGTCTCGAATCCCTTTGTAATATCCGGCCAGCGCCCCAAGCAGCGATCCGACAAAAAAAGCCACACCCACGCTGAAAACAGCGACCATGAGAGAGACCCTGGCGCCATAAACGAGTCGGGATAAAATATCCCGGCCCAGGTCATCGGTCCCCAGAATATGCTTCCCTGTTCCGGCATCATACCAGACGGGCGGCTTCAACTGGTCGTAGAGAGCAGCCTCCACCGCGCTGTGCGGACTGAGCAGCGGGGCAAACAATGCCGTCAGGATAAAAATCAGAACAATGATGAACCCGGCGACCGCGGTCTTGTTTCGCCAGAGCTGTTCGATCTGATCCAAAACAGGATGGCGGTCTTCGAAACTCCGGGTGGAACTTAGGATAGGCATACGATTCTTTTCGATCCGTCATTTGCGGCAACCAGAAAAAAACTATTGTTCCTGCTTGCTTATTTGACGCTGATTCTGGGATTGATCACCGCATACAGGACATCCACGATCAAATTGATGACAATAAAGGCGGATGCAATAAAAAGCGTGCCGCCCTGAATGACTGCATAATCGCGCTTCATGACCGCATCGAACATCCATTTTCCAACGCCCGGCCAGGCAAAAATCGTTTCGGTCAATATCGCGCCGCCCAGAAGAATCCCAAATTGAAGCCCGATGGTCGTGACAACCGGAATCAGGGCATTTCGCAGGGCATGCTTGATAACGACCTTGAATTCGGAAAGGCCCTTGGCTTTGGCGGTTTTGATATAATCCTGCCGAAGAACATCGAGCATGCTGGATCGGGTCATCCTGGCCACAATGGCCATGGGGATGCTGCTCAGCGTAATGGCCGGAAGGGTCAAGTGCCAGAGCACATCTTTTAAAGCGGTCCAGTTTCGGGAGAGAACGGCATCCAGAATATAAAACTGGGTGCTGGCATCCAGGTCCACACCGATCGTCAGTCTCCCGGACATGGGAAGCCATCTGAGAAACAGGGAAAAGATGAGCATCAGCACCAGGCCCAGCCAGAAAATGGGCATGCTAACCCCGATCAGGGCACCGATCATGCTCAGATAATCAAAAATGGAGTGCTGCCGGATCGCCGGGGGTGATGTGAAGCATGAGAAAGACGATGATGGATACCCCCAGAAGGGTGGGAAAAAGCATCAGAACGCGTCGAAGAATGTAGGCTGACATCAGAAACATCAATCCTGAAATAGGTAAAACAGTGCCCTCTCTGATGACCCGCATGTATCGCCCGACATTGCCTCCCCCTTTTTTGCAAAGGGGGAGAGACTATCCGAAAATGATACGCAAAGGGGGAATCACTTGACAACAAGGACTATTCCAGCCAGACGTTTTTCATCCGCATCGACTGGGTGGGATGGAGTTTGAAATTCTTGACGGTTTTAAGCTGAGGACTGACAACTGTGGAATGCGCCACGCAAATGGTTCCCACTTCATCATGGATGATTTGCTGGGCTTTTTTATAGATTTCAATCCGTTTGGCCTGATCCACGGTCTGTTTTCCCTCCAGCATCAGTTTGTGATATTCCTCGTTTTTCCACTGGGTTCGGACAGACGAAGATGCCAGTCCATCAAAAAGCACTGCCAGAAAATTGTCCGGATCGCCGTTATCGCCGGTCCATCCGAGCTGAAACAGATCCATGTCTTCGGGTTGTTCCTTCTGGCGTTTCAAATAGGTGCCCCAGTCATAGCTGACGATTCTGGCCTTGATGCCGACCTTGGTCAGATCCGAGATCATGGCCACGCCGACCTTCAACCCTTCGGGGTTGTAGGGTCTGGCAACCGGCATGGACCAGAGCGTGATTTCCGGAAGTCCGCTGCCCCCGGGAAAGCCCGCCAGTTCGAGTTCTTTCTTGGCCATTTCCGGATCAAACGGATAGTCCTGAATCGCGTCGTTATATCCCCACATGGTGGGCGGAATGGGGTTTTTGGCAACCTGGCCCATGCCCTGGTAAATGTTGTCCACAATGGCTTTTCGGTTGATGGCGTAGACAATGGCTTTTCGCATGTGGAGATTCTGCCACAGGGGTTTGGTATGGTTGAAAGACAGATAACCGATATTCATGCCCGGCTGGGAAATCAGCACCAGATTGGGATCTTTGGCTGCCATCGGAATATCGGCGGCATTCGGGAACTGACAGATGTGAATGCTTCCGGCTTTCAGTTCCAGAAAGCGAACGGAGCTGTCCGGAATCGATCTGAAAACCAGTTTGTCCAGGTAAGGTCCGCCTTTTTTATCCCAGTAGTCAGCGTATTTTTCCAGAAGAATCTGGTCATCCTTTACCCATTTGACAAATTTGAACGGACCGGTTCCCACGGGATTTCGAATGAATTCCTTGGGGTTTTTCATGAAAGCCGTCGGACTGATGATATCGGCAAAATCCATTCCCATATTGGCCAGAAACGGCGCTTCAACCCTTTTGAGCTTGAAAACAACGGTATTCTCATCAATGGCTTCGATGCTGTCCACGGTACTGTCCATTTCCATGGTTACCCAGTATTCCGGGGCTTTTTCCTGGGCCGGGATTTCCCAGCCTTTGCCGAAAAACTTGAGTTTTCGCTCTTTCATCTGCCTGCCAAGAGAAAAGACAACCGCATCGGCATTAAACGGCGTGCCGTCATGAAATTTAACGCCTTTCCGAAGGTGAAAGGTATAGGTCTTTCCGTCGGCGGAGATGTCCCAGGATTCCGCCAGACCCGGTTCAATGGCTGTGGATTCATCGGCATACTCCACCAGGGCTTCGAGAACGTTGTCGCAGATCATGAATGAATTGCCGTCGGTTTCATAGGTGGGGTCCAGCCCCACGCTATCGCCTCCGCGTCCGAAAATCAGCGTGCCTCCGGATTTGGGGCCGGCAGCCAGCGTAGCGCCGGCAAAGAGAAATACAAGAGCGGCCATCAGCACGGCAGTTTTCTTACCCATGCGAGTCCCTCCTTGGTATCCAATTGTTGTCAGTACCGTGAATCGGATTCAGTCTCTTCAATGCTGCACACCCATGCGGGCAGGCAACAAATTAAGAATGGTTTGGCAGGCGGAGCGAACAGCAAGCGGGAAAGCCCGAATCGGGCTTTCCCGCTTGCGCTGGATACACGGCTTGTTACCAGTTGAATACCTGGTCCAGTTCTTCGTCTTTTACCTGAAATATGACGTTGTGCGGAGCCAGGGACTCTTTTTTGAAGTATTCCGGAAGCCGGTCATCCTTGCTGGTGAAACCGGCTCTGGCATTAAAATCTCTTTCGTTTGTCAAAATGGATTTGCCCAGAGCGACCACATCATTGCCGGTAAGATTCTGCCCGGTAAAGGCGCTGAGAATGTCCACCAGCGACTGAAACGTATCCGGCTGATCCAGAATGGCAAAGGCGATAAACAGACACATGCCGGAGGCATCGATGGCCGCGGTGGCGATCTGAAGGTTTCGGGACAGTTCAATCTGGCCTTCGGGTTTCAAGGCATTGACGTTTCCGCCGACGCCCAGAACATTTGCCGTTACCGCATACCCTGCGGTATGATCCGCGCCCATTGTGGAGGTTGCGTACGTCACCCCCATGCCCTGGACAGCCCGGGGGTCGTAGGCCGGCATGGACTGGTTTTTAACCACCGGC
Organism: Deltaproteobacteria bacterium; assembly: GCA_016219185.1. GTDB lineage: Bacteria > Desulfobacterota > Desulfobacteria > Desulfobacterales > Desulfatirhabdiaceae > RAAP-1. The sequence continues at coordinate 120,828 of JACRBZ010000072.1, forward strand.
ACCCTTTCGATGCCGAAAACCTTTCCGGTCAGGCCGGCGCCGTTTCCCAGAATACGCCCCAGATGGGTGCCCTTTCCCACTTCCTTGATCAGGTTGATGGCGGCTTCGAAATCTCCGAATTTTGCCAGTCCCGCCTCCATGGCGACTGCAATCGTTGCACCCATCTCAATGGTATCGATGCCGTAATCATCATCCAGAAGGTCCATCATGGCGATGGCATTCAGATCATCGATACCGCAGTTGCCGCCATGGGCCCAGACGGTTTCATATTCCGGCTGCTTGGTCAGAAAATTTCCGTCCTTGTCCACGAAAGTTCCGGAGCAGCGAATCACACAGCCTTTGTGGCAGCCGTGAGTGGCGCTGCCACCCCTGGCTTTTTCAAGTTCGGCCAGGGCTTCACCGCTGATTTTGGCAGCTCCTGCGAATTGTCCTTGCTTGAAATTATACGTCGGATAACCGCCGGCTTCATTGATCACGTTGGTGAGTACATTGGTGCCATACGCGGGAAGACCTTCGCCGGTAACCGGATGCTTGCGCAGGCCCTGAACAAAATTTTTATTGGCTTCCTTGAATTTTTCGACATCTTTTGCGCTACGCATGGGCATTTCCGAATCATCCAGAACAATGACCTTGATCTGTTTGGATCCCATGACCGCGCCAACACCGCCGCGTCCGGCATGGCGGGTGGGCCGCTGTTCCATGTCCGTTACCGCAACCGTTGCCGAAGCCATTTTCATCTCACCGGCCGGCCCGATGGAGATGCACGCCACCTTGTCTCCGTATTCGCCCTTGATCTTATCCACAAGTGCATAATTGCCAAGCATTTTCAGGCTGTTATCCGGAGTGATCTTCACCCCGTCCTTGTTGATGAATACTTTGTACAGGGTATCATCCTTGGGTTTTCCCTCCAGAATGATGGCGGCATACCCGAGCCTTGCCAGCACCTGTGCCCCCTGGCCCCCGGAATTGGCTTCCTTGATGCCGCCGGTCAACGGACTTTTACATCCGACAGAGAGCCGCCCGGACATGGCGGCTGCGGAACCACTCAGCAGTCCGGGTGCAATCACCAGTTTGTTGTCCTCACCCAGGGGGTGACACAGGGGCGGCACTTCTTTGGAGACGACCGCGGATGTCATGGCGCGTCCGCCAAGTCCGGCATAATTTCCTGTGGGCTCAATCCGGATTGCCGGACCATTTTCAGCGCCCATATTGATTCTGAGAATTTGATCCATAGATAATCCTCCTTTTGTGGGTTGTTTGTGAAAGTATGCACGAATCAGTCGGTCAGGGTATGACCGACAGGAAACTTTATGGTGTCTGATTCGTATTTTGTTAGAGACACCGTCCATGCTTCGCTATGTTAAAAAAAACAGGTTTGATTGCATAAAAAAAAACTTTTCGGACCGGCCGAAGATAGGGATTACCGCCTTGGGTCGGTCTTTAAAAATACAAGAATTGGGAACCTTTGCTCACCCCACGGGCGTGAGCAAAGGTAAGGCGGATCTATCCGTTTTTCCGTTCAAACGTGATCATGAAATCTGCCAGTGTCTGAACCGACGCCAGCGTCGTTGCATTATAGATGGAGGCTCTGCATCCGCCGACGGAACGGTGTCCTTTAAGTCCGCCGAAATCATTGGCCAGAGCTTCCTGAACAAATTGTTTTTCAAGGTCTTCCGATGGGAGCCGGAACGTCACGTTCATCAGGGACCTGCTGGAAAGATCGGCGGTTCCCTGATAAAAGCGGCTTTTATCCATCACATCATAAAGACATTTTGCTTTTTTCCGGTTAATGGCATCCATATTTTCCAGGCCGCCAATGGTTTCTTCCAGCCATTTCATCACTAACTGAATGGTATAAACCCCGAAACACGGTGGGGTGTTGTACATGGAATTTTTTGATGCATGGGTGGTGTATTTCAGCATCGTGGGAATGTTTTTGGGAGTGCGCTTTAGCATGTCATCCCGAATGATGACCACACAGACTCCGGCCGGGCCGATGTTTTTCTGGGCCCCGGCATAGATCAGGCCAAATGGCTTGACATCAAAGGGTCTGCTCATAAAGTCCGAAGACATGTCGGCAACCAGCGGGCCGCCTTTGACATCGGGATAGACCGGCCACTGCGTACCTTTAATCGTATTGTTGGAAGTAATATGGACGTAGGCGGCTTTCGGGCTGTAAGCGATATTTTCCGGAATATAACAAAACCCCCTGTCTTCGGAAGAGGCGACAACCTTAATATTTTTTTCCAGAAGCTGGGCTTCCTGAATGGCTTTGGTGGCCCAGGTGCCGGTATTCACGTAATCGGCGGAATCCGAGTCTGTCAAACAATTCATGGGAATCATGGCAAACTGCAGGCTGGCGCCGCCCTGAAGAAACAAAACCTGATACGTGTCATCCAGCTTCAGCAGTCTACGGATTCTGGCAATGGCATCGTTGATCACATCATCAAACCATTTGGACCGGTGGCTGACTTCGGTAATGGACATGCCGGAGCCCTTGAAATTCAGAAACGATTCCTGAATTTCCTGTAGAACCGGAAGGGGGAGGGCCGCAGGCCCGGCGTTAAAGTTGTGAATACGTTTTTCAGACATGAAATTCCTCCAAAAATGGATAAAAAAATAACGGCATAAAGAATACACCCCCTGTTTTTTGCATCCGCGTAACAGGGGAAAAGATCAAATTATGATAAAGGATATATTTGAACTTTCGGCCGATAGATGTCAAATAGAATTTGAGGCGGTTGGCAGGTTGGCAAGACAAAAAGCGTTACAGTCGGGTTAGTTCCGTTGATTACATCTTCTTGTCATGGTAGCGAAGTGAGGGACCGATGAATTGAAATACATGCCCACACAAAATATTGAGGTTGTCGAAGCAAAAAAAGGGGATGGCGATCTCGTTTAAAGGTCGCATCCCCCAAAATGCAGAACAAGTGATGAGGAGTTTAGCAGAAGATCAGTCCTCATAAAAGAAAAAACGGAATACGCTGACCATCGAGGCTGATGGCAGCAAACGAAATTACAACGGCTAAACAACCCGGAATAAGGACTCATCGAATTCAGGCTTGCCCTCATACCGGCTCATGAAAAAACCGGGAAGAAGGTCCAGGCTTTCAAACAGGCCGGGATCCACTTCAATACCCGCCTGATGTAGGGCTTTGACGATATCGGCTGGTTTGGGAGGGCAGCCCTTGACCGGAATCATTTCCTGAATATCCGGATGATCCTTGTTGGCCTTGTACATGCATTTTCCCAGAAGGATGGTTTTTTTCATTCCCGGCGTGGGTTTCATGGCTTTGCCTGTCAGGATTTCCACTTCATCCCAGGGCCGGCCCTTCCAGGCATAACGAATGGCTGAAAGAACCAGGCCGTTGACCCCGGAGCAGTAGGTGCACATGGACAGATCGTATTTGCGGTAGGAAATCCCTTTGATGCCCATGTTGGCCAGCGGCACGGGCAAAGAATTCATGGGCGCATTCGAATAGTGAAAATCGTATTCATGGCGAAATGTCACTGTTTCCAAAGGCTCTCCTTTGATTTCAATCGTCGAAAGGTCTGCTGGGATGCCTTTTCTGGCCGCCGCATGCGCCAGGTGCGGCACATCGCATGGCGCATGCCCCAGCGCGGATGCAGCCACCATGTCCGCGGCCAGAACATCGGATGACGCCACCAGGATGTTGCTTCGCCGCATTTTCCCATCAAAGCCCGGGCCGCGCTCATTCGTGAAGATGCCGTCAATGAGGGTCAGCATGGGCGGCAGGGGGTCTGCCAGACGCGCCACCATGACGTTCAGGTCCACCGCCGGATCCAGGCTGTGGCATTTTTTCCGGGATGCGATATCGATGGTTCCTTTCAGGTTTTTGATGCCCAGGCTGACAGTGGTCTGGTTATGGGTTTTCATTACCGGAAGGTTCACCACAAAATCGCTGTCCAGGATCTCGGTGCTGTAGCTTAAGCAAATGCCATCCCCAAGATCCTTTTTCTGAAACGGCCGGTCCCACAGGTTCACGTAATTAACGCCGTAACGCTGTTTCAGGGTTTCGTAGCCAAGGGTATGAAAGGCATGGGCCGGCGTTTTGTCATCCTTGGGATCCATGACTACCATGCCTTCCCCGATGGTGATATGATCAATGCCTTTTTCCTTCAGCAAGACCACCATGTCTTCCACCACGCGGGATGTGGTGATGACGCCCCATTTGGGAAAAGGGGTGGCCCGGGTCCAGAAGACGATATTGGGCTTGATGAATACTTTGGCGCCTCGGGGCAGGTGGTCCAGGCCGCAAGAAAGTTCAACAACTTTTCGAACGGATTCCAGGGGCTTTTCATAGCGGACAATTGCAACACACGACTTCATCATCAACTTCTCCTTTTATCTGTAAAGTCATAAAAAAATAATGCAAGCCCCCAGCATATCGAACAAGGCATGTTGAAGGAAAACATTATCTTTGATATTCAAGCGTTACCCGGACATTGATTATGACCGGCTTATATCCTTCATTGTCGCTGTATGGCCCGGAAATTTCTAAACAAAAACAGTTTATGGGCTTGCCGAAGCGTCAATTTTCAATCCTACCCTAAAAGATTGATGAATATGAGTCAATAATAAAACGAACGATGGTTCATTTTTCTTGACTTTGTTTCTTCTTGTGAGTATTTGAGGAAAATGGGAATTTTATATTTCATTCGTCATGGTCAGGCATCTTTCGGCCAAAAGAATTATGACCGGCTATCGCCTGCGGGAATTCAGCAGGCGCGGATTCTCGGAGAATATCTGGCCGGCATTCGGATTGCTTTTCATGAAGCCTACTGCGGTGAAATGGTGCGTCAGCAGCATACCGCCCAGGAAGTGATAACCGGCTTTGCATCCGCAGGGCTTGAGTTCCCGTCTCCATTGACGCAAGCAGCATTTGATGAATATGATGCGTTTACGGTATGGAAGAATCAAACGAATAAAATGATTCAAGAAAAGGTGCTGCTGCCCGAAGAAATAGATCAGGCGCGAACGGACAAACGGAAATTCCAGCAGTTATTTGAGCGGGTCATGATGCGTTGGATATCCGGAGATCATGACGATCCGGGAAATATTCGCTGGAAAGATTTTGTTGACCGCGTTCTGGAAGGCATCACGGCCCTGACCACCTGTCACGGTTCCGGCCAGCACATTGCCGTTTTTACGTCGGGCGGGCCGATTTCAATCGCCATGCAGCTTGCGCTGGGCCTGTCGGACAGCAAAACCATGGAAATATCCTGGCAGGTCATGAATGCCTCTGTCAGCCGGTTTTATTTCAACTCCCGCGGGATTTTTCTGGCAGGATTTAACGATATTGCCCATCTGGCAATAAAGCAGGATTCTTCTTTATTAACCTATCGTTAAATTAAATGGCAATGATCTCTTCATCCCCTTCTTAATCCTTTAATCCAGCCGGGGAGACGGCGAATGACATTTGCGGAATTTCAAAAAAAATACAACCTTTCCAGGCAGGACATCAGCCGAAAAACTTATCTCGAAAATCGAAAAACCATTCAAATAAAAAAAGAAGCCACGGCAGTAAAGAATCTGGACAACATTTACGGCGCCACCCTCAAGATCGCCAACAAAAAAGGCTTTCAAGCCATGACCATGCGGGACCTGAGCCGTGAAACCGGCATGAGCATGGGCTCGCTCTATACGTATTTCACCAGCAAGGAAGAACTTCTGAAAACCCTTCAGGAGCAGCACCGTAGTTTTTTTGTACGCATATTGGAAGAACGCATTGCCGAAAAAAGTGATTCCGTGGCAAAACTGCGCGCGGCCATTCTCACCCATCTCTATCTGAGTGAAGCCATGCAGCCATGGTTTTATTTTTCCTTTATGGAAGCCAAAAATTTGTCTCGAACGGAAAAGGAAAAAGCCGTGGCCAGTGAACTGGCCACTGAAAAAATGATCGGAGATGTTCTGGTACTAGGGCAACAGGAAGGTGTTTTTTGTCCCCATGATCCGCGGTTGGGGGCGGGCATCATCAAGGCCATGCTTCAGGACTGGTATCTCAAGCGTAGCAAGCATGCCAGAAGAGAAGTTTCGGTTGACCAGTACGCGGCATATCTTCAGAAATTTATTGAGGCATTTTATCTAAAAGGAGTCGGAAGTTGGCAGGCCTGAATAAAGCCTGCCGGCTGCTTGATCATTATCATTATTGGCTTTGCGGCAGAAATATTAAGGCGTTTTGCGCTGAGGAAACATGGTGGTTTCTGTGAAAATCATCTCAATTACCGGCCGTGTTCCCGGGTCTTGAGAAACTCAACATCCGGCCACTGTCCCATTTCGTATCCCAGGCTCCATTCGCTTCTGGCAAGGTATGCCAGATGCCCTTCGGCGTCGTTGGCAAGTTGTGCCAGATTTTCTCTTTCAAAAACAGCCAGCCGGTTTTTGTCCGGACAGTAAATCCAGCGTGCGGTCGCATATTCCACGGACTCATACACGGCATCGACCCCGTATTCATCCTTTAACCTGGCCATGGTCACATCAAACTGAAGAATACCGACAGCGCCGAGAATGTAGCTGTTGTCCAGTTTCGGGCGAAAGACCTGGACCGCGCCTTCTTCGGCCAGTTGGTAAAGCCCTTTGGTCAGTTGCTTGGTTTTGAGGGGATTTTTCAGACGAACCCTTCGGAAATGTTCCGGAGCAAAATTGGGAATGCCGGTAAATTTCAGCGGCTCCTTGATTGTAAACGTATCGCCGACCTTTATGGTGCCATGATTGTGAATGCCGATGATGTCCCCGGGGTAAGCTTCTTCGATATGGGCCCTGTCCTGAGCCATGAAAATGGTGGCATTGGACAGGGCCAGTTCTTTTCCGATCCGGTGATGAAGCACCTTCATCCCCCGCGTGAACTTGCCGGAGCAGATTCTTAAAAAAGCGATTCTGTCCCGATGCGCCGGATCCATGTTGGCCTGGATTTTAAACACAAAGCCTGAAAAGTCGGCTTCATCCGGATGAACTTCCCGCGTTGTCGTCTGCCTGGGCCGGGGACCGGGAGCCATTTCAACAAAGGATTCCAGCAGTTCCTGGACCCCGAAGTTATTGACGGCGCTGCCGAAAAAAACCGGGCTCTGGTTTCCCTTGAGATACTCGGACGGATCAAAGGGGTTGGCCGCACCCATGAGAAGGTCGATGTCTTCGCGCAGCTCTTTGGCCTGTTCTCCCAGCAGCGCATCCAACCGGGGATCCAGAATGTCTTCGATGACGATTCCGTCCTGCTGGCGGATTTCCCTTCCCGGTGTAAACAGATGCAGCGATTTGTGGTAAAGGTTATAAACGCCTTTAAACCGCTTTCCGGAACCCACGGGCCAGGAAAGCGGCGAGCATTCAATTTGAAGCCGGTTCTCGATATCTTCCAGAAGATCGAGGGGGGCCATGCCTTCCCGATCCATCTTGTTGATAAATGTAATGATGGGGGTATTTCTCATGCGGCAGACAGCCATCAGCTTTTCCGTCTGAGGCTCGACCCCCTTGGCGCTGTCAATGACCATGAGCGCGCTGTCGACCGCGGTGAGCACCCTGTAGGTATCTTCGGAAAAATCCTGATGCCCGGGCGTGTCCAGCAGGTTGATTTCATAATCCCGGTAGTTGAATTTCATGACCGATGTGGTAACGGAAATTCCCCGCTCTTTTTCAACAGACATCCAATCGCTGGTGGCATGTCTGGCGGCCTTTCTAGCCTTAACGGCTCCGGCCAGTTGAATGGCGCCGCCGAACAAAAGGAGTTTTTCGGTTAGCGTGGTTTTTCCGGCATCGGGGTGGCTGATAATACCGAAAGTTCTGCGCCGGTTTATTTCATCTGTATAAGTGCTCTGCATCGTGTAAACCTCAACGACCGTTCAATGGAAAATAAAAACGGGAAAAATATCAATTTATTGTTGTGCTGGATATTGACAGATCAGGGGATTTCTTTGTAGATGATTAGATGTTGGAAATTCCTGTTTATTTTGAGTCCGGAGGAATTCTTCTAAACGGCAATACATCTCCTGGATTTTCTAAACATAATCATGATAATATAATATAACAACAGATGATCATAACCCATTCTTTACGGGATAGCAACAAATTATGGATAAACTGGCGCCGCAGACCTACGACAAATACATCAAGGGGATCATGGACATCAGCCGTGCCATTACCTCGGATCTCTATCAGGAAGATATCCTGAAACTGATCGTCATGGTAACCGCTAAGGTCACCGGTGTGGAAATCTGTTCGTTATGGCTGATTGATGAAGGCACCGACCCATTAAAAATCCGGCTGACAGCCACCCAGGCCATTGATCCGGATTATCTCAAGGATAGGTCGCTGAGCATGAATGAAGGGATTGTGGGATATGTAGCCACGCATAAAAAACCGCTGATCATTCCGAATGTCCTCGAGGAGCCTCGCTTTAAAGAAAAAGACATGGCCAAGCGTCTGGGCCTGGTAGCCATGGCCAGTGTCCCGCTTCAGGTCAAGAATGAAAAAGTCATCGGAGTTCTCAACTGTTTTACCGCCAAGCCCCATGCATTTTCAGAAACAGAGGTCAATCTGATCCAGACCGTTGCCAATCAGGCGGCGGTTGCCATCGTAAATACCGAATTGATGGTCAAAACCCGGGTGATTCAGGAGGAGCTGGAAGCGCGAAAACTCATTGAACGAGCAAAGGAGATTCTCATGCTGCGCAGGGGTAAAACCGGGGAACAGGCCTATCGCTGGATTCAGAAGCGGAGCATGACCACCCGCAAATCCATGCGTAGCGTGGCTGAAGCCATTTTGCTTTCCGAAGAACTGGATTAGTTACCCGGCGATATAGAGCCCTCTTCTCTTGCGCTGGATCTTTCCGGTTTTATGAAGCCGATGCAGAATATTTCGGATTTTCTTTTCATCGAAATGCGTGATTTCAGATATTCCGGCATAATCCAGGCCCTGAACAGAACCCTTGATGGCTTTCAGGATGATTTCCGAAGCGTTCATGGATTGGCCGGAACCGGATATTCGGGTGTTGCCGCCGCCGACTTTTGAAGTCCCGGAACGTTTGGGTTTTCCGCAAATGGCATTTTTCTTGATGGTCTTTTCCATCTGATCCAACCGGTTCACAATTCTTTGGATATCTTGTCGGGTTGGAATTTCAAAGCGAATCATGAAAAATTTTATCATCGCATCAAAACTTACCGATTTCCCGCTTCTTTTAGCCATATTCTTTCCCCTGATCGATGGAAATCAATGTGTTCCCAATTTAAGGAAGTAATTTCATGACGGCTGGCTTTTTCCAGTCCCCTCCCGAGGGGGGAGGATTTAACGCATAATCCCCTCCATTTTCCAAAAGGGAAAAAGTCTGTGTTTAAGATAATGACATTGACGGGTCATGATCGGATGACATGAAAGAGATATTATTGTTTTTTTGGTGATTTTATATTATTTATTGTAAATGGATTTTGGAATATTTCAATAAAAAATCCAGGGATGCGGTTAATTTCTCTCTGCAGGATGACAATTATGGAAGATAACAGAACGCCCATTATCATGGGCAGTGATCATGCGGCCTATGGCCTGAAAGAATACATTAAAGAATTTATAAAACAAAAAGGCATTCAAATTCAAGATGTTGGTGCACATAGCACCGAAGCTGTCGATTATCCTGAACTGGGATTTCAGGTGGCCGGCGCTGTTTCAGCCGGAAAATATTCTCGCGGCATTCTGCTTTGTGGAACCGGCTTGGGAATGTCCATTGTGGCCAATAAATTTCCACATGTCCGGGCAGCCTTATGCAACGATCTTTTCTCCGCAATCATGAGCAGGCGCCACAACAACGCCAATATCCTGGTAATGGGAGGGCGGGTCATCGGGGATGTTCTGGCAGGAGAGATCGTTACAGCGTGGCTGGAAACGCCTTTTGAGGGCGGAAGGCACCAGCGGCGGCTCGATATATTTGAGAACATGGGATGCCTGGTTCATAAAGACACAACAACCGTTGCCAATAACCCATAAACCGTTCAGAGGTACCACTTGATCTTATCCACAATCGAACGCATTGACCCGGATATTGCAAGGGTGATTGCTAAAGAATATGAAAGACAGGAGAATACGCTGGAGCTGATTGCTTCGGAAAATATCGCCAGTCAGGCTGTTATGGACGCTCAGGGAAGTGTATTGACCAATAAATATGCCGAGGGGTATCCGAATAAGCGGTATTACGGCGGATGCGAATGGGTTGACGTGGCGGAAAACCTGGCCATAGAAAGGGCCAACCAGCTTTTTCATTCCACCTATGCCAATGTCCAGCCCCACTCGGGATCTCAGGCCAACATGGCCGTATATTTTGCATTCCTCAATACCGGAGATACTGTTCTGGGCATGAACCTTTCCCATGGGGGACATCTGACGCACGGAAGTCCGGTCAGTTTTTCCGGCAGGCTTTACAAAACCGCTCACTACGGTGTTGACCCCCGGACCGGATGCATCGATTATGATGCGGTTGAAGATATTGCCAAAAAAATCAAGCCGAATATGATTATCGCAGGCGCAAGCGCCTATGCCCGAACCCTTGATTTTGAGGCGTTTGCCCGCATTGCCAGATCCGTGGGCGCCTATTTAATGGTGGATATGGCGCATATCGCGGGACTTGTCGCCGCCGGCCTGCATCCTTCCCCTGTTCCCCATGCCGATGTCGTTACCTCAACGACCCATAAAACCCTCAGGGGCCCCCGTGGCGGTTTGATCGTATCGGCAACACCCTGTGGTGACAAACTGAACCGACAGGTTTTTCCCGGCATTCAGGGCGGTCCGCTCATGCACGTCATTGCCGCAAAAGCCGTTGCCTTCAAACAGGCGCTGACGGATGAATTCAAGTCCTATCAGCAGAACACGCTGACCAATGCCAAAACCCTTTCCGCCTGTTTGATGGAGCAGGGTGTCAAACTTGTATCGAACGGCACTGACAACCACATGATGCTGGTGGATTTAACCAGTCTGGACATCACCGGAAAAGACGCCGAAATCGCTCTGGGACGGTCCGGGATCACGGTCAACAAGAATTCGATTCCGTTTGAAACCCGAAGCCCGCAGGTGACCAGCGGAATACGCATCGGAACCCCTGCCGTGACCACCCGGGGGATGATGGCGTCGGAAATGGCAATTATTGCGGAACTGATCGTTTCAGTACTGAAAAAGCCGTTTGATGAAGCGCTCATTGCGCAGACACGAAAAAAAGTTCATGATCTTTGCCAGGCATTTCCGATTTATCAAGGTCAGGGCTGAAAATAAAATCAGTTGCCTTGCGGCCGGTAATAATCGATGATTTTCTGAAACGTGTGGATATGGAGGAAATGCAGGTCAGGGGTCAACACATGGTTTTTTCTGAAACAAAAGGCAATAGCCGGCCTTCATGGGAAACCTATTTCATGGACATTGCCAGGCTGGTCGCCAGTCGTTCCACATGCCGCAGACGTTCCGTGGGCGCCGTTATCGTCAAGGACAAACGCATTCTCTCAACAGGCTACAATGGGGCGCCATCGGGTTTGTCCCACTGTCTGGATATCGGATGCCTCAGGGAAAAACTCGGGGTGGCATCCGGCCAGAGGCATGAACTGTGCCGTGGGATTCATGCTGAACAGAATGCCATCATTCAGGCGGCTTACCATGGTTTTTCCATTAAAACCTCCATGTTGTATTGTACCAATCTTCCCTGTTCCATCTGCACCAAGATGATCATCAATGCAGGGATATGCCGGATATACTATCAGGAAGGCTATGCCGATGAACTGTCGTTAACGATGCTCGGCGAGGCTGGCGTTGAGGTCATTCAAACATTGTGAAACAGGCGGGCCAAAGACCCCCTGCATTTTTATACATTGCCGCCGAAGAATGGCCCTTGTCGCATATGGAGGAGTAAGCTGAATGAAATGCCCGTTTTGCGCAGATACGGAAAATAAAGTCATTGACTCCAGGCTGAGCAAGGAAGGGTATGTGATTCGACGGAGAAGGGAATGCCTGGCATGCAACCGGCGCTTTACAACTTATGAGCGGATTGAAGAAATTCCCTTGATGATTATCAAGAAAGATGGCAGGCGGGAAGAATTCAACCGGGATAAAATTCGAATCGGTATTACCAAGGCCTGCGAAAAACGCAATGTCAGCATGAACAGTATCGAGGACTTTCTGGATGAGCTCGAGCAGGAGCTTCGTGAAACCGGCAAGAAGGAAATTTCATCCTCTGTTGTGGGAGAACGGGTGATAAACCGGTTGCATGATCTGGATGAGATCGCCTACGTCCGGTTTGCCTCTGTATACAGGGAATTTAAAGATGTGAACGAGTTTGTACAGGAACTGAAGCTGATGCTGGAAAATAACCGGCCGTGAAGGACCCCGGCGAATACATGCGGATCGCCCTTGAACTTGCCGCAAAAGGGGCGGGATATACCTCCCCCAACCCGATGGTCGGGGCCGTGGTGGTTGATCCTGATGGCAGGATCGTCGGGCGGGGTTATCACCAGTCGGTTGGCGGACCCCATGCCGAGGTCAAAGCCATTGATGACGCGGGGCCGGCTGCAAGGGGGGCAACCCTGTTTGTTACCCTTGAACCCTGCAATCATGTCGGCCGAACACCGCCCTGTACACAGAAAATCCTGGACGCTGGAATTGCTCATGTCGTGGTCGCCATGCCGGATCCCAACCCCGGGGTCAAGGGCGGCGGCAATGCGTATCTGACTTCAAGAGGCATCCGGGTTACGACGGGCGTAAACGAAGAGCAGGCCAGACGGCTGAATGAATCGTTTATCAAATACATTACCACCCGCAGACCTTTTGTCGTCCTGAAATGTGCTGCCACGCTGGACGGCAGGCTGGCGACGCGAACCGGGGACTCCAGGTGGATAACGGGAGAGGCATCCAGAGCCTATGTTCACAGCCTGAGGCACGAATATGACGCAATCCTGGTGGGTGTGGAAACCGTAAAAAAAGACAATCCCCGATTGACGGCCCGGATTTCGGCCTCTCCCGATGGCAGAAAGCCAAAAGATCCCCTCCGGATCATTCTGGATACCCGCCTGAGCATTCCGGATGCTTCCAGCGTGCTTCACCCCGAATCCGATGCGGATACCCTGATTGTGACCGGACCGATCGATACGGAGAGGCGAAATGCCCTGACCCGGAATCAAAAAGTCCGAATACTGGAATCTCCCCTTCAAAACGGACGGATTGACCTGAATGCATTGATGGACAGCTTGGGTGGTATGGGGGTGACCAGCCTTTTCATTGAAGGCGGCAGCCGGGTGATTGCCGCTTCTCTGGCCGCCGGCATCGTGGATAAGGTTCTCTTTTTTTACGCCCCAAAGATTTTGGGCGGTGATGACGGCGTGCCGATCTGCAAGGGACCCGGTCCCGAATTCATGAAAGACTGCATTCCGGTAAACGCTGTTTCGGTTCGGCAGTTTGACAGTGATATTCTGATCGAAGGATATCTGAAATAAGTATTGGTCATTCTCAGGGATCAGGCCTGTGGAATCAGTGAAATGCAATGCTATCGGGAAGATAACCAGATTATGCTCCCTATGATCGGTTATTTTTTATTGTTTCTTTGACTTTTTTACGGGAATATATATGTTTACGGGCATCATTGAAGGACTGGGGACAATTGCCGCGATTCAAGCCACGGGAAAAGGCAGACGCCTGACCGTTACCGCCGATTTTGATCTGGCGCACAGCCGGGTCGGCGATAGCATTGCAGTCAACGGTGCCTGCCTGACCGCGGTGGAAATAGGCAGCCGCCGCTTTGTGGCGGATGTGTCTCCGGAAACCCTGGACAGAACGACATTCGGAAAGTCTAAAATTGGCGAGAGGGTCAATCTGGAACGTGCGCTTCGGCTTTCCGACCGCCTGGACGGCCATCTGGTTTCTGGTCATGTAGATGGTTTGGGAATCATAGATCGGAAAAAAACTGCTGGAAATGCCGTGATCGTTGTGATCAAGGTTCCGGAATCACTCTTGCGTTACATGATTCAAAAAGGCTCTGTTGCCGTAGATGGCGTCAGCCTGACCATTAACCAGTGTTCGGCGGAAAATTTTGAAGTCAGCATCATTCCCCACACCGCCGGGCTAACCACCATCGGGTTAAAGGCAGCCGGCGCCATGGTGAACATCGAAACCGATATGATCGGAAAATATGTGGAGCGGTTTTTATTGCCGCATCATCAACCCCGAGTACATGAAGCCGCCACTGGCCTGGACATGCAGTTTCTGGCCAAGTCCGGGTTTTTATAAATAAAAAAGCGAGGCGTTAACGCGTCACGATTCACAGAATTGGGTTTGGCATATGCCAGGTCCCCAAAGACGTCATTTAAGGAGAATAAAATTACGAAATGCCACTGATATCAATAGAAAAAGCGCTTGAAGATATAAAAGCCGGAAAAATGGTGATTCTGGTGGATGATGAAGATCGGGAAAATGAAGGTGATTTAACCATCGCGGCTGAAAAGGTTACCCCGGAAATCATCAATTTTATGGCCAGGTACGGCAGGGGTCTGATTTGTCTGTCGATGACGGGCGAAAAGCTGGACAGCCTGAATCTGCCGATGATGGTCAAGGACAACACCTCTCCGTTCAATACCGGATTTACCGTGTCTATCGAAGCCCGGCGCGGTGTGACAACCGGTATTTCGGCAGCGGATCGCGCCACCACCGTCCTGACCGCCATTGCGGATGACACAAAACCCGCTGACCTGGTCAGGCCCGGACACATTTTTCCGTTAAGGGCCAGAAAAGGCGGGGTGATGGTCCGAGCCGGTCAGACCGAGGGGTCTGTTGACCTGGCAAGATTGGCCGGTTTAAAACCGGCAGGCGTCATCTGTGAAATCATGAATGAAGACGGATCCATGGCCAGAATGCCTTCACTTGAAATATTCAGCGAAGAACATGGGATCGGCATTTGTACCATTGCTGATCTGATCGAATACCGGATGCGGATGGAATCCTTTGTCCACCGGTCTGCGGAAGCCGTCATCCCCACGTCCTTTGCCGGTGAATTCAAGGTGATCGTTTACGAAAATGACGTCGATGATCTTCTGCATGTCGCGCTGGTCAAAGGAGAGATATCTTCCGATCAGCCGATTCTGGTTCGGGTTCACTCCGAATGCCTGACCGGTGATGTGTTCGGCTCCATGCGATGCGACTGCGGAGATCAACTGCATAAGGCCATGGAAATGATGGACAAGGAGGGGGCCGGCATTCTGCTTTACATGCGTCAGGAAGGAAGGGGAATCGGCCTGGTCAACAAATTAAAGGCATATGCGCTTCAGGACCAGGGAATGGATACGGTTGAGGCCAACCTTGAACTCGGATTTCAGGCGGATATGCGAAATTATGGCATCGGCGCCCAGGTGTTGGCTAATCTTGGCGTTAAAAAAATGAGGCTTCTCACCAACAACCCCAAAAAAATCATCGGCCTTGACGGGTATGGCCTGAGCATCATTGAACAGATTCCCATCGAAACTGAACCGAATGAATTCAACCGGTGCTACCTGGAGTGTAAAAAACTCAAGATGGGGCATCTGCTGCATATGGACGAGACCCCTTAAGGAGGATTTTCTTCATGCCCAATATTATCGAAGCCAAACTGCTTGCCGAAGGGAAAAAATTCGCCCTCGTGGTTAGCCGATTCAATGATTTTATTACCGACAGGCTTGTTGGAGGGGCTGTTGATGCCCTTATCCGATCAGGCGCCGCAACCCAGGACATCGATATCGTCAAAGTGCCTGGCGCTTTTGAAATCCCGCTTGTCGCAAAAAAAATGGCTAAAAAAGGAAAATACCATGCTGTCATCTGCCTGGGGGCCGTCATTCGCGGGGCAACGCCGCATTTTGAATATGTCAGCGCCGAAGTTACCAAAGGTATTGCCATGGTCAGCCTTGAATTTGAAATCCCCGTGATTTTCGGAATCGTCACCACCGACACCATCGAACAGGCCATTGAACGTGCCGGCACAAAGGCCGGAAACAAGGGTTGGCATGCAGCAATATCCGCTATTGAAATGGCCAATTTGATCCAGGACATCGATCAGGCATAACCTATGGGAAATCGTCGTAAATCGCGGGAGCTTGCCATTCAGGCGCTTTTTTTTATGGATTTGAATGATCGTTTCGCGGAAGAGAAATTATCTCTTTTCTGCGAAAATTTTTTGCCATCTGCACAGCTTCGTCCGTTTTTTTTGAATCTCGTCCGGGGGGTTTCATCTGCCAGAGTTGAGATTGATGCCCTCATCGAACGCTTTTCGAGTAACTGGAAAATCAGCCGGATGTCCGGCGTTGACCGAAATATTATGAGGGTGGCTGTTTTTGAAATGTTGTGCTGTAAGGACATCCCCTGCAAAGTATCCATCAATGAGGCCATTGATCTGGGAAAAAAATTCGGCACCGAAGAATCCGGCGCTTTCGTGAACGGCATTCTGGACAGCATTCGCCTGGCAATGGAGACAGAAGATCTGTCCATTCCGGTCGGTGAGAACTGTGAATTCATTCCGGACATGCCTGAACCCGATCTGTCCGACCCGGATTCCGACCTCGAGGGGGATGAAGATGCTCCGGATTTTTCTGTTGAACCCGAGCCCGAATTTTATCCGCGGGATGAAGACGGTTCCGGACAGCAGTCGGAATCCCGAAGCCCTGCACCGAAAACGCCCAGAAGAACCCTGATTCGCCAATAATCCGAAACGGAAGACAAAGGAGTTATTCATGAACGACAGAAAAATACTGTTAACCGAGGATGAAATGCCGCGCCAATGGTATAACATCCTTGCGGACATCAAAATGAATCCCCCGCTGGGTCCGGATGGAAAACCCATTCGGGCTGAAGATCTGGCCCCTGTGTTTCCCATGAACCTGATCGAACAGGAGGTCAGCACGGACCGGTGGATTGACATTCCCGAGCCTGTCTTGGATGTTTACCGCATCTGGCGGCCTTCCCCCCTGGTCAGGGCCCTTTCTTTGGAAAAAGCCCTGGATACCCCGGCGCGGATCTATTTTAAAAATGAAAGCGTCAGTCCGCCGGGAAGCCACAAACCCAACACCGCCGTTCCCCAGGCCTATTACAATAAAGTCTTCGGCATCGAAAGATTGACCACTGAAACCGGCGCCGGGCAATGGGGAAGCGCACTGTCGTTTGCCTGCTGTCAGTTCGGATTGGAATGCAAGGTGTATATGGTCAGGGTCAGCTTTGACCAGAAGCCGTATCGTAAAGCCATGATGGAAACCTGGGGCGGGAAATGCGTGGCCAGCCCCAGCATGGAAACCCGGGCAGGCCGGGAAGCGCTGGAGAAAGATCCCAACACGCCGGGAAGCCTGGGGATTGCGATCAGCGAAGCTATCGAGGCCGCGGTCAGCGATGCGAGCGGAAAAACCCGGTATTCCCTGGGGAGCGTTCTGAACCATGTCATGCTGCATCAGACCATCATCGGTCTCGAGGCCAAAAAACAGCTGAATAAAATCGGTGAATATCCGGATGTGATCATCGGCTGCGCTGGCGGCGGCAGCAATTTTGCCGGGCTTGCCTTTCCTTTTGTTCTGGATAAGATCAACGGAAAACACATTGAAATCTATCCGGTTGAACCGGCTGCCTGCCCCACTCTGACGCGGGCCCCCTTTGTTTATGATCATGGAGATACGTCGCGCTATACGCCGCTTTTGGCCATGCACAGTCTGGGGCATGCCTTTGTCCCGCCGCCGTTTCATGCCGGCGGATTGAGATATCATGGCATGGCGCCGACCGTCAGCCAGCTAGCGGTTGAAGGCATCATCACGCCGCGATCTGTTCAGCAGATCCAGGCCTATGATGCAGGGATTGCCTTTGCCAGGACCGAAGGAATCATTCCCGCTCCTGAAACCACGCATGCCCTGGCCTGTGTGTTGGAGGAAGCCCAGAAAGCCAAACTGGAAGGCAAGGAAAAAGTGATTCTGGTTAACTGGAGCGGTCACGGACTGCTGGATTTCGGGGCTTATGAAAAATACTTTTCAGGCGATCTGAAGAATTATGAAATGACCGATGATGAAATCTGTCGTTCAAAAAAGGTGTTTGAAAATTTTCCGAAACCCGCTCATTTGAAAAGCCGATAAAAAAAATATCGGGTAATGGGCAGTTACCCATTACCCGTCAGGAGGCATATTTGATTCTTCAATCGCTGGCTGTTGGGCCAATTATGGCAAATTGTTTTATAATCGGCTGTGAAAAAACACGAAAAGCCGCGGTCATCGACCCCGGTGCTGAATCCAGCCGTATCCTGATGAAACTGGCGGAGCAGAAGCTGACGGTTGAGTATATCATCAATACGCACGGCCATTTCGATCATGTCGGCGCAAACCGAAAGCTGAAGGAAGCCACGGGAGCCAGGCTGGTGATCCACGCGCTCGATCAACCCATGCTGGAAGTCCTTTCGGAAACATCCGCCGCATTTGGACTGTCTGTCGAGAATTCGCCGCCCCCCGATCAAACGGTTCAGGACGGCGATACCCTTCAGTTCGGGGGAATCATTCTTACGGTCCTTCACACGCCAGGGCATACGCCTGGCGGCATTTCGCTGCATACGGACGGCGTGGTGTTTGTCGGAGATACGCTGTTTGCCGGGTCCATCGGTCGGACCGATTTCCCTGGCGGGGATTTTGATACCCTGATATCCAGCATTCGAAACAAGCTCTATCCCCTGGGGGATGGGGTGATCGTCTATACGGGGCATGGCCCGGAAACCACCATCGGCAGGGAAAAGCGCTTCAATCCGTTTGCGTCCATGTAACCAAGCGGCTTCGTGAGTTATTAAGCCCACGAAACCGCTTATTTGTTTTCCTTCTGATGCTTTAAGTAATTTCGGATGTGGCTTTGCCCAACGCCGATGGCTCTGGCGGTTGCGGCAATGTCCTGATTGTTCTGAATCAACTTTCGCTTGATGAATTCGTTTTCAAAGGCTTTTTGCGCATCACTCAGCCGATGGATTGAAAACAAAGGGGATTCACTTTGAACGGGCTTCTCATTTTCTTTGCCTGAATTGATGGGGGAGGGAATATCCTTTTCATGAATCATCTCCCCATCCACCATGATGGATAGCCGCTCAAGCAGATTTTTCAACTCACGAACATTTCCGGGCCAGGAATAAGCGCCGAGCAGGAAAAGCGCCTCGGGTGTCAGCGTTTTTCCGGCGCAATGGTTCTGCCGGGCAAATTCATTGAGAAACAGCTCCGCCAGTTGCGGAAGATCTTCAATCCGCTGCCGTAGTGGCGGAACTTCAATGGGAATGACATTGAGCCGGAAATACAAGTCTTCCCGAAAAGTTCCCCTGGTGATTTCTGCTTCAATGTCCTTGTTGGTGGCGGCGACAACCCGGACATTCATCTCCAGTGTTCGGCCGCCCCCGATGCGGTGAAACTGTTTTTCCTGAAGCGCGCGCAGAATTTTTCCTTGCGACTTCAAACTCATATCCCCGATTTCATCCAGAAAAAGAGTTCCGTTGCCGGCCAGTTCAAATTTCCCTCTTTTTTTTACGGCTGCTCCGGGGAATGCCCCTTTTTCATGACCGAACAGCTCGCTTTCAATTAGATCATCCGGAATGGCTGCACAATTGACATCCACCAGAGGCTCATGGCTACGGCTGCTGAGCTGATGGATGGTACGGGCAACCAGTTCCTTGCCGCATCCGTTTTCTCCCGTAATCAGGATCCAGGCATCGGTGGGGCCGGCCACTGCAATCTGTTTTTTCAGGGCAAGGGTTGCCGGACTGTTTCCGGTAATGGAATTTTTTTCAATGGTTTTTTTCCGGAGATACTTGTTTTCTTCTTCAAGCCTTCGATAATTCAGTGCCCGATTGATGGCCACGATCACCTTGTCAATGGAAAGCGGTTTTTCAATCAGGTCAAAGGCCCCCAGTTTGGTGGCGCTTACGGCGGTCTCTATGGTGCCGTGTCCGGTAATGATGATGACCTGAATAACCGGGTTGTTTTTTTTAATTTCCTTCAGGGTTTCGATGCCATCCAACCCCGGCATCCAGATATCGAGCAGCACCAGATCCGGAGCTTCCTGCTCGATACGCTTAAGTGCTTCATATCCGTTTGAAGCGGTGAAAATTTCAAAGCCCTCGTCAGACAGAATCCCGCTCAGGGATTGCAGAATGGAGGGCTCGTCATCGACGATCATTACTGATGGATACATGGTCTGTCCTTTCTATAAACTACTCAAGTATTGAGGCTGAAGTTCGGAAGAGAAAAAAATCGAAAGCGCCGGTATTCCCGCTCTTCCCGACCTTGATCCTTAAGCCGGCAGTTCAAAAATAAACCTGGCGCCCCTGGGATGATTGTCCTCTGCGCGAATCGTTCCATGGTGATCCATCACAATGGTGTTGACGATGGCCAGTCCAAGTCCCATGCCAGTGGCTTTGGTCGAAAAATCCGGTTCAAAAAGCCGGGTTTTGTCTTCATCGGAAATGCCGTCGCCGGTGTCCGCAACTTCAACGCGAACCACTTTGTGCACCGCATCATGGGAAAGATAAATCGTGATTTCCCCTTCTGAGTGAATGGCGGCAATGGCATTGTCGACGAGGTTGATCATGGCCCGTTTGATCTGCTGGCGGTCCAGATTGATGACAGGGATATTTCCCGGTTTTCTGATTTCAAAGCGAACGGCCGCATGTCCTTCGCGATACAGAGCGATGGTTTCTTCAATAATGGGCAGAATCTCTCCAGGTTTCGGGTTTGCCGAAGGAAATCTGGCGAACGATGAAAATTCATTGACAAGATTTCGAATGATATCCACATGATCAATGATCATTTGCGTGCATTCGTCAAATACCGGCTCCTTGATCATCCGGGAATATTTTCGTTTCAGGCGCTGCGCGGAAAGGGTAATCGGTGTCAGCGGATTTTTGACTTCATGGGCGATGCGCCTGGCCACTTCCCTCCAGGCTGCTGTTCGCTGGGCTTTTTCAAGCTCCGTCAGGTCATCAAATACCACGACAATTCCGATATGACGTCCGCTATCATCCTTTAGCGAACTGATGTGGAGCATGAAGCTTCGAGGCCGGCCCTCGATCGTTACTCTCAGCGGCAATTCAATAAAATCATTGTGAATCCCTTTAAATCCGTGAATAATTTTTTCAGCCATTTTCAGATAACGGCCCTGCAGAAGGCGAGCATGGTTTTTCCCGACAACCTGTTTTGCGGAGATGTTCAGCATTTTTTCTGCCGATGTATTGATCGTTGCGATAAACCCGCCAGCATCCAGCGTAACAACGCCCGCGGATACATTTTTCAAAACGATCTCCATGTACTGTCGTTTTGCTTCGATTTCAAGATTCTGTTCGCGAAGCTTATTGGAAGTCAGCTCCAGTTGATCTCGGCTGAGTCGCAGATCACGGGTCATCTTATTAAAGGAATCCACGAGACTCCCGATTTCATCATCGCCTACCGGTCCGATTTGGAAGCTTAAATCCCCTTCCGCAACCCGCCGGGTGCCTTCCGCCAGCTCCTTGATGGGAATGCTGATGGATTTGGCCAGATAAAACCCGAACCATACGGCGCAGAACACCACCAGAAGCCCGACAACGGAAAGGGTGATATAATAGGAAATCTGGATGGGTTTTTTTAGAAGTTTAATTTGCTGATACTCCTCAAAGCCCCGTGAAATGGACGCCATGTTTTCGGAAAGATACGGCGGAATCATCACCGTCAGGACCAGAAATGCCTCTGCATCGACGGGTTTGACGCCAAAAGGAACGGTTCCGACAGTGCGAATCGCCTCGCCGCTGGAGATGATTTGAGAAAATGACGAGACAGACTTGGGAGAAAATTCTTTTCGAAGCTGTTCAATGGAAACCGGCTGAAGCGATTGCGTGTTCAGGTCACGACCCATGGACTGGGCAATGCGCCTGGCATGGATATCGTACACTTCAACCGCGTCCAGGTTGAATGATCGTTGAACGATTTCAATATATTGGATCAAATCCTTGACTTTTGCGGAGTCCAGAAGTTTTCGGGTCTTGATCTGATGGGCAGCCCTGTCCAGGAAGAACGCATTGCTGTTTTCCGTAATACCATAAATCTGCCTTCCGACATGCAGCGAGTTTTCAAGGGCCAGCTCAACCGGAACATTAAACCAGAAATCAATGCTCGTGGTGATAAAACCCATGGAAAAGAAAAACATCACGCCAGCGGGAATCAAGGTCAGTGAAACAAAGGCGATGACCAGCCGGGTTCGAAGCTTTGATCCCATGACTTTTCGCCTTCGGTCGTACAGCAATTTTACCAGGTTGCGAAAAACCAGAAAAATCATTAGAATCAGCAGCAGCAAATTGAGGTTCGTCATCGTGAACATCAAAATGGTATTGGAAATGGGGAAATTGGCGCCGAAATGGATCAGCTTGTTCTGGGCGTAGGTCATCAGGGCCACAACGACAATAATGGCTGCGATAATGATCAGCTCCCGCTTTCGTCGTTTGCGATCTGCACTGGAGATAAAGGAAGAAGCGGTTTTGAAGCGGTTTGGGCTCATGATTTTTGAATTTTACTTCCACCCGATTGATTTTGCAATGGCAGAAAGCACGGGAAGAGACTTACTGTAATATCAGGCCATTTTTAACAAGCAACATCCGATAGCCCCGTTTATGAAACATCCGATAACAAGGAAGGCTGCTATGAAAACAATTTCTGACAACGATGCCGAGATCCTGCTTGTGGAAGACAGCCCGTTAGATGCAAAGATTATGCTTCTGCAGCTGGAAAAAGCCGGATATGCGGAGCGGACGCTTTGGGTCAAAAGCGGCGAAGAAGCAATCGATTATCTGCTGGGCATGGGGAACTATGCCATGCGAAACCGGCAGATGAATCCGAAAGTGATTTTTCTGGATCTGTTTTTACCGGAGATGAGTGGATTTGAAGTCCTTCAGCTATTGAAAATGTATGATTGGACAAAATCCATTCCCATCATCATGCTGACCAATTCGGCGGAAGAAACGGATATGATGGATAGTTTCGCCAAAGGCGTTGTCAGCTACATCGTCAAGCCGCTGAGCCAGGAGGGATTGGCCCGCGCACTGGCGGAACTGGAGCGACTCTGGCAGCCGGATCATCATCTGCCTGTATGAAAACTAAACATCAAGGAGAAAACCATGAAAGTTGTCGGGATCAGCGGAAGTGCCCGTAAGGATGGTAACACGGCGATTGCCGTCCGTCACGTATTTTCGGAGCTTGAAAAAGAAGGCATTGAAACCGAGCTGGTTCAGCTCTCCGGAAAGAAGATTCACGGCTGCACGGCCTGTTCCAAGTGCTGGGAAAACAAGGACCAGCGCTGTGCCGTCAAGGACGATGTCAACGCGTGCCTTGAAAAAATGTGGGCTGCGGATGGAATCATTCTGGCATCCCCCACTTATTTTGCGGATGTTACCGCCGAGATCAAAGCCCTGATCGATCGCGCCGGCATGGTCAGCCGGGCCAACGGCGATATGCTGCGACGAAAAGCGGGTGCTGCGGTGGTCGTGGCGCGACGCGGGGGAAGCATTCACGCCTTTGATTCCATGAATCATTTCTTTTTCATCAGCCAGATGATCGTGCCCGGATCCAATTACTGGAATATGGGGTTTGGCAAGGACAAGGGAGATGTCGAAAAAGACGCGGAAGGCCTGGGAACCCTGAAGGTTTTGGGTGAAAACATGGCGTTTCTTCTGAAACAACTTCACAAATGAAACGGCGGGAATAATCCCCCGATCAGGGGCATCAAAATCAATGTCCAGTCAAAAAATTCCTGTAACGCCGGCAATCCGGCAGTTGAAGGCTGGAGCCGTTTCATTTTCGCTCCATCCTTACGCCTATGAAGAAAAAGGGGGAACCGCAACCGCTTCCGCTGCCCTGGGCGTTGTGGAGCACCAGGTCATCAAGACGCTGGTGATGGAGGAAGATTCCCGCAATGCTTTTATCGTGCTGATGCACGGGGACAAGCAGGTTTCCGCCAAAGCCCTGGCCAGGCAGATGGGGGTGAAAACGGTTCAGCCGTGTACGCCGCAAAAAGCCGAAAAAATAACCGGATATACCGTGGGCGGCATTTCCCCTTTTGGTACCCGGCTTCTGCTTCCGATTTACATGGAAGCCTCCATAGCGGCATTGCCTGAAATTTACATCAATGCCGGCAAAAGAGGGCTTCTTCTTTCCATGAAAACCCGGGATTTGATACGAATCCTGCACCCTGTTCTTGTCGACGTTGCCATCTGATGGCATGGGGGTTGACGCCGGCGTTTTTTGAAGGAGTAAACAGCAAACGGCATGACTGCCTCGAAAATACATAATTATCAATTTAAACGAAATGTTTTGACAAATATGTATTTTTCGAATATAAAATAAACCTCGATTTTTATGCTGCTGTAGCATGTCCGTATTCGGGAAGCATTATTTTTTTCGAACACGGACATGCTACAGCAGCTTTTTTTTATCTGCAGCAGATGACAGCCACCATCCCGAGAATTGAGCGCGGCATGTATATTGCTTCATTTTAGGCCAAACCTTTTACCTCCCCTTTTCATGCTTCATTTTGCTTAAAAAAAGCATGGTGGCTTACAGGAGAAAAACAACATGTGTCGTTTATTTGCCATAACCAGCGAAGAGCCCCTTTCGCCCATGGTTGCCTTTGAAGCCCTCGATGTCATGCGAGAAGGACACGACGGCTCCGGCGTGGGACTGTTCCTCCGGGACCTTGGCGGTCCTTTTGAAGACATGAAGGATGCGCCGATCCTGTCCGGCATTTTTACCGAAAACGGACTCAAACGCCTGGATGCATTCATGATGAATCTGGGATTCATGACCAAATATAAATTGCCGATAAAAGTATCCAAAACGCCGCCTTCGGGCGTTCCCAAGCGGGATATCTATCTGATCCGGGCCTATGAATATCCGGAGGAATGGGATGGTCTTGGCCAGCCGGAGCTTTATGACCGGCTGGTGAACATCCGCCTTCAGCTCCGGGAAATGGGCAAGGCCGAAGGTGATATGATGGTGTTTTCCTTCTGGCCCGATGTCATCATGATCAAGGAAATCGGCGAGCCCCTCAAGGTCGCCCAGCATCTGAAGCTGGATCGAAAGGACATCAAGGCAAGGGTCATGATGGCCCAGGGACGCCAGAATACCAACTATGCCATTAATCTCTATGCCTGTCATCCGTTTTTCCTTCAAGGGTTTTCGACCATGACCAATGGCGAGAACACGGCGTTTATTCCGATCCGGGACTATCTTGAGTCCCGGGGAATTCCCGGTTATACCGGGTATCAGTCGGATTCCGAAGTTTTTACCCATATTCTGCATTATACGCTGGAGAGGCTGGGACTGGGAATCGAGGCTTACAAACATATCATCACGCCGCTTCAGGATGAAGACATTGCCGTTCACCCGAATTCGAACCTGCTTCAGCATCTCAAGCAGTCCTGCAGACGGCTGATCATTGACGGGCCCAACTGTGTCATTGGATGTCTTCCGGATCACAGCCTGTTCATGGTTCAGGATCGCAAAAAACTCCGTCCCGGCGTGGTTGGCGGAAGACCCGGAAGATATGCATTTTCATCTGAAATCTGCGGGCTGGATGCCGCCATTCCGGATCGCGATAAAACCCGGGATTTCCAGCCCATGCATTTAGACACGGCCAT
The DNA here is from genome assembly GCA_016219185.1 of Deltaproteobacteria bacterium. Classification (GTDB taxonomy): domain Bacteria; phylum Desulfobacterota; class Desulfobacteria; order Desulfobacterales; family Desulfatirhabdiaceae; genus RAAP-1. The sequence goes on from JACRBZ010000072.1 coordinate 146,474, forward strand.
TGTTGGACCGAATCGTCAGGAGGTTGCGGTATGCCGTCAAACATCCCCATTACCCCTTCCACGCTAAGCGTCAAGGATCTTCCCTGGCAGATTGACTGGAATAAGGAAAAATGTACGCTTTGCGGCCAGTGCACGGCCGTGTGCCCGGTTCAGGCCATAGAACTGGGGGTTTTCCGCAAAAGAACCCTTGATTTGTCGCCGGGATTCGTCAAGCCACCGGAAAACACGATGCAGCTTTATTACGGTATCCGCCAGAAAACAGATCCGGCTTATTGTTGTGTGGGATGCGCCATGTGCAACCTGGTCTGCCCGAATGGCGCCATCAGCCCATGCAGAAGCGATGAGGCCGATAAGCTTGTTTTTCACCGGGACCGCGGGGGCCTGCCGCGGAGCCGTGGGGGCCGCCGAAATGTGCCGGGAACCGTCCTGGATCAGATCAAGTTCATCCGGATTTCCATGCTCACGGACCCGGCGCTGGATGCCGGAAGACACGAATTTGAAATTCGAACCTTACTCGGGCGCGTGCTTTCGCCGGAGGAGAATCTGAAATTTATTCGACAAAACGGGTGGATTCCGCCCGTTCGGGAAATCTACCCCCTGATGATCGGCGGCATGTCGTTCGGAGCCCTGTCTCCCAATATGTGGGAAGGCATTCAGATGGGCGTGGCCTACCTGAACGAAGAACTGGGGATGCCGGTACGGGTTAGCACCGGCGAGGGCGGTTGCCCGCCGCGGCTTCTCAGGTCCCGGTTTTTAAAATACGTGATTCTTCAGATTGCCAGCGGGTATTTTGGATGGGATGAAATCATTCACGCGCTTCCGGATATGAAGGAAGACCCCTGCGCCATCGAAATCAAATACGGTCAGGGCGCCAAACCCGGGGATGGCGGGCTGCTGATGTGGCATAAGGTCAACCGCCTCATTGCCGCGATTCGGGGGGTTCCGGCCGGTGTCAGTCTGCCGAGTCCGCCCACGCATCAGACCCAGTATTCCATCGAGGAATCCGTGGCCAAGATGATCCAGTCCATGTCCATGGCCTGGGGATTCAGGGTTCCGGTTTATCCTAAAATATCCGGAACATCCACGGCCCTTGCGGTTCTCAACAACCTGACCCGAAATCCGTTTGCCGGAGGCCTCGGCATTGACGGGGAAGACGGCGGAACCGGAGCGGCCTATAACATTTCCATGAACCACATGGGTTATCCCATTGCCAGCAACATCCGGGATGCCTATCTGGGACTGGTGACCGCCGGCATGCAAAACGAAATTCCGCTTATTGCCGGCGGCGGTATCGGCAAAAGCGGCAATCTTGCGGCCAATGCGGCAGCCCTGATCATGCTGGGCGCAAGCGGCATTCAGATCGGAAAATACATCATGCAGGCTGCGGCCGGATGCCTGGGATCCGAAACCGATCGCTGCAATATCTGCAACATCGGCCAGTGTCCCAAGGGAATCACCTCTCAGGATCCCCGGCTCTATCGCCGGCTGGATCCGGAGCAAGTGGCCCAGCGCGTGGTGGACGTGTTTCTGAGCTTTGATACGGAACTTAAAAAGATTATTGCACCCCTGGGCCGCTCGACCTCCCTTCCGGTCGGCATGTCCGATGCCCTGGGGATCAACGATTACCATATCAGCAAGCGGCTGAACATCAATTATGTGGTTTAGGTGATGGAGTAACAAGTCAATGGATGACAAGATCATTACCATTTCAGGAAAAACGGATGGAAACCGGCTGGATTCCAGAATCCTGGAAGAGCGTATTCAGGAAGCGGTTGCCGGCGGATACCGGCATCTGACGGTCCGGGCGTTTGGGCAGCACGGCATCGGCGGCAGACTCTGGCGGGCCGGAAATGATCCGGTCCATGTAAAAGTGGAAGGCCACTCCGGACAGCGGCTGGGGTCTCTGGGATTTCCGAACACCGTGATCGAGGTTGACGGACCGGTTTCGGATGATGTGGGCTGGCTGAATGCCGGAGCCCGGATTGTGGTCCACGGTCATGCGGGAAATGGCGCATGCAATGCCATGGCCCAGGGCAAGGTGTTTGTCGGAGGCAATATCGGATCGCGCGGCATGACCATGACCAAGCAGAACCCGCGATTTTCTCCCCCGGAGCTCTGGGTTCTGGGATCTGTCGGGGATTATTTCGGTGAATTCATGGCCGGCGGCATTGCCGTTATCTGTGGCGTCAATCCCCAGGACCCGGGCAATATTCTGGGGCACCGGCCCCTGGTCGGCATGGTGGGCGGCAAGGTGTTTTTTCGGGGTCCGCATCGGGGGTTCAGCCAGGCAGATGCCAGAATACTGCCCATCGAACCGGCCGACTGGGAATGGCTCGCGTTGAACCTGGAGCTGTTTCTCGGCAGGATCGGCAGGACCGGGCTGCTTGCAGAACTGGTAAATGCCGATGCATGGCAACTGATTGTGGCCCGGACGCCCAAAGAGAAGACCGCGCGGCAAAGACGGTCTCTTGCGTCATTTCGAGCCGATGTCTGGGACAAGGAACTGGGAATCGGGGGCCTGATCGGGGATCTGGTAAGCTTTGACCGAAGTCCCGTTCCGCTCATCCCTGTCGGTGATCTGAGGCGCTACGTGCCGATATGGGAAAACCGCAAATACAAGGCTCCCTGTGAAGCCAGGTGTCCGACCGGCATTCCGGTTCATGACAGGTGGCGCTTGGTTCGGGAAGGGCGTGTGGATGAGGCGGTGGATCTGGCCCTGAGTTATACCCCGTTTCCGGCAACCGTCTGCGGGTATCTCTGCCCGAACCTCTGCATGCAGGCCTGCACCCGACAGACCGAGCAAATGCCTGCCGTGGACATCACCCGATTGGGAAAGGCCAGCATCTCCGCCAGTCTTCCGCAGCTTCCGGAAATCAGCGGCAGAACTATCGGAATTATCGGAGCCGGTCCCGCGGGATTATCCATTGCCTGGCAACTGCGGCTGAAAGGGCACGCGGTTACGGTGTTCGACACCGCAGGAGCGATCGGCGGAAAAATTACATCCGTCATTCCCGGAAGCCGAATTCCGGAAGCCGTGATCACTGCAGAGCTGGAAAGGATTCGAAAAATCATCCCCCATGTTCATCTGCGGCAGCGGCTGGACAGAAATGACTTTGAAAGACTTCAGGGGGATTACGATTTTCTGGTGATTGCGGTTGGCGCGCAAAAACCCCGAACCCTTCCGGTCCCAGGCAAGGAGTTGGCCATGACGGCCCTGGATTTTCTAAAACTCTCCAAGGCCGGCAATCTCCTTCCCGGAAAACGAGTGGTCATCATCGGTGCCGGCAACGTGGGCTGCGATGTGGCGACAGAAGCCAGGCGATTGGGCGCGGACACCCTTACGCTTCTGGATGTTCAGGCTCCGGCCTCTTTTGGCAAGGAAAGACGGGATGCGGAGGCGGCCGGGGCCGTCTTCCGGTGGCCCTGCTATACCCGTGAGATCACTTCCGAAGGCGTTATCCTGTCAACCGGCGAAACCATCCCCGCGGACAGGGTGATCATCTCGATCGGGGATGCGCCGGATCTGGATTTTCTTTCCGGGGATGTGGCAACGGACCGGGGATTTGTTCAAGTCAACGCCCATTATCAAACCGCGGTTCCCACGGTTTTTGCCATTGGCGATGCGGTTAAACCCGGGCTTTTGACCGACGCCATCGGATCGGGTCGAAAGGCAGCTTCGGCGATCTTAAAAATCATTGATGGACAGCCTCTGGAGAGCGATCTTTGCCCCGTGATCGAGGCCAAGCGCGTGTCTCTGGAATATTTCGATCCCCGGATTGCCGAATTTAAGGATATGGATAGCTGTGGATCCCAGTGTTCTTCCTGCGGCTCCTGCCGGGATTGCGGCATCTGCGTGGCTGTCTGTCCGCAAGCAGCCATCCGACGAATGGAGAAGATTCCCGACGTCTATGAATACCGGGTGGACGAAAACCGGTGCATCGGATGCGGGTTTTGTGCCGGCGCCTGTCCCTGCGGCGTGTGGAATCTTGTTGAAAATCAACCGGTGGAATGATACAAGTATAAATTGATATGAAAAAAGCAATATTGGCACTAGAAGACGGACGGACATTTGACTGCCACTGCTTTACCGGGTCCGGTGAGGCGGGCGGCGAGGCCGTGTTCAACACCAGCATGACCGGATATCAGGAAGTCCTGACAGATCCCTCATACCGGGGTCAGGTGGTGACCATGACCTATCCGCTGATCGGCAATTACGGGGTCAACCCCGAGGATGTCGAATCCGATCGCATACAGGTCGCGGCGTTTGTGGTCCGGGAGTATCAACATTTCCCCAGTAATTACCGTTCCACGGGCTCGCTGGCCGATTATCTGAAAACTCAAGGAGTCATGGGGATTGACGGCCTGGATACCCGGGCTTTGACCCTTCACCTGAGAAATTCAGGCGCCATGCGGGTATTTATCTCCACCGAAGATCCCGATCCGCTCTCCTGTGTGAAAAAGGCCAGGCAGGTTCCCAGCATGATCGGCCTGGATCTGGCTTCCGTGGTTTCTACCCGACAGTCCTACCGCTGGATGAACAATGAAATCCTTCCCATCGAAGAGCCGGCAACCGCGCTTACACAAAAAATCTGGAAGCATCGGGGCCGGCTGCGCAGTGTGGTCGCTTTTGATTATGGGATGAAATACAATATCCTGAGATGTCTTGAGCAATCCGGATGTGAGGTGATCGTTGTTCCTGCAGCGACATCCGCCGATGTTATCAGAGAAATGGCGCCTGACGGGATATTTTTGTCCAATGGCCCTGGGGATCCGGAACCCGTGGAATATGCGGTTCAGACGGTTCGGTCACTTCTGGGATTTCGGCCCATTTTCGGCATCTGCCTGGGGATCCAGATTCTTGGCCTTGCCATGGGAGGCAAGACCTACAAACTGAAATTCGGTCATCGGGGCGCGAACCAGCCAGTCAAGAATTTAAAAACCGGACGCATCGAAATCACTTCCCAGAATCATGGATTTGCCGTTGACATCGCCACCCTGAGTGCAAATGATGTTGAAATCACCCATGTCAACCTCAACGATCAGACCCTGGAAGGATTCCGGCATCGCACCCTGCCTGTTTTTGCCGTTCAATATCACCCGGAAGCATCTCCAGGTCCCCAGGATGCCCAGTATCTTTTTAAAGAATTCACCCGGCTGATGGATGGCCAATAAATTATAAAGGTTAAAGGCTGAAGCCCGAAGCCTGAAGGCTGAAAAGGTTTTTTCCTTTAGCCTTCAACCTTCAGGCTGCAACCTTTAGTTAACCCCTATGCCCAAACGCACAGATATTCATAAAATCCTGATCATCGGCGCAGGACCCATCATCATCAGCCAGGGCTGTGAATTTGATTATTCCGGCACCCAGGCCTGCAAGGCATTGAAGGAAGAAGGGTACGAGGTGGTCCTGATCAACAGCAATCCGGCCACTATCATGACCGATCCCGATATGGCCGACCGGACCTATATCGAACCCATTACGCCGGAGACCGTTGCCAAGATTGTCGAGCGGGAGCGGCCCTGCGCCATACTACCCACGCTGGGCGGACAGACCGGCCTGAACACGGCGATCAAGGTGGCTGAGTTGGGGGTTCTGGAAAAATACGGCGTTGAGATGATCGGTGCCACCATCCCCTCCATTCAAAAGGCCGAGGACAGGGACTTGTTTCGAAAGGCCATGGACAGAATCGGCCTTCGCATTCCCCGAAGCGGCATCGCCACGGACATGGAACAGTGCCGGGCCATTGTTGCCGACATCGGGTTTCCGATCATCATCCGGCCCAGCTTTACCCTGGGCGGAACTGGCGGCGGGGTGGCCTATAACGCGGAAGACCTGGATGTCATTGCCAAGGCAGGACTTGATGCGAGCATGATTACCCAGGTGATGCTCGAGGAATCGGTCCTGGGGTGGAAAGAATATGAGCTCGAGGTCATGCGGGATCACAACGACAACGTGGTGATCATCTGCTCCATTGAAAACATGGATCCCATGGGGATTCATACCGGAGACAGCATTACCGTTGCGCCTGCTCAGACCCTGACCGATAAAGAGTATCAGCGGATGCGAAATGCCGCCATTGCCATCCTGCGGGAAATCGGCGTGGATACCGGCGGGTCCAATGTCCAGTTTGCCATTAATCCCGATACCGGCGAGATGATCGTGGTGGAGATGAATCCCAGGGTATCCCGCAGCTCGGCCCTGGCCTCCAAGGCCACGGGGTATCCCATTGCCAAAATCGCCGCCAAACTGGCCGTGGGGTATACGCTGGATGAAATCCCCAATGATATCACCGGCGAAACCATGGCATCGTTTGAGCCCACCATTGATTATTGCGTGGTCAAAATTCCAAGATGGACTTTCGAGAAATTTCCGGAAACCCAGGATTACCTGACAACGGCCATGAAATCCGTGGGCGAGACCATGTCCATTGGCCGAACTTTTAAGGAAGCCCTTCAGAAAGGCATTCGATCTCTTGAGATCGGCCGTTATGGTCTGGGCGGGGATGGCAAAGATCCTGCCACGCCTCCGACAAGAGGCGATATCGAACAGCGCCTGGCAACCCCCAATTCCCAGCGGATATTCTACATTCGCCACGCCCTGCGGATCGGCATGGATATCCAGGCCATTTATGAGCTGACCCGTATTGATCCATGGTTTCTGGATCAGATCCGGCAGATCGTGGATATGGAACAGGAAATTGCCGCATCAGGAAAAGACATTTCAGCAGTGCTCCTCAGACAGGCCAAGTCAACGGGGTTTTCCGACATTCAGATTGCCAGCCTTTTGGGATTAAACGAACAGGCCGTTAAGAAACGGCGCACGGAACTGGGAATACTTCCGGTCTATAAGCTGGTGGACACGTGCGCCGCCGAGTTCAAGGCCGCTACCCCCTATTATTATTCCACGTATGAAACGGAAAATGAAGCCAGGGTGTCGGACCGGAAAAAAGTCATGATTCTGGGGGGAGGGCCCAACCGGATCGGCCAGGGGATCGAATTCGACTACTGCTGCGTCCATGCCTCGTTCGCCCTTCGGGAAGAAGGGGTTGAAAGCATCATGGTGAACAGCAACCCCGAAACCGTCAGCACGGATTACGACACATCGGACAAGCTCTATTTCGAACCGCTGACCCGCGAGGATGTGCTTCACATCGTGGAAACGGAAAAACCGTTCGGCGTGATTGTTCAATTCGGGGGACAGACCCCGCTCAACCTGTCCGCTCCCCTTTTCCAGGCCGGCGTGCCCATCCTGGGTACCCAGCCCGAGAGCATCGACCGGGCGGAAGATCGAAAGCTCTTCCAGGCCATGCTCCATAAGCTGGGTTTGATTCAGCCGGAAAACGGCACCGCAACCTCCGTGGCAGAAGCCGCCAGGGTTGCGGAAACCATCGGATATCCGGTAGTTGTCCGGCCTTCCTATGTTCTGGGCGGAAGGGCCATGAAGATTGTCTATGACCCCAAGGAACTGGAAAACTTTATTCTGCTGGCCATTGCCGCATCGCCGAACCATCCGGTATTGATCGATAAATTTCTGGAGGATGCCATTGAAGTGGATGTGGATGCCATTTCCGACGGAAACACCACCATTATCGGCGGCATCATGGAACACATCGAGGAAGCCGGCATTCATTCCGGAGATTCCGCCTGTGTGCTGCCGCCCTATAGCCTGAAACCGGAGATTCTTGAAGAAATCACCCGGGCCACAAAGGCCATGGCCGCCGAACTCAATGTGATCGGACTGATGAATGTTCAGTATGCGGTTAAAAATGACCGGCTTTTTGTCCTGGAAGTCAATCCGAGAGCATCCAGAACCATTCCGTTTGTCAGCAAGGCCACCGGCGTTCCCCTTGCCAAACTGGCAACCAAAATCATGCTGGGTAAAACCCTGAAAGAGTTGGGGTTGATTACGGAAAAAATCCCCTCCCACATATCGGTTAAGGAGGCGGTCATGCCGTTTAACCGGTTTCCGGATGTGGATACCCTCTTAGGTCCGGAGATGAAATCCACCGGCGAAGTCATGGGCATTGATGAAGACCTGGGATCCGCTTATGCCAAAGCCCAGCTCGGCGCGGGCCAGAACCTCCCCCTTGAAGGCGCTGTCTTTATCAGCGTCAAGGATCGGGATAAACCCGGGGCCCTGATTGTGGCCAGACAGCTTTACGAGATCGGATTTTCCCTCATGACCACGCGCGGAACCGGGATGTATTTTGAAAGTAACGGCATTCCCAGCCGGATGATCAACAAGGTGTCGGTGGGCCGACCCCATGTGGTGGATGCGATCCTGAACCGGGAAATTCAGCTCATCATCAACACCGGATTCGGCAATGAAACCAAACGCGACGGCTACCATTTAAGGCGTGCAGCCATTAAATACAACATTCCCTATACCACGACCCTGGCCGGCGCCATTGCCATGGCAAAGGCCATTGCCGCAATGAAACAAAAGGATCTTTCGGTAAAATCCCTTCAGGAATATTGAGAGATAAGAAAAAAATCATGAATGATACGTCTTGTTTTGAATGTGAGGATTTTTCCGAGGAAGACAAGCCCCGCGAAGCCTGCGGCTTGTTCGGCATTCACGGCCATCCGGATTCCGCCAGGCTGACCTACTTCGGGCTTTATGCGCTTCAGCACCGGGGCCAGGAAAGCGCGGGCATTGCCGTGATTCAGAACCAGCAGATCATTGCTCACAAGGGAATGGGACTGGTTTCGGATGTTTTTAAAAAACCCTGTCTGGAACTTCTGGACGGCGCCAGCGCCATTGGCCATGTACGGTATTCAACCACGGGAAGCTCCATTCTGACCAATGCCCAGCCCTTTGTCGTTCACCACCGTCAGCGCTCCTATGCCGTTGCTCACAACGGGAATCTGGTGAATGCCCATGTTTTGAAGAACGAGCTGGAAGAATCGGGCTCCATTTTTCAAACCACGACGGACAGCGAGGTATTTCTTCACCTCTTTGTCAAAAATCTTCGAATGGGATTCGAGAAAGCGCTGGTCGAAGCGGTTTCCCGCATCAAGGGGGCGTTTTCCCTGGTTGTCATGACAAATAAGGGCGAGATCATCGGCATCAAAGACCCCAATGGATTCAGGCCACTTTGCCTGGGTCGGTTAAACGGTCATTACGTGCTGGCCTCGGAAACCTGCGCCCTGGATCTTGTGGAGGCCGAGTTCATCCGGGAGCTGAACCCGGGGGAAATCGTCATCATCAACCAGGACGGCGTTCGCAGTCTGCAAACACCGGTGGCAGCCTGCCGGTCCTTTTGCATATTTGAATTCATCTATTTTGCCAGACCGGACAGCACCATATTCGGCAAGAACGTCTATCTCACCCGAAAGGCTCACGGCCGTCAACTGGCGCGTGAGGCTCCGGTTCAGGCCGACATGATCATGCCGTTTCCGGATTCCGGAACTTATGCGGCCCTGGGATATTCCGAAGCGTCCGGCATACCGTTTGAAATGGGAATGATCCGCAACCATTATGTGGGACGGACCTTTATTCAGCCGACCCAGAGCATGAGGGATTTTGGCGTTCGCGTTAAGCTGAACCCCGTCAAGGAACTCCTCAAGGGTAAGGACATCATCATCATTGAAGACTCCATTATCCGGGGCACGACCGTTCGAACCCGTGTCAAGGCCCTTCGGGAGCTTGGGGTCAAACGGGTCCACCTCCGGGTCAGTGGACCGGCCCACCGTTATCCCTGTCATTATGGCATTGATTTCTCAACCAAGGGCGAACTGATCGCATCCCGAATGCGGGTTGAGCAGCTCAGGGATTTTCTGGGGCTTGATTCGCTGCATTATCTGAGCCTGGAGGGACTTCTGGCGGCAACCGGCATTGAAAACCCCGAAGATTGTTTTTGCAAGGCCTGTTTCGATGGGTGTTATCCGGTTGAATTCGATAAAAATCTCACCAAGGATTGTCTGGAGCAGGGTCAAAGGGATGAGTCAGGCACCGAATAGACAATTTTGAACTTGCGTAAAGCCTGATCTTGTGTTAGTTTTTTAAGAATTATGCTAACATGAGAAATGTTAAAAATATCTAGTTGATATTATTGCCATGCAGTCAGCATGGGCATCCTTTCAGCACCTTAAATAAACGGATAACATTAAAGGAGGGGGGTATTTTCTATGAAAACTTTGATCGGTGGTGCAGTAGCTGCGGTATTGGGACTTATCGGTGTTTCTATTTGGTTTAAGGAATTCTTGCAGATTCTGGCTGGCGTGCTTCCTATCATGCTGCTCCTGGGCGGCGGTTTGGCGCTTTATCTGGGATTTGATGAGTTGAAGGACACCTGGAAAAAAGACGATAAACCGGCGTCATCTCCTGCTGCCGATAGCGTAGATAAATACAAACAGGAAATCGATGATCTGAAAAAAGAACTTGAAACCTTAAAGACCGAAAAAGCCTGATTTCAGGCGTCTTAGTTTCACAAAAAACAATCCGCTTTTCCCGCCAGCACGCGGAATTTGCTGTTTTCTTTTAAAATAAAGGAGTATCGGCTACTGCCAATACTCCTTTTTCTTTAGGCCTTCTGAAGAATTGCCGAAGTTGCCAGTTTATCGGCCCTTTCGTTGCCTTCTATTCCCGAGTGCCCCTTGACTTTGATGAATACCAGATTTTTGAACCGTTTCATCAAGATGCGGATGTCGCTGACAAGCTCCGTGTTTTTTTTGGCTTTCCAGCCCAGTACCAGCAGGCCGTAGGCATAGCCGCTGTCCGTATATATCCTTACCGGCAAATCGGGATTTTTAACTTCCAGAAGACCCGTTCGAATGGCTTCAAGCTCGGCAATGTTATTCGTGCCCAATCCGATATTTCTGGAGATTTCCCTTTCGTGCTCCCGATAGCGAAGCAGGACCCCAATTCCTGATGGACCGGGGTTTCCCGATGACGCGCCATCCGCATAGATTCGAATGCAATTCGGATCCTCCGGGTCGGGCGGAGAGATCGAAGGGTTGATGGCTTTGCGGATTTCTCTGGGTTTCCGGCTGGTTTTTGCTGGGGCTTCCCCGGGTTCGGTGTTCAGGGGGAAAAGATCTGTTTCATGGACCCGATACTCATAATCCTGTTCCTTTTGATATTTGATCAATGCCTTACCGTTATTGCTCAGGATTTTCCCGTCAGAATCGACAGCCACCCAGACCTTGTTTTGCTTGAACCGCATTCGTATCCAGCCCGAATCATCCTTTGTCATCGCTATCCCCCCAATCGGTAGAAAAAAACTTAGCATATTTTTTCAAGCCGTTGCCGTCAAGACATTTATTGCCATTCAGGGTTTTGGAAAACATGGGCATTGTGTAATGCAGTGAAAACCGGTACAATTGCAGCAAAGATCGGAATTTGCGCGAAGATAAAACCCGGCCCCATCCCTTTGCGCGAGAAAAAATGCAACTGCCAATTTGATCATTTTATTACATTTCGACGGATTTTTGATGCCTTTTCCGTGGATGACGCGAGATGAAAAAAACACCTGACCCTTCTGTTCCGGTTTTCAGTCCGGCTTTGCCGAAGGTCTATGAATATCCCCTTGCCGAAGGCTGGGTGGCCATGGCTGGGAAAACCGACCTGGATAACGATCTGCTGAGTCTGAAAACGGCCGGCCCCAATGACTGGTGGTTTCATGTTCGCGGCATGCCGGGAAGCCATGTGATTCTTGTCGGAAACCAGGATGAAGAGCCGAGCAATGAGTTGCTTCGCCAGGCGGCTGCCGTTGCAGCCTATCACAGCAAGGCCAGGGACGGCGGGACGGTTTCGGTTTCCGCAACCCGGGCCCGGTATGTTTCCAAACCTCGCGGCGCCAAGCCCGGAACAGTGACCATTCGAAAAGAAATCGTATTAAAGGTTCGTCCGGGTATTCCGAAACCGCCACCATGACCGATATTCTACTGATTCAGCCGCCTTTCAGAGATTTTTACGCAACAGCCAAACGCTCGCTCCCCTATGGCCTGGCCTGTATTGCGGCATCGCTACTCCAGCACGGGTTTTCCGTTGAGATCTTGGACGGCCTTGCCACGTCCAAATCCCGAAACATCCCGCTTCCCGAGGAAATGGGCTATCTTTCCGAGTTTTATGGAAACGCGGATCTTTCCCCTTTTGCCTTGTTTCATCAGTATAAACATTTTGGATACAGTCTTGAGCATATCGGAAAACAGGCAAAAGCCTCGGGTGCGTTTTTAATCGGCATTTCTTCTCTGTTTACCGCTTACAGCCCTGAAGCGCTTCAGACAGCCAGGACTGTCAAAGCCTGTCATCCTTCCTGTAAAATCGTCATGGGGGGGCATCATCCCACTGCCCTGCCGGAAGCGGTTATGGCCTGTTCGGCGATTGATTACGGGTTCCGCGGAGAAGGCGAAGTCTCCCTCTCGATTCTGGCATCCATCCTGAAAACGGACAAATCCCCATCAGATGACCTGCTGTCAACGGTGCCAGGTCTGGTTTTCCGAAAATCAGACGCCTCCCTTCATGTCAGCGAGCCCGTATGGATGCAGGATTTAAGTGATGCGCCGCTTCCCGCAATGCATCTGGTTCGCTCGAAATATTACCGGCGGGGAAAATCCGGCGCTTCGGTGATTGTCGCCAGCAGGGGATGCCCCATGACCTGCACCTATTGTTCTTTGGGGAAAAATTCCAAAATACCGTATCGCCGGAAAAGCCTTGAAGCGGTGCTTCGTGAAATGGAGCAGGCCATCGATGCAACGGATGCCGGGTTTATTGATTTCGAGGATGAAAATCTGTCCCTTGACCGGAACTGGTTCATGGACCTGCTATCCGCGATTCAGGCCCGATTTCCGGAATCCGGGCCGGAATTGAGGGCCATGAACGGCCTGTCCCCGGCCTCACTGGACAGGGAGATGATTTTTGCCATGAAGGCAGCCGGTTTCAAAACCCTGAATCTGTCTTTGGGAACCACTTCTTCGGCCCAATTGAAACGTTTTCACAGGCCGAATATGCAATCGGCATTTGAAAACGCCCTTGAACTGACTGAACGTTGCGGGCTGAACGCTGTCGGCTATATCATTGTTGCCGCGCCGTTTCAGAATCCCATGGATGCTGTGGAAGATCTCCTGTATCTGGCGTCCCTGAGAACGCTTGCCGGAGTGTCGGTATTTTATCCTTCTCCCGGCAGCGTGGATTATGATCTCTCCGTTAGACTCGGCATCCTGCCGGAGTACCTGTCCCTGATGCGATCCAGCGCACTTCCTTTGTCTCACACCACATCCCGAATAGAATCCGTCACGTTGATGCGGCTGGGAAGGCTACTGAACTTCATAAAATCCTTAATTGATCAGGAAATTGATTTTGAGACGGAAGCGGCAGAGGATTCTAACAAGAGCATGTCCTTGGAAAACCGCCAGGAGTCGGGCATCCGGCTTTTGCAGATGTTCCTGGCAGACGGAAGAATCAGGGGAATCACCCCTGATGGCGGGATCTACGAACACGATGTTTCCCTGGATCTGACCCGGCGCTTCAGAAATGGACTTCGATCCATAGAGATAAAAGGGGTTAACAAATAACTCGAAGGATTATCTTTTCACTCAAAGTCCCTGTTTTCAAATGTCTATCTGTTATCCGACGATTCCGTTTTCTGTCGGTTTGACGCTATCCAGTTATATTATCCCGGCATCGCCTGCCTGCATTGTCAACGAATCCCGGAATTCAGGATGGGCGATGGCAATCAAGGCTCGGGCGCGATCACGGATGCATTTGCCTCTTAGCTCCGCAGCGCCGTATTCGGTAACGATAAAGTGGACATCGTTTCTGGAAGTCGTAACCGCCGAACCCCGATCAAGTTCACGGACAATGCGTGACACTTTCCCGCCGGATGCGGTAGAAGGCAGTGCAATGATGGATTTTCCGCCCATTGAGCGGCTTGCACCGCGAACAAAATCCACCTGACCGCCGACGCCGCTAAACTGGTTTCTGCCGATCATCTCGGCGTTGATTTGGCCCATCAGGTCGACCTGCAGGGCGGAGTTGATGGAAATCATCTTCTCGTGCTGGCCGATGATGAAGGGATCGTTTGTATAGTCAACCGTCCGCATCATGACATCGGGGTTGTTGTCGACAAAATCATAGAGCTTGCGTGTGCCCATGAGAAAGGTTGCAACATATTTTCCGGTGTTGATCGTTTTCTTCCGGTTTGTGAAGACGCCGGCTTCCGCCAGTGCCACAACGCCGTCGGAGAACATCTCGCTGTGGATACCCAGGTCCTTCTTGTCTTTCAGGAACAGGAGCACGGCATCGGAAATGGCGCCAATGCCCAATTGGAGGGTTGATCCGTCTTCGATGAGCTTTGCCACGTTCTCGCCGATGGCCTTCTCCTTATCGCCGATGGCAGGAGGCTTGAGTTCGATGATCGGCTCGTCCTTCTCGACGATGCAGTCGATCTCGTCGAGGTGAATCTTTTCACCCGGGGTGCGGGGCATATGCCTGTTCATCTGGGCAATTGTCAAGCGGTCTGAGCGGGCCGAAGTCAGCGTGTAATCGACGGAGACCCCGAGGCTGCAATAGCCTTCGGCATCGGGAGTTGTGACCTGCATCAGGGTCACGTCAACGGGCAGGATTCGTCTGCTGAAGAGACGGGGAATTTCGGAAAAAAAGCAAGGGGTATGAAGGGCGCGCCCTTCGGAGACCGCCTTGCGGGTCGTGGCCCCGACAAAGAGCGAGTTGTGCCGGAAACTTCCCTCCATGCCCGGTTGGGCATACTTGGCGGGTCCCATGGCCACCATATGCATGATCTCAACGTTTTTGAGCTCCGGTGCTCTTGCCACCAGGGCATCCACCAGTGTGGGCGGCTCACCGCAGGCATGGCCCACCACGACACGGTCGCCATCCTTAACCTGCTTCAGCGCCGTATCGGCGGTCATGATCTTCTTTGCGTATTTTTGTTTCCAGTCGTTCATAGTGCTTTCACACCGTTACCGATGAATTCAAAAAAACCTCCGGGACGATCTCAGTCCGCGGCGGCTTCCGCGCTATCTACCGTGGCTGCAGCCTCAGTCATCGCACTGTCTCATACTTGATGGACTGTTCCTTGCCGACCCGCTAATTTCCTCCCAACTGATACCTGCTTACGGCTTGTTGGTGTTCCTCCCAGGTTCGTGAAAACTGATGGGTTTTATCCTGGCGGGATACAAAATACAGATAATCGCTTTGGGCGGGATAAACAGCAGCCAGAAGCGACTTGGCCCCCGGACTTGCGATCGGCCCCGGCGGCAGTCCCTGGCGGGTATAGGTGTTGTATGGGGTAGGCGTTGTCAGATTGCGGCGGGTGATATTTCCATCAAAATGATCTAGACCGTAAATCACGGTGGGGTCGCTTTCAAGACGCATGTGGCGCTTCAACCGGTTATGAAATACGGATGAAACGATGGGCCGCTCGCTGTCGGAGCCGGTTTCCTTTTCAATGATGGAGGCCAGTGTCACGGCCTGGTGAATCGACAGTCCCGCCTTTTCCGCCTGCTGTGCCATCTCCGGAGTAAATACCTGACGAAATCGCTGGATCATGGTGGATAGTATTTTTTCGGTGCTGACGTCTTTCGGAAAATAATACGTATCCGGGAAAAGATAGCCTTCAGCCGTATCGGCTTCAATTTTCCAGCCATGACACAATTGCGGGTCCCGCGCTACGCGCAGCAATCGGGATTCAGAGACCAGTCCCGCACCGGCAAATAATGCTGCAATGTCTTTCAGATTATATCCTTCGGGAATGGTGATTTTGTGTAAGAAAGTCTTTCCACTGGCCATCATTTCCAGAATCTGCTTAGGCGTCATGCTCCCGGAAAACAGATACTCTCCTGCCTGAATCCGCCTGTCATAGCCGAAACCCCGCGCGTAGAGATAAAAATAGAATGGCGAGCGAATGATTTCCGAAAAAAAAAGCATATCGGCGGTTGTTTTCAACTGCTGACGGGGCATTATCGTAATCAGCGTTTCCCGGGGCTGCAGGCTACCGGTCGTGTTTGCATATTCCACAACATCGAACGCTGTCCAGATGCCAAGCGTTGAGAGGATCAGCATCAAAAGGGCTGAAATGGCGACAATAAATCTTTTTAAAAAACCCTTAGAGGCAGAGGCGCCGTCGCAGTTGTCCATGCCCCCTTTGATTTCATTGCCCGGTTTTGACAAAGTGAAAAATTCCTCTTAATAAATGGTCGTAAAGCACTCAGACTTTCACTCCGGTAAAGATTATCATATTTTTCGGTGATTGCCGGAACAATATTCGCCGCTATTTGTAAAAAGCCATAAACTCGCTTGGCGAAAGAACCCTGACATTCTGACACAGGTCAGACGGAAAATGAACCCGGTTTCCTGTGATAAGACATACCACTCGCGCAGCGATGGCCACTTCCAGGAAAGGTTCATCATCAGGATACGGTAGTGGTTGGAACAAGGGAGAGGAAGCTACAGTCAGTCCGCGATGCTGAATATGATCAAGAAGGGCAATAACCTTGTCTTTTTCAAATTTGAACTTCGGCCTGCATAGAACTTCTTCATATTCCGCCAAGATACGGGCATCAAGGGAAAACGTCAGTTCACCGGATGAAACCATGCGGACGATTTTCCCGCAAGGCCCAAATGGAGATAAAAGACCGGCAACAAGAACATTGGTATCGAGAACGATATTCATCGCATTCGATCAAGCTTGCTTCGGGCCATTTTAATTTCGGCACCAATTTCCTCCATTGTGATCTTGTCTGTTCCCTGATCGACAGATCGACGCTGAAGACTTGCCACCGCTTCGACTGCACGCGCTTGACGAAATGCCTTCAAAGACTCTTCGAAATTCGACTCGCTTATTGCCGCAAGAATGGCGATAGGTCTTCCATTGCTGGTGATGATCATTTCCCGTTCATTGGGTAGATCTTTCCAGACTTGGGCAGACTTGCCTCTTAGATCGCGCACGCTTAAAAATTTCATGATTTTTGTCCCCCATCTTTGAAATTATTATGTACACAAATGTCACCCAAGTCAATTTTTTTCCTGGTTATCCACTCAACTGACCAGTGCTGCCATCATTTTACGGCTGCTCATCAAATGCCGTAAATTTGTTCATCCTGCCTAAAGGACGCAACTGCTATTCGGTTCAACAAAGGAGTACTCGAAGGAGATGAAGGGGGTGTGATAGCCGAGTACCGTCGGTATACGACATCAAAACAGAACCAGGAGAAGATTGGTGCACTGGCGTGGCGGGGCATCGTAGTGAGTCCGTTGGGACTTCAAAGTGGCTCACGGAAGGTGGCAGACGCCGTGAACATTATCAGCGTGGAGATAGATCCGGACTGCATGCCGCAAGAGTTCTCTATGCGATTCCTGAAAAAGGTGTTTGTGGGAATTCATTCCCAGGCGGCTATGTCCGACAGTTATGATGCCGAAATACTGCGCAAGTGCAAAACTGCAGCGATAACTTTCAGGTCAAGGTCAGTGAGCCCATATGCAGAGAATTCGGGTAACAGCATACCCATTTGTTGACTTTATTCCTGTTCTGACAGATAAAGACAGACAGTAAGAATTGTCGCTCTGGGTTATCCACACCACATCACCCAGAGAGGGAATCGTTGTCAGCCGACCTTTTTTTGGATGGGAAGTATGAATCCTATAAATAGATATGATTCCTCCGCATTCATGGTGATATATATTTATGTGCATCCCAATACCACCGATATGTTTGAATAAAAGTCGCGTCGAATTCCCACGCAACCTGTTCTCTCGGATCAAGGCCTGTCTTGGCCAGAATATCCGACTGTGGTAAATGAAAGTTTAATCGTGAATAGACAGAATATCAATATAGCATCTACGGATGTCAACCACACAGAGAAACCACATATCGATCGGTTTTCATTCTCCGGCCACGAAACATTTCCGCTCCGAGTAGCTTGGTTACCCAAAGCTGTGGCCGCAGTATCCCAGGGAAAAGATCCATTCTCCAATCCACGAGAAGGAATGCAAATCCTGGGGTTGGGCAAAAACATGGTCACGGCGCTTCAATGTTGGAGTAATTATTTCGGCGTGATCTATCGGCGTGATGGTCGGTGGAAGGTGACCGAATTTGGAGAGATTATCTTCGGTGCTAACGGCAAGGATCCGTTTCTGGAAGACAAACGCACGCTTTGGCTCCTCCACTGGAAGGCATCCACCAATTCATCTCGCTCTTTTTTCGCGTGGCACTGGCTCGTCAACCTTTGTCAGGAGCCTGAATTCACCATGAGTGAAGCACTCGAGGCATTCCAAGCCGAATCCGACACCTACTCAAGGCCACTTTCTCAGACCACTCTGCGCCAGCATCTGGACGTGTTCCTGAGGACCTATGTGGCGTCAGAAAACGTCGCAGACCGACTGCCAGAGGACATGCTTGATAGTCCACTGTCTATCATTGGTTTCATTCGGAAGCTTGGGGAGTGCCGCGGAGAGCGTGGATGCGATCCTCTTTTCTCGATCGACGTTCGCAGGAAGAATTCAATTCCCAATAACCTGTTCAGGTTCTGCTTACACGATTGGTGGAATATGTTCGTCGGGCATGAGCAAACGGTGCTGTTTTCGGACGTGGCCTTTGGCCGATGTAGCCCAGGGCGGGTGCTTCGGATGCCTGAGGGGGAAATTCGAGATCGCCTGGTTTTCTTAGCTCAGCAAAGGCCCAATGAGTTTGTGGTTCTGGAAGGCGCAAACCAAAGGATGATACGACGACATGCTCGAATTGGCGACCTTAATATACTTCTGCCGGAAGCATATGGAAGGGCTGCGTAATGGACCAGCAGCCTATCTCAAGTCTTTTTCGAGTTCGAGGGGCTTTCCTTCGCTCTGTCGATGTCGCAGAGGATTACGATGATCCTCGATCTAGTGAGCATTATGTTGTTACCAACTTAGTTCGGGAGACGCTTCGGCGGCTGTCGAGTGGTATCCAGCCGTATTCTTCCCAGCGCGCCTGGCGTTTGACAGGGGACTATGGAACGGGTAAGTCAAGCTTTGCCCTTGCACTGGCGCGCGTTGCTGCAGGGCATGACCAAAGACTTCCGTTGGATCTCCAGAACTGGGTAGATGATCAGGTAAAGTTTGAGCCAATCCTGGTGACGGGCGACCTGGAGCCGCTTCGAAGCAGTATCCTACGGGGGATACGAGAAACAGAAGACAGAGCTTTTGGTAAGAGCGATTGCATATCGAGTACCCGTTCCAACGATGAACTCCTGGAGCTTTTGGACCTGTTGGGAGATCGAATTAGAGCCGAAAAGGTCGGCGATGGCTTGCTGCTCGTTCTCGACGAGTTGGGCCAGAATCTTCGTTATGCCGCTCAGCACCCGGATGAGGATGACATCTTTTTGTTGCAGCGTCTTGGAGAGAGGGCTGTCCGGAGCAACGGAAAACCGCTCATGGTGGTGGCATTGCTGCACCAAGGTTTTGCTTCCTACTCGGCGGCGGCCGATGCCGTTGTCAGGAAGGAATGGGACAAGGTTGCCGGCCGATACGAAGAGATCGTATTTGCCCAACCTATTGAGCAAGCCGCCGTTTTGCTCGCTGAAACTTTGGGTCTTCAGGAGGCTCTATTGCCGAAGAAGATTCAAAACTGCATGCGGGAGATGATGCACCGGGCCCTCAAAAGCGGCTTTTATGGATCGCTTGCCGCTGAAAAATCTCTCGTATCTCTTGCGCCGCGTCTGTTTCCATTGAATCCGATTGTCTTGCCGGCTTTGGTTACGTTGCTTCGAAAGTTCGGTCAGAATGAACGTTCTATCGTAAGCTTTCTGATATCCTTCGAGCCTTTCGGTCTTCGGGCATTCGCTGAGCGGGTCACAGTCAGCGAAAGACTCTACCGGATTTCTGACCTCTACGATTACTTCAAAGCAAATCTCTCGCAGCTATCCGCCGGGCCATCCCGTGCGCGTTGGGATATCGCGGAATCTGTGGTAGACAAGGGTATTGCGTACGGGGAGACAGCGGAAAAGCTTCTCAAGGCCGTAGCGCTTTTGAACATGATCGACGATCCTGCGCTCCCATCGACACGGGAAGTCCTTCTCGCTTCGGAATCCGAGCCGGGTGCCGCCGGTATCATCGAGCGACTTGTATTGGAGCTGAGGTTGCTGCACGAACGAGGAACGACAAAAGGGTTGTCTTTGTGGCCGCACACCAGCGCCAACCTTGAGGATCTACTCCGGCAGGCCGATGAGGCTGCCGGAGGTTCCAGTCCCTCGTCCTTCGCGCTACTGGATTACCTCCCGAAAAAGTATCTGGTAGCTCGGCGCCATTACGTTGAGACTGGGAACTTGCGTCATTTTTCGGTTCTCTACGTTCATGCCAAGGATGCGGAAAAGTGGCTGCCGCAGGCTGCTGGACAGCTTCCTGCGGATGGAACGGTAATTGTCCTCGTTCCCTTCTCGGTTGAGGAGCAGCGTGCAACAGTCCAATTACCAACGCTCAAGACACTGCCAAAGCATGTAGTATGCGGTGTCAGTGCCCCCGTCGCCGGTGTGTCTGACCTTCTATCAGAGCTGAAGCGTTGGGAGTGGGTGCGGAAGAATGCTCGGGAACTCTCTTTTGACCAATTCTCGCGTGATTACGTGCGCGATGAGATCGAACGACTGAAGGCCTCTCTCGGTCGAGAGTTGGAGTTCCTTACGGAGCTTGCGGTTGATCATAATCGTCCGATTCGCTGGTTTTATGACGGGCGAGAGATTCAGGTTGAAGAGCATCGCGGCATTGCCGGTTATCTGAGCATCGTCTGTGAAGAGATTTATCCAGAATGCCCGGTTGTTCTGAACGAGCTTATCAACCGCAGAGTGACCAGTTCGGCCGCATCTCGTGCCCGAACTCTCCTCATTGAAGCAGTGGCTACTCGCTCGACTGAGGAAAATCTTGGCTTAAACTGCGATCGTAATCCACCGGAATTGGCGATTTACCTGTCCGTCCTCAAGGGGGGCAAGCTTCACGTTAAGGATGGGAACTCGTGGCGATTTGTTTCACATTCGGAGATGAGCGAAGATCCTTGCAGACTGTCACCGAGCCTTAAGCGGATACATGAACTGCTACTGGAGGCGGATTTGGATCGTGTGCCGGTGGACCGGATTTATGATGAACTCCGTCGATCTCCATTTGGTGTACGAGACGGCCTACTACCCCTTCTCGTAGCGATATACCTTGCGGCACACTGGCAAGAAACGTCGGTTTATGAGGATGGAACCTTTCTTCTCAGGGTTGGTGGCGACGAGTTTCAAAGGCTGAACAAGGAACCCGAAGCGTTCACCCTCCAGCATTGCTCTGTGAGTGGCGTCCGCTTAGAGGTTTACCATCAGTTAGCAAAGGTAATTAAGGCCGAGACGAATCATCGTCCGGATATTCTAACAGTAGTTCGTCCGTTGGTCTCGTTCGCTGTTTCTCTTCCAGAATATGTTAGACATGCCAGTGAGACTCTCTCTCCACAAACGCGTAGAGTCAGAGACCTCCTCTTTTCAGCACAGCAACCCGTGACCTTACTTTTCAGAGATCTTCCAGAAGCGTTGAGGCTTCCCGCAGTGGAAACGGAAACCTTTGGAAGCGAGCAGGTAACCGATCTCGTAACGAGGCTAACGGAAGCGATCTCCGAACTTCGGAATGCCTACCCTGCGCTCTTGACACGGATTCGTGAGGGGCTCCAGGATGCTTTCGGGTTGAATGGGGGTTTTGAGGAATTCCGCAAGTTAATTTCCAAGAGATCATTGGCAATCGGTGATCGTATCGTTGACATGGATCTCAAGGCTTTTGTATTGCGCCTGAGGGACACAGACCTTGCGGATACCCAGTGGATTGAGTCAGTAGCGACTTTGGTTGCCAAGAAGGCGCCCGAGCGGTGGCGAGATATTGATGACGTGTTTTTCTTCGAGCGCATGGCCACGCTTATACCTCGTTTCAAGCGTGTCGAATTAATCGGTTTTAACGGAGACGCTGTCTGCGCCGAGAAATTCAGACGCTGTCTCCGGCTTACCGTAACACGCCCGGATGGCTCTGAAGCCGACGAAATCTTGCATTGGAGTCCAGAAGATGATCGTCGCTTCCAGATCGTTGAGGAAGCTTTAAGCAAACTAGTTTATGAACACGGCAAGATTGCATTGGCGGCTGCTGCCCGTTTGTTCTGGCAGCAGCAAGCCGTCAATGAAGAGAACTCATAACACGAGGAAGAAATGCCTGATCATAAGGAGAACAGAGAAACGAGACATATCCTTAGTCTCTCCGGAGGAAAAGACTCTGCTGCCCTTGCCGTCCATATGCGTGGTCGAGTGGATAGGATGGAGTACATATTCCACGATACCGGGAAAGAACTTCCCGAAACATACGAATATTTGGAAAAACTCGAAGCTTATTTGGGTGCCAAGGTTGTTCGCACCACTTTCGGCACAACCTTTGACGACATTCTGAGGCGATATGGAGGAGTGCTCCCCTCGAATCATAGGAGGTGGTGTACTAAAATGATGAAGCTCAAGCCTTTTGAGGATTATGTTGGTGACGGTCCCTGCATTAACTATGTTGCTATCCGAGCAGATGAAGACCGCGTTGGCTACATCAGTCACAAGCCAAACATCAAAGCCGTTTTTCCATTCCGTGATGAGGGAATCGGCTATCCGGACGTTGTTCGAATTCTATATGAGTCAGGGATCGGGTTACCTTCCTTTACCGAATGGGGACGCAGTCGGTCTGGCTGTTATTTCTGTTTCTATCAGCAGAAGATCGAGTGGGTCAGGCTAAAGCAAATGCACCCGGATCTTTATGATCAGGCCAAGACTTACGAAAAGCCAAACCGTGTGAATGGAAATGTTTTTTTCTGGTGTAAAAACGAATCGCTTGAAAACCTGGAGCGACCTGAAAGGACACAGCAGATCATTGAAAACTGGATGAAGACTCAGGAAAGACAACGGCAACGCAGGAAGGACGTCCCATTAGCGGCTGTTCTCGCGGGAATGGACTATGAACCGCCCACTCGCGAAGGCTGTCTGATTTGTCAACTTTAGGGCGACGGAAATGAGCGAGCAAACATTAGGTCAGAGATGGATTCAGTTTCTGCGAGGATACACGCCGACGACGCAGAACGACAATATGATAACGGAAAAAACCACGAATTTAGTGGCTCGCTATCAGATTGATCCAATTCGTTTCGAACATCCTTTGGAGGTTTCTCTCATTCCTTTATTTTTCGCGAACGACGGTAGTCGGAAGCCACGCAATGCTTTAAAGAACGTGATTCTCACTGGTATGGCGGGAGACGGGAAAACCTCCCTGTGTTATACGTTGTGGAATAAACTTTTCGATTCGGAGGCACCACGGGGGAAATGGGCCAGGCAGGACGTGAGTTGGGACGGGGATTCTCTTTCGATCAGCTTCATATTCGACTTCAGTGCCTTCTTCACTCCGCAAGAAGATCAACTGTTGCCGCCAGAGGTGTTGACATTTCTTGAGCATTTCTCGGAGTCGATTTTCAGCGAGGAAGCTCCAGGCACCATCTTTATTGTCGCTATCAATGACGGTCAGTTTGCCGAGTTGTGGAGACGTCTACCTGAGTCTTCACCTGCAAATCGGCTGGCTGGCCTTATTACGGATCTGCATGCAACGAACAGACGAGATTCAGAACATCGATTAAGTTTTTATAATCTGAGCCTGATCTCAACTCGAGAACTTTTTGCCAGAGTCTATGAAGCGTTTGTTTCTCGCTTCGAGTGGGATGATTGCTTGGCCCACCCTGAATTGAAAGAGTTTGGGCCTTACTCCCCTCTTATTCGAAATCTGGATGCACTTAGGAGTCCTCAATATAAGAATCGTTTGCACGATCTGGTAAGTCTCTGTGATGGTTGTAAACGACACATCCCCATCCGAGAATTGCTGATGTGGATGGCTAATGGACTTATAGGGTTAAAGAAGGCCCCGCAGGGAGTGGCTCGTCTTAATGAATTACGGGGCTGCCTTACAGCGGAGGATGCATACCGCGGTGCTCTTCGTCGCAATCTACTTGGCGAAAATCTGACTCAGAACCAGCGTGATCGCTTTGCGATTTTCCGCTTTCTCCAAGGTCTGAAGCTGGGCAATGAGACTATCACCGACTTGGACGAGCTGATCATTTTCGGTGAGCACCTGGGCAAGCTCAAAGATGCCTATGAGGCATTGGTGAAGCCGGATCTTTTCCAACAGCGAGATCCTTCACTTGAGCATAAGCTGAGGAGCTATATCCAAGGCGGCACAGAGGACTATACGGAAGTTTTGGATGCTCTTTCCTCTGAGCGAAGAAGGATTTTCTTCTCATCTGATGCAGAGGCTCTAAAGGATGCATTGCCAAACCGTTCCATCTGGGCGATAACCGTTTTCCACAGTGCCGAAGACTATCTAATACACCTCTTGGACGGTGGAGTTCCAGATCCTGTTCCAAATGAACTGATTCAGAAATTGATTCTTGGGTTAAATCGAGTCTGGACTGGCCTGCTGGCTGAAGACACTGAACGACTCTTCGTTGCAAAGGGACTCAACCTTTCCTCTGCAGCCATAAGCGATATTTTTGTAGTGGGTGTGCCGATAACGGACGACTTCGGCGAATCATTGATCTCGATTGTAAGACCGGGGCCGACCTCTTGGGTTCCGCAACTACGGATTGTTTGGCGGATCGGTCATGATCCTTTTATGTTCGACCTGACACTTGAAAGGTTCGAGTTTCTGGTTCGAGTTGCTGACGGCGTGATGCCGAATGCCTTCTCAAAAGAGTGCTGGGAGGACATTATTACGTTGAAAACGAAGTTTCTGCGTCACATGCAGCGAGCTGGATTTAGACTCACTGGGATTCGCACCATCGAAACAGACTCAAGCGGCAAATTGCGGTCGGTGGCAATCGTCTAGGACAAGGCTATGAAGACTCTTGAAGACCATCCGATTATCGGCTCAAGTAACCTGCTGGACTCTACACAAAGTCCACGAGGGATGTGGGTCGATGAGGCAATGTGGGGACATCGGATTCGTTCGACTTCCTCTATCGGGAATTTCCAGTTCCTGGAATTCCTTTCTGTTGTCGAGAGTCTCTTCCGTGAGGCTCCCACGCTCCTTTTTTCTCATGGCGATGATGGCAAAACTCTGTCTTACGAGCCCCGGAGGAGTATTCTGCTTCGTAACCTGATATTTAACAACGCTGCGTTGAACCGCATGGAGAGCAGAACTCTTCCAGATGAAGAGAAGTGGACCGAATGGCTTAAAGGCTTCCTTGATTCCTTTCAATCTGCGGACAAGATTCCGGACTTTGCCTATCTGCGCCAACGCTTTGGTAGATTCGACAACTTCAAAGAACACGTTCGCCTTCTCCAGCGACTCTCTCTCGATCCGAACGCATCAATCCGGTGGACTTCGCGCTTCATTTTTCCGATTGGTATGGACGCGATGTTTACGGATCTAGGCAAGGATCTCACCCGTGAAGCCGTTAATTTCATGCGAAATGGCGAGATAATTTATCTGATGCTCTCACGTTCTTCGGTTTCCAGTAAGCTTCGAACTGGATTCACAGAACTGCTGGAGGTCTCCAAAGAGAAGAATAAACTCTTGGAAAGACTGCTACCGGATGAAGCACGAAAGAACCCAGACATAGCAAAGACGGGTGCAGGAAACCTTCCGGCTTTCCTTCCATACCTCACCCATCCAGCCTATGACAGGTTTGCCGAGGATGTGCTTGCGTTGTTAGCATTGGAGCTTCCAGACCAGGATTGTTTTGAGTTCCTCATCCCTCTCTTTTCATTTCACCTCGTTCTCTATTATCTGGAGACGGCTCGGGCATGTACTGGGAAAGAAGGGCTTGGAGCGATTGTTTGCGAAATCGTGGCCCCTCGTTCAGACCAGGTTCGGCAGGCATCTTTGGTGTCCTTCGCAGACAATGATTCCGAAGGCGTTATAGCCATAGAGACGGTGTTGACCGAGTTTTTCGAGCGAGAAGAGATCATCCAGATCAGAGATACTGCAATCTCTCCCATCGACAAAGTGAGAGAAATTGTTCAGCTTTTTAACAGAGTACCATCGAGATCCTGGCGTTTTTGCTGGAATCTCGATGAGCATTCGACCCATGGCAATTCACCTGAGGAGTTCTTCCGGGAGTTCCTCAACGATGCGAAGCTGGAATACAAGAACAAATCCGGAGAAATCCATCGAGGTCTGGGGAAGGAGTGCGGTTTGGTGTCACGCCGTGGGACTAGAAACTTGAGATATGCTCCGACCGATGATTTCCTGTGGATGCTCGTGGTTACCCGTGTGCGAGTGCGCGTTGAATTGAACGAATTTCTATCTGAGCTCTTTGCTCGCTACCGTCTTGTTATTGGCCACAAAGAAGCATTGCGTTGCTCAGAAATCCAAGACAGCCACAAGTCGGAAAATCCGTTCCGCAAGAATGCGGATCGGTTGATTCGTCGTCTGGAAAGCATGGGCTTGGCGCGACGAATGTCGGACGGATGTGCCTATGTGGAGAATCCCTTTTATGAACTTGAAAGATAATCTTTTTCCCGGAAAACTGCTATGAGCACCTTAGCCTTCCAGCCAAAGATCGAGACCAGATTTATCGGCGCGGTGGCCTATCGGTTATTGAAAGAGAAAATAGTTTCCGATCAACCCGGTGGAGCGCCAGAAGGTAACATCATTCTCTCACGCTTCGAGAAGGAAGTGGTTGCTGCTCTGGTATTTACAGCCGAGACAGACGATGAACGCCCCAGTACTTTGCAGTTTTGCCTGAATCGGGCGGAGATGAGGGGCTTTGACCTAAACGATCAGCATCTGACTGACGTAAATGCAGTTGAGGTACGGGGTTGGTCGACAAAGGGACATTTTTTCGTTTCATCGGAGTTCGAGCATGAGACCCAGTCCAGCGGATCCACAGCGAGCCTGGACGCTCAGGACTTGGAGGTCCGTGCGAACGCAAGAGCCTGGGTGGAGGCGTTTAAGGAACTCAGCCCCATCATTCTGAACGAAAAGGCTTTCGGTTCACCTGATCAAGAGGGACAGGCAGAGGCTCTTGTGCAGGCGTTATTTGGTCTTTACAGAGTAAGTCTTTCAACTGCAGCGCTCTTCCTGTGGGAGGTTTTTAAGGGTGCCCGGAACGACTCACTTCAGAATGTCGCTGGGCGGAAGTTGCCGATTATTTCAGTCCCACGGTTTGATAAATTGTTTGACAAAGTAATGGCCACGCAACCGTCAAGCTGGTCAAAGAAATTGGAGAGCCACTGGCGAACAGATTGCTATTTGCGGAAACGGGACGAACGGTTGAATCTTCTTGAAACGCAGGATTTGGAGGAAGCTCTTCAGAAGTCCGAAGAAGAAGGGCCAGTCCAAGACCAATTCTTCTGCGAAGCTTTCCTTGATTATGCTCACTCGAAACCCGAACGAACACCAGCCAGCACACGTCTTTTCTCTGAATACGACTGGTCTGCTATTTCCGCGATTCTGAATAGGCGAAAGAAGAAAGCATCCCAGAAGCTGGGTCAAGCTACCAAGCGTGTCTTCGAAGCTGAAGGGCTGGATCTTGGTGATGAAGATGAGGAGATGCTGGATCGTCTGGATACGCGGCGGAAGTTGGTGGATGCGGATGAGATACGCGAGTTCTTTGAGCAGCATCGTTCAACTATAGAACAGAAGCAGCCGGTCTTCCGCCGATGGGAAAAGGAAGTCTACGATAAGGAGATTACCTGCGACGACTTCTGGCAGGGCATCATAGAGTGCTTGGAACAATCATCTGGGGAACCAGGGAACAAAGGTAAACAGCTTTCGATTCTCTTGATTGGACATAAGCAGCACAAACCGAACCACTTTAAGGCTATGAATCTGCGCGCTTGCAAGTATTTTGAGCACCAATACAAGCAGATGGAAGCCTTCCTGCAGGGCATGATCTTCTTCAAGGAAACTTTGGCGCCCACTTTCTCAGATAAAGTCCTGCCTCATATCGAGAAAGAGAAAATATCATCTTCGTCGAAGGCAGCGAACACTTTTGAATTCACGGTCAGAATACAAGCGTGCGAAGGCGAAACTTATGAGACTGTTTCGGAGCACAAACTGACGTGGCGGTTTCGGTTGTCCTCAGTCTATTCTGAATACTTGGGCGACTTGGAGCGTCTCGCTCGAAATGACTCCGGCAGCGCTCTCATCGGATGTCTTGCCGACCGAGATGCAGCCGGAGCAAAGGGAATCCCCGCTCCCATTAACCTGGCGGAAACAGCTGGTTTCCAGACTGGGGCCGGTGGCAAAGGCTCATTTGTTCCCGCGAAATCGAAGGGTAAGGCCCACTCTTTGGCTCTCAAATGGAAGAGGGAAGTAGAGGAGGCTGTTCAGCAGGGTTTGGACAAAAAGTGGGCTGATAAGACGAAAGAGATATTTGACCAGTTCGATGTCGAATACACTTCCGCCATCAGGTCTCTTGTGGAAAGTGAGTTGAGCCCTATTGACAGCGAGCGCGTGGCAGAGCTCTTTGGAAGTCTCATGGAAAGTATCGCGTTGCTTCCGAACGAATCCCTTCGACGGCGTCTGCTAAAACCAATCCTACGGGTAGGCGTGGTTCAGATTCCCGCATCTTTGGGGGAAGGCAGTGCTACCATTATTTGTCCATGGCATCCACTCCGTCTTCAGGCAACCTGTGCACGACGCGAACAGCTCAAACGGATCGTCACGCAATTGCTCTCGCCCGAGAGAGGAGAATTCAGCGACGAAACGGGAAATCTCTTCTTTGCCGACACAGCGCAGCTCCTTTCCTACCCACTACGTCCCGAGGTCTCGATCAGTTGGGAGGGCGTATGCGAGCAAAAACCGGTTGAGCATGTCGTCAGCCAATCTTTTGGAGCCTACTCTCTCTACGAGTACCCATTTTCCGAATCAAAGAAAAAAAATATGTTGCACGACGACCCTAAAAAGGCGGCTGTGGTGGTCCGAGGTTTGGTTGAGGAATATCTGCGACTTCAGCCCCATGAGCAGGACAATCTATCGGTGGCTTTGTATAATTCTGACTCCAATGCCTTGCCATTGACGGTTGTAGAGGAGATCAACAAGCTCAACCAGGAGCGGAAGAAATCAGTTCGAGAGAACGGCGAATCAGATGAGATTACCTGCCAGGTGGTGATGACACATCGGGATACGAATCGCCTTCGAGATGCCTACAAGACGCTGTTAAGCCGTGCATCTGATCCCGACGAAATATTGGGAACTGAAGTAACGGGCGAGTTTCTGTCCCGCGTCCGAATCAACATTGTTGCCGCCGCGAACATTCCCTCACCCGGGGGCTCAAAGCCAATCGATATCGTGCTTTGTCAGGACGTGGTCTCTCGTCTGGCGAAACCCGACTGGCATCGAATCTCGCGGTCCACCCTTCCTGCCGAGGACATTATGCCCCATCAATGGGGTCGCCGAGAACCGGTGGCCGCGGCAAGCGACGTGTCAAGACTCTACCTGTCATGTCCCGCACAACCGCCGGCAGGCTGGCAATACCTGCTGGCAGTCGCAGCGCTGTTCAAGAATGAAGCAGCCGACACTTGGCACACTGGGCAATGCCATATCCTTGCGCGCAAGATTGATTTCACCGAGGAGGATCTTGGCAATATATTTTCAGATACGCATCGCATCGGCGTTTGGGTAGCCAATTACGATGAACTGTTGGACCGGAGGCTATTGGAGGAGCAGGGCGTTAGGGTCATCCGCTACGAGCAGAACGCAACGCATGGACGGAACCTGGTGATTTCTTCCACGGATTCCAATACCTTTTTGGAAGCGTCTTTGAAAGAGAAGGTCGCGGATCTCTTGGATGTAACGATGACCGATCCACTCGTGATGTCGGTAGTTCATAAAATGATGGCTGACGCCAACCAGCTTTCCGGAGGATTGGTGTTGAGGGCGGCCCGCCGGTTGCGCAACACACAAGAGTTGATAGGCTGTGTTCTGAGCAAGTTCATTCTTGAGCAGCAGATTGCAGGAAGGGGGATCGGAACCGCCTGGTGCATGCTTGACGATTATGCGCGCTGGCTTGGTAAAAGGCCGGAAACCGGTGTCGCCGACATCCTTTCACTCACTCCTGTCATTGACTCCGCCGGAAATCGACATCTGGAGGTTCTGGTTTCCGAAGCGAAGTTTATCGACTACACGGCACTTGCTGAGTCAAAGAAGCGTTCCGAAAGGCAATTGGTCGATACAGTGAAGCAGTTGCAGAGATCGATCGACCCGGAGCTTGCCACACTGGATGGCGCGCTGATCTTGGCTCGATTGTCGGAGATTTTGGCCAACAACCTTCGGTCGCAGCAGTTTTTGGGTGCGGAGGAGTGGAAAACAGCTATTAGAGCCGGCAAGTGCTCCATCCGCGTCCGCGGGTACTCCCATATTTTCTGCCACGGACCGAAGAGTCACTTGTCTCAAAGGCATGATTTCACCATGTGCCAACGAGCCGAGGGGACCGAAAGCTATCAGGAGGTGTTCAATCATCAAGCACTTACCCAACTTTTGCGGATCTATGCCGGAATGCATGAGGAAGCACCGCCTAAAGTGCACCAACTACGGCTCAAGGGGAATGCGGTGCCAAAGGAAATCGAGGGGGTAAGTCCAAACGCCAGGCAGATTCCCAAGATCGAGGTGCCAAGTCTTGAGAGTCACGAAAAGCCTGAAGACGACACGATCAGTAATGATCTTCCTGCGAAAAGTGCAAAACTAGTCGAGCCTGAACCTCTGGAGCGTACAGAACTGGGACCATCCCTCACGAAAGAAGAACCAGTTGCTCAAAGCGCTGTGTCAAACATAGAAAAAACCGTGTCTAAAAAACAATCTGAGCATGGACTTGTCTGGGGATTCTTGTCCTCCAAGACCGCTATAGTGACGAACAACTCATCTGAAGCGCTGACCTGGGCAAAAGAGATGGCTGAGAAGACCCGTTCGGCCTTTATTAGCCGCGGTATGCCTTTCCACTTGGAATGCGATCCTATCCTTTCTCCTAACTCTTTGATTTTCAAAATCAAGGGGTCATCGGACGTAACTGAAGCAACCATAACCAAGTACAGATCGGAGATTAGAACTACAGACGCTGTAGACATCCTTTCCGTAGTTGGTGAGGTCGGACGGATTTCAGTAGCGATTCGCCGGTCACCTCGGGCAGTTCTCCACTCGGCAGAGATGTTCTGTCGTTACCTATCCGAGGTTGCCGAGGGTAAGGCGGCTGCTCACGATATCCCAGTCGCCGTTCGAGAAGATGATAATTCGCTGGTGTACTTGAAACCTTTCGATCAGCCTCATTCGCTCGTCGCTGGTGCGACGGGAAGCGGGAAGTCTGTTCTGCTGCGAAATATGGTAGCTGCAATTAGTTTGGCACAGGGTCCCGATGAAGTTCAAGTAACTTTGATCGATGCAAAAGGCGGTCTTGATTTCAACTGCCTCTATTCCCTGCCTCATGTTCTTAAACATGAGGGAAACAAACTGGTCGACGATCCAGATGTCGCTCTGGAGTTGCTGAAGTACATCAACGATGAAATGGATCAGAGATACGCGCTCTTTAAGAAACACGTCGTGGACAACTTGAAAAGTTATCGAAGGAAGACAGGCAACAAGCTTCCTATCCGCTGGCTTATCTTCGACGAGTTCGGGATTTGGGTGCAGGATGATGATTATCGAAAAGCTATTGAGCCCCCGATCAACACCTTGGCAAAGAAGGCTCGGGCTGCCGGTATCTTTTTGGTGCTTGCCGACCAGCGTCCGGATAATCGCGACTTTCCCATGCAAACCCGCAGCAATTTGGCCAACCGGCTGGCTTTGAAGGTTGCAGACAAAGGCACCTCCAAGATAGCCTTAGAGGAGGAAGGAGCCGAGAACCTGCTGAAGCACGGCCACATGCTGGCAAAGACCGCAGACTACCCATATCCGGTTTACTGCCAGGTACCCTTTATCGACACGGAGGAGATGAGGGAACTGTCTGAAACGATCAACGCGCAGTTTACAGGGGCGGACACCGCAGAACCGCCAGCCAAACTATGATTTACCTGGATAACAATGCAACTACAAAACCCTTTCCTGAAGTAGTGGAAGCCATGACTGAGTTCATGACCTCCCGCTTCTGGAACGCGTCGTCCGCGTATGGACAACTGGATGGGTTGGAAGAGGTCGTTGAGTCGGCGAAAGCTGCGATCCGAAGACTGAGCGGAGTCGCGCCCGAAGACGAGGTTATTTTCACCTCAGGTGCTACGGAGTCGAACGCCTGGGCAGTGACAGAAGGTGTTCGAAAAGCCATGGGTAGTGGCTGGGTACTGAGTTCACAAATAGAGCATCCGTCCGTCCGTGAAACTCTTGAGCATTTTCAAGAGCAAGGGGGGGTGGCCGTACGTTGGATTCCGGTCACCAGAGACGGTGCGTTTGACTTGGGTGAGCTCATGGCGCTCATTGATTCGAACCTCCGGTTTGTCTCACTGGTATTTGCGCACAATGAAACTGGCGTCATTCAGCCGCTCAGAGAGGCTGCGGCCGCAATCCGAGAGCGTTCGCCAGGATGTCTTATTCATACGGATGCAACGCAGGCAATTGGAAAGATACCGATTTCCTTCTCTAATGATTTGAGCGAAGTGGACTTGATCTCCTTTTCCGGCCACAAATTCCATGGCCCGAAAGGAACTGGGGGCCTGATTATTCGAAACAGAGTGCTGATCCAACCTATGATTCGGGGTGGAGGTCAGCAGAATGATCTCCGTTCAGGCACCTTGAATGTCCCGGCAATTGCCGGGATCTCTGTGGCTGCCGATAAGTGCTGGGAGCTTCTCCAGAAAAAACGGCACGAGTCTGTTCGAGCAGTTCGGGATCATTTCGAGGAGCGTATCTGCTCATTTTTCACTGATGCATTGATCCTGGGAAGACAAGCTCCGAGGCTTCCGAACACCAGTTTCTTTGGGATTCCTGGGACTGATGCGGACGATCTCGTTCTTGCTCTGGCCGCCAAAGAAATCGCAGTCAGTAAAGGATCCGCGTGTTCTGCTCAAAGTATCGAGCCATCAAAGACGGCATCGCTCATGGGGTATAACTACGATGAAACTTCCTCTTTGATTCGGTTATCCGCGTCAAACAGCACAACCTCTGATGAAGTATGTTTACTTGTCGATAAGCTGCAAGAGCTTTGTGCTAACGCCACTTCAGTGGTCTGGACGTGAAAGCCCTAATAGTTCACTTTTGAATAAATATTATTGTAACCTCCGGCTCACCAAACGACACAGAAACGATTCTCAGGCTTTATCTACGATATTTTTATGATGCTGTGTCCTGCGGTGAATTCGATGCGGAAATGGGCAAAAAAACCGTGAATGTGGATCCCTGAGACGGTTCGCTCCGGACCTGAATACTCCCCCCCAGTTCATCCAGAAGCCCTTTCACGATGGGAAGGCCCAGGCCCGTGCCGGTGATAAACCGGGTTTTTTCATTCTTAACACGGTAAAAGCGTTTGAAGATATTGTCGATGTCCTTGGCTTCAATGCCAAATCCGCTATCGCTGACATCAATTCGGATTTTGTCGGGTCGGATTTTGTCCGGCAGCAGGCCGATTCCCACCTCAATGGCACCGCCATCAGGCGTATAATTGATGGCGTTTGCGATCAGGTTCCCGAAAACGCTTTCCAGAGCCCGGGGATCGGCTGAGATCATGGGAAGTGGTTCATCGGGAAGAACCAGCTTCAGGCTTTGATTTTTTCCGCTGGCCCTGGTTTCCAAAAAATCCACAATACTTTTCAACAGCTCATCCAGCTTGACCGGCTTGCAGTCGATGCACACGTTGCCGGCTTCGATGCGGGACAGGTCCAGCAGGTCCCCGATCAGCGATATCAACCCTTGAGTTTTTTCCTTGGCTCGCGACAACAGATATTGATCCCGCGAAGAATCCTTTTCCACCATGTCTTTCAGAACCAGGGCCAGTTGTTCATGAATGGTTGAAAGCGGAGATCGCAGCTCATGAGACACCTTGGCCACGAATTCGGATTTCAGCCGGTCCAGAACCTTCATGGCAGTAATGTCCACAAGATTCACCACCGCACCCAGACACTCTCCTTCATCGCTGAGAACCGGCCTTCCGGAGGCCAGCAGGTATTTTTCACCAATTGTCGTAAATTCATATGTTGCCGGAAGGGGGTTCGTTTTTCCCGCGGAAATGTCTTCGACCAACTGGCAAAAACCCTTATCCTGAATGCAGGCTTCAATGGGTTCTCCCGTGGCCTTGTCTTCTTCGATTCCCATCAACCACTGGAAGGCCGGGTTCATGAGCGCCACCTGGCCCTGAACATTGGTGACCAAAACGCCATTCGGGAGTGATTCCACAATGGTTCGAATCCGGCTTTTTTCCGTGCCCAGATCCGCCAGATTCCGCTGCCGCTCCTGAGCCAGTTTTTCGGTTTCTTCGGTAAGCCGAATCCGCTCTCTGGCGCGATTGATGACAATCCGCAACTGGTCGGGCTCAAAAGGCTTGGGGATAAAGTCATAAGCCCCCTGCTTCATGGCCTCGATGGCGGTTTCAAGCGTGGCATAGCCGGTGATGATGATGACCAGAATCTCCGGATTCAGCCGCTGGATATGGGCCAGCACTTCCATTCCGTCCATGCCCGGCATTTTTAAATCCAGAAGAACGATTGAAACCGGATGATGACACAGGATCTCCAGTCCCTCGCTTCCCCGAGAGGCTTTATACACCTGATATCCCATTCGCGTCAGGATGCGTTCGGACCCCTCCCGAATGCTTTCTTCATCATCAACAACCAGAATGGATAAACGATTCGACGTGATTTCCGGTTTCACAAGAACCTTCCTGAAATACGGATAAAAAATCTGTTGGATCCCGTTTGCTCGGGATCTGGAGCAGGTGGAGCCTCGGACGTTATTGTCAGAAAATTTTCATGAAGGATTGATGGGCAATTCGATCGTAAAAACAGATCCCTGAGCCGGATTGTTTCTGACCGAGATTTTACCCTGATGGCTTTCCACAATACCGTAAGCCAGACTCAGGCCGAGGCCCGTACCTTTTCCTTCTTCTTTTGTCGTATAAAACGGCTCAAAAACATGGGGCAGCACATCTTCCGGAATTCCCGGTCCGGTATCGGAGATTTCAACGATGGCTTCCCGACCGCTCGGGGAGAGTTCCGTTGAAATGGTCAGCTTCCCCCGGCCGTCCATGGCCTGAGCAGCGTTTAAAATGATGTTCATAAACACATGGTTGAGCTGCTGAATATCGCCCAGTACCAGAGGAATGTCCGGTGACAGGCGGGTTTCAATATGAATGTTATGAAACAGGACCTGTTTTTCCAGGAGAAACAGGGTTCGGGACAGGGCCTTGTTGATATCGTGAAATTGTTTTTCCTGACGGGTTTGCCGGGCGAATACGAGCAGCTCTTTAACGGTATCCCGGCACCGTTCGGCGTCCTTTAAAATCCGGCTCAGGTCATCCTTGGCCGGATCACCCAGTTCATATTCCTCCTGAATCAGCCGGGAATAGAGCATGATACCGCCCAGGGGGTTGTTCAGTTGATGGGCCACGCCCGCAGCCAGTTTGCCCAACGACGCCATCTTTTCATTCTGCAGGAGCTGAATCTGGGCGCTTTCAAGCTCTTTTTTCAATCGAATCCGGGTCCTCATATCATGGAAAAAACCCATGGACCCGACTTCCTGACCCGCTTCATAGATAATCGATGCGTACAGGCTGATGGGAATTCGCTCGCCATTTTTTCCCAGGACATCCACATGGTATTCCTTCAGTTTTCCCTTGCCGCCGTATTCCTCGCTTCGAAGCTTTTTCATGATGTCCCATGCGATTCGGTCCGGATAGACATCTTGAATATAAAGGTTTTCGAGTGCTTCTTCGACGCTGTACCCGCTGACTTCCGCAGCCGATTGATTGAAGATGAAGATTTTTCCCTTTCGGTCAGCGGCAATCACCCCATCCACGGCGCTGTTGATCATGTTTTTCAGAAACGCATTGGATCGACGGAGCTCTTCCTCCAGTTTTCCGAGCCGGGGCAGATCAAAATCCACCATCAGCAGCGCATCAATCACGCCATCAGAGTATATCGGATAGCAGGAAACCCGCCTGCTTTCCTGAAGACTTTTGGGAGAATGTCTCAGAATGGGTTTTCCATTCTGAAGCACGCGACAGGCGGGACAGTCATCACAGGGCGTGCTGAATTCAAAATAGATATCATGGCAGGTACTGCCGACAATATCCTTGCCGCGTTTTTCGGCCGTATACCGATTGGTGGCCAGAATACGGTGATCCGGGGATACCACGATCATTTCGCGTTCTAATGCATCAATGGCACGGATCAGATATTCTTTCTCGGCATCTGTGCGCACATCCCTCCTAAAGGCCGACCTCCGCAAGATCTGGTCCCAGGTAAGTACGTTCGTTTTCGCCCAAAACGCCCATTGCCAGGCAGATCAAGGTCCAGAGGTGAACCGTGTGGTATCCGCCGTCAAAATGCTCTCCGATATCATGTACCTGGGCATGGCAGTTGTGGCAGGGCGTGATGCAGTAATGGGCTCCGGTTGCCATGATCTGCTCGAATTTCAGCCTGCCGTAAGCACGCCTGGCTTCGGGAAGACCGGATTGCAGGAAACCGCCGCCGCCGCCGCAGCAGTAATTGTTGGACCGGTTGGGAAACATATCGATGAAATTCTCTTCACCCACAACGGTTCTGACAACAAACCGCAGATCCTCCGCCACCGGATCTCCAAAGCTTTTTCGGACCAGTTGGCAGGGGTCCTGAACCGTAAATTTGACTTTCAGGTCCTTGTTCCAGTCTGCATTGACCTTCAGTTTTCCTTCCCGTATCCACTGGGCGTAACACTGAATAATGCTTTTGATCTCAAACTTGTGAGGAATGTTGAATTTTTTCAGTCCGGCCCGGACTGCAAAGAGTTCATGCCCTCACTCGGTATTGAGCCAGACCTTGCACTTCAGATCATCCACGGCCTTGGCCTTGACTTCGACAATATGTTTCCACCGGTCGTTTTCAGCCAGAAACAGGCAATAGTTTTCCGCGGCCCATCCCTTGGAACCGTAAGTCCAGTCAGCCCCCGCCAGATGCAGAATTTTCCATAGCGGCACCATTTCATCCGGTTCGGTAACCGGCTCCCGGGAGTTCTGATTCAGAAAAAACTCGGCGCCTACCTTATCCATCGGCGCCTGAAGATCTTCAAAACCCGGCTGGCTTTCCCGGACCTCGTTCAGCATGTCTTCCACAACAAATCGCCAGTCTTCTTCAGTTGCGCCCATGGCGCTGCAGGTGTCATTTCTGAGAGCCATGTCGCAGGAGCCCACGATTCCCTTGGGCTTCTGATCTCTGGGCCAGTTTGCCCTGACATTGAATACGAGTTGAGGAATATCGATTTTCATGGGACAGACATAGATGCAGCGCATGCACATGGTGCACATCCATGCCCACTTGGAACTCAGGATTTCGTCATCCAGTCCCAGAGAGGCCATGCGCAGAAATTTCCGGGGATCCATATCTTCCAGTCCGGTAGCCGGGCATCCGGAAGAGCAGGCCCCGCAGGTCAGACAGAGGTTCAGGTTTCCGCCATCCGGCAGAAGGGCCATCACCTTGTCCTTAAACAGGCTCTTGCCAGATTTTGACATCCGAATGACACCTGTTGTCATGATGAGATCTCCTTAATGGGTAATGGGCTAGGGTGATGTGTAATGGATATCTTCATCCATTACCCATCACCCATTTACCCGGTTTTATGGGATTTACATGCCCAGTAACCGCTTGACGCTCTGGGTGATGTCTTCGGCCGAGGCCGGTTTGGGCAGGTAATCGTCTGCTTCCGTGCTCATGCCGTCGTAATGAGAATATTTGGTGGAAGTGACGCGATCAGCCACGGCCGTCAGCAGCACAATCGGAATGTTGGCGTAGGCGCTGTCTTTTTTGAGCTCGGAGCAGAGCTCATAGCCGTCCATCTCCGGCATCATGACGTCCAGGACAATGGCGTCCGGGGGGCTGGCCTTGATTTTATCAAGGCCTTCCACGCCGTTATAGGCCAGTTCGGTCGCAAACCCTTCTTTTTCCAGATAGGTCTGCACGATCATCGAAAAATCAGGCTCATCGTCAACGATGAGAATGCGTTTTTTACTCATGGGTCACATCCTTTCATATCAATGGATATTACGTTTTGCAGTTAAATGGATGCCACGAAAAGCAGAACTTGCAGCTTTTCTGGCTTCTCCACCCTCTTAACTTTCTAACACGGGCCGGGGGTAGAGACCGGCTCGTTCCACGATTTCAGATACTTTTTCTTCCCATTCGATGGCCATGATATGGAATCCGTGCACGCCTGCCACGGACTTGAGGCGTTCAATGGTTTCCACGCAAATGGTAATGCCTTCTTCGGGTTGTTTTTCCTTAGGGATTGCGGCCATGCGTTTGATGATGTCATCCGGAACATCCATCCCCGGAACCCGGTTTTTCATATACCGGGCCATGCCCACGGATTTCAGCGGTGTTACTCCTGCCAGAATATGGACTTTTTCAGTAAGACCACGCTCCCTGGCAAGTTTTACCCAGAGCTCGAACTTGTCGAGAT
The DNA here is from genome assembly GCA_016219185.1 of Deltaproteobacteria bacterium. Taxonomy (GTDB): domain Bacteria; phylum Desulfobacterota; class Desulfobacteria; order Desulfobacterales; family Desulfatirhabdiaceae; genus RAAP-1. Next base: position 184,998 of record JACRBZ010000072.1, read on the forward strand.
TGTAAATGCACTGGGTCTGAATGAATTCAACGCCGGCGGCGATTTTCTTGGCCAGCCGGGGGACCCGGATTTCAAAGGGATCGGCAAAGGGATTCTCGGCGGCACCCACAAACATCCGGGGAGGCCGGTCGATGTCCGCGCCACCTAAAAATTTCCCTTCATCTCGCATGCGCCGCACCGTCTGGATGAGCTGCATGGAATCGATATCATGAACATTCTGCCCCGTGGCGCAATCCCCAAAGCTCTGGTGGTCGCCCGAAAGGCAGAGGATGTTATTGATATCAAAGGAGGCCGCCCCCAGGATGTCGCTTTGAAGCGCGATCCGATTGCGGTCCCGCGTCACCATCTGAAGCACCGGTTCCAGGCCCATGAGTTTCAGGCGGATGCAGGCCGCAAGGCTGCACATGCGCGTGACGGACGTCTGGTTATCGGTAATGTTGATGGCATCGACATGGTTTTTGATCAGGTTCCCTTTTTCTTCGATGTGTTTGGGGTTGCTGCCCCGGGGAGGACCGACTTCCGAGGTGACTGCCAGGTGGCCCGCGGCCAGAATTTTTTCCAGTTTGCTTGGCGTTTTAGTGGTCATATCTGCACATCCTCCCTGACGACTTTTCGGGGTCCGCCTGCCCTGTCGGTGGACCAGTCCTTGATCGAGAAGAGCTTTTCATAATCATCCATTCGTCCCAGCGCCTTCAGGCGGTCCACGATGAGCTGCCAGGCGCAGTCCAGGTCCTTGTTGATTTCGCACTTGCCCTTGCTGGAGCCGCCGCAGGGACCATTAAAAATCCGCTTGGCGCAGCGCGAAACCGGGCAGATGCCGGCCGTGTTTGCCAGAATGCACTGGCCGCAGCCCTGGCAGCGTTCCGTCCAGAGTCCCCGTTTTTCGGTAACGCCCATAAAACACGTATTGACGCCGGGAAAAACCGGCTTGGACAGGTATTTCTCCGCAGTAAACTGGACACCGACACCGCAGGCAAGGGAGACCACCGCGTCATACTTGTCGATACGATCCCGGATCTCTTCGAGATACTCATGGTCGCACTGACGTTCCAGCGTAATTTCGTCAATCCGCATGTCTTTTCCATTGTTGATAAAATACATTCGCAGGGCCGATGCCAGAATGCCCACTTCTTTCTTCCCGCCCGCCTCGCAGACGGTGACGCATTCGTTGCATCCCAGAATCAGCACATTGCGATAGGGTTCCACTTGCTGAATGATTTCTTCGATGGGTTTTTTATCGGCTACAATCATGGTTTGTGACCTCTCTTGTCATTTGACGACTGTGTAAGGGTCCATCTATAAGGGTAAGAAGATAAGAAGGTAAAAAGATTTAAAAGGATAATCCTCTTCCCATCTTCTGCTTTTCTGTATCAAGCCGCCTTTTTCATGGCCAGTTTAATGGGATTGGGTCCCATATCGCGAATGCGCTGGTCCATTTCCCGGGCATATTCGGCAAACCGGGGGCCTTCCGCGGAGGAGAGGTTGAACATCTGAACACGTTCGCCGCCCACGCCGACGGAATCCAGGAGTTTCTTGGCCTGTTCCACCCGTTTTCTGGCCCGGAAGTTACCGCTGTTGAAATGGCAATCTCCCTCCATGCATCCAACGGCATAAACGCCGTCCGCGCCTTTTTCAAAGGCCCTGAGGATGTGGATAATATCTACCTTCCCCGTACAGGGCACGCGAATGATCTTGGTGCTGGTTGGGTAGCTGAGTCTCATCGAACCTGCCAGGTCCGCAGCCGTGTACCCTCAGAAATTGCAGCAAAATGCCACGATAATCGGTTCAAACGCTTGCGTCATAATACCCCCTCCAGCAGTGCATCTACCTTGCTGAGCAGTTGATCATCTTCATACCAGTTAAGCTCAATCGCCTTGGCCGGACATTCGGATGCACAGATGCCGCATCCATGGCAAAGCGCCATATCGATCTCGCTGACCCCGTCCGCATTGATCCGGGGCACGCCGTAAGGGCAGGACCGCACGCAGATCAGACAGGACGCACACAAATCGGCGTTTACCTGGGCAGTCACCGCGGACAGGGTCAGGCTGTCCTGAGACAGGAACGTGGTTGCCCGGGAAGCTGCGGCCAGGGACTGCGCGATGGTTTCCGAAAGCAACTTGGGACTGTGGGCCGTGCCGCAGATAAAAATGCCTTCGGTGGCCATATCCACGGGCCGAAGCTTGACATGGGCTTCCATGTAATAGCCTTCGGCATTTCGCGCCAGCTTCATGATGGAAGAAAGCTCCTCGGTTTCTCCCGCGACCATTCCGGCGCTGAGAACCAGAAGATCGGCGCTGACCTGCAGCCTTCGCCGGATGATCGGATCGTTAAATATGACTTCAACGCTTTCCGGGGTGAATTCCACAACCGGCATGTCTTCCGGAGTATAGCGGAAAAACAGGATGCCCAGTTTTCTGGCTTCGGTGAAATAGTCTTCCAGAAGCCCGTAAGTGCGAATGTCCCGGTACAGAACACTGACTTCCGCCTCCGGATTCAGGGCCTTGATATGAAGCGCGTTTTTAATGGCGCTCTGGCAGCAGATCCGGGAACAGTTGGGGTTTTCATCGTTTCGGGAACCGATGCACTGGATCATGACCACCTGGGTCGGAACCGAAGCACCCTGTGTTTCCAGAAACTTGCCCAGCTCCAACTGGGTCATGACCCGGGGATCCTGGCCATAGCCGAATTCCTTGGGACGGTATTCGGTCGCGCCGGTAGCCAGAATCACGGCGCCATGGTCGATTTTTCGCTCATACATGCCCGGACCCACCAAAACTTCCGTGGTAAAATTGCCTTTAAATCCGGTAAACCCGACGATGAGCGACTGGGTGAGTACCTGAAGGTTGGGGTGGGACTTGGTTTTCTGAATCAGCTCTTCCAGATAAGACTGAACATCGGCGCCTTCGATGGTCTTGGTCAGACGCCGGGCCATGCCGCCGAGTTCCGGCTCTTTTTCAACCAGGACGACTTCAAATCCCTGGTCTGCAAGGCCGAGGGCCGATGTCATGCCGGCCACGCCGCCGCCGACCACCAGGGCCCGCTTGTTGACGGGTATCTGTTTTTCGGGAAGGGCTTTTAAGGTCCTGGCGCGTGCCACGGCCATTTTCACCAGTTCCTTGGCTTTCTCGGTTGCCTTTTGGGGGTTGTCCGAATGAATCCAGGAATCCTGGTTCCGGATATTGGCCATTTCAAAAAGATATTTGTTGAGTCCGCAGGCCTGAAGGGTGTCCATGAAAATGGGTTCATGGGTCTTGGGGCTGCAGGAGGCCACGACCACCCGGTTCAACTGGTGCTCCCGGATGAGATCCTTCATCATGTCCTGAGCATCCTGAGAGCAGGTGAAAAGATTCTGTCCGGCATAAACCACATTCGGAAGGGTTGCGGAATATGCCTGTACGGCCGGGACATCCACAACGCCCGCGATATTGATGCCGCAGTTGCAAACAAAGACGCCGATCCGGGGCGCAAGTCCTTCCACAACCATTTCTTCCGGAATCGTAATGGTTTTGGTGCAGGAATACCTTGCCGATGCCAGATGCGCACCCGCGGCGCAGGCCGCGGCGCTGGCCTCAATGACCGAGGAGGGAATGTCTTTGGGTCCCTGGAACACGCCGCCCACATAAACGCCGGGACGGGAGCTTTCGACGGGCGTAAACGGATGCGTGGATGCGAACCGGTATTTCCCCAGATCCACATTCAAACGCCCGGCCAGATCCACCGAAGACTGCGGTATCTGGAGCCCCACGGAGAGCACCACCATGTCAAAGGTTTCTTTTTGTATGTCGCCGGCGTCATTCAAGTAGCGGATGATCAGCTCACGGGTTCCCGGAACCTCATCGATGGTATGGATTCGGGATTTTATAAATCGGACACCCTCGCGGTCTTTTGCACGAAGATAATATTTTTCATAATCTTTTCCAAAGGAGCGGATATCCATGTTGAATATGGCGCAATCCAGATTGCCGCCGGAATGTTCCTTGGCGATCATGGCTTCCTTGATGGCGTACATGCAGCAAACGGACGAACAATAGCCGTTGCCGCACCGGTTGACATCCCTTGAGCCCACGCACTGAAGCCAGGCAATGCGCTTGGGTTCGGTATGGTCCGAGAGTTTCACCAGATGTCCCATGGTGGGCCCGGATGCGCTCAGGATGCGCTCAAACTCGAGACTGGTCACCACATTGGGGTTTTTCCCATAATGATAGAACTGGCTAAATGGCGTGGGATCAAAGGCCTGACTGCCCGGACACAGAATCACAGAGCCCACGGGGATATTTCGGACCACCGTTTCCTGATGGTGATCCACGGCATTGGCCAGACAGGCGTCAACGCACTGATAGCATTCCGAGCAGATGCCGCAGGCCAGACACCTGTTTGCCTCTTTTCGGGTGGTGTCTTCCGCAAACCCGAGTTGGACTTCGTTGAAATTGGAAACCCGGGTTTTTGAAGGCAGGTGGGGCATGGACTCTCTGCCGGCTTTTGAAACGCCTTCCACCGGCACATCGACGGCTGGCGTCCAGTTGATTTCCCGGCCTTCTCGGATATCCTGGCCCTGAATGAAGCGGCCGATGGAAATGGCAGCCTCTTTCCCCGCCTGAATGGCTTCAACAACTGTTTTGGGGCCGGTGACCGCATCGCCTCCGGAGAAAATGTCCGGGTCTCTGGACTGAAGGGTAACGGGATCGACAACCATTGTTCCCCAGCCGGTAAGGGTGCAGGCGCATTCCTCGGTCAGGCAGGCCCAGTCGGACTCCTGGCCGATGGCAGGAATGACGGTATCCACTTCAATGATAAACTCGGATCCCTTGACCGGAACCGGCCTGCGTCTGCCACTGGCGTCCGGCTCCCCAAGGGCCATCTGGATACATTCGATGGCCTTGACCTTGCCGGCATCATCACCGATGATCCGCACCGGATGGGTCAGGGTTTTGATCTCAATGCCCTCATCCTCGCATTCCTCGATTTCATCCCGGCTTGCCGGCATTTCATCCATGGTTCTGCGGTAGATGATAAACGGCTTTTTGGAGCCGGTTCTAAGGGCGGTTCGAACCGAATCCATGGCCACGTTTCCGCCGCCGATGACCGCCACCCGATCCCCCAGTTGTATCCGGTTTCCCAGATTCACTTCCCTGAGGAATTCAACGCCCGGATAGACTCCGGAAAGGGATTCGCCTTCTATCCCCAGCCGTTTGCACTCATGGGCGCCGATGGCCACGAAAAATGCCTTAAACCCATTTTCACGAAGCTGGGCAATGGTGAAGTCCTTTCCGATTTCAACGCCTGTCTTGAACTGAACGCCAAGATCCTTCATTACCTGGATTTCGGATTCGATAATATCCCGGGGAAGGCGGTAGGATGGAATGCCGACGGTCAGCATGCCGCCAAGAACCGGCAGCTTTTCAAAAACAGTTACCAAGTAGCCTTCAATGGCCAGATAATATGCCGCGGTCAGGCCCGCCGGACCCGCGCCGATAATGGCGACTTTCTCGTTTTTCGATTCCTTGACCTTGGGCACAAAGGGAGAGCCGCTTTTTAAATCCTGATCCGCCAGAAAGCGGTGAAGGTATTGAATGCTGATCGGCTCGTCCACCTGATTTCGGGTGCAGATGCCTTCGCAGGGGTGATGGCAGACACGGCCGCAGACTCCGGGAAAAGGATGGTCCTGCTTGAAGAGCTCCAGGGCCTCCCGGTATTTTCCCGCATTGATCAGGGCAATGAACCCCTGAACGCTGACATGGGCCGGGCACATGGCCTTGCAGGGCGCCGTGCCCCGTTTGCTGATGGCAAAAGCGCCGGGGATTGCCTGAGCATACTGCTTGAATGCAGCCTTTCGCGTGGTAAGGGACTTGTTGTATTCGTCCGGAACGTTGATGGGGCAGACCTTGGCGCATTCACCGCAGCTCGTGCATTTGGAAAGATCAATATACCGGGGCTTCTGCCGAATCCGGGCCGTAAAACTGCCGGGGTCCCCGCTGAGATCCAGAAGCTCGGTTTGGGTCAATAACTCGATGTTCAAGTGCCGGCCGACCTCGACCAGTTTGGGTGAGATCACTCACATGGCGCAGTCGTTGGTGGGAAACGTCTTGTCAATCTGGGACATCATGCCGCCCACTGCCGCCGATTCCTCAACCAGATAGACATAATATCCGGAATTGGCCAGATCGAGCGCGGACTGCATGCCCGCTATCCCGGCGCCTACAACCATTACGGAACCCACCAGCGATTGCGAAGCGCCAGTAGCGCTTTCAGCCTTTGGAGGAAGGGGATCTGCTTGTTTTTCCATAAGCGATTTCCTTTAGAAAATAGGTTGACAGTGAGCCGTGTCGAATTCGTAACGGCCCATTGTTCGCGGTTCTCTTAGATTCTTTCAAGGATGTCGGGGAGTTTATCTTCCCACCCGATGGTAGACACCGATACGCCGCTGAACCCCTCGGATCTGAGCGCGGCAATCATCTCGGCGGCAATCTGGATGCATTCCCGAACCTTGTCGGGCGCATTCTGTATTCTGGCGATGACGGATTCCGGGATTGCCACATGCTCGACATTCCGGGACATATAGCGGGCCATGCCCGCTGATTTCAGAAGGAGGACGGTCGGAATGACGGCGATTCGGCTGCGGTCGATTCGATTGAGAAAGGGTCCAAAGGCGCTTAGATCAAACACCGGCGGGGTAATGAAAAATCTGGCGCCGCTGTTGCTCTTTTGGTTGAGAAGCTCAATTTCAGCTTCCAGGCCCTCTCCCTTGGCTTCGGCCTGGACCGTCGATCCCACCAGAAACGTGGGAGCCCCTTTCAAATCAATGCCTGCCATGTCTTTGCCGTCCTGGAGCTTTTTTACGGATTCCAGCAACTCCATCAGGGTGATGTCGTAAACCGCCTTGGCCTGATGATGATCCCCGAAGCGGGGATCCTGGCCGGAAACTGCCATGACATTGGAAATGCCGCAGGCGGAGGCTGCCAGCAGATCCGCCTGCAACGCAAGCCGGTTGCGGTCCCTGCAGCAGATCTGCATGACGGTTTCCATGCCTGCCTGCTGCAGGGTGATTGCGCCGCCAAGGGCGCTCATGCGCATCACCGCGTTGCTCATTTCAGGAATCAGGAAGGCATCAACCTGCTCTTTGACACGCCTGGCGGTCTTGATCATGGGGGAGATGTCAGCGCCTTTGGGAGGTTCCATCTCAGCCAAGACCACGAACTCGCCGGCCTCTATCTTGGTTTTTAGATGCATCGGGTTTCCTCCAGACTTGGGTGGGACCGAAAATTAACTGGAAATGACATACATACTATCAATGGTGTTTATCCTATTAAACCATTTATATTCTTTTGGTCAAGAAAAAAATATAATCTTATATTTAGTAAATGAATTATAATCAGATCAAGGCCGCTGGCCGGATTATTGCCGGATAATCATGGACTTTTTTCCGGATCGCCTATAAAGATGAACTCAAAAAAATTAAAATCGAGATGGCAAAATAAAAATTTGTTCAGGGAAAAAGTGTTGATGCAACAAAATGTATCTCAAGGCGCCACCCTGTTCGCGGTCGGTACTGCCTCATTTCTCATGCCTTTCATGCTCTCCGGCGTGGGCGTGGCCCTGCCGTCGATCGGCCGGGAGCTTTCCGCCAGCGCCATTCAGCTCAGTCTGGTAGAGACCGCCTATATGCTGTCGGTTTCCATTTTCATGCTGACCATGGGAAGGCTCGGGGATATTCACGGACGCCGGCGCATTTTTCAGTGCGGCATCGCTGTTTTTACGCTGATGGGTGGGCTGCTGTCCCAGGCGTGGTCCATCCAGGCGGTCATAGGATTCCGGTTTCTGCAGGGCATCGGCGGCGCCATGATTGCGGCCACGGGGATGGCCATTGTTGTTTCCGTCTTTCCCCCCGAACAAAGGGGCAGGGCGCTGGGAATCACCGTGGCCTGCGTATATGCAGGCCTTTCCTGCGGCCCTTTCATCGGCGGTGCCATGGTCACCGCCCTTGGCTGGAGATCCTTATTCTACCTGTGCGTGCCGCTGGGTGCCGGCAGTTTTTTTCTGGTTAGCCGGAAGCTACGCGGAGAGTGGGCGGATGCCAGCGGAGAACCGTTCGACTGGAAAGGCGCAGCCCTGTATGCCTGCGCCATTGTCCTTTTGATCTTCGGAGCCGCCAATCTTGGCCATGCCAGATGGTCGTGGGGGTTCATCTCCGCAGGCATTGCCGGACTATGGATGTTTGTTGCCATGGAGGCGCACACAAAATATCCGGTGCTGAACGTGGGTCTTTTTCGCAATAACCGGGTGTTCGCCCTGAGCAGCCTGGCGGCCCTTCTCAACTACGCCGCCACCTTCGGCGTGACGTTTTTTTTCAGCCTGTACTTGCAATTCGTGAAGGGCATGACGCCGCAGCAGGCCGGAGCGGTGCTTATTGTCCAGCCCGTGGCCCAGGCCCTGTTTTCCCCGCTTTGCGGACGCCTTTCAGACCGATATTCGGCGGCATGGGTGGCCACGGCGGGCATGGCGCTTTGCGCGGTGGGTCTCGGTATCAGCACCGCCATCTCGACATCCACGTCCCTGACGGTTCTTTTCGCCATCTTCCTGCTGCTTGGATTCGGCTTTGCTCTGTTTTCATCCCCCAACATGAGCGTGATCATGGGCAGTGTGGCTCCCAGGTATCTTGGCGTGGCATCCGGGCTCGTGGGCAGCATGCGCACCCTGGGCATGATGACCAGCATGACGATCATCACCGTTTTGCTGTCCGTCTTTATGAAAGGCCATTCGATCACATTCGAAACGCAGACCGATTTTCTTTTGGCGATGCGCGCCGCACTGGCGTGTTTCTGCCTGCTATGCGGCGGTGGCATTCTGTGCTCTATCGGCAGGCTGCGCCGCTGAAGATCCGAATCCTTCTTTTGCAAAAACGGATGCCAATTGCCTGCGGCATCCGAAGTCGGGTTGCGGATAATTATGGACTTTTCTCCGAATCGTCTATATTGAAAATGAATCGGAGCCTCAAAAAAGCCGAAAATCTTGAATATCATACAATAGGGGAATGACTTTTCAAAATGCGCTGGAAACTCTATTTGAATATCCGTCAAAAAGTCATTTTCGGGCTGACGCTCGGGATTATGGCTGTTGCGCTGGTGGGCGGACTTTCCTACCGGTATCTTAAAGAGATCGAGCGCAAGCAGCATCTCGTTGAGGTTGCCGATGACCTGAACAATGTCATTCTGGAGATTCGAAGGTATGAAAAAAACTTTCTTCTCTATGGATCCGAGCAGGATTTTACCGAAAACCGGTTGTATATTGAAAAAGGTCTCAGGGCCATACAATCAATCGTTCCCGAAATGCAGAATTTAACGGGCGTCCCGCATTTGAATCTTCTCGATCAGGAATTTCTGGCATATCGATCCACCATGGATCAAATTGAAAAATGCGGCAGCCAGCACTTGCGATCCTGCGATCAGAAAATCGAAGACAGATTGCGGGAACAGGGGAAAAAGCTCCTGGATATTTCTCATCAACTGGTCACTTATGAACGCCAGCGCATCTTGACCATCATCAAATCCTTAAAGAGCCAACTGGCGGCATCCATTGTTCTGTTCATATTTACAGGGGTGTTTCTGATTGTCGTGGTCATCAAAAAAATCATTCGGCCCCTGAAACTCATCGAACAGGCGACGCTTCAGATTGCTCAGGGGGATTTCAGCCATTTACCGATTACGGGCAATTGGGATGAAACCCAGCAGGTGTTGCAGGCGCTAAATCGGATGACTTCCGAACTGGAAAAACGCCAGGAACAGCTCCTTCAGGCCAGAAAGCTCTCCTCCATCGGGATATTGACATCCGGCGTGGCCCACCAGTTGAACAATCCCCTCAACAATATTTCAACCTCCTGTCAGATTCTTCTGGAGGAATTCGGCCAGGGGAACCCGGAGTTCATGCATAAAATGCTGACCAATATCGAACAGGAAGTCCACCGGGCCCGGGATACGGTCAAGGGGCTTCTGGAATTTTCCCGGGACAAGGAGTTTGCGCTGATTCCCCATTCGCTAAAGGAAGTGGTGGATCGGTCGGTCCGGCTCATGTCCAGCCAGGTGCCACCTGGCATCGATATTGTGCGGAATGTTCCGGCGGATATGATTTTAAATCTGGATTCCCAGCGCCTCCAGGAGGTTTTTTTAAACCTTCTGATGAATGCGGTCCAGGCCATTGAAAGTCCTCCCGGACAGATCCGCATTTCCGCCATACCGGATCAAACCACCCATCAGGCGGTCATCACCGTGGAAGATACGGGAGCGGGAATTCCGGAGAATCATTTCAGCCAGATTTTTGATCCGTTTTTCACCACCAAACCCGTGGGCACGGGAACGGGCATGGGGCTTTCCGTCGTATACGGGATCATCCAAAAGCATCAGGGCACGATATCCGTTGAAAGCAAGGTCGGCGAAGGCACCCGATTCAGCATCCGATTGCCTTTACAGCAATCCGCATAAGGAAGGTCGAATGATGGCCGCGCGCATATTGATTGTGGATGACGAAAGCATCGCCCGGGAAAATCTGGGGTATATTCTCCGCAAGGAAGGCTTTGAAACCGTTTGCGTGGACAGCGGAATGAAAGCGCTTCAGGAGCTTGGAAACAGTGATTTTGATCTGGTGCTGACCGATCTTCGGATGCAGGGCATGGACGGCATGGAAGTGGTGGAACAGGCCCGGGAAAAATATCCGAACACAGAGGTCATTGTCGTTACCGGTTTTGCCACGGTTACCTCAGCGGTCGAGGCCATGCAGAAAGGCGCATTTTATTATCTTCCCAAGCCCTATCAGATCGATGAAGTTCGCATTCTGGTGCACCAGGCCATCGAAAAACGCTCTCTTCGACAGGAAGTTGCCGAATTAAAGAAACAAATCCAGACCCAGCAGACGTTCCCCCTTCTGATCGGACAGAATCCCAAAATGATCGCCCTGAAAGACACTCTCGAGCAGATTGCGCCCTCGGACTGTACGGTATTGATTCTGGGAGAAACCGGTACCGGAAAGGAACTTGTCGCCAAAACCATTCACCAGTTGAGCCAACGTTCCGCAAAACGATTTCTGGCCATTAACTGTGGTGCTTTTAATGAAGATCTCCTGGCCAATGAGCTTTTCGGGCATGAGAAGGAAGCCTTTACCGGTGCGCGGGGAATCCGCAAAGGCCTGCTGGAATCGGTTCAGGGCGGAACCATTCTGCTGGATGAGATCGGGGATATGCCGCTTTCCATGCAGGTAAAGCTGCTTCGGGTGCTTCAGGAAAGGACCCTGATCCGCGTCGGCGGGGTTGAGGAAATTCCCATCGACATCCGGATACTGGCGGCCACGAACAAGGATTTGAAAACAGAGGTCGATGCCGGAAAATTCCGGCAGGATCTGTTTTATCGTTTGAACGTCATTTCCCTGCACGTTCCCCCGCTGACGGACCGAAAAGACAACCTTGCCATGTTGTGTCGGCATTTCATGAAACGGTTCTCGGACGCCCAGGCCAAGGATGTGACTCGCCTGTCGGATGAGGCCATGGATATTCTGATGAATTACGGGTTTCCGGGAAATGTCCGGGAGCTGGAGAATATTATTGAACGGGCCGTAACGCTTTCAACCGGATCTGTAATTGAAATCAAACACCTCCCCGCCGACCTTCAGCAGCTTAAATTTCATATTCAGTGCCAGAGAAAGAGCGATTTTCTCACGCTGGATGAAAATGAAAAATCGTATATCGCCTGGATTCTGGATCAGGTCGGAAACAACAAAACCAAGGCAGCGGCAATCCTGGGAATTGACCGGGTGTCCCTGTGGCGAAAACTGCGGCGGTATAACCTGGAAGATTGAGTTGGGGCGGATTCGCCCGATTGGTTTCGTGTCGCGTCCATGAAACCCGAGCGCATAAAACATGAAAAAAATATCTGATTATTTCATTCTGTTAATTTGGGTCATTGTCATCGGAATGACCGCTACGGTATTTGCACTGGAAAACGCAACTGAATCAGTTGGTCCCGCCATAAGCGCATCCGCCTGGAGCAAACCGGCGTGGCTGACGGAACTATCCGTTGGGGCAAAGGAAAGTTATGACAATAACCTTTTGGGCGTGTCCGGTGACGGCATGCCGAAACGTTATTCCTGGATCACCACGATATCACCGAAAATCCGGATCAGCTTTCTCCCCCTGTTGGAAAACCCCCACGTGCTGCAAGTCCTGTCACTAAGTTATGAGCCCGATTTTGCAACGTATTTTCAGGATTCGGAAGAAAGCAACACCGCCCATCGCATTTCCAGCACGGTCAAAGGCAAGTCGGATAATTTTTCTTTCACCCTTGATAATTCATTTCTCTACGTCGATGGCAGCAGTGTTGCCCCCACCTATCCCGCTCCGGACAATGTTCGCAGCTCTTATGCCAATGGCTTTCCCCGTGAACGGCGGAATCAGTACCAGGACCGCATGAAAATGGCTTTTCAATGTGATTGGGACAAATTCTTCGTCCGTCCAACGGGTTCACTGCTGTTTTACAACTTTTTGACAGATCAGCGGGCAATCAGCGGATATCAGAATTATGCCGACCGTTACGATATCAATGGCGGAGCGGATGTCGGCCGCAGGGTCTTTACGCAACTGGCCATTTTCCTGGGATATCGTTATGGGCACCAATATCAGGAACAAATCATAAATTCGGCATACAGTTCCACCAACGACTATCACCGGGCCATTGTCGGCATTGAGGGCAAACCCTTCAGGTGGCTGACCCTGTCACTGCTTTGCGGGCCGGACTATCGGACGTATATGGACAGTGCCCCGGTGAACGATAAAAATCAGGTAAATTTTTATGGAGAGTCCATGCTGACCGCTGAAATCTCGGAATATGACACGATAACGTTTAAATACAAAGGATCACGATGGGTGTCCAGCACCGGACAGGCTCCTTTTTTTGACAGCAGCTATGACCTGAGCTGCCGTCACCGGTTTAATAACGCGCTGACCTGGGATCTGGGCGGCCGGCTGAACACTGGAGATTACACGGTCGGAAACCTGACCACCGGATCCGCTCCCTCGCGACGTGATGATTGGATGTATGTTTTAACCACCGGCCTGACCTATAACATCACGGCCAATATCGGGGTTAATATGGGTATCACTGCCAACCTGGGCCGGAATCAACAGGATGGGATAACAAACGGCAATTATCGTGAGTTCGACCAGTATTTGACCATGATCGGGATATTCAGTAAATTCTAACCGAGACTGCCGATATCCCTTATCTCCCCGTCTGCGCAGTCGTCCCTATCGTACCTTTACCTGGACATCGGCGGTTTGGCCGGAATTGTGATCGAGTGCCCATATCTGAACCGTCTGACGCGGCTTCAGCGTTTCAAGCAGATTGACAAAACTTTGTTCATCCCTGACCGGCTGATCGTCGATGGAAAGGATAATATCGTTGACTTCAAATCCGGCTTTAGCCAGGCTTCCCCCTGCCTGAAGCGATGCAATGGCGACCCCCTGTCCTTCTTCCAACCCGAATTGCTGGGCTTCATTTGCAGTCACCGGCCGAACGGTTACTCCCAAACGTCCTTTCAAGGAAATCGCCATTTTTTTGACCGCATTTTCCAGATTTTCGATTTTTACCTTCAGATCTTGCGTTTTCCCTCCCCGAACCACAGTCACGGTTGCTTCCTGACCGATTTCCGTGTTGGCGACCTCATTTTGCAGGGTGGATCCGTTTGGGATTTCCTTTCCCTGATAAGTCGTCACAACGTCGCCTTTTTGAATGCCGGCAGCATCGGCCGGGCCTCCCTTGACCAGATCCGCAATGAGCGCGCCTTTGGAAGTTTTAAGATTCATCGCTTTGGTGAGATCCGGTGTTAACTCCTGAAGCGTTGCTCCCAGCCACCCGCGTTCCACCTTGCCATGCGCAATCAGTGACCTGGAAATGTAAACTGCCATGTTGCTGGGAATGGCAAAACCGATACCTTCAAATCCACCGGATTCAGAGAAAATGGCTGCATTGACGCCGATCACCTTTCCTTCAAGATTCAGCAGAGGGCCGCCGCTGTTGCCTGGATTGATGGCAGCATCGGTCTGCAGATAGTCCTGATAACTGGTGGGATCCAGAATGCCGCGGCGATGCTTGGCGCTGATAATTCCCTGGGTGACCGTCTGATCCAGCCCCCGGGGATGACCAATGGCGATGACCCAGTCACCGACTTCCATTTTATCGGAGTCGCCGAAGACCACATGGGGAAGTTTTCCATTTGCCTTGATTTGAATGACGGCAAGATCGGTCTTGGGATCGGCTCCCACGAGTTTGGCCGTGTAACGGTTGCCATCCGCCAGCAGCACTTCAATTTCGTTGGCGCCGGCAACCACGTGATTGTTGGTCAGAATATGGCCATCGGCATCCATGATCATTCCGGACCCCAGTCCTTTCATCTCCCGTTTGAATTTTTTTGGCATCCGGCGGGGAGCGTTAAAAAAATAATGAAAGAAAGGGTCGTTTTCAAACGGAACCAACGGATTGTTGACTTCCTGATGCTGGGTCACTTCGATATGGGCAACTGCCGGAATGGCCTGTTTTGAAACAACGGCGATGGCGGTGCTGAGATCAATGGCTGAAGAATTTTCCGCAGTCGACGCGCTTATAACCAAAAATTGTGACACTCCCAGAGTGATCCCCAGAACCAACAAACACACACAGCATTTTTTATTGAAATGGTTGCGTAACATTTGCACCTCCACGTGGATATGGGTTGATGGAAATACTATTTTCAGAGATTGCCCCAACTTACGTTTATTCCATGAGCGCGGTGACCCCCGGACCCGTTCCATGATAGGCTCACGTTTTTAGCTTGATGCAAAATGTGGCTATTCCCGGATTACCACAAGACGAGCATTAAAATTCTGAGCCCCACAAGTCCCAGCGCAATGGAAAGACCACGGATGATCCATTCTCCCTTGATCCGTTCCGACAGATGCGCTCCCAATTGGGCGCCTATTACAACTCCGATCGCTAAAGAAACGGTCATGTGAACGCCCTGATGGAAGGTTCCTTTGAAAATATGTACCATTGTTCCGGTCAATGCCATGATCGCCAGTATGAAATGGGAAGTTGCGGTTGCGATATGAACGGGAAATCCCAGGAAATACGACAGGATCGGTACATGGATGATTCCGCCGCCGATACCCAGAAAACTCGACAGATATCCGACAAAAACGCTCAATACGACCCCTAAATAAGGGTTGAACTCGTACTCATAAATGATGCCGTGCGAATCCACGAGACTGCGGAGTATTTTGTGCCGTAAGGTACGGGGCTCTTTCCGGGTTTCCTTTGCTGGACCCGAACGGAGCACCAGAAAAATGGAAGCAAAGATCAGCAGCACGCTAAAAATAATATCAAAAATGCGCCTGGGCACGATGGAGGTATTCATTGCACCGATAATAGATCCCGGGATGGTGGCCAGGGCAAACAAGAAGCCGGATTTGTAGTCGATTCGCTTCATCAGGGCGTAAGCTTCCGAACCCGAGGCTGCGTTAAAAAAAACCACGGCCAGCGAAATACTCGTCAACAACTCCGGCGACCGGTCCGGATAGAGCAAGAGCAGAATCGGCATCAACACAAACCCGCCACCGGCGCCGATAAGTGTTCCATAGGCTCCGACACCAAATCCCATGGCAATCAATCCCAAATATTTTTCAAAGGGGAATATCATCATGATATTTTACTCCTTTTATTTGGAAAATATTCCTTTCCAACCGCCTGAGATCAGGCGGGCAACGGTCATCAGAATAAAGGGGGCGGATATTCCAGCAGGCGCCGCCAGATAGCGAGGTAGCCACTCGGGTTCAAATTTTGCCTTATATTCGTAAAGGCCTTCAAAGTTATAGAACTCCTCGCCCAGATCAAATATTGCGGTACCGATTTTATGCCATAAAGGTGCCAGTGGATGCCTTTCCAATCCGGCAAGTGGCGCCATTCCGAGTGAAAACCATTGATAATTTTCCATTTTCCCCCACAACATCAACTCGACGAATAAAAATTCCATAATGCCGCTCGGACTTTCCGGATCATAACGCATCAGGTCAATCGACAGCTCTTCCTTATTGATGTTTTTCCAGAGATTGGCAAATGCCCGGATGCGTCCTGATGAATCGTATACTACGGCAACATCCGTGCGGCAAAGATAATCTTCATTGAAAAAACCCAGAGAGAAGCCTTTTTCACGTGTATGCTTTTTCAAAAGCCATTGATCTGAAATATTTCGCAAAACCGCCAAGCTATCTTTTAACTCATTTTCGGTAAGAATCGCAAAATAGTAGCCTTTTTTGGTGAACTTATTGCGGGCGCTACGCTGTGAATCATGTTTTCCGCCTTGCAAAGAGAATTTCGCGAGATTGACCCTGGCCTCTTCGCCGATTTTTAACGGGGATAGCCCGAGATCAAGGTAGTATGGCAAATATTTATCACTGACCTGATAGAACACGCATTTAGCGTTATATAGATCAACCTGTTCGCGAAAATGCCAGAGCAGGCTGTCAGCAGCTTTCGGGTCACCCACGGGATCGCCCATGACAATCCAATATTTCGGCGTAATGGCAAACATTAAAAATGCTTTTCTGTCCTTGCTCCAACTCAAATACTTATCACCTATCAAAGCCAAAAATCCCCGGGGATCCGTCGCATTGGATATCAAAGCAGTTGCCTCGTCCAATTCCCCTGAATTGGGCTTTTTAAGTGTCCTGGGACGTGCCACGGTCAATAAATAATACAAGGCATAGCCTGTCGTTAACACAGCAGATAACAGCAATGCCCGCAGAAAACGGGGGGCATCGGCCTTATAGGAAAATTGCCACCATAATTCGTTTGCGTATTGAATATTTCGATAAGCAAAGAAGCCAAGCCAAGTCGAACCGGCCAGAACAATCAATATCATCAGAATCCACGGACGCGAAAATGGCATATCGAACAGGGACGATTTGCGCCTGAAATAACTTCTTGCGGGCAGCATCAATATCAACATCACGGATAATGCCAGGGATTCATGCCAATAAAACCCCTTGAGCATCGAAACAATGGTACCCATTGCCAGCATCATTAGGCTGCCGTACCATGCGGCGTCAATGCGAAGACGTATCCCCCGGGCCAAAAACAACAGAAGAAGTCCTGTCAGACTGCCGAGAAGATGGGATATTTCAATAACGGGTAAGGGGATAAAGCCGCTCAGCCAGTCCATTGCCGACGATTTTGCCGGTATGGCTCCGGAAACCAGGAGTATGCCTCCGAAAAATAACAACAATATTGAATATATCTGCGGGATGGTGGCGGATAACAAACGCCTGAAAACCCTGCTGCCTTCAACCAGGGCTTTGCGTCTGGCAAAGGCTTCATAGCCCAGCAGACCTCCCCCCGCAAGTATCAGGGGCAGGAAATAATAAATTATCCGGTACAGCAGTAAGGCTCCGATCAGCGACGGATGATGATGGTGCGGCGACTGAATAGCCGACATGAGCCATAAAAAAGCGCTTTCAAATATGCCGATCCCGCCTGGGATCTGACTGATAACGCCAGAAACTTGAGCAAGGACAAAAATCAATAAAAATGCAGTGAAACTGGTTTCGACCCGACTCGACAGAAATACCCAGAGAACCAGCGAGGATAAAATGACATCAATCGCGGCAATCAATGTCTGCCCAAAAGTTATGCCTATGGAAGGAAGCCGGAATTCCAATCCTTTAATAATCAGTGGTTTTCTCCAGAAAAAAACAGCGGCCCAGTAGCCGCCCAGGGAAAGTGCGCAGATTGCGGTCAACCCGTGGATCATTTGTGGATTTTTTATGGGATGCAGCAGGTATCTTGGCAGGAGCAGACTGCTGAATAATCCCAGCGTCAGGATGCCTAAAAAATAAGTAATCGTCAAAAAAAGTGAAATTTTCAATACATCCCAGCCCGGTATTCCCCATGCAGAATAAAAGCGATACCGGACCGATCCGCCGGCGGCCCAGGCATGACCGGTGTTATTGCTGATGGAGTAACTGATCAGAGATGCCGCCAGAATTTTTAATACGGGTATTTGTTCATGTCCGGTGTAACGAAGCGCCAATATGTCATAACCGGCAAGGACGATATAATTGGAAGCAGTCAGTGCAACCGCTGCAGCCAGAATTCTTACGGGCACACCTTTAACAGACAGCAGAATGTGGTCTATGTGGTGGGTTTTTAATTCATTATGAACAATGAACAGTGCCAATCCGAATAAAAACAAGGGAAGAAGATGAGCGGCTTTTTGGATATAAATCAGAACGGATTCACGTTTCATAATGGTTTCCCGAAGCAAATTAAACGCTACTGAACTCGCTGATCAGTTGCCGCCTTTTAAACCGATCTGACGATATGATTCGATGATTCGCATTGCCAGTTTTGGGTAATCCTGATCAAAATGGTGGCCGCCCGGCAGCTCTATCCGCATGACGCCGGGAGTTGACAGCGCCGTGCAGGCTGAGTCCGCTTTTTCTTCCTGCCCGGTGATGCATAGAATTTTATTCCCCTGAATTCGGCTCAGTTCAGGTAATATCGGCAATCCGCTGCTGTTTTTTCCCACCCAACCCGAGACATGTATTTCGAAATCAGCGTTTCTGGATAGCGCCAACAGGACAAGCAGGGCAACGTCTTTTCGATCCGCCTCTGACAGGCGATTATAGACCGCGGGCAGGATATCGGCACCAAAGGAATACCCGGCAAGCACGAAGGTTTTAGCCTTCCAGGCTGTACGGTAATATGCCATTGTTGCCGTCAAATCGCTTGCAGCTTGTTCCGGCGTCTTGTTGCTCCAGAAATAGCGGAGCGTATCCACGCCAGCGACAGGGTATCCAAGATCGGCCATTTGTCCGGCAACAGCCCGATCCAGATCGCGCCAGCCCCCATCCCCTGAATAAAACAGGGTAACCGTATCATTCGGATTTGTTGCGGGTAGTTCTACAACCGGCAAGGGATTGGCCCAGGTGCGGTTTTCTTCTGCGATTATTTTTTGTATTTCTTTGACAACAACGGTATCAAGCGGCGTATCATAAGGCGCGATCGCGGTTTCGGCGCCCGATAAGCCGCGAACGAATATCGCGGTATTGTCTTCGGGCTGATCCGTCCACACCGCCAGCCATTTGCCGTTTAACGCCGGCGAGGATGTCAGCACACGATGCCCCTTTATCAGCGCTGAAGTCAGCGGGGAACATGGCCCTGATCCGTCCGGCAATTTTGCGGAAAAGTCCACGGACAGGTTTCTCGACGCGCCGCCTGATTTCGTCCCGGCGGAGAGAAACGGCAGCAGACCGCCCGCGCCAATGCCGGCTAAGATGGAGCGTTTATCTTTTGATGCATTTGCCCAGTTTGATAACATTCCCATTGGCTCCATTACACGGTCAGCGTTCAGGCAATGATTCCCGCCGCTGGCGAGTGCCCGCATGGCGCGGGCAGTATCGATTATTGCAACAGCAGCCCCAGCCCGGGCAATGCGGTGTGCCAGATCGTCGGCATGGAATCGCTTTGTATCGACAAAAACCACAACCAATTCCTGATACGTGATCAATGGACGTGCGACGGCGATATCGCCATAGAGATCGTCTGAAAGGACATCTTGTAGAATCGGGAAATTTTTGTGAGCGGAAAACCAGACCAAACCAACCATCATGGCCAGCATGGAGAAACCAAACAACAGACGTCCAACGAAGTTGTGCATGAAGTTCATGATATCCCAGGCTTTCAGGTGATGAGAAAGTCTGAAGTGCTATGAATCAGATAGATGACAAGAAATATCCCCACTGCAAGAATGGATAGGGTCAGCATAATATCCAGGATCAATGACGGTTGATAAGTATCTTCGTCGATTTGTTTCTCAACCTTTTTGTATCGGACGAATGCAAGCAGACCCATCAAGGCGCCCAGACCCACGAGCGCAATCCCGAAAAATGACGAATAACCATGGGGGGGCTGAACGAGATGCGTTTCCGGAAATCCGGCTTTTGTCAATAACGATGCAATTTGCTTAATGAAAATGGCAAATTTGACAACGACAAACCCAAAAGCCATTATCCCTATGCTTGTTCTGATCCAGGCCAGAAAAGTCCGTTCATTTGCCATGTGAACACGGCGATTACGGACTCTTGCAGTTACTTTGT
Organism: Deltaproteobacteria bacterium; assembly: GCA_016219185.1. Classification (GTDB taxonomy): domain Bacteria; phylum Desulfobacterota; class Desulfobacteria; order Desulfobacterales; family Desulfatirhabdiaceae; genus RAAP-1. The sequence goes on from JACRBZ010000072.1 coordinate 205,165, forward strand.
CTCCCATTACTTCTAATCCGCCCTTATAGTAAAACAGTTAATTGCTGTATGGATTCCCCCATTGGCGTTATTGGGAAAAAGGTGCATAGAAGACCCCCATGCAGTGAAAAACTTTTTTATAAGCGTGCATAAATATTTATATCAGTTTTACTTTGCCAAATGCAATAGCCTTTGATTTTAAAAGAAAGGGCGGAACAAGCCTATCAAAAGCACCCCATCTTGGAAAAGATGCTATTGATGAAACCATTATTTCAAACTATAATGCCACCATTAATTTAAAATAGGAGACAGATTATGGTTGGAGAACTTTTTTCACCGATGCATTTGTTGGTTGTACTCGTCATTGCCCTGATCGTTTTTGGGCCTGGAAAACTTCCTGAACTCGGCAGTTCCCTGGGAAAAGCCATCAAAGAATTCAAGAAAGTCATGAATGACCCGGAGAAAATCATAAAAAAATAAGTCGCTCAGATTGAAGCAGAACCCACCACCCGAATTTGTCGAGAAAGAAGGTGCCGGGGCTCTTTCATTTCGCGGCATCCCGAAAGACCAGAACGGGACGTGTTGTCAGGCGGGCAATATTGAGGGCTTCATCGCTGATGAGGCTGAGATATTTGGGACGTTTATGACCATAAGCGCCTAAAACGACCAGATCGTATCTGCCGGTCGCCACTTCTTTCAGGATTTCATCCGTAAAATCGCCTTTTGTCATTTTGGTATCGGGGGTATGCTCAAATTCTTTGAGTTTCTGCTCCGCATTGAGAAGGCAGGTCTGCGCCGATGGTTCGTTTTCGCCCCTTCCAAACTCCTGAACATGTAAAATAGTGATCTCCGGTTTTCTTTTTTGTAGCATGAGCCCAATAAAATTCAGAGCATCCTGATCGCATGCCGACCCCCGGTAAGCGATTAAAACACGATGAATGGGACGAAAATTACGAACGATCAGTACCGGTTGACGGGCATGATGCAGAATTTTGGCATGCACTGCGCCAAGGATAAGCCCTTTCAGGGCTGAATGCTCCTGCGCACCCAGAACGATCATGTCATAACGCTGGATATCGGCAAAATGCAGGATTTCATCAGCGGGATCTCCGGTGAGAATCCGGGGCCAGCAGGGGACTTTTCCGCTTTCGCATACCTCACAGGAGTTCAGCACCTCTTCGGCAACGGCAACGGCTTCTTTTTCTATCCACGCCGATATCTGCTCCTGACCGGCAAACGGGGCATACAGGGTTTCAGCGCCAACATCCGATTCATCGGGTTTGACATAAACGGCATCGACCTTGGCGTCAAAATGCTCCAGCAAATGACAGGCATATTTAAGCGCCTTTTGGGATTCCTCGCTTTTATCAACGGCTACCAGAACTTTCATTTTTATCACCTCTTTTTTACGGTTATCTCAATACCAGGACCGACGTCTGGCAAATGCCGACAAATCTTTCCACCCAATCCCTGGGAAACAGCCGGGTCAGTAAAGATTTTTTTCCCATCCAGAACGCCAGAAGATCCTGCCCGGTGTTGGTTGAAATCACGGCTTCGAATTTGGACAATTCCGCCAGCCGGGTATTTACCGGGATGCCCTTGTCGCTGTAGTAATCTCCGATTTGAATCAGGCGGGTATAGGCTTCGGACTTTGCACCGCCGTCCTGGGTCAGGCCGATAAGCTCCAGTTGCGCGTTATGGATGGTTACGAGCTGGTTGATCATCTCCAGGGATTCCTGACTTACGGAAATCTGGTCAATACAGGCAAGGATGCGCCGGATCGGTTTATCCTCTTTGACCAGAAGAACGGAACATGCGGCGTTGCCGGCTACTTTCCGGGGCGTGGCCGCCGATGCTTCCCAAACACACTGCGCGCCCTTGGCGCAACCCAGAACGATCAGGTCGCTGCCGTCTTTATCCGCCTCATTCAGTATTTCGGTATCCGCATTTCCCGCCCGGATGCGGACCTTGACATCTTTTTTCACCCCTCGGCAGACCTTGATCTCTTCCCAGCTTCCGTTTCTGAGTGGTACCCATTCATGGCCCCATCTCTCCAGGGCGTACGGGGAATCGGAACTTCCCAAAACTTCCAGGAATTCCTCCCGGTAGCGGCGTAGCGCCAGAACCCGCGGGTCCTGGGATGGCAAAGACTCCCCCTGCAAGGAAGACTGGGCAGGCAAAACAGACAGGAGCGTTACATCCGCCCAGGTATGCCGGGCCAGTTCAATGACTTTTTTAAGTGCGTGTGCGCTGTAGGGATGCTCATCGCCGGCAAACAAAATTCTCATGATATTCTCCTTTCCGATCCCTGTTTTCAGGATGGTCTGCGTTTGGCCTCGGCTTTTTTCACCACTTCCAGGATTTCTCCCAGTTTGAAGGGCTTTGCCACAAAATCAAACACGCCTTTCTGATAGGATTCTTTTGCCGTCTCCATCGTGGCAAACCCGGTGATCACAATGACTTCAGTTGCGGGATGCCGTTTTTTGACCTCTGTCAGAAAAGCCATGCCATCCATGCCATCCATTTTAAGGTCCGTAATCGCGATATCAAATTCCTTTTCCGTCAGTCGGTGCATGGCTTCCCGGCTTTTGGTGAATGCCTCGACGTCATAGCCTGCTTTTTCAAGCGATGGTTTAAGCCGCTTGCAGACAATGGGTTCATCATCCAGGAGTAATACGGTTGTTTTATGATCCGATGTCATGGTTGTACGCTCCTTTGAAAAAAATCGGTTACATGATGCGCGATATTCTCATCACTGTGCATCTGAACATCCAGTTGCCGGGTATAAGCCACCAGACAACCAAGCATTTTCACTTTTTCATACATGGCAGCCGGGTCCAGTTTTTTAATGCGGCCAATGACAAGATCCCCTCGGATCTCAACGCGGAAATTGAATCGTTCCAGCACTTCGCCGATGAACCTTGCGCGCCTGGATCTGCGGGTGACATCCGTGACGCCGCCGAGAAATCGGAAATAGGCGTAATTGTCATTTTGTTTTTCCGCGATATAGGCATCAATAATGTTATAATGATACCCCAGCCGCAGATTGAGATCCAGGTATTCGGCCGAGAGAACCGCAAGATTTTGTCCGCGGGCCGAAAAATCTGAATACGTCCGGGTCAGGCTGGACATAAAGCTTCCGAAATCCACGGACATCGGCTCGGTACTCCACAACCCTGGCGCCATCAGTCCTTCCAGAAACGCTTTCATGGGAACCGACGTAATGTCATCCGGACTGACGTCTTTTGCCGATGTGGTTCGGGTCTGAACGCCGCCGCCGATATCAATGACAACGAGCCCCAGGGGGATGCCGAATTTCAGTCGTCTGGAAGCGGCATCGCTGCGGCCGATTCGGGTATCCCCTAAATGAATCAATTCCTTAACCGCCTTTTCATGAATAAACCGGATGATGTCATGCACGGTTTTACATCCGGACGGTCTGAAATTTTTATCATGCGGATCCAATAGGTTCAGCGGACTGATCTTTCGCAGGATCCGGCGAAGCAGGCGATATTCGTAGGATTCCTCAAACACATCTTCAGCGGTGATTTCTTCATAACAAAGATCTTTGGCATAGCCTGCGTAAACCATGTTCTGGGAAGCATCCAGGGTGATCTCATCGCCGGTTTTCAGGATTTGCGTGGCGATGCCGGTATTGACAATGGTCGGAACCCGAAACTCACGGGCAATGGTGGCCATATGCCCCATCTGAGATCCAATGTCTGTCAGAATCCCGTGAACCTTGCGCATCACCCTTGCCAGGCGCGGAGAGGTGTGCCTGGCAACCAGAATCGCGCCATAAGGAACGTTCAGAATATCCGCGTTATTTTCCAGAATAAACACTTTGCCGGCCGCTACGCCGCGCTGGACGACAACGCCTTGGTTTTTTAACAGCACGGGGTGATCCGCCGCAGATATGTCAACTTGATCCTTGGCGCATCCGGCCTGCAATTGGATGTTCAGCGGCCGTGCCTGAAGAATCATCACCCGGTCTTCCGGGTCAATGGCCCATTCGATATCCTGTGGCCTTTTGAAGTAGCGCTCGATCAGCAGCGCAGTTTCCGCCAGTTTCTGAGCCAGTTCCGGCGTCAGGCATGCCTTTTGCTGCAATTCTTCGGGAACAGGCGTCAGCTCGGTCCCTCCGTTTGCTGTCGCAACCAGCATGGTGGACTTGTGAACCACGTTAAAACCGCAGAGTGTATGCGGCGGTGTGCGGGTAATCCGGTAATGATCCGTTGCCACATTACCTTCAACCACCGGAGCGCCCAGTCCCCAGGCAGCCGTTGCCAGAAGGGCGTCTTTTTCAGCAGAGAGCGTGTCCAGTGTATAAATGACGCCGCTGGTTCTGGCTTTCACCATCACCTGACATCCCACCGACATCGCCAGTTCATGAATATGGAAGCCTTTTTGATGGCGGTATGTTAAAACGCCGGGAGAATAGGCGCTGGCAAGCACTTTTCGATAACTATCCTGCAACTGATCCGCGGGGACGTTCAAAAAGGTCTTGTACTGACCTGCAAAGCTGTGAATGCTGTCTTCTCCCCACGCGCTGCTTCTTACGGCAAAGAACAAGGCTTCCTTGGGGGTTTTCTCCTGCAACGTTTCGATGGCGGTTTGGATCTGCCGCGTTACTTCCAGGGGAAAACCGCCGGACAGAAACTGCTTTTGGATATCCGCTGCGATTTTTTCAGTGGCGGTTTCATCCTCGGGATCCCAGGACGCCATTGCCTGCTGGAGATAATCATCCAGCCCGTTTTTTTCCAGGAACGCCCGAAAAGCACTGGTGGTAATCGCAAACCCGTCCGGTGTCGGAAGTTCCAGAATGTTTCGAATATCTGCCAGATTGGCATTCTTATTGCCCACCAGTTCATACATATCCTGGCTTAACTCGGAGTAGGGCATGACGGCATCGCCCAGGGGAAGCACCCATTTCCCGGAAAGCTCTTGCTGAATCGTGTCATGAATATCTTCAAACACATCGAAAAGCCGAACATACTTTCCGGGAGCCAGGGTATTGAGGTCAAATATCAGCCGATATATTTGATTTTTCAGATGGTCATATGTCGATAAGATATATTGCTGGTCAAAAACATACTCCCCGCTGAGCTTGTCTCCCATATCCGCAATCAGTTCCATCGAGGCGTTGTTTGCCGCCAGGATGTTCTGAAATTTTTTAAAAAGCTTGGCAAAAGGATATTCCGTTTCCAGGCTGCGGTATTGCTTCAGATAATTTTTCATGCCCCGGATAAAGCGCATCATCTCGTATATCATTTTCTTTATCCTTGATGACTTTGTAAAAAATCCAGCAGGAGGAACGCCGGTCGTTGCGCGGCATCCTTCGTCATTGCGGCGTACCAAAATGTACGGCAGGCGGAAGGCCGGTCCTCAGGATTTGCACGCCTCGCATCTGGAGCTTTTTACAAAGTCATCTCAATCCTTGATGGCTTAATGGAAAATTTGTCTGAACCTTCAGCCGGAACGCCTTTAGTGTGCGCCCTTGCTGCCTTTGAAAAATACACCGGTTAAAAGTCCCGCCACAACCGCAATCAAAGTAGCCAGAATACCATACATCGCACCATGATCGAATGCAAGCAGGGACAGTATTTTGGGAAAGCTCTCCAGCGCCACTGTCAAAGAATGATCATAGCTTGCGACGATGGTTCTATTTTGAACCATGAATACTTCAACCTTGTAGACTCCCGGAGAAAGTTTGGGAGGAATGATGATATCCGCTTCGAATTTTTTCCGGCCTTCGGCAGGCGGCGTATAATGAACATTGTCGCTGACCGCATAAATGCCTTCATTTTTTTTCAGTTTCAACAGCTCCTTAACCAAAGCTCCGCTGTCGCTTGAATCCGGACTGACGGTGATTTTCTCTTCCAGGGCCGACAGCCCGAGTTGTCTGACCGGATCATCTTTTGGCAGGGTCTTGAAAATGTCCTCGAAATTATGGGGCGTGTAGAGCAAAAAAGCTTTTGGTACGGATTCAAAGGTCACGGTATCGCGGTTCATCCAGAGCAGTCCGAAGACTTTCCCTTTTTTTTTCATTCGGAGGGTGGCTGCTTCGCCGGTCATCCGGACAACAACTTCACTGTCCGCGGGCAGGGTTCCGTTTATGGAAATCCGGGTTCCGTTGTAAAATGTTCCGATGGATATCCGATCCGGAAACTGGGAGACCTGAAGCGGCTCCTCGGCTTTCAGCAGCGAAGCCTGGGTTAGTAACATTAACGCCATTATCATTCCGGCACATGTTCTTGTCATTTTTAATGTCCTCCGATATACGCCAGCAGAATGTTCGGGGTAAGCAGCAAATCGACCAGCATTTTGACCATCACGACCAGCACCAGGGATGCCAGAAGAATCTTTAACTGATCGGCTTTTAGTTTTTTGCTGATCCGGACGCCGAACTGGGCGCCGATCGTCGAGCCCAGCAGCAGAATCAGGGCCAGGACGAAATCGACCGTATGATTGGTGTATGCCTGCATGACGGTCACATTCACGCAGGTAAACAAAATCTGGAAAAGGCTGGTGCCAACCACGACGTGCATGGGCATGCGCAGCAGATACACCATGACGGGAACCATGATAAAGCCCCCGCCGACCCCCATGATCGCGGAAAGCACGCCGACAAACCCGCCCAGAATCAAGGGCATCAGGATAGAGAGCCGGACGCCTGATTTATCGAACATCATCTGTCCCGGCAAAGTCTGAACGATTCGGGCATACGCCGATGGCTTGGAAGCGGAAGTCGGTGGTTTTTTATGCCGGGTTCTCAGGGACTGAAGGCTTTCCTGGAACATGTATATTCCGATAAAGCCCAGCATCAGTACATAAGTGACGGAAATCAGAAAATCCGCACTGCCCAGACGGTTCAGAAACTTGATGAGCTGAACGCCGCCGGTTCCGCCGATCACGCCGCCGATAAGAAGCAGCAGTCCCATTTTAATGTCCACGTTGCCCATGCGAAAATGGGCAATCGTTCCGGCCGTGGAAGCGCCGACTATTTGATTGGAGTCCGAAGCCGCTGCCACCGTGGGCGGAATCCCCATCATGATCAGCAGCGGAGTCATCAGAAAACCACCGCCCACTCCAAAAATGCCCGATAAGAGCCCGACAATGCCGCCCATTCCGAAAACCAGCAGAATGTTCACGCTGTTGCCTGCAATCGGCAGGTAAAGATGCCAGGGTAGAGTCATTACGTTATTTCCTCCTTGTTAAATGTTCTTTCCGGCGTACCAGCTCGATGGCGCACCGGACGTTTTGGCGAATGCCGTTAAGTGTTTTATTAAATTCCACGGAATTTTCAGAATCCCCGTGCGGAAGTCCTAAAATCAGCAAAGTGATTTTCTTCTCAGTGACAAATCGGATGACCTCGGCTTCAAAATTCCCTTTTGCAATGTAATGATGGACGTTCACCCCATTGGATCTGGCGGTTTCAATCATCAATTCGAGATGTTTTTTGGCCTCACCTTCAAGTCCGATAAGAGAGTCTGCCGGGGAAGATGCCGATTTTTGAAATATAACCAGTAAAATATGGACATTGGCCTTGATCCGTTCCGCCAGATGAATGGCCCGATACACCGCTGCCAGAAAATCGTCCGTCGCGTCCTGATTCAAGAGGGGAAAAGGGCCGTCTGCATCCTGCCGGATGTCCATGCACACCAGAATCTGTTCCATCAACTTATTTTCCCTTTCCAAAGCGATGCCTGATACTTCCTGTAATCAAAATTGATGCCAATACAAAAACATATCAATAATGCACTGAAATATTGAATATAAATTGCTATGGAAGGAAAATTGAGCCGAGTGCAGGGATTATATCGGCTATGCTGGCGTTTCAGTTTGGAACATCAAAATAGATAGGAATGGGGGAAACCTTGCAAAACCGGGGATACAACCAGTGTTTCACAATGAAACGAGTTTCGGCGTATTCGTCCTTCAAAACAATCATCAAAACCATTGACAGAAATAAAAACATCCAACAAAGTAGACATTTGACGTACAGCGTATAATGTGGTTCACTTGGCGCACTTAACGTGGAAATCGTGGATTATTATTAGAAGGTAACTATGGCGAGACTTAGTATGAATTACAAAACAACTTGAATATTTATCTAAATAGTGTATTCTGTATTCATGTCAATCACATTAGAGCAAATCAAAATACGACACGACCTGTTAGTCTCAGTATTAGATGAAAAGCAATATCGGTTGTACTTGGCCGCA